>NZ_JAALGE010000039.1 GCF_011057645.1 Marisediminicola senii | reverse complement strand
GCGTCTACTCCCGAATCGCAGGCCGACTACTCGCCCTCGCCGCAGGAATCTGGCACAACTGGCTCATCGGAGCACCCAACAAACGCTCCCTCATCGCCTACGACCATTAGGACTCACTCATCTAGGATCGATGGCGTGACAGACGACGGCGAGGTGGATGCTGCCGCCGGCCCCACTCCGCCGATCCCGGTACCTCCGCTCACCGGCCCGGACCTGCGCATCCGGCTCGACATCGCCTACGACGGTACCGACTTCACCGGCTGGACTCGCCAGCCAGGGCTCCGCACAGTGCAGGGCGAGCTCGACGCCGCCCTCGCTACGATCTTCCGTCGGCAGCAGCCGTCGCCCGAGCTCACGGTCGCCGGTCGCACCGACGCCGGGGTGCACGCCCTCGGCCAGGTCGCCCACCTCGACGTCACCGCCACCCAGGTCAGGAGCCTGCACCGGGTGCGCAAGATCCCATCGGGAGGCCACCACCTGCGCCCTCCGGAGTCGCTCGCGCGGCGGTTGAACGGTATCGCGGGGCTGTCGTCCGATGTGGTCGTGACCGCGGCATCCGTCGCCCCCGAGGGTTTCGACGCGAGATTCTCGGGCATCTGGCGCCGGTACGAATACCGGGTTGCGGATGCCGCGGGCCCCCGCAACCCGCTCGAGCGGGGCAACACGGTCTGGTACCCCGCCCGGCTTGACCTCGACCGCATGAACGCCGCCGCGCAGACCCTGCTCGGGCTGCACGACTGGGCGTCGTTCTGCAAGCCACGCGACTTCGCCACCACCATCCGCACCCTCCTCGACTTTCGGTGGAACAGGCTGCCGTCGGGGGTGTTCGTCGCGTCCGTGCAGGCCGACGCGTTCTGCCACAGCATGGTGCGCGCACTCGTCGGTGCGACCATCGCCGTCGGGCAGGGCAAGCTCGCCCCGCACCGGCTGGTCGGCATCCGCGACCTGCGGGAGCGCACGAGTGACTTCAAGGTCATGCCGGCCAAGGGGCTGACGCTGATGGAGGTCGGCTACCCGCCCGACGCCGAGCTCGGTGCGCGGGCCGAGCAGACCAGGGCGCACCGTCCGCCGATCACGCTCGACGGCGACGCTGGCGGCGTCGCGTACCTGGACGACGACACCGACTGACCCGCATCCGCGGTCACCCCACGACCGCGCTCGTTTGCCCGCACGCCGCCCGTCGGCTAGTGTTGACCCTTGGTGCCTGCGCTTTCTCGGCGCGACACCCGAACTTGAGCCCTCCACCGGCAAGGTTCCCGTCGGGAACGTTCCACGGAGTGGGATTCACGAACACCTCATTTCGACAGAAAGCAGTTGCACTGTGACGCGCACATATTCCCCCAAGCCCGATGACATCCAGCGCGACTGGGTAATCATCGACGCGACGGACGTCGTCCTCGGTCGTCTCGCCACCCACGCGGCAGCACTGCTGCGCGGCAAGCACAAGGCGATCTTCACCAACCACATGGACACCGGCGACTTCGTCATCATCATCAACGCCGAGAAGGTCGCCCTCACCGGCTCCAAGCTCGCGCAGAAGAAGGCATACCGTCACTCGGGTTACCCGGGCGGCCTCACCGCCACCACGTACTCCGAGCTGCTCGAGAAGCACCCGACCCGTGCGGTCGAGAAGGCCATCCGCGGAATGCTGCCGAAGAACTCCATCGGCCGCGCTCAGCTCACGAAGCTCAAGGTCTACGCCGGCCCCGAGCACCCCCACGCTGCGCAGCAGCCCAAGACCTTCACCTTCACCCAGGTCGCGCAGTAGCGCCGCCCGCACATCAAAAGGATTCCCTTACTCATGGCGAAGATTTCAGACTCCGTAGACGCGGCCACCATCGAAGAGGCAGCTCCCACGAGCTACTCGACTGAGAGCGCTGCAGAAGACGCTCCCAAGGCGCCCCGCGCCGTACTCAACGTTCCGGGAGCAGCCGTCGGTCGCCGCAAGCAGGCCATCGCCCGCGTGCGCATCGCGCCCGGCTCCGGCAAGTTCGTGGTCAACGGCCGCGAACTCGCGGACTACTTTCCGAACAAGCTCCACCAGCAGCTCATCAACGACCCGTTCACGGTGCTCGACCTCGTGGGCAGCTACGACGTCATCGCCCGCATCACCGGCGGTGGCCCCTCCGGCCAGGCCGGCGCACTGCGCCTCGGCATCGCGCGCTCGCTGAACCTGATCGACGAAGAGAACAACCGTGCGACGCTGAAGAAGGCGGGCTTCCTCAGCCGCGACGCTCGCGTCAAGGAGCGCAAGAAGGCCGGACTCAAGAAGGCACGTAAGGCTCCTCAGTTCTCGAAGCGCTAATCGCGCTTCGGTAACCGACGTTCACCGATGGCTCGCCTTTTCGGCACCGACGGTATCCGAGGGCTAGCTAACAAAGACCTCACGGTCGAGCTAGCCCTCGGTCTTGCGCAGTCCGCTGCGGTCGTCCTCGGCGAAGGACAGATCGCTGACGGTCGGCGTGCCTCAGGCCGCCGACCCGTCGCGGTCGTCGCCCGCGACCCGCGCGTCTCCGGCGAGTTCATCGCCGCGGCCGTCGCCGCCGGCCTCGCCAGCTCCGGAGTCGACGTGCTCGACGCCGGGGTCATCCCCACCCCCGCTGCCGCGTACCTGATCGGCGACATCAAGGCCGACTTCGGCGTGATGATCTCCGCCTCGCACAACCCGGCGCCCGACAACGGCATCAAGTTCTTCGCCACCGGTGGCACCAAGCTCCCCGACATCGTCGAGGACCGCATCGAAGCGGCCCTCGCGGCGCCGAAGCTCGCCCCCACCGGCATCCAGGTCGGCCGCATCCGCCGGTTCGCCGACGGCGAGGACCGCTACGTCGTGCACCTGCTGTCGACCATGCGCGAGCGCCTCGACGGACTGCACGTCGTTCTCGACTGCGCCCACGGGGCCGCCGCCGGCATCTCGCCCGAGGTATTCACCGACGCCGGCGCGACCGTGACCGTGATCGGCGCAGACCCCAACGGCACCAATATTAACGACGGCGTCGGCTCGACCTACCTCGACGGGCTCTCCGCCGCGGTACTCGAGCACGGCGCCCACCTCGGTATCGCCCACGACGGCGACGCCGACCGCTGCCTGGCGGTCGACGCCGAGGGCAATGTCGTCGACGGCGACCAGATCATGGCGATCCTTGCCGTGTCGTTCAAGAAGCGCGGCCTGCTCAAGGACGACACCCTCGTCGCGACCGTGATGAGCAACATCGGCCTCGGCAAGGCCATGGCCGACCACGGAATCAGCGTGCTGCAGACCAAGGTCGGCGACCGTTACGTGCTCGAGACCCTCAACGAACGAGGGCTCACGCTCGGCGGCGAACAGTCTGGCCACGTCATCATGAGCGACTACGCCACCACCGGCGACGGCATCCTGACCGGCCTGCAGTTGATGGGGGAGATGGCCCGCTCCGGCAAGTCGCTTGCGGAACTGGCATCCATCATGACCGTGTACCCGCAGGTGATGATCAACGTCAAGGGCGTCAACCTCGCCGGTCTCGCGTCGGATCCCGTGATCGCCGCGGCAGTCGGCGCGGCCGAGGCGGAACTCGGCACCTCAGGACGCGTGCTGCTGCGCCCATCGGGTACCGAACCGCTCGTACGCGTCATGGTGGAGGCATCCGACCAGGAGACCGCTGATCGCATCGCCCGCGAGCTCGCCGCCGTCGTGCTGGAGCAGCTCGCGCTGTAGAACGCCCGCTAGATCTTGCGCACCAGCACCGTGTCGACGGCGTGCTGCTCGTTCTTGCGCAGCACGAGGGTCGCCCGCGACCGGGTCGGCAGGATGTTCTCCGACAGGTTCGGGCCGTTGATGCGGTTCCAGATGTCACGGGCCGTCGCCGACGCCTCCTCGGGCGACAGCGTCGAGAACCGGTGGAAGTACGACTGCGGGTTCGAGAACGCACCGCGCTGCAGCGCCAGGAACCGCGTCTCGTACCAGTTGGCGATGTCGGCGCTGCGCGCGTCGACGTAGACGGAGAAGTCGAACAGGTCGCTCACGGCGAGCCGGTGCGCGTCGCTAGGCGGCTGCAGCACGTTGAGGCCCTCGACGATCAGGATGTCGGGACGGCGCACCACGACCTCGGCGTTCTTCACGATGTCGTAGCGCAGGTGCGAGTAGAACGGCGCCCGCACCTCCTCGGCCCCGCTCTTGATCTTGCTGACGAAGCGCATCAGCGCCCGGCGGTCGTACGACTCCGGAAACCCCTTGCGCGTCATCAGCCCGCGGCGCTCGAGCTCGGCGTTCGGGTAGAGAAAGCCGTCCGTGGTGATCAGCTCGACGTGCGGGGTGTCGTCCCAGCGGGCGAGCAGCTCGCGCAGCAGGCGGGCGATGGTCGACTTGCCCACCGCGACCGACCCGGCGACGCCGATCACGAACGGCGTGCTCTCGGCGCGCTGCCCGAGGAAGTCGCTCGTGGCGCGGTGCAGCTGCTTCGCGCCGGCCGCATACAGGTTGAGCAGGCGCGACAGCGGCAGGTAGACCTCGCTCACCTCGCGCAGGTCGAGAACGTCGCCGAGACCGCGCAGTTCGACGATCTCGTTCGGCGTGAGCGGCAGCTGCGTGGTCGGTGCCAGTGCTGCCCAGTCGGCCCTGTCGATCTCGATGAATGGGGTGTTGTGCCCGCCGGTGTGGCTCGGCTGTCCGTTGGCACGCATGAGGACCCAGAATAGTGCGCGGCAGGGCGGGGTGGATGCCGCACCGCCCGCATCGCGACGCCCGGCGCGTCACGGCCGCAGAACCGCACGGCCCGCACCCCGCGGCACGCGACACAGCACCCCGCCGTCGCGTCGGGGCGGGCATCCGTCTCCCGTGCCCGTAAAATCGATCTCTATGTGTGGAATCGTGGGTTACGTCGGTACGTCCAAGAGCGTCGAAGTTCTGCTGGGGGGCCTTCGCCGCCTCGAGTACCGCGGATACGACTCCGCCGGCATCGCCGTGATCGACCCCGACGGCGACCTGCACACCCGCAAGCGCGCGGGCAAGCTGCAGATCCTCGTCGATGACCTCGACCTCGCCGCGATGGCGAACGGCTCCACCGGTATCGGGCACACCCGGTGGGCCACCCACGGCGGGCCGAATGACCAGAACGCGCACCCGCACCTCGGCGACGACGGCAAGCTGGCCCTCATCCACAACGGCATCATCGAGAACTTCGCGGAGCTCAAGAACGAGCTCATGGAGCAGCACCCCGAGACCGTCTTCACCAGCGAGACCGACTCCGAGGTCGCCGCGCTGCTCGTCGGCCTCGAATACCAGCGCGTCGGCGACCTCGCCGAGGCCCTCCGCCTCGTCGTCGCCCGCCTGCACGGCGCGTTCACCCTGCTCGTGCTGCACAAGGACCAGCCGGGTGTCGTCGTCGGCGCCCGCCGCAACTCCCCGCTCGTCATCGGCCTCGGCGACGGCGAGAACTTCCTTGGATCGGATGTCGCCGCGTTCGTCGAGCACACCCGCCGCGCCGTCGCCATCGGCCAGGACCAGATCGTCACCATCACCGCCGACGCCGTCACGGTCACCGACTTCGACGGCGCCCCCGTCGAGAGCGAGGAGTTCGACATCGCGTGGGACGCCGCCGCCGCCGAGAAGGGCGGATGGTCGAGCTTCATGGCCAAGGAGATCAGCGAAGAGCCCGACGCCATCGCCAACACGCTGCGCGGCCGCATCGTCGACGGTGCAGTGCGCCTCACCGAACTCGACCCCGCCGCGAGCACGAAGCCCGGCAGCGCGGCATCGGCCGGACTCGACCTGACCGGCGTCAACCGCATCGTGATCCTGGGATGCGGCACCGCCGCCTACTCCGGGATGCTCGCGAAGTACGCCATCGAGAAGTGGGCCAAGCTCCCCGTCGACGTCGAGCTGTCGCACGAGTTCCGCTACCGCGACCCGGTGATCGACGCATCCACCCTCGTCATCTCGGTCAGCCAGTCCGGCGAGACCATGGACACCCTGATGGCCGTCAAGTACGCCGTCGCGAACGGTGCGCGCACGCTGTCGATCTGCAACACCCAGGGCGCGACCATTCCGCGCGAATCGGATGCCGTGATCTACACGCACGCCGGGCCGGAGGTCGCCGTGGCATCCACCAAGGCATTCGTCGCCCAGGTCGCCGCGTTCTACCTGTTCGGCCTGCACCTCGCCGCCGTGCGCGGCACCCTGCCGAAAGAGGAGATCAGCGACCTGCTCGACGAGCTGCAGGCACTGCCGGAGCAGCTCGCCACCGTGCTCGAGCAGCACGACGCCATCAAGCAGCTCGCGGGCTGGATGACCGACACCCGCGCCGTGCTGTTCCTCGGCCGGCACGCCGGGTTCCCGGTCGCGCTCGAGGGTGCGCTCAAGCTCAAGGAGCTCGCCTACATCCACGCCGAGGGCTTCGCGGCCGGTGAGCTCAAGCACGGGCCGATCGCGCTCATCGAGCCAGGCCAGCCCGTGTTCGTCGTCGTGCCCAGTCCCCGCGGACGCGACTCGCTGCACCCCAAGGTTGTCTCGAACATCCAGGAGATCCGCGCCCGCGGCGCCCGCATCCTCGCGATCGCCGAGCAGGGCGACGCCGCGGTGCTGCCGTATGCCGACGTCGTCATCCCCATCCCGCTCGCATCGACGCTGTTCGAGCCGCTGCTCGCGGTCGCACCGCTGCAGATCTTCGCCATGGAGCTCGCCGCGGCCAAGGGACTCGACGTCGACCAGCCCCGCAACCTGGCCAAGTCGGTCACGGTCGAGTAGCGGCAGGGCCGCGGGGTACGGTGCAGTGATGGGCGCTCGGTGATCGTGGGCATCGGGGTCGATGTCGTCGACCTTGTGCGCTTCGAGCGGGCCGCGTCCCGCACGCCGCGGCTGCTGCCCCGGCTGTTCTCGGCCGGGGAACTCGAGACACCGCAGCGCACCCTGTCCCTGCGATCGCTCGCCGGCCGATTCGCGGCCAAAGAAGCGTTCATCAAGGCGATCGGCCACTCCGACGGCGTGCAGTGGCACGACATGCGCGTGGTCTCCGACGACCACGGCAACCCGTCGTTCGAGCTGCACGGAGCCGCCGCGGCAATCGCCAGCCAGCGCGGCATCGGCAGCATCCACCTCACGATGAGCCACGACGCCGGCATCGCGATCGCGTGGGTGGTAGCGGAATCATGACCACCAGGCCTACGCGCGAGGCGCTCATCGACCTCACCGCGATCACCGCGAACGTGCAGGCGCTCGCCGCCATCGCCGGCACCGACCACCTGATGGCCGTCGTCAAGGCGCGCGGCTACGGGCACGGCGCGGTCGAGAGCGCCCGCGCCGCGGTGTTCGGTGGGGCCGACTGGCTGGGCGTCGCCACGATCGCCGAGGCGCTCGAGCTGCGCGCCGGGGGCATCGACACCCCGATCCTCGCCTGGCTGCACGGGCCGTCGGCCGACTTCGCCTCCGCGATCGAGCGGGGCGTCGACATCGGCGTGAGCTCGCTCGAGCAACTGCACAGGGTCGCCGCGGCATCCACCCTCGCCCGCGTGCACCTCAAGGTCGACACCGGCCTCGGCCGCAACGGCGCGACGCTCGACGACTGCGCCGCCCTGTTCGGGGCCGCCTCCGCCTACGAGAAGCGCGGGCAGCTGCGCGTGCACGGGCTGTTCAGCCACCTCGCCAACGCGGGAGAGGTGGATGACGCGGCGCAGGTCGCCGCGTTCGAGAACGCCGTCACCATGGCCGATACTGCGGGACTCACCCCCGAACTGCGGCACTTGGCCGCGACCGCGGGCGCGATCCGGGTTCCGGCCGCGCGCTTCGACATGGTGCGCGTCGGCATCGGCATCTACGGGCTCTCGCCGTTCGACGACGGGGGTGCAGGTTCCAGCGCCGCCGACCTCGGCCTCCGCCCGGCCATGGAACTCAGCGCCAGCATCGTCAACGTCAAGCGGGTGCCCGCAGGCAGCGGCGTCTCGTACGGCTACAGCTACCGCACCGAGCGCGAGACCACCCTCGCGCTGGTGCCCCTCGGCTACGCCGACGGTGTACCGCGGCAGGCCTCGAACCGCGGTCCGGTCACTATCGACGGCGTCACCCACCGGGTCGCCGGGCGTATCGCGATGGACCAGTTCGTCGTCGACGTCGGCGACCAGCGGGTGTCGATCGGTGATCGCGCCGTACTGTTCGGCGACCCCCGGCGCGGGCACCCCGGCGCCGACGACTGGGCCGCCGCCGCCGACACCATCAATTACGAGATCGTCACCAGGTTGGGTAGCCGCGTCGAGATCGGGTACCGGTCATGAGCGAGGCCGCGCCGGGTACGTCGGGCGCCCCCGCACCGGTAACCGAATTCACGCTCACCGTGGCGACGCCCGACGAGATGGCCGCTCTCGGGCGCCGCATCGCAGGGCAGCTGCGCGCCGGTGACATCGTCGCGCTCGACGGTCCGCTCGGCGCGGGCAAGACCACCCTCACGCGCGGTCTCGGTGCGGCGCTGGGCGTGCGCGGAACCGTCACCAGCCCCACCTTCGTCATCGCACGCACCCACCCGCGCGCCGACGGCCTGCCGCCGCTCGTGCACGTCGACGCCTACCGGCTCGGCAGCGCCGCGGAGCTCGACGACCTCGACATCGACTTCGCCGGCTCGATCGTGGTCGTGGAATGGGCCGCCGGCATGATCGACGGCATCAGCGACTCCGTGCTGCGGGTGTCGATCGCGCGGCCGACCGGGGGTGCCGTGGGTGGCGGTTCGGCGGTGGCCGGCGCGGTGGCGTCCGGTACCGTGCCCGATGCCGCCACCGCCGAGGTGGTCGACGAGGTGGTCGAGGCGCGCGTGGTCACCATCACCGCCGTCGGGGAACGCTGGCGGCAGCATCCATTCGCCTGAGCCTCGCGGTGCGCAGGGGCGGCGGGAATCGTCGGGCATGCGTACCTTTAAACTGATCGGATGCTTCTCGCCATCGACACCTCGGCCGGTACGTCGGTCGCCGTAGTCGACCGCGACCGCGGCATCATCGCCGAGCGGGCATCCGCCGACACCCGCGGGCACGCCGAGATCATCGGCACCTACATCGACGAGTGCCTCCGCGAGTCGGGCGTCGCGATCGCCGCGCTGTCCGGCGTCGTCGCCGGCATGGGGCCTGGTCCGTTCACCGGGCTGCGCGTCGGCATCGCCGCGGCCCGCGCCTTCGCGCTCGGGGCGGGCAAGCCCGTCGTGCGGGTGGTCAGCCACGACGCCATCGCGTTCGCCGAATACGGCTCGGTCCAGCGTCCAGCGTCGAGCACCGAACCGCTGCTCGTGGTCACCGATGCCCGCCGGCGCGAGGTCTACTGGTCCGCCTACGAGGGTACGGATGCTGCCGGCCTGCCCCAGCGCGTCGGCCCCGCCGGTCTCTGCGTGCCCGCCGACCTCGAGCGCGCCGTACCCGACTACTCGCGCTACCGCCGGCTCGACGCATCCACCGTCTCTGCCGGGGCAATGGGCATGCTCGCCGAGGCGCTGTTCGTCGCGGGCGAGCCGTTCGCCGACGCGCAGCCGCTCTACCTGCGCTCGCCCGACGTCACGGTGTCGGCCGGGCCGAAGCGGGTCAGCTGATGTGGCAGCTGCGCCGCGCCGGGGTCGATGACCTCGACGCGATCATGGTGATCGAGAACGCGAGCTTCGGCGGCGATGCCTGGCAGCCCGCGGGCATGCGCAGCGAGCTCGCGAACCCGCAGTGCTACTACGTCGTCGCGGTGCGGCCGGAGACCCCCGATGTCGTCGAGGCGTATGCCGGGCTGTTCGCCCCGCGCGGCGCCGACGACAGCGAGATCCACACCATCGCCGTGGCGGAATCGGCCCGCAGGCAGGGGCTCGGCCGCACGATGCTGCTGAGGATGATCGACGAAGCCAGGGAGCGCGGTGCCAGCCGCATGTTCCTCGAGGTGCGCGCCGACAACGAGGGACCCCGCCGGCTCTACGAGAGGCTCGGCTTCGAGCGCATCTCGCGCAGGGCCGCCTACTACCCAGACGGAATGGACGCCATCGTGATGCGCCTCGACATCCCCGCCCCCGAGATGGCACTCGCATGAGCGACGCGCAGGCACCCGGCCCGCTCGTGCTCGGCATCGAGACCAGCTGCGACGAGACGGGCATCGGCATCGTGCGCGGCACCACCCTGCTCGCGAACGTCATCTCCTCGTCGATGGACGAGCACGCGCGCTACGGCGGGGTCGTTCCCGAGATCGCGGCGCGCGCTCACCTCGACGCACTGGAACCCGCCATCACCGCCGCCGTCGCGGAAGCCGGCATCCACCTCACCGACGTCGACGCCATCGCGGTGACCAGCGGCCCGGGGCTCGCCGGTGCGCTCATGGTCGGCGTCGGTGCGGCCAAGGCGCTCGCCGTCGCGCTCGACAAGCCCCTCTACGCCGTCAACCACCTCGTCGGACACGTCGGCGCCGACGTGCTGCGCGACGACGGCACCGAACTCGAGCTGCCCACCGTGGCGCTGCTCGTCTCGGGCGGCCACACGTCGCTGCTGCTCGTGCGCGACCTGGTCACCGACGTCGAGCTGCTCGGGGAGACCATCGACGACGCCGCGGGGGAGGCCTTCGACAAGGTCGCCCGGCTGCTCGGGCTGCCATATCCAGGGGGCCCGGAGATCGACCGGGCCGCAGTCGGGGGAGACCCCGGGGCGATCCGCTTTCCGCGTGGGCTCAGTCACCAGAAGGACATGGCGGCGCACCGCTACGACTTCTCGTTCTCCGGGCTCAAGACCGCGGTCGCGCGCTGGGTCGAGCAGAAGCGCGACAGCGGCGACGAGGTGCCGCTGGCCGATGTCGCGGCGAGCTTTCGCGAGGCCGTCGCCGACATCCTCATCACGAAGGCCGTGGCGGCATGCCGCGACCTCGGGGTGCCGCGCCTGCTGCTCGGCGGCGGAGTGGTCGCGAACGCCCGGGTTCGACAGCTCGCGCAGGAACGCTGCGACGCCGAGGGCATCGCGCTGCGCATCCCGCCGCTGTCGCTGTGCACCGACAACGGCGCCATGATCGCCGCCATCGCCTCGCAGCTCATCGCCGCGGGGCACCCGCCCTCCGGCCTCGCCTTCTCGGCCGACTCGACCCTGCCGGTCACCACCATTCAGGGCTGACCTAGGTGCGGCGGGCATCATGGAAGGCGACGCCCGATCGGCGTCGCGCCATCGTTGTTCTGCGGCCGCCCGGGTGTTTGACACCCCGCTGGCACGGTGCAAGGCTGACTGCCATCCCCGCCAGACCCTAGGAGTTCTTCATGACCGATCCCACCGGATACTCGAACGAGTCACGCGACTCCACCCCGGGTGGATACTCGCAGCCTGGTGCCTACTCCCAGGCCGGATATCCCGGAACGCCCGCGTCGCCGGGCTTCAACGTGCTGTCCATCGTCGCCCTGATCGGCGCGTTCGTGGTGCCGCTGGTCGGCATCATCTGCGGCCACATCGCGCTCTCGCAGATCAAGAAGACCGGGGAGCAGGGCCGCGGCCTCGCCCTCTGGGGAACCATCCTCGGCTACGTGTTCACCATCGGCTACATCCTGCTGCTCGTCGCCCTCATCGGAGGCGCGGTGTTGCTCGGCTCGACCGACAGCTTCACCGGCGGCGGCTACTAGCACTGAGCGCCGGCCCGGCCCGGCCCGGCCCGGCCCGGCCGGCAGCGGCCCAGCCCGGCAGCGGCGCGGCCAGCAGCCCTTCTGGCTCGACCCGCATCACTCGCTCAACACGCACCACTCGCACAATTCAGGAGCTCCCATGTCTGACCCCACCGACCGCGACGTTCCGCCAGTTCCGCCCCGCGGCGGCGGGGAGCCCGGTGAGCGCGAGAACGGCGCCGCCGAGCAGGGAGCTCCGGCCTACGGTGCCGGCGGTGCCGGAGAGTACGGCGAGTACCGCGACCAGGACACCAGCGATCGCGCATACCGGGCCCCGACCCCTCCGCCGCCAGCGCCGGACGCCTCCTCGGCCCCCGGGCCCTACTCGCAGTCCGGCGGGTACCAGCAGCCCAGCGGATACCAGCAGCCCAGCGGCTACGCGCAGCCGGGCGGGTATGCGCAGGCCGGCGGGTACCAGCAGAGCGGTGGGTACCAGCAGCCCGGGGGACCTGGCCAGCCCGGCGGGTACGGCCAGCCGGGCGGGTACGGCCAGCCCGGAGGCTACGGCCAGCCTGGTGCCTCGCCTTACGGCGCGGGCGCCGCACCCAGCGCCCCCAAGACCCTGAGCCTCATCGGAATGATCGCCGGCATCATCGGAATCCTCGGATCGGGCGTCGTCATCGTTCCGTTCTTCGGGTCGTTCCTGCAGCTCTTCATTCCCGCCGCCGCTGTCGTGCTCGGGTTCCTCGGCAAGAAGCGCGAGGGACCCGCTGCCCGCGCGCTATGGATGACCGCCCTGATCACCGGCTTCGTCGGCCTCGGGATCGCCGTGCTCGCGGCGGCACTGTGGGGTATCTTCTTCGCCGTCGGCGAGGCGGGCAACGGCTCGTTCGCCCCGTAACCCGCACTGCGGCTCACGTGACGGGCGCCGCTGACGAGAACGCGCTCGGCTGACGAGAACGCGCACGATTGACGAAAACGAAGGACATTCTGTCCGCACCGACCCGTTCGGCCGCGGCTTCGGATCGATCCGCCGATTTCTCCGTCGTTTTCGTCAGCACGTGGGCGCCGGACGCCACGAGCCGCCTCGCGGTCAACGAAAACGAAGGAGTACTTCGTTGCACACGGTCTTCGGGGTGCGAAACGGGGCGCTCCTGCCCGTTTCTCCTTCGTTTTCGTTACAAGCCGAGCGCTGCGGCGACGCCTCCCTACCGCGGCGCAACCGCAGCGCCGCCGCTACACGCGCTCGACGAGCAGCGCGGCGTGCCGGCCGTCGACCCGCGTGGCGATCAGCGTCGCGCTGTGCTGGCCAGACAGGCTCAGCCGCTTGCGCAGCTGTGCGGGATCCAGGTCGACGCCGCGCTTCTTGATCTCGAGGGTGCCGATGCCGCGAGCCGCGAGCTCCCGCTTCAGGAGCTTCTCATCGAGCGGGAACGTCTCGAGCACCCGGAACGCCCTCGCGAACGGCGTCTCGACCACGGCGTCCGAGGTGAGGTAGGCGATGCCGGTGCTGAGCATGCCCGCGTCGATGCGGCGGGCGAGGTCGCCGATGAGCCTGGCACGGATGACGGCGCCGTCGGGTTCGTAGACGAAGCTCCCGAGTGCCCGTACCGGCACGTCGTCGCTGTCCGCCGCGGCGGTGAGCTCTGCCGTGCCGTGGTCGCCCATCACGAGGGCGGACCTCGTGATTCCCGGCCGGGCCAGCGGGCCGAACCACACGCCCACCTCGACTACCTCGCGGTCGACGGACACCCACTGCGCCTCCGCGGTCGGGGGAATGAGGTCGCGGTCGATCCCCGGCGCGAGCTTGATACCCGCCGGCATCCGTTCCCCGAGTCCGAACGCGAAGTCCAGCGACGGCGACCAGTCATCGGGGCTGGTGAGCCGACTGGTGTTCTCGTGCCCCGCGGTGCGCCTGGCCGGGTCGAGGAATACGCCGTCGACGTCGTCGAGCGGCACCGTGGTGGCATCGGCGTGCACGACGGTCACCGGGTGCCACGGGGCGAGGTTGTATGCGGCGATGGCGGCGGTCACTTCGTCCCGTTCGACGGCGATCACCGTCATGTCGAGCGCCGCGTAGGCGAGGGCGTCTGCGCCGATGCCACAACCGAGGTCGGCCACCCGCGCGATATCCGCCGCCCGAAAGCGTCCGGCATGCACGGCGGCGACGCTGAGCCGCGTCGCCTGCTGGAGGCCCGCCTCGGTGAACAGCATGCGTGCGGCGAACGAGCCGAACTTGCCGACCGCCTTGGCGCGCAGCTTGCGCTGGCCGAGCACCGCCGCGACATGGGCCGCACTGTTGCCCGCCTTGCGCAGGTCGCTCACCACGAGCAGGGTGTCTTCGGCCGGATCGTACGGCGGCAGCGAGTCCAGAAGACGGAGCCCGTCGGCCGACAGCACTTCGAGTAGTTCGGCGGTCTCCATGCCCCCATTGTTCCAGTCGGGGAGGGGGCGGCCGATACCCGCCGGGGCACACGGCCGACACCCGCCGGGGCACACGGCCGATACCCGCCGGACAGCCGCGACCGACACTCCACGCTGGCACTCCGATTGCGTGAGTGCTAACCGAACCCGTAAGCTGCTTTCTGGCACTCTCAGCGTGAGGGTGCCAACCCCAGGTTTCATTAGTACTGAGAAAGAGGTCAACCGTGTCGGTCTCCATCAAGCCGCTCGAGGATCGCATCGTCATCAAGCAGGTCGACGCAGAGCAGACAACCGCTTCCGGTCTTGTCATCCCGGACACCGCGAAGGAAAAGCCCCAGGAGGGTGAGGTCATCGCCGTCGGACCCGGTCGTATCGACGACAACGGCAACCGCATCCCCCTCGACATCGCCGTCGGCGACAAGGTCATCTACTCCAAGTACGGCGGAACCGAGGTGAAGTACGGCGGGGAAGACCTGCTCGTGCTCTCGGCTCGCGACGTGCTCGCCGTGGTCGTGCACTAGTCACCAGTTCTCCAGATCGAAGGCCCGTCGCTCACGCGGCGGGCCTTCGTCGTTACCGGGGCCCTTCGGGCGAGTAGCATTCCGATAGTGCCGTCAGCCCCGTCAACCCAGCCCGACGGGGTGATCGGCACCCGGCGCACCGGGTTCATCCAGGCCGTCGGCGCCTACGGGCTGTGGGGCTTTCTCCCCGTCTACTTCCTCCTACTCGTTCCGTCTGGACCGTTCGAGATCGTCGCCGCGCGCATCCTCTTCTCTCTGGTTTTCTGCGCCGTGCTGCTGACCGCGACCAGGTCATGGGGCCGCGTCACCGCGATCGTGCGCCAACCCCGCCTCGCCCTCACCATCGGGCTCGCCGGCGTGTTCATCTACGTCAACTGGCAGGTGTACATCCTCGCGGTGCTCTCCGGCCGGGTGCTCGAGGGTGCCCTCGGCTACTTCATCAACCCCATCGTCACCGTGCTGCTCGGCGTGCTCGTGCTGCGCGAGCGGCTCCGCCCCGCCCAGTGGGTCGCGGTCGGCATCAGCGCCGTCGCGGTGCTCGTGCTCGCGATCGGGTACGGCGAGTTCCCCTGGATCTCGCTCATCCTCGCGTTCTCGTTCGGCTTCTACGGCCTGATCAAGAAGCGCATCGGGCCGCGGGTCGACGCGGTCAGTGGACTCGCCCTCGAGACGGCCTGGCTGGTGCCCGTCGCGGTCGTGCAGCTGTCGGTTGTCGCCGCCACCGCGGGGCTCACCATCGGGCAGGTCAGCGCCTGGCACACCGTCGGCATCGTCGGCTCCGGCGTCATCACCGCGATACCACTGCTGCTGTTCGCCGGTGCCGCGCGCCGACTGCCGCTGGTGACCCTCGGCCTCGTGCAGTACCTCGCCCCGCTCCTGCAGTTCGCGTTCGGCGCGTTCGTGATGATGGAGGCCATGCCTCCCGAGCGGTGGGTCGGGTTCGGGCTGGTGTGGCTCGCGCTCGTCGTGCTGACCGTCGACATGGTCACCGCCGGCCGTGGAAGCCGCCGCATCGCGCCGCAGCTCACCTGAGCCGCGGCATCCACCCTCGATTCTCGACGCTGCACCCGACGCTGCATTCAGCGCCGTAGCCGCAGTTTTCGAGCGCGCAGGCCCCGTGCGGCGCAGGGTGCATGCGAATGTAACGATTCCGTCGCGTTACATGCCTGTAACGGCATCGTATTGTGCGGTGGTGTTTCGCTCTATACGTTGAACCAACGGCCGGTCTTTCCGCGCCGTAAACCCTTAACACACCAGAGGAGCACCATGAGCGCATTCCTGAAGGGCACGACGCCTTCCCGCTCGAACGCCTTCTCGGCAGGAATCAAGGTTGTCGCGGCCACCGCCGGCATCCTGTTGCTGGCGTCCTGCGCCAGCGGACCTGCTGAAGAAGACACCACGACTGAAGAGGACACCGCGACCACGTCGTCGCGTCCCGCAGACGGCGTCCTGACCGTCGGAACGATCCTTCCGCAGACCGGCAGCCTGGCATTCCTCGGCCCGCCCGAGTTCGCGGGTGTCGACCTCGCCGCAGCCGAGATCGGCGAATCCGAGTTCGAGTACGACGTCGAGGTCATCCACCGCGACTCCGGTGACAGCGACACCGACATCGCGACCCAGTCGGCCACCGAGCTCATCGACCTCGACGCCGACCTCGTCGTCGGCGCCGCGTCATCCGGTGTCTCCTTCACCTTCGTCGACCAGCTGATCAGCGCCGGCGTCGTGCAGATCTCGCCCGCGAACACCTCGCCCGACTTCACCGACTACGAAGACGACGGATGGTACTGGCGTACCGCCCCGAGCGACGTGCTCCAGGGTCGCGTGCTCGGAAACCTGATGGTCGGCGACGGCAACGAGAGCGTCGGCATCATCTACATCAACGACCCCTACGGCATCGGCCTCACCGAGAACGCCACCACGGCGATCGAGGCGGCCGGCGGCACGGTCAGCGCAGCGGTCCCCTACAACAACGGTGACACGCAGTTCACGTCCATCGTCGACGAGGTCCTCGCCAGCGGTCCCGACGCGGTCGCGGTCATCGCGTTCGCAGAGACCAGCTCGATCATTCCCGAGCTCGTCAACACCCAGGGCTTCGACGGCAGCAAGGTCTACTTCGTCGACGGAAACCTGTCGAACACGTACGAGTTCCCCGAGGGCACCCTTGAGGGCGCGAAGGGCACCCTGCCGGGCAACTTCGCGAGCGACGAGTTCCGTGCTCGCCTGCTCGAGGTCGACCCCGAACTGACCGACTTCAGCTACTCCGCCGAGTCGTACGACGCCGTGATCCTCTCCGCACTCGCTGCCGCCGCCGGTGGAAGCGACGACCCGACCACGATCCGCGACAACCTGCAGGACGTCTCGGAGGGTGGCACCAAGTGCGAGGTCTTCGCCGACTGCCTCACGTTGCTCGCCGACGGTGAAGACATCGACTACGACGGCCCCTCCGGTCCCATCACCTTCGACGAGAACGGTGACCCGACCGAGGCCTACATCGGTATCTACCAGTACGGTGCAGACAACACGTACACGCCGCTGAACGCCGAGTTCGGCAGCCTGAACGAGGAGTAACCTCCACCGCACCACAGCATCACCCGAGGGGCTCGACCGTCAGGTCGGGCCCTTTCGGCGTTCCCGGCCGCCCGAGGGCGTCGCGCACGTCACGCGGACGCAGCTAGCATCCTGGCCCGTGTCGTCAAGAAGACGAGAAGACGAGTGGATGCCGCGGCGCCCGCACAACGAGAAGCGTGCGACCCGGTCGAACCGGATCGCACGCTGTCGTTACGGATCGCACGCTGTCGTTACGGGGTGGCGCCAGGCGCCGCGGTGCCTACACCGGTGCGACGCCTGCCGTGCCGGTCGCTGTGCCGGTCGTGGTGCCGGCGGCGCTGTCGGCGCGCGCCTTGGTGTCGGCGTCCACGTCGGCGGCCAGCGTGCCGAGGTAGAGCTCGGTGACCTTGGGGTCGCGCAGCAGTTCGCGGCCGGTCCCGGTGTACGCGTCCTTGCCCTGGTCGAGCACGTATGCCCGGTCGCAGATCTGCAGGCAGCGGCGGGCGTTCTGCTCCACCATGATCACCGAGACTCCGGCGCGGTTGATCTGGTGCACGCGCAGGAACGTCTCGTCCTGGCGAACGGGCGAGAGCCCGGCCGACGGCTCATCGAGCAGCAGCACCGACGGGTCCATCATCAGGGCGCGGCCCATGGCGACCATCTGGCGCTCACCGCCCGAGAGCGAGCCGGCGCGCTGCTTTCGGCGCTTGGCGAGCTCCGGAAAGATCGTGGTGACGAACTCGAAGCGCTCGGAGAACAGCTTGGGCGCCTGGAACATGCCCATCTCGAGGTTCTCCTCGATCGACAGCGTGGGGAACACGTTGTTGTTCTGCGGCACCATGCCGACGCCCTTGCTCACGAGCTTGTCGGCCTTGAGCCCGGTGATGTCGTCGCCCTTGAGGTGGATCGATCCGCTGCGGATCTTCACCTGGCCGAACACGGCCTTGAGGAATGTCGACTTGCCGGCACCGTTCGGCCCGATGATGCCGATGAGCTCTCCGGCGTACGCGGAGATGTTGCATCCATTGAGGATGTTGACGCCGGGAATGTAGCCCGCCACGAGATCGGTGCTGTAGAGCACGGGCTCGCGGGTTTCGGTGGGGGAGGGGGTGGCGTATGCCGCGGTCGTGTCGGCCATCAGTGCCTGCCTTCTTCTGCGGCGTGCGCCGCCGCTGCCTCTTTGGCTTCGAGAACGGGGTTCGACTCGGTCATGTCGCCGAGGTCCTCGTCGTGGTGTGCGCCGAGGTAGGCGTCGATGACGGCCTGGTCGTTCATGACCTGGTCGGGCGGGCCCTCTGCCACGACCTTGCCCTCGGCCATCACGATGACCCAGTCGGAGATGTGGCGCACCATGTGCATGTCGTGCTCGACGAACAGCACGGACATGCCTTCGGACTTCAGTTCCTTGATGTGGCCGAGTAGCGACTGCGTCAGCGCCGGGTTGACCCCGGCCATCGGCTCGTCGAGCATGATCAGCACGGGCTTGCTCATCAGCGCACGGGCCATCTCGAGCAGCTTGCGCTGCCCACCGGAGAGGGATGCCGCGTAGTCGTCCATCTTCGCGTCGAGCTTGAACCTCGTGAGCAGGTCTTTCGCCCGCACGGTGATCTCGTCTTCGTTCCGGTTCCACAGCGGCTTGAACAGCGCGGTGAACATGTTCTCGCCCGGCTGCTTGGTCGCGCCGAGCAGCATGTTCTGCAGAACCGTGAGCCGGCCGAGCGACTTGGTGAGCTGGAAGGTGCGCACCATGCCCTTGCGGGCCACCCGGTAGGCCGGAACGCGGGCGAGGCTGTGGCCCTCGAAGCTCCATTTTCCGGCGTTGGGCTTGTCGAAGCCGGTCAGCAGGTTGAAGAACGTGGTCTTGCCGGCGCCGTTCGGTCCGATGAGTGCCGTGATCTGGCCGCGGGGGATCTCGACGTGCGCGACGTCGACGGCGGTCAGGCCACCGAAGGTGCGGGTGACGCCGTCGGCGACCACGATCGGGTCGACCTTCTTGCAGCCGGGCCCCACCTCGCCGACGACGAGGGGGTGGGTGAGCATGGTGTCAGACATTGAACGACAGCTCCTTCTTGTTACCGAAGATTCCCTGCGGTCTGAAGACGACCAGCGCCATCAGCACGGCTCCGATGATCATGAACCGTATCTGCCCGGCCTGTGTACCGCTGATGAAGGTGATGATGTCGGCACTGATCAGGCCGCGCAGGATGCCGTCGCTGAGCGTCAGCAGCGTGGCGAAGATCATCGCACCGACGATGGGCCCGAACACGGTCGCGGCGCCACCGAGCAGCAGCATCGTCCAGATGAAGAACGTCAGCGTGGTGCCGTAGTTGGCGGGCTGCACGGCGCGGGGGAGCACATAGACGATGCCGGCGAGCGACCCGAGCACGCCACCGAGGATGAGCGCCTGCATCTTGAATGCGTAGACGTTCTTTCCGAGGCTGCGCACGGCGTCCTCGTCTTCACGGATGCCCTTGACGACACGGCCCCAGGGGCTGCGCATGAGAAGGAACACCAGCACCGAGGCGAGGATCACCAGGGACCAGCCGAACACGCGCACCCAGAGCTGGTTCTCCGTATACGTGAACGGGCCGAAGCCGTAGGTGCCGGACGGGAACGGGTTGATGGCGTTGAACCCGCTGTTGAAGCCGGAGAGGCCGGCGGCGCCGCCGGTCACGTCGGTGAGCGCGGTCGTCGACACCGTGTACCGCACGATCTCGGCGCTCGCGATGGTGACGATGGCGAGGTAGTCGGCGCGCAGTCGCAGCGTCGGCACACCCAGCAGCAGCGCGAAGATGATGCTGAACACGATGGCCGAGAGGAAGCCCGCCCAGAGGGGAGCGTCGAACGACAGGATCGGCACGACGAACGCGTATGCGCCGATGGCCATGAACCCGGCCTGGCCGAAGTTGAGCAGGCCGGCGTAGCCGAAGTGCACGCTGATGCCGATCGCGGCGAGGGCGTATGCGGCGGTCACCGGGCTGAGAAGCTCGCCCGCCGCGCTGTTGAGAATCTGTCCCCAGTCCATGATGGCCTCCTAGCCGACCCGTTCCTTGCGGCCCAGGACACCCTGGGGCCTGACAAGGAGCACGAGAATGAGAATGATGAGCGCGACGGCGTAGCGGAGGTCGTTGGGAATCCAGACCGTCGATACCTCGGTGACGACACCGATGATAAGGGCGCCGACCAGGGCGCCGAACGCGCTGCCGAGGCCACCGAGGGTGACCGCGGCGAACAACAGCAGCAGGATCTGGAAGCCCATGCTCCAGTTCACCTGGCGGAACACCCCGTACAGGATGCCGCTGAGGCCGGTGAGGGTGGCCGCGAGGATCCAGACGATGCGGATGATGCGGTCGACGTTGATGCCGGATGCCGCGGCCAGCGATGCGTTGTCGCTGACTGCCCGGGTGGCCTTGCCGATGCGCGTGCGGGTGAGGAAGAGTCCGACGAGGATGAGCATCAGGATGCTCACGCCCATGCTCACCAGCGAGGCGACGGTGATGGTGGCCGGCCCGATGTCGATCGTCGCGGTCAGGCCGGTGTCGATCGTGTAGATGTTGCCGCCGAGGAAGAACAGGATCACGTAGCGGGCGAGGATCGAGAGGCCGATGGTCACGATCATGGCCTGCACCAATCCCACCCCCCGCCTTCTCAGGGGTTTGTGGAGCCAGGCGTCCTGCGCGTACCCGGTGAACGCGCTCAGGGCGAGTGCGATCGGAATCGACACGTAGAGCGGGAGTCCGATGACCGTTCCGAAGAAGAAGAAGATGACCGCACCGAAGGTGACCATCTCGCCGTGCGCGAAGTTGTTCAGCTTGGTCGTGCCGTAGATCAGCGAGATGCCGATCGCGCCGAGCGCGAGCAGCAGGCCGAAGTTCAGGCCGTAGATGAAGCGGGTGAGGATGGTGTCGGCGATGTTGTTCTCGACCACCGTTCCCTCACCGGTGGGGAACAATACGTTCACGGTGTTGGTGGTGCCCAGGGTCACGTCACGCGTGATGTTCTCCGGGTCACGCGGAACGATGCCCTCGGGAAGGGTGTCCGGCAGGAGGGTCGCGGTGTAGGCGCCGGGGCCGGGAACCGGAACGGTCCAGCGACCGTCTTCTCCGGTCACGCCGACCTCGTCGAAGCCGTCTCCCTCTACCTGCACCTCGACGCCCTCGATGGGGGTGTCGCCATCGCGGATCAGGCCGCCGATGGTGAAGGTGCTGGTGAAGTCACCCGATGGGGATGGCTCCGGCGACGGGGAGGTCGCCGCGGACGCGGGGCTGAGGCCCATGAGGACCGCGAGCATTATGCCCATGATCATACTGGCTACGGTCGCGGCGATGGTGGTCACCACTGGCGACGCGCGTCGATACATGAGTGGCACAGAACCTCCAAGAGCAAAAGCCGCCGGAATCAAGGGCTTCTCCCGGTGTGAGGCTGGTTGTCGTCACTGACGTTACTAAGCGTTTGTGTCCCCGGTGTTTCGGGTGCGGCACAAACGCATCCGCTCATTATGGGCTGCGGAATACCCTGATCGCCAAACCGTTAAGATCGGTACACCGGGATTCGATGCCGCACACCGGAGTATCCCACCCCTCTCGCGATCCAAGGAGAGTCATGACTCAGCCTGATCCATTCGGTTTCATCGGCCTTACCTACGACGACGTCATGCTCCTTCCCGGGCACACCGACGTCATTCCCAGTGAGGCAGACACCTCGTCGCGGCTCACCCGACGCATCACGGTGGCGTCGCCGCTCGTGTCATCCGCCATGGACACCGTCACCGAGTCGCGCATGGCCATCGCGATGGCCCGCAACGGTGGGCTGGGCGTGCTGCACCGCAACCTCTCTATAGAGGACCAGGCCGCGCACGTCGACCAGGTCAAGCGCAGCGAGTCGGGCATGATCACGAACCCGCTCACCACGACCCCCGACAGCACGGTCGCCGAGGTCGACGAGATCTGCGGCCAGTTCCGCGTCTCCGGCCTCCCCGTCGTCGAGAGCGACGGGCGTCTGGTCGGCATCATCACGAATCGCGACATGCGCTTCGTCTCACCGTTCGAGAAGTCGACGACGCTCGTGCGCGACGTCATGACCCGGGGCCCGCTAGTCACCGCCCCGGTCGGTATCGACCCGGACTCCGCGATCGCCATCTTCGCGCAGCACAAGATCGAGAAGCTTCCCCTCATCGACGCGGAAGGGCGCCTCAAGGGCCTCATCACCGTGAAGGACTTCGACAAGAGCGAGCAGTACCCCAGCGCGACCAAGGACGCCGAGGGTCGCCTGCGGGTCGGGGCCGCCATCGGCTTCTTCGGCGACGCGTGGGAGCGTGCGTCGGCGCTCGCCGAGGCCGGCGTCGACGTGATCGTGGTCGACACCGCGAACGGCGACTCGGAGGGCGTGCTCAACATCATCCGCCGCCTCAAGTCCGACCCCGGCTTCGCCCACGTCGACATCATCGGGGGCAACATCGCCACCCGCTCGGGAGCCGAGGCGCTCATCGCCGCCGGCGCGGACGCGATCAAGGTCGGTGTCGGTCCGGGCTCGATCTGCACGACGAGGGTCGTGGCCGGTGTGGGCGTTCCGCAGGTGACCGCCGTGTACGAGGCATCCCTCGCCGCCCGCGAGCACGGCATCCCGGTCATCGCCGACGGTGGGCTGCAGTACTCCGGAGACATCGCGAAGGCACTCGTCGCCGGCGCGGACACCGTCATGCTCGGCTCGCTACTCGCCGGATGCGACGAGAGCCCCGGCGACCTGGTGTTCGTCAACGGTAAGCAGTTCAAGAACTACCGCGGAATGGGATCGCTCGGTGCGCTGCAGACCCGCGGCAAGAAGACCTCGTATTCGCGCGACCGGTACTTTCAGGCCGACGTGCCGAGCGACGAGCAGCTCATCGCCGAGGGCATCGAAGGACAGGTGCCGTACCGCGGCCCGCTGTCGGCCGTCGCGTACCAGCTGATCGGCGGGCTTCGCCAGTCGATGTTTTATACCGGCGCCCGCACCATTACCGAGCTCAAGGAGAAGGGCCGCTTCGTGCGCATCACCGCGGCCGGCCTCAAGGAGTCGCACCCGCACGACGTGCAGATGGTGCTCGAAGCGCCGAACTACCGCCGCTGATCCGCGGGGCGTGGGTGGAGGCATCCACGCCCCACCACACCCCGGTGGCATGACGGGGTGGCAAACGGGGCGCCCGGTAGGGTTGTCGGGTGAGTGACGTAGAGATTGGCCGCGCGAAGCGGGCCCGCAGGGTGTACGCGTTCGACGACATAGCGATCATGCCGTCGCGGAGGACCAGGGACCCGCAGGACGTCTCGACCACGTGGTCGATCGACGCCTACCAGTTCGACATCCCGTTCCTCGCGGCCCCGATGGACTCGGTCGTGTCGCCCGCGACCGCGATCCAGATCGGGCGCCTCGGCGGCCTCGGCGTGCTCGACCTCGAGGGCCTTTGGACGCGCTACGACGACCCGGAGCCCGTGCTCGCCGAGATCCGCGAACTCCCCGCGGCCGACGCCACCCGCCGCATGCAGGAGCTGTACTCGCGACCGATCCAGCCCGAGCTCGTCACCGCGCGCCTCGCCGAGATCCGCGCCGCCGGCGTCACCGTCGCCGGGGCGCTCTCCCCGCAGCGCACCCAGGAGTTGTACGAGACCGTCGTCGCCGCCGGGGTCGACCTGTTCGTCATCCGCGGCACCACCGTCAGCGCCGAGCACGTCTCGAAGACCGGCCGGCCACTGAACCTCAAGAAGTTCATCTACGAGCTCGACGTTCCCGTCATCGTCGGCGGCGCCGCCGGGTACACGCCGGCACTGCACCTCATGCGCACGGGCGCGGCCGGCGTGCTCGTCGGATTCGGCGGGGGAGCGGCATCCACCACCCGCCGCGCGCTCGGCATCCACGCGCCGATGGCGACCGCGATCGCCGACGTCGCTGGCGCGCGCCGCGACTACATGGACGAATCGGGCGGCCGCTACGTGCACGTCATCGCCGACGGCGGCCTCGGAACCTCCGGCGACATCGCCAAGGCGTTCTCGGTCGGCGCCGACGCTGTGATGCTGGGCTCGACCCTCGCCCGCGCCACCGAGGCGCCGGGCGGCGGCTGGCACTGGGGAACCGAGGCCCACCACAGCGAACTGCCCCGCGGACACCGCGTCGAGGTGGGCTCCATCGCCCCGCTCGAGCAGATCCTGTTCGGCCCATCCACAGTCGCCAATGGCAGCATGAACCTGGTCGGCGCGCTGCGCCGGTCGATGGCGACGACGGGGTACTCCGACCTCAAGGAATTCCAGCGCGTAGAGGTCGTTGTCGCTCCATACAGCGTCGGATAGCGTTGTGATGTGGACGGCCCCCGAGCCGCTTCCACGAACTGGGAGGCACCAATGTCCACTGCTCACACGGACGGCACCACGAAGCCGGTCAGCCGATCGACGAAGATCGGACCGGCGGAACGCGAAGAGGCCATCGCGGCCCTGAAGACCAAGGAACTCGACATCCTCGTCGTCGGCGGTGGCATCGTCGGCACCGGGGCGGCATTGGATGCCGCGACCCGCGGGTTGCGCGTCGGCATGGTCGAGGCCCGCGACTGGTCGAGCGGAACCTCGTCGCGCTCGTCGAAGCTCGTCCACGGCGGCATCCGCTACCTCGAACAGCTCGACTTCCGCCTCGTGCGCGAGGCACTCAAGGAACGCGGGCTGCTGTTGCAGCGCATCGCCCCGCACCTGGTCAAGCCGGTGCGGTTCCTGTACCCGCTCAAGAAGCGCGTCGTCGAGCGCGTGTACATCGGTGCCGGCATGCTGCTCTACGACATCTTCAGCTACAGCGGCGGCCGCCCGCCCGGGGTTCCGCACCACCGCCACCTGACCAAGCGCCAAGTCATGCAGATGGTGCCGAGCCTCTCGAACGACGCCCTCGTCGGAGGCATCACCTACTACGACGCCCAGGTCGACGACGCCCGCTACGGCGCGACGCTCGCCCGCACCGCCTCGTTCTACGGCGCCCACATCGCTTCGCGGGTGCGGGTCGAGGGCTTCATGAAGGTCGGCCAGCGCGTCGTCGGCGTGCACGCCCACGACCTCGAGACCGGCGAGAGGTTCGACATCCGCGCCAAGCAGGTCGTCAACGCGACCGGCGTGTGGACCGACGACACCCAGGCCATGGTCGGGGAGCGCGGACAGTTCAAGGTGCGCGCATCGAAGGGCGTTCACCTCGTCGTGCCGCGCGACCGCTTCCAGTCGAAGCTCGGGCTGCTGCTGCGCACCGAGAAGAGCGTGCTCTTCGTCATCCCGTGGGGCCGCCACTGGCTGATCGGCACCACGGACACCGACTGGAACCTCGACAAGGCGCACCCGGCCGCGACCGCCGCCGACATCGACTACATCCTCAAGCACGTCAACGAGGTGCTCGCCGTTCCGCTCACCAGGGACGACGTCGAGGGTGTCTTCGCCGGCCTCCGGCCGCTACTCGCCGGGGAATCCGACCAGACGTCGAAGCTGTCGCGCGAGCACCTCGTCGCGCACGCCGTTCCCGGCCTCGTGGTCGTCGCCGGCGGCAAGTGGACGACGTACCGCATCATGGCGAAGGACGCCATCGACGAGGCAGTCGCTGCGCTCGACGCGTCGGTGCCGAAGAGTGCGACCGAAGACATCGCCCTGCTCGGAGCCGAGGGCTATCACGCCGCCTGGAACAAGCGGGCCAAGATCGCCAGGGCGTTCGGCGTGCACAAGGTGCGCATCGAGCACCTGCTCAACAGGTATGGCACGATGACCGACGAACTCCTCGACCTGATCAGGGCCAACCCCGAACTCGCCGAGCCGCTTCCGGGAGCCGACGACTACCTCGGGGCCGAGGTCGTCTACGCCGCATCGCACGAGAGCGCGCTGCACCTCGAAGACGTGCTCGCCCGCCGCACCAGGGTCTCGATCGAGGCCTGGGACCGCGGGGTGTCCGCCGCCCCGGTCGCCGCCCGCCTGATGGCCGGGGTGCTCGGCTGGAGCGAGGAGCGCATCGAGAACGAGGTGGGCAACTACCTCAAGCGGGTCGCCGCCGAGATCGAGAGCCAGACCCAGCCAGACGACGAGTCCGCCGACCGGGTTCGCCTCGAGGCGCCCGACATCATCACCGTCAAGTAGCGCCCTCCGTCGGCGCCCTGCAGGCACAAAACCTGCAGGGTGCCCTCGGTAGACTGGGGATTCTGCACTCGATGCACGAAACCAGCGCCGAAGGAGATTCCCATGGTCGATGTTCGGCGGGTCACGTTGCCCGGCGTCGGGGTGCTGCACACCTTCATCACCGGTGACGGCGGCAAGTGCGGCGTCATCACCCACCGCTCCGGCCTCAGCGACCTGATCAGCTTCGCCGATGCGGATGACGGGTCGGATGCCAGCAAGGTCTCGCTCCGCCTGAACGAAGACGAGGCGCACACCCTCGCCGAATTGCTCGGCGGAACCCGCATCACCGAGGGCATCGAGGGACTCGACCAGATCCCCGGCCTCAGCATCGACTGGTTCTCGGTCGACTACGACGACCACATCGCCGGCCACGAGCTCGGCAACCTCGCCTCCCGCGGTGTCGTCGGCCTCACCGTCGTCGCCGTCGTGCGCGGCGGCTCGGCCAACCCGGCCCCCGCCGACGACTTCAAGGTGTTCCCCGGCGACACCCTCGTAGTCGCTGGCTCGCCCGAGAAGGTCGCCAAGGCGTTCGCGTTCTACCGCACGGGCGAGATCGCCCGCGTCACCACGGCGGTCGACTCCCCGCCCGGCGGCTGACCGTGCACCTCGGGGAAGAGCTGGTCGTCCTCGGCCTTCTTCTGCTCATCGCCTACGTCCTCGGACGCCTCGGCTCGAAGGTGGGCCTGCCCGCCATCCCGATCTACATGATCGTCGGCCTCGCCGCGAGTCCGTACACCGGCTGGTTCCCGCTGAGCTTCGAATCCGGCAACATCGAGCTCATCGCGGTCTTCGGCCTCATCCTGCTGCTGTTCAACCTCGGCCTCGAATTCGACCAGGACGCCTTCTTCAGCAACGCGGGCAAGCTGCTCATCTCGGGCGGCTCGTACATCCTCGTCAACATGAGCGTCGGCTTCGCCTTCGGTTTCCTCGTCGGCTGGGGCAGCCGCGAGGCGCTCATCATCGCGGGCATCACCGCGACGTCGTCGAGCGCGATCGTCACCAAGCTGCTCATCGAGCTCAAGCGGCTGCCCAACGCCGAGACCCCGATGATCCTCGGCGTCACCGTCGTCGAGGACATCTTCATCGCGATCTACCTCGCCATCGTGTCGGTCGTGCTCAGCGGCGAGACCGAGATCTGGCCGGTTATCGGCAAGCTCGGGGTGGCGTTCCTGTTCCTCGTCACGATGTTCTCCCTCGCGCGCTGGGGAGGCAAGGTGGTCTCCCGGCTCATCCGCACCAAGGACGACGAACTGTTCACCATCCTGTTCTTCGGCCTCGCCCTGCTGTTCGGCGGAATCGGCGAGCTGCTCGGCGTCACCGACGCGATCGGCGCGTTCCTCATCGGCCTCGTGCTCGGCGCGACCCGCTTTCGCAACCGCATCGAACAGCTGTCACTGCCCATGCGCGACCTGTTCGGCGCGTTCTTCTTCCTCAACTTCGGGCTGACACTCAACGTCACGACCTTCGGCGCCGTCGTGGTGCCCGTGCTGCTCGCGGTGCTGATGACCGTCTCGCTCAACATCATCGCCGGGCAGTTCGTCGCGCGCATCAACGGCCTCGGCGTGCAGGCCGGCATCAACGCGACCGTCATCCTGCAGAACAGAGGCGAGTTCGCGCTGATCCTCGCCACCCTGTCGCTGAGCGCCGGGCTCGACGAGCGCATCGTGCCGTTCGCCGGCCTGTACGTGCTGATCATGTCGATCGGTGGACCGGTGCTCGCGGCCAACTCCGAGAGGATCGGCGGCGTCATCCTGGGCACCAAGAAGAAGAGGTTGGCGGATGCTGCACGCGACCGCCAGCGCGCAGAGAACATCGCCCTGGTCGAGGCGGCGACCGCGGCGGCTGCCACCCCGCCGGCGCCGGCCACCCCGCAGCCCGGCGCCGCGCAGCCGTCGACCACCGCGCAGCCAGCCACCCCCAAGCCAGTGTCGGTACTCTCGGCGGGAGGCCACGTCGACGCGGACGGCCTCGCCGAATTCGACGACCTGGACCGGACGGATGCCTCCGACCCCTTCGTCGCCCAGGCTGACGCGCAATCCGACGCCCAGCCCACCCGCCCCCGAGACCCGGAGTACTGAGCATGTGGAATATCGCCCGTCGCCCGCGATGGATCGCGCTGCTCGTGCTGGCGCTCGCCATCGCCGGGGGATTCGCGGCGCTCGGGCAGTGGCAGCTCGCCCGCGGGCTCGCGGCCGGCGTCGTCGTCGAGCGCGAGACCGAGACCACGGGCGCGCTCGAGGACTATGCGGAGCCCCAGCAGCCCATGCGCGACGACGCGGGAGGGCAGCTCGTCGAGGTGTCCGGCCAGTTCGTCGACGGTGACTTCATGGTGGTGAGCGACCGCCTCGACGAGGGTGACATGGGGTACTGGGTGATCGGACACCTGCGTACCGATGAGCCCGGTTCGCCGTCGCTCGCCGTGGGGCTCGGGTGGACCGCGTCCGGTGAGCGGGCGGCATCCATCGCCGAGGGCCTGACCGCGGAGAGCGTGACGCTGACCGGCCGCTACCTGCCCACCGAGGCCGCGCAGCTGACCGACTTCGAGGACGGCGCGTTCAGCACGGTGGCGACCGCCGCGCTGGTGAACATGTGGGAAGCCGACGGCGGTATCTACAGCGGGTACCTGGTCGCCGACGAGCCGGTCGACGGGCTGGGCACCATCCACTCGCCGCCCCCGGTCGACGAGGTCTCGGTGAACTGGCTGAACGTGTTCTACGCAGCCGAGTGGGTCGTGTTCTCGGGCTTCGCCGTGTTCATGTGGTTCCGCCTGGTGAAGGATGCCTGGGAACGCGAGCAGGAGGAGGCGGCCGAGGCTGCCACCGACGCCGCAGCCGCAGCCGACGCCGAACCGGCGCACGTAAACTAGGGCCATGCCCCTCAAGCCCAAAGTCTCCGACCTGCCGCGCATTCGGGGAGCATTGAAGTTCTACCGGATCGCCGCGTACATCACCGGCGTCTTTCTGCTGCTGCTGATCTTCGAGATGGTGTTCAAGTACACCCCGCTGCAGCTCGAGATGGAGATCGGCGGGCCCGGCGGCTTCTTCGCCCTGGTTCCGATCGACACCGTCACGGCCTTCAACCTCTCGAGCGCCATCCTCATCGCGCACGGCTGGATGTACGTGGTCTACCTGTTCGCCGACTTCCGCCTGTGGAGCATCATGCGGTGGCCGTTCTCCTACTTCATCTCCATCGCCCTCGGCGGTGTGGTCCCCCTGCTGTCCTTTATCGTGGAGCACTTCATGACCCGTCGCGTACAGGCCGAGATCGCCCAGCTCGAGCAGTCGACCACCCCGGTGGTGGCGTCATGAGCGAGACCAGCCAGCGCCCGGTACTCGTCGTCGACTTCGGCGCGCAGTACGCGCAGCTGATCGCGCGGCGCGTGCGCGAGGCGAACGTGTACTCCGAGATCGTGCCGCACACCATCACCTCCGACGAGGTCGCCGCGTTGAACCCGGCCGGGATCGTGCTGAGCGGTGGCCCGTCGAGCGTGTACGAACCCGACTCGCCCACCCTCGACCCGGGCATCCTCGGGCTGGGCGTTCCCGTTCTCGGCATCTGCTACGGCTTCCAGGTGATGGCGCAGCAGCTCGGCGGGGAGGTCGCGAATACCGGCCTGCGCGAGTACGGCTCGACCGCCGTGACGCTGGCGCCCGGCGACAGCAGCCTGCTCGGCGGCCAGCCCCCGCAGCAGACCGCGTGGATGAGCCACGGCGATTCGGTGTCGAAGGCCCCCGAGGGGTTCGAGGTGCTCGCGTCGAGCCCGTCGACCCCGGTCGCGGCGTTCGCCAGCGACGCCCGCCGCCTGTACGGGGTGCAGTGGCACCCCGAGGTGAAGCACTCGCAGTTCGGCCAGAACGTGCTGGAGAACTTCCTGCACACCGCGGCCGGCATTCCCGCGGACTGGAACAGCGGCAATGTGATCGCCGAGCAGGTCGCCCGCATCCGTGACCAGATCGGCGACGCCCGCGTGATCTGCGGGCTCTCCGGCGGCGTGGACTCCGCCGTCGCCGCGGCGATCGTGCACGAGGCGGTCGGCGACCAGCTGGTCTGCATCTTCGTCGACCACGGCCTGCTGCGCCAGGACGAGCGCCGTCAGGTCGAGGAGGACTACGTCGCATCGACCGGGGTGCGCCTGGTGACCGTCGACGCGGTCGAGCAGTTCATGGATGCGCTCGCCGGCGTCACCGACCCCGAGCAGAAGCGCAAGATCATCGGCCGCGAATTCATTCGCAGCTTCGAGGGGGCGGCAGAGGCGCTCGTGCTCGAGGCGGCCGCGGGCGGCGAGGCGATCAAGTTCCTCGTGCAGGGCACCCTCTACCCCGACGTCGTCGAGAGCGGCGGCGGGTCGGGCACGGCCAACATCAAGAGCCACCACAACGTGGGAGGGCTGCCGGAAGACCTCAAGTTCGAGCTCGTCGAACCGCTGCGCGCACTGTTCAAGGACGAGGTGCGGGCCATCGGCCGCGAACTCGGGCTGCCGGAGGCCATCGTGGGACGCCAGCCGTTCCCCGGCCCCGGCCTCGGCATCCGCATCATCGGCGAGGTCACGCACGAACGCCTCGAGCTGCTGCGCAAGGCCGACGCGATCGCGCGTGCCGAGCTCAGCGCGGCGGGCCTCGACGACGAGATCTGGCAATGCCCAGTCGTTCTGCTGGCCGACGTGAGGTCGGTCGGCGTGCAGGGCGACGGGCGCACCTACGGGCACCCGATCGTGCTGCGCCCGGTGTCGTCGGAAGACGCGATGACCGCCGACTGGACGCGCCTGCCCTACGACGTGCTCGCCCGCATCTCGAACCGCATCACCAACGAGGTGCCCGGCGTCAACCGAGTCGTCCTCGACGTGACGAGCAAGCCGCCGGGCACTATCGAGTGGGAATAGCACGCAGTGCTATTCCAGTCGGTCGTTCCGGCGCTTGCGCGGTCAAGTCCCCGGTGGTGGTGTAGCGGTGTCCTTCGGTTTGGGGGTTAGGCGCTGAGTCCGAGGGCGGGTTCGGTGGTCACCTCGGTTCCGGTGTCGGGGACGAGGGTGAGGCGGGATCTGGC
>NZ_JAALGE010000038.1 GCF_011057645.1 Marisediminicola senii | reverse complement strand
CGACATCGTTCAGGACCGGTTTCCGGCCCGGGTGCCCGTCTCTTGAAAAACCGAGCGCGGGCATGATCCGGTCGTCAAGATGAACGTAAAGTGTGGTCAGGAGGGTGTTGAGGTCGGTTTTCACACACAGGGTTTAACACCCTCCGCCAACGATTAACAGCGACCACGCGGGGCTATCCCGATCGGGACATCGCACCGGCCACAGCGAGACCAATTAGGACTCACTCATCTAGGCCCACCGCGAAGTTGTCTAGGCCGACGAACTCCCATGGTCTGTTGAGCGTTGCTGACCCCACTGCGCTGACGCTCATTCGAAAGAGCTGCAACATCGGATACAGCGAGAGCACGGCCAGGAAGATCGCTGCGGGAAGGGCGAACATCAGCTGAGCTCGCCTGCTGTTCGGTGCCCTCTTCTTCTTGCGCGGAGCGCCGCCTCCGTCCTGACGCGTCGACCTCACAGCCGCGGCCGGTCGGTCATCGCGAGTGGTGGTCATTGCAGATCACCGGCCGAGCAGTGGAGTGAGCGTGTCGATCAGCTCGTCAGCGGCATCGCTGGGTGATGTCTGCCCCGAGATGACGGCGCTCCACGTCTGTCCGACGCTGAGCTGCTGGTCGGCGACGCTCTCCGCCGGTACCGCCGTCGAGGGGTAGTTCGCCCCGAGGTCAGTGATGGACGAAGCGAACGCAGCCAGGATCGGGTCGGCGGCGATGGCGTCGTCGTCTGCGGCATCGGCTCGACTGGGCAGGCTGCCCGCCGTGGTCAAGGCGATCTGCTGCCCTTCCGGGCTGAAGTACGTCTCTTCGAGGTAGTTCCACGCGACGTCGGGGTTTTCGCTGAATGCCCCGATTCCCTGGCCCTCGCCGCCGAGGTACACCTGTCCGTCGTCACCGAGCGGCATGGGCACGACTCCGTATTCGAAGTCTGCAGCGTCGTCCACCGCACCCAATTGCCAGTTCCCGTTCTCCGCGAATGCGACGTTGCCGGCGGCCCAGGTCTGGAAGGGAACCGTCTGGTCCCACGTCGCGGCCTCTTTGCTCAGGGCACCGGTCTCGGTCCATTCCTGAACCATGGTGAACGCTTCTTCGAGTGGCTCGGCCTGTGGATCGGCGTAGTCGAAACCGAAGCTCGTCAGCCAGGGGTAGGCCTGCCACTCACCCTGGGATTGGGGTCGACCGGACAGCGTGATTCCCTGCTTGCCCGCCGCGACCGCCGCATCCATTGCGTCGTTGAGCTCGTCCATCGTCGTCGGTGGCTCGACCCCGATCTCCGCCAGAAGATCAGAATTATACCACAGGCCGAGAAGGCTGACATAACCCTGCGCGGCGTACGTCTCCTCTTCGACGATGTGAACGACCGACTCGGGCAACTGGTCCTTGTCAGCGAAGCCGTCCCACTGTTCGGTCATCGGGGCGAGAGCGCCCCCGAGGGCAAGAATGCTCGCCTCTGCGCCGTTGAACACCACCACGTCAGGGCCCGTTTGGGCACCAGCGGAGGAGATCAGTTTCGAGTTCAGCTGGTCGTAAGGCACGTAGACGTTCTCGACTGTGACGCCGTCGTTGTTCTCCTCGAACATCGTCTTGTACTGGTCAAGAACGTCAAGCTGCTCGTCCTGCGTGGCGTAGTGCCACACGGTCAGGGTGACGGGGCCGCCGGAGTCGGCCGGCGAGTCGGAGTCTCCGGCCGGGGCGCAGGCGGTGAGCACTAGAGCGCTCGTTACCGCCAGGGCCGAAATCGAGACAAGCGATCGCGTGGGACCGAACGAGCGTCGCGTGGATGTTTTCGCTGAGAAGTGATGCACCAGAACCCTGCCTTCATCGTCGTTGATGGGTGGATGCCCGTCGCCCAGTTCGAAGACACGAAACTCAGCGAAAAGCTTTTCAGAAGTTATCAGGCGCTTTTGTTGGGGTCAAGCAGGTAATCTCTCAATCCATACCGAAACGAACGGGAACCCATGACGCATGCTGAACCGGAACCCCGACTTTCGCGCAGCCCCACGCTGAAAGACGTTGCGCAGCTTGCTGGCGTCTCCGTCGCGACTGCATCGAAGGCACTGAGTGGCGGGTACCCGGTCAGCGCGCAAACTCGCTCTCGGGTGATGGACGCCGCACAACGAATCTCCTTCACCCCGAACGTTCTCGCCCAGGGGCTGCTTAGCGGTCAGACGGGAACAGTCGGACTGATTACCGGAGAGCTGGACGGCAGGTTCAGCATTCCTATCCTGATGGGCGCTGAAGACGCGTTCGGCACCGGGAACGTATCCATCTTTCTCTGCGATGCCCGCGCCGATTCGATCCGCGAGCAGTTCCACCTCCGCGCCCTGCTGAGCAGACGAGTCGACGGACTCATCGTGGTCGGCAGCAAAACAAATCCCCGCGCGTCACTTGGCCAGAACATCCCGGTTCCCGTGGTCTACGCCTACGCGCCGTCCGACGACGCGCGGGATATCTCAGTAGTCCCCGACAACGTGCAGGCGGGCTTCGACGCAGCCGAACACCTCGTGAGATCGGGGAGGAAGAATATTCTCCACATCGCTGGCGACGAGGATTACGCCGCCTCGATAGACCGCGCCGCCGGCATAACCGCCGCCTTGAACAGCCACAACCTGGGTTTGGTCGGCAACAGCCCATGGTTCGGTGCATGGACCGAAGAGTGGGGTCGGCTTGCGACCGCGCAACTGCTGGCCAGTCACCACGCCGTCGACGCCATATTGTGCGGGAGCGACCAGATCGCTCGCGGTGTGATGGACATCCTCCGCGAGTCCGGCATTGACATCCCTGCCCAGGTGGCCGTTATGGGATTCGACAACCGGGAGATTTTTACCCTCGCCTCACGACCACCATTGTCCAGCGTCGACATGAACCTGGAATCGCTGGGGAAGATGGCCGCGAAACGACTGGTCGAGGCGATCGCCGGAAACACCGTCCAGGGGATAGAAAGTCTCCCCTGCCGCGTGGTGGCCAGGGAGTCTACGGACGGCTCGCCTTTGGCGCGGTGATTGCGTCGAGGTCGGCGAACGGTGCCTGTAAATCTCGCCTACCCCCTCAATCGAGTCGCGCTAATTCAATGCACGCCGCCACCGCCGACGACTACGCCGTCAGGCGAACGGCAGCGTCTCCTGCATCAGCCGCGACCGGATCATGAACCGCACGCCCTCGGGAGCCTCGACCGAGAAGCCACTTCCGCGACCCTTCACCACGTCGACGGTCAGGTGGGTGTGGCTCCAGTACTGGAACTGCTCTCGCGACATCCAGAACTCGATGGTCTTCGGGTCGGCCGAACCAGCCCCGGTATCGCCGATGTCGAACACCCCGAGCAGCACGTCGCTGTCGGAGGTGAGGAAATCACCGGCCGGGTAGCACATCGGGGAGCTGCCGTCGCAGCAGCCCCCCGACTGATGGAACATCAGCGGCCCGTACTGGTCCCACAGCTGTCGAAGCAGGGTGACACTGGTGTCGCTGAGCGACACCCGCGACATGGTTTCGTCAGGAATGGTGACCGTTGCCTCGAGCACGTGTGCCTTCTCTCTTCTGCGCTGGCGACTTAGAAGAAGCCGAGCGCGTTCTCCGAATACGAGACGAGCATGTTCTTCGTCTGCTGGTAGTGGTCGAGCGCCAGCTTGTTGTTCTCGCGGCCGATGCCCGAGCTCTTGTAGCCGCCGAACGATGCCCCCGCCGGGTATGCGTGGTAGTTGTTGATCCACACCCGCCCGGCCTGGATGTCGCGCCCCGCCCGGTAGGCGACGTTGCCGTTGCGCGACCAGACGCCGGCACCGAGCCCATAGAGCGTGTCGTTCGCGATCGAGATGGCGTCGTCGTAGTCCTCGAACGAGGTGACCGCCACCACCGGCCCGAAGATCTCCTCCTGAAAGAGGCGCATCTTGTTGTGGCCCTCGAAGATCGTCGGCTGCACGTAATACCCCTCGGAGAGGTCGCCGCCGAGGTCGGCGCGCTCACCGCCGAGACGCACCTTCGCGCCCTCCTGCTTGCCGATGTCGATGTAGCTCAGGATCTTCTCGAGCTGGTCATTGGATGCCTGTGCCCCGACCTGCGTGTCGGTGTCGAGGGGATTGCCCTGAATGGCCTTGGCGGTGCGCGCCGTCACCGTCTCGAGGAACGAGTCGTAGATGGGCTTGTGGATGAGCGCGCGGCTGGGCGCCGTGCACACCTCCCCCTGGTTGAAGGCGAAGAGAGTGAAGCCCTCCTGGGCCTTGTCGTAGAACGCGTCGTTCTCGTCGGCGACGTCCTTGAAGAAGATGTTCGGCGACTTGCCGCCGAGCTCGAGCGTGACCGGGATGAGGTTGGCGCTGGCGTACTGCGAGATGAGCCGGCCGGTGCTGGTCTCGCCCGTGAACGCGATCTTGCGGATGCGTGGGCTCGACGCGAGCGGCTTGCCCGCTTCGACCCCGAACCCGTTGACGATGTTCAGCACGCCGGCGGGCAGGATGTCGCCGATGAGCTCGATCAGCACGAGGATCGACACGGGGGTCTGTTCTGCGGGCTTCAGCACGACCGCATTGCCTGCGGCGAGCGCGGGGGCGAGCTTCCACACCGCCATCAGGATGGGGAAGTTCCAGGGGATGATCTGCCCGACGACCCCCAGCGGCTCCTGAAAGTGGTACGCGACGGTGTCGTTGTCGAGCTGCGCGTGGTCGTCGTCCTGAGCGCGGATCGCCGCGGCGAAGTAGCGAAAGTGGTCGGCCGCGAGCGGGAGGTCGGCGTTGAGCGTCTCCCGGATCGCCTTGCCGTTCTCCCACGTCTCGGCCACGGCGAGCAGCTCGAGGTTCGCGTCGATCACGTCGGCGATCCGGTTCAGCACAGCTGCGCGCTCGGTCACGGAGGTCTTGCCCCACGCCGGCGCGGCCTTGTGCGCAGCATCCAATGCTGCATCGATGTCTTCGGCGGTGCCGCGCCCGACCTCGGCGAATGGCTTGCCGTTCACCGGCGAGATGTCTTCGAAGTAGTTGCCCTTGACGGGCTTGATCCACTCGCCCCCGATCCAGTGCTCGTAGCGGGGCTTGAAGGTGACTTTCGCGCCATCGGTTCCCGGGGCTGCGTAAATGGTCATGTGTATCCCTTTCGACATCATTGTCGTGTGCGGCCCGAATCGGGCCGCCCATGCATGCTACGCGCCATGCATGGGCGTAAACGGTATCGGCATCCCCCCGTTCGAGGTTGTTCCGGCTAGGGCGTGAGGTAGCCCAGCGAGTGCTCCCACAGGCGCTCCGCCGCCTCGGGGTCGACGGCGTGCGGAACGACGCCGTGCAACCCGTCGGTGATGCGCGGCACGACCTGCGCCGGCCGGCAGTCCTCCCAGTAGGCGGGCGCTCCCGGGCCGAGGGCCGCGCGCGTTGCGGCGAACACCGTGGTGGCGGCTCCCTGCTCGACCGTCTTCACGCCCTCGACGTACTGGCGCTTCATGTCGGCGAGCACAGCCGGATCCCACCACCGCTGCAGGCCGGTCCAGATGCCGCCCGGCATGACCGCCGTGGCGGCGATACCGTCGTCGGCCCAGCGGCGCGTCGCCTCGAGCGCGAACAGCACGTTCGCCGTCTTCGACTGCCCGTAGGCGAGCCCTGAATCGTAGGCGTCCCGGCGAAAGTCGATGTCGTCGAAACGGATGCCACTTGCCGCATGCCCGCTCGACGAGAGCGCGATGATGCGCGCTCCCCCGGCGTCGGCGAGCGCACCGCGAAGGCCGACCGCGAGCGCGAAATGACCCACGTGGTTGACACCGAACTGCAGCTCGCGGCCGTCACCCGTTCGCAACTCGGGGGTGTGCATCACGCCGGCATTGGCGACGAGAATGTGCAGCGGCCCCGCCCAGGAGTCGACGGCCCGGTGCACCGATCCGAGGTCGGCGAGGTCGAGCTGCATTACGCGCACCTGGCCGGCGCCGGTGGTTCGTCGAATGTCGTCGGCAGTTCGTTCCCCCGCCTCCGCGTCGCGCACGGCGAGCACGACACTCGCCCCGGCTGCTGCCAAGGCACGGGCAGTTTCGACTCCGATGCCGGAGCTCGCGCCGGTGACGAGTGCCGTCTGGCCGTGCAGGTCGATGCCGTCCACGACGTCGAGCGCGGTGGAATGAGCGTCGAATTCGGTGGTCATCAGCTGGGCCTCGTCGACAGGATTCCGCCGTCCACGTCGAGAACACTGCCGTGCATGAAGGCTGCCTCGCCGGAGACGAGCCACCGAACGGCGAACGCAATGTCGACGGGGCGCACCGGCCGCCCCGCGGGTGTGCCCGACGTCATCGCCGCGAGTGCATCGGCGCTGTCGGCGTTGCCCGGGGTGCTTGTCGCACCCGGCGCCACGGTCATGACGGTGATCCCGCGGGGTCCGAACTCGGCCGCCCACGTGCGGGTCATCTGTTCCACGGCAGCCTTCGAGGCGGTGTACGCAGCACCGAACGGTACGCCGACTCGCGACATCCATGAACCGATATTGATGACGGCGCCCTCGCCTCGCTCGGCCATCGCGGGTGCGAGTTCTGCGACGAGCACGTGCGGGGCTCGGATGTTCGTCGCCAGCAGGGCGTCGAGGTCGGCGTCGGAGAGGTCAGCGGTGGGCGAGACCGGGTAGATGCCCGCATTGTTCACGAGGATGTCGATGCGTCCGCCGGCGATGGCCGTCGCCTCCGTAGCGAGGGCGCGGATGTCGGCGTAGGAGCCTCCGAGGTCGGCGGTGACGGCGTGGGCCTGACCACCCGCATCGGCGATGGACCGGGCGACCGCGTCGGCCCGGTCCGCGTCTCGGCCGCTCACGACGACGGTGGCTCCGGACGCGGCGAGCACGCGGGCGATCGCCTCCCCGATGCCGCTGGTCGAGCCGGTGATGAGCGCCGTGCGCGCGTCGAGGCGGGAATCGCGGGCGAGGATGTCGAGTTCTTCGATGTTGGACTTCATAGTCCAGTTATAGCAGTCGGTGGACCGTTCGGTCCACCGCGGTAGGATCGGGGCATGGAGGAGAAGAGGATCACCGATCGCGGCCGGGCCACCCGGCAGCGCATCATCGAGGCGACCGGCGAGCAGATACTGGCGTCGGGTATCGGCGGAACCACCCTCGACACCGTGCGCGCGGCGACCCTCACGAGCAAGAGCCAGCTCTTCCACTACTTTCCCGGCGGCAAGGCCGAGCTCATGCGCGAGGTCGCACAATGGGAGGCATCCCAGTTGATGGCGGCCCAGCAGCCGCACCTGAACGACCTCGGCACCTGGGAATCCTGGACCGCCTGGCGGGAGGCCCTCGTCGACTATTACCTCGGTCTCGGCCGCTGGGCATGCCCGATCGGGTCACTCGCGACACAGGCGGCAATGACCGATCCTGACCTCGAGGGCGTGATCGCCCAGAGCATGGACAGCTGGCGCGACGCCCTAGCCTCCGGGGTCATCAGGATGCAGGCTGCCGGCCACGTTCACCCGGGCGCCGACCCCGTTCGCATCGCGATCGTCATCCTCGCCGCCATCCAGGGCGGCCTGGTGATGAGCCAACCGCTCCGCGCCGCATGGCCCCTCGAAGCCGCGCTCGACTCCGCGCTCGATCCACTCCACAAGGCGGCGACCGACGGCACCGACCCGGCCTGAATCGACGTCGCTCAGCGCCCGGGTGCGGGGGTCAGGTTTGCTGCGGCCCACGTGCCCAATTGGTCGAGCACGGGCAGCAGTTCCTTCCCGCTCGGGGTGAGGGCATACGAGACGGCGATGGGTGGGCCGTCGGTCACGGTGCGGGTCACCAGGGTCGCGTCGGCGAGTTCGGTGAGGCGGTCGGAGAGCACCGCGTCGCTGATACCGGTCACGCTGCGCCGCAGGGCCGCGAACGACAGCGCGCCTCCCCCGAGCGTGGAGAGGATCATGCCGTTCCACCGCTTTCCCAGCACCGAGAAGGCCAGACTCACCGCGGCATCGCACACGTGAATATCCATGTGCTCGGGGGTCATGACTCGATTCTACCGTGCTAGCGTCGGCATACTCGCTATTAAAACCATAGCGACTCTGTTTACAAGATTGGATGACCCGTGACTCTGTTCCGCTTGGACGCCAGTATCTTCCCCGCCACCTCCGCCAGTCGTTCCCTCGCCGACCTCGTCGAAGAGCAGTGGACCAGTGTTCACGCCGACTCGGTCGTCACGCGACGCGACCTCGCCGGTGACCCCATTCCCGCCACCGCGTGGCAGAACGCGGTGAGCGCCGGGTTCGTTCCCGAGGCTGACCGCACACCCGACCAGCGCGACGCGGCAGCCCTCGCCGCCACGCTCGCCGACGAGCTGGTGAGTGCCGACGCTCTGCTGTTCGCCGTTCCGTTGTACAACTACGGCGTCTCGCAGCACTTCAAGGCGTGGTTCGACGTGGCATACACCGACCCGCGCATCAATCCGCAGGGCACTGCGCTGCGCGGCAAGCCCGCAACGCTGGTGACGGTGCTCGGGGGCAACTACGATCCCGGCACGCCCAAAGAAGGCTGGGACCACTCGACTCCGTGGTTGCGCCGCGTGCTCGCCGACGTGTGGGGACTCGATCTGCGCGTCGTGAGCCGCCCGTTCACGCTGGTGGGAGTGAACCCCGCCCTCGACGCGTTCGCGGAGCAGGCCGCCACGATCAAGGCCGACGCCGAAGACGGGGCACGCGAGTCGGGGCGTGAGCTCGCGAAGCGACGGCCGCGCACCAGCGCGGCCTGAATTTCAGGACTATTGCCTGCCCGCGTGATGGGCGTCGGTACAAGCAGGAAGCCGACGAGTATCACGACAGCGAACGCCTGGAACGGGGTGGCGGTATCTGCTGGTGACGTGACCCCGAGGTTGGCGACGCTGCAACCCCGGTGCCCACGAGTACCAGGAGGAAGGTGCCGACCGCTTCGACTGCAGCTGCGCGAACCAGGGTGACTCGGGTGCTGTGCGGTGATGGACGTCGGGTGGTGCGGGATGAAGTCATGAGCAGGGTTCTCCAGGGAGGAGTTGGAGTGGTGCGACGTGCGTGCGGATCAGATACCGGCGCGCACGTCGTTGATCAGGTCGAGGATCCAGGGGATGACGTCGCCGGCGGTGTCGACGGCGGTGAATGCGACCGCGAACAGCGGATAGACGGAGACGATGAGGCTGCTGGTGACGGCTGCGATCGCCGCGATCCACGACAGCGCGCCGTACTTCGAGAGGCCGGCCAGCGCCAGCAGCCCCAGCGCGAGCGCGTACCCACCGACGATCACCAGCGTGATGCGGCCGTAGGGAATCGCGATGACGGGGGCGAATGACGCGCTGCTGCCCACCAGGGCGAGCACGGGCAGGAGGACGACGACCAGGACCCCCACGACCCCGAACACTCCCGCGCCCAACGCGAACCACACGCCTCTGTTGCGTCGGCGGTAGACGTCTCGCGCAAGCCAGCTCATCGAATGTTCTCCTCCAGGTCATGGGCCCGATTCGAGCGAGGGTCATCCGGCGCGATGCCGTGTCCCTTGTGTCTGTCCTGTTGTAAGTCGTGGCTCGGGGCGGAATCGTCACAAAATCGCGCGATCGGTTCCGTTCCCGCCGTGCCGCGGCAGGTTCGCGGTACCCGACAGCGGGCAGGAGACGGTCGTCGACGCGCTGTATATTGAGGGCCTCTTCACCTACAGAGAAGTACTGCTACTCCGGGTCCACCGACCGGGAAACATCTGCTCCCCGCGCGTCTCCACCCGGGCGCCCGAGTGTGTCCCTTCCCGCCGGACCGAAAGTGCCTGCAATGTCGCAAACCCGCATCCGTGATTTCCACCCCGACGACATCGACGCAATCCTGCATCTCTGGGAGGAGATGCGGGTGTCGCAGGTCGAGCCCGTCTACGGCCTGTCCGAAGTGCTCGCCTCCTGCCAGCAGGACCACGCCGTGGTCGCCGTCCACAACGACGTGGTGATCGGGGCCGCGGTCGGTCGAGCCGCGCACGCACAGGGGTGGATCGTCTTCCTGTCGACTGCGTCAGAACACCGGGGCCGAGGTATCGGAGGCAGACTGCTCGCGGCGCTCGAAAAGCGGATGGCTCCGTTGGGCCTGTCAAAACTGTCGGTTCTGCTGCCTGAAACGGCCACCCGGCTCGACGCGTTCAGCGAGCAGGGTTTCGAGGCGAAGGCGAACCTGCGCTATTTCGAGCGTCGCATTCCCGTGCAGCGCAACGAACTGACGGCCTTGAACGAGCTCGGCGGGCGCATCCTTCCACGGGGCCTATGGGACGGCATCGGTGGGATGCAGCGCGAAAAGGACCTCCTCGAGAAACGCCTCGTGACCCCGCTCGCCCGTGCCGATCTCGCGGAACAGTTCGGTGTCGTCCCGCCGAGCGCCGTGGTGCTCTTCGGTCCTCCCGGCACGGGCAAGACCACGTTCGCGCGCGCCATCGCGTCGCGACTGGAATGGTCGTTCGTCGAGGTGTTCCCCTCCCGGCTGGCGTCGGACCCCAGCGGACTGGCGGGTGCACTGCGGGAGACATTCCTGAAGATCGCTGACCTCGAGCACGCGGTGGTCTTCATCGACGAGGTCGAAGAGATCGCGGTGCAGCGGGGCGGCGAACCCCCGTCTGCCATGCAGGGCGTCACTAACGAGCTGCTGAAGATCATCCCCACCTTCCGCGACCAGCCGAACCGCCTCCTGGTCTGCGCCACCAACTTCATCCGCTCCCTCGACTCCGCGTTCCTCCGACACGGACGCTTCGACTACGTCATTCCCATCGGGCTCCCCGACAGCGATGCCCGCACCTCGATCTGGTCCCGGTACATTCCCGCCCACGTACTGCCCGGCATCACGGTCACCGAACTCGTCGCCCGCACCGACGGGTTCTCCCCCGCCGACATCGAGTACGCCGCCCGCAAGGCATCCCAGGGCGCCCTCGAGAACGCGCTCGCGGCCGGTGCGGTCACCGAAGACTCGGGGCCGGCGACAGCCGACTACATCGAGGCCATCGCGGCGACCCGGGCTACTGTCTCCAACGATGTCGCCGACGCCTTCCTCGAAGACATCGGCTCGCTGGCCCGCCTCTAGCGGCCCGGGTGACGTGGCACAGCGAGCCCGCGACCGACCGGACCGCGCTCAAGCGCGGGCGTACGATGGCCGCGTGATGACTTCGTTCGTGCAGGTGATGCCCCTCGGGCGCTGGGAGGTCGCCGGCGAATACTTCGCCGGCGGCAGGTAGTCGCTTCCCACCGCGACCCCCCTTTCACCCCTTTCGATTTTGCGCACGACACCGGTGCGCGAACATCACATCACCAGGAGTTTCACCATGCTCGTTCTCAGCGACAAAGAAATCCGCGCGTCATTCGTCAATGCCTCGCGCAAGGAGATCGCCGACCTCACCCTGCCCGCCGGCTTCATCGACACCGACTGGGGCAGGCTGGACTACCTAGGCTGGCGCGACCCGAAGCGCGCAAGGCGGTCGTACGTGGTCATCCCCACTCCGGGAGGCCCCGTCGGCATCATGCTGCAGCAGCCAGAGGCAACCCCGCGCTCGCGCGCCCAGTGCTCGTGGTGCCGCGACATCACGCTTCCCAACGACGTGGTGATGTACTCGGCACGCCGCGCGGGCACGGCCGGGCGCAACGGCAACACCGTCGGCACCCTGCTGTGCGCGGATTTCGAGTGCTCCGCGAACGTGCGCAAGCTCCCGCCGTCGGCGTACATCGGGTTCGATCGGGAGGCTGCGCGCGAAGAGCGGATCGCGACACTCCAGGTGATCTCTGCCGCCTTCGCGGCCACGGTGCAGGATGCATCGTGAGGTGCTGCCGCGCAATTCGCACTCCGCCACGGATCGAGCACACAGTACTCACGTGGCTCGCCGCTCCCGCTTCCGCTCGTGAACGGGGGCGACGGACGGGTCGAAGTCAACCTCCGCTATCGGCCGCTCACCGAGGGCGAGATCTGCTGAATCAGCCCGGTGAGGCGCGCGAGCAGGTCGGTGAGGTCGCGCTCCTCTGCGCCGAGGGCTGCCACCACCTGGGGCGGAACGGCGATCGCCTGGGCGCGCAGTTCGCGGCCCGAGGTCGTCAGCCGCACCGCGAGGTTTCGCTCGTCGTCAACCGAACGCTGGCGGGTGATGAACCCCGCCGCCTCCAATCGCTTGAGCAGCGGCGACAGGGTAGGGGGCTCCAGGCGCAGGGCATTCGCCAGCTCTGAGAGGCTGCGGGGTTCCTTCTCCCACAGCGCCAGCATGACGAGGTACTGCGGGTGGGTGAGGCCGAGCGGTTTGAGCACTGGGGTGTAAGCGCCGACGACGAGCCTCGAGGCGACCGACAAAGCGAAGCACACCTGCTGGTCCAGACTGAGGGGGTCGTCGATCGTGACGTCGCTGTCTGGGCGTTCACCGGGTTCAGGAGCCATAATGCATAGTACCCTAATGGTTATGACACGTAAGAAGCGGCGAGAGAACGCGGCACAGTCGTCTGAGCCCGACCAGACGCCGCCCTCGATGAACCCCTACGACGGCAAGACCGGTTTCTTCAACAACCTGAACCGCATCACCTACAAGTACGCGGGACCCGCCCAGGTCGGGATCGGCCGCCCCGAGGCGCCGTACGCGCCGCAGGTCGATCCGCGGTGCCCCCTCTGCAACCAGCGCATGGATCTGCACCGCATCGACAGCACCCCGGCGCGCACCCACTACCGCTGCCCCGACCCTGCGGCATCCTGACCGTATTCATCACCGGACGACGAGCTCGTCGCACCGCCGCGATGAGTGCATTACGTCCCGGTGCTCTCGCGCACGACCAGTTCGGGCTGGAAGACCACCGCGCGCGGCTCGAGCGCGGGATCCGACGTCTCCTCCATGAGGATGTCGACAGCGGTCTGTCCGATGAGCGCGCTGGGCTGACGCACCGATGACAACGGAACGACCGCGGCCCGCGCGAAATCGATGTCGTCATACCCGACGAGTGCAATGTCGCGCGGAACGCTGATGTCAGTCGATCCCCGCATGGTGAGGGCCTGCAGAATGCCCATCGCCACGAGGTCGTTCGCAGCGAAGACGGCATCCGGTCGATCGGCGGCCGGGCGTGCGGCTATCGCCTCTCCCGCGCTCCGTCCAGCCAGCACGGTGAGGGCGGGCACTTCGATGATCTCGAGGGAGACTCCGGATGCCGCGGCCACCGCCATCTCGGCTCCGCGGCGACGTTCCCACACCTGGCGAATCTCGAACGGGCCCCCGACGAAAGCGATGCGGCGACGCCCGGTGGCGATGAGGTGCCCGACCGCGAGCGAACCGCCAGCGACGTCATCCACCGACACCGAACTGAACCGCGCGTCCTCGCTCTGACGATCGACGAGCACGGCCCGCGTTCCCCGCTGTCGCAGGGTTTCGAGGCGCGCGGTGACGTCGCCGAACGGCGAGATGAGAACCCCGCGAACGCGCTGCTCCTCGAAGACGTCGAGGTAGGTGGACTCGCGGGCGACGTCCTCACCGCTGTTTCCGAGCATGACCACGAGTCCGGAGTCCGCCGCACGGTCCTCCGCTCCCCTGGCCAGGTCGGTGAAGAACGGGTTGCGAGAGTCCAACACGATCAGCCCTATGGTGCGGCTGTGGCCAGCACGAAGCTGCCTCGCCGCGTCGTTGCGCACGAAACCCAAGTCGGTGATCGCCGCGTGCACCCGTTCAGCCACCGCCGCTGAGACCTTGTCCGGGTGGTTCATCACGTTGGAGACGGTGCCGACGGATACGCCTGCCCGCGAGGCGACGTCACGAATGCTCGTCGCGGCCATGGGGTCCCGTTCTCTGCATCGATATGGGGAGTGAACCGTTCCATACTGTCAGACCGCCCGACACCGGGCGCGAGGTTTGCGAGATGGATGCAACGGCACCGCGTGATCACGATTTCGTCGCGCCACTTGCGAGTTTTCGTTCCGCGGCCATAGTATTCCCCCACGAGTTGAAACGATTCATACTCGGTGAGGGCTCGATGTCGAGCACGGGAGTCAATGGTGACAAATACGGCCACGGCGGGCATCCGCCCGGTTCTGGAGCTTCATCACGCGGTCAAGACGTTCGGTCCCGTGGTTGCGCTGGCTGACGGCACTATCGAGGTCCGCCCTGGCGAGATCCACGCCCTTGTCGGCGAGAACGGTGCGGGAAAGTCCACCCTGATCAAGGTGCTCGCGGGCGTGCATCAACCTGATTCCGGCGACTTCCGACTGAACGGCGAACCCGTCGCGTTCCGCTCCCCCGCTGACAGCAAGGCTGCCGGTGTCTCGGTGATCTATCAGGAGCCGACCCTGTTCCCCGACCTCACCGTGGCGGAGAACATCTTCATCGGACGCCAACCCCGGGGTCGCGGCGGAATGATCAGCCGCCAGGCCATGCGGGCGCAGGCACGCGAACTGTTCTCGACCCTCGGCGTGCCGATCGACCCCGACCGCATCGCCGAGGGGCTCTCGATAGCCGACCAGCAGATCATCGAAATCGCCAAGGCCATCTCCCTCGACGCCCGCGTGCTCATCATGGACGAACCGACGGCGGCACTCAGCGGCGTCGAGGTGGAGCGCCTGTTCGGAGTTGCGCGATCTTTGCGCGATGGCGGTGCGGGCATCCTGTTCATCTCCCACCGGTTCGACGAGGTATTCGGCCTCTCCGACCGCATCACCGTGATGCGAGACGGGGCATTCATCGCCACTCATGACACAACATCGGTCACTATCGACCGCATTGTTCGCGAGATGGTCGGACGCGACATCAGCGCCCTGTTCCCTAAAGCGGAGGCGACGATCGGCGACACCGTTCTCGAGGTGTCGGGTCTCGGTCGCGCTGGGGTCTTTCACGACGTGTCATTCACGGTGCGCGCAGGAGAGATCGTCGGCCTGGCTGGCCTGGTGGGAGCGGGACGCACCGAGGTCGCCCGAGCGATCTTCGGTATCGACCGCTACGACGCCGGCAGTGTGACCCTCGGTGGCGCCCCGCTCAAGCCGCACGACCCGCAGGCCTCGATTGCTGCGGGCATCGGACTGGTGCCCGAGGACCGACGCAAGCAGGGCCTGGTCATGGAACTGTCGGTAACACGAAACGCGACCCTGACGCTCCGCAGCTCCCTTGCACGCTTCGGAATCATCGACGGTGGGCGAGAACGCCGCACCGGCGCGGACTGGTCGTCGCGACTGCAGGTCAAGACGGCGTCCCCCGACCTCCCGGTCTCGACGCTCTCCGGCGGCAACCAGCAGAAGGTCGTCCTCGCGAAGTGGCTCGCGACAGACCCCACCCTGCTCATCGTCGACGAGCCGACCCGCGGAATCGACGTCGGCACGAAGGCAGAGGTTCATCGCCTCATCTCCGATCTCGCAGTGCGCGGCATCGCGGTACTCATGATCAGCTCTGAGCTGCCCGAAGTGCTCGGCATGGCAGACCGAGTGCTGGTGATGCGAGAGGGACGCCTCACCGCGACCATCGATCGCGCCGACGCGACGGCAGAGAGCGTCATGTTCGCAGCCACCCACACGACAGGAAGCGCCGCATGACGAACGTGAAGACGTCACCGTCGTCCTCCAGCAGCACTCCACCACCCACCGCCGCGCAGGCGTCGATCGGACGCTCCGCGCTCTCGAAAGTGATGCGGTCTCGCGAGGTTCCGGTGGCAAGCGCCCTCATTGTGCTCGTCGTGGTGACGACCGCGGTCAATCCACTGTTTCTCACCCCGCAAGGGGTGAAGGACCTGCTGCTGAACGCGACGATCGTGATCATCCTCGCGGTCGGCCAGGCACTCGTCATCATCACCCGCAACGTCGATCTCTCCGTCGGCTCGATGCTCGGCCTCACCGCCTACCTCACGGGCACACTGTTCGCTGATATCCCCGGCATCCCCATCGCAGTCGTCTTCCTGGCCGGGATGCTGCTCGGCGGGGCACTGGGAGCACTAAACGGTCTACTCGTGACGATTGCGAAAGTACCGGCACTCGTCATCACCCTCGGCACTCTCTACATCTACCGCGGCGTCAACAACGCGTGGGCGGGTGGCACCCAGTACTTCGCGGGCGACCGGCCACGGGGATTCTCCAACCTGTCTACCCAGACCGTTGTCGGGTTTCCCCTCATCACATTGCTGGCCGTGGTCGTCGTCATCGGCGTCGCGATCGTGCTCGCGTACACCCGCACCGGACGCGACCTCTACGCCATCGGATCGGATCCGGAAGCGGCCCGGCTCTTCGGAATCCCGGTCACCCGGCGGGTACTCGGGGCATTCATCGCCAGCGGCATCCTCGCCGGCCTCGCCGGGGTGCTCTACGCATCGCGGTACAACGCCGTCGGTGCGACAACCGGCACCGGCCTCGAACTCGACGTCGTCGCCGCAGCCGTCGTCGGCGGAGTGGCGATCTTCGGAGGGAGCGGCACTGTGGTCGGGGCCGCAATCGGCGCGCTCCTGCTCACCACAATCACCAGCGCACTCACGGCACTGCGGGTCGACAAGTTCTGGCAGCAGGCCATCGTCGGCGTGCTCATCCTCTCGGCCATCACCATCGACCGAATAGTGAGCCTGTACCGGGCACGGCAACTACGAATGAGCGAGGCGCGCGATGTCTGAGCCCACCACATCTGAGCCCACCACGATCGACCGTGACCGCGAACCCGCGTCAGGAACCCCGGCGACCACCGCCGTCGCCCGGCCGGTGCGCGCTCGCCCCCGCTGGACCCGGCTCGTGCTCTCGCGCGACGCCGGTGTCTTCTACGCCCTCGTCGCCGTCATCATCTACGCGTACACCCAGGTTCCATATTTCGCGTCGACGCAGACCGTCGGCTTCCTGCTACTCGACATCATTCCCATCCTGCTCATCGCCATGCCCATGGCGCTGGTCATCATCACGGGCGAGATCGACCTGTCGGTTGCGAGCACGGTCGGCCTCACCAGCGCCATCATGGGCGTACTGTTCGCGGCCGGGGTACCCATAGCCCTGGTGTTCGTCATCTGCCTCGCCCTGGGAATCGTGCTTGGCGCGTTCAACGGGCTGCTGGTGACCGTGCTCGGGCTCCCCTCCCTCGCCGTGACCATCGGCACACTCGCCCTGTACCGCGGGTTCGCGCTCGTCGTCATTGGCGATAACGCCATTGCCAACTTTCCCCCCGAGCTCACCAGCTTCGCGACGTCGAAGATCGGCGCGACCGGTATTCCGGTCGTCATGGTCGTCGTGCTCGCCGTGGCCGTGTTCTTCGGGGTCCTGCTGCACCTCACACCCTTCGGCCGGTCACTGTTCGCACTCGGCTACAGCACGGAGGCGGCATCGTTCGTCGGCATCAAGGTGGCACGCGCCAAGTTCTGGCTGTTTGTCTCGACGGGCTTCATCTCGTCGCTCGTGGGTATCTTCTGGACCCTGCGTTATTCGAGTGCTCGCAGCGATAACGCCACCGGAATCGAACTCGCGGTCATCGCCGCCGTACTGCTCGGCGGCGTGTCGATCTTCGGTGGCAAGGGTTCGATCCCCGGCGTGGTCTGCGGCGTGCTGCTGATCGGCACCATCAACTACACGTTGCGGCTCGCGCGCGTGTCGGACGTCGTACTCAGCATCGTCACCGGAGCGCTGCTGGTGGCATCCGTCATCACTCCGAGCATCGTCGACTGGGCCAGGGCGCGAACCCATGCCCGGCGAGCGGCCGCCCATACGCCTCAGAAGGCACCCGCCTCCTGATCCACCCATCGACACGGCGCATCACCCGACACCTGGCACCAGGTGAGGTCCATCAGAAAGGGAAAACAATGAAGTTCCTCCGCCCCACAGAAGCTCGAGGGTCCGCGCACAGCGTGCGACGCCTCGTGAGCTTCGCCGCAATCGCGGCAACGTTCGCTCTCGTCGCCACCGGATGTGCCGCCGAGACCCCTGGCGACAGCGGCGGAGGCGGCGACGCGGCCGACGACTCGCTCAGTATCGCGTTCCTGCCGAAGCAACTGAACAACCCATACACCGACGTCGTGCTCAGCGGCGGCGAGATGGGCACCGAAGAGATCGGCGGCACCTACGAGGTCGTCGGCCCCCTCGAAGCCAGTGCGTCGTCGCAGGTGAGCTTCATCAACACGCTCACCCAGCAGGGCGCAGATGTCATCGTGATTGCCGCGAACGACCCTGACGCCGTCGGCCCCGCACTGCAGGAGGCCCGCGACGGCGGCGCCAAGATCGTGGCATTCGACTCCGACACCAACCCCGATTACCGCGACGTCTTTATCTCGCAGGTCGTCTCGAAGGATGTCGCGCTGATCCAGGTGGAGCAGATCGCCGAGCAGATCGGCGGATCCGGTGAGATCGCCATCCTGTCGGCGACCGCCAACGCGACCAACCAGAACGAGTGGATCTCCTTCATCGAGGAGGAACTCGCCAGCAACCCCGAGTACGCCGACATCGACCTCGTCGCGAAGGTGTATGGCGACGATGACGATGCCAAGTCGTTCCAGGAGGCCCAGGGACTCGTCTCGGCTTACCCGAACCTCAAGGGAATCATCTCACCCACCACGGTGGGGATCGCCGCAACCGCGCGATACCTCTCCACGTCGGAATACAAGGGTCAGATCGCGCTTGTCGGCCTCGGGCTTCCCAATGAAATGCGGGAGTTCGTGAAGGACGGCACGGTCCAGGAATTCGCCCTCTGGGACCCGGCACAGCTCGGTTACGTGGCCGCGTACGCGGGCCAGGCACTCGCAGACGGCACCATCACCGGCGCCGTGGGTGACACATTCGAAGCCGGAGACCTCGGGGAGAAGGAGGTCGGTGAGGGCGGCATCGTCATCGTCGGCCCGCCCACCGAGTTCAACGCCGACAACATCGACGACTACGACTTCTAACTGGTCCCCGCGGGTGGGGGATTGGCCACCGCGCCACTCCCCCACCCGCCAACCGAAAGGCCCGTGATGCAACGGATCTCCTTCCTCCTCAGGGTGCGACGCGACAAGCTCGCCGACTACCGCGAAGCACACGCCGCGGTGTGGCCCGACATGCTGTGTGCGCTCAAGGACTCCGGGTGGAATAACTATTCCCTGTTCCTCGGCGATGATGGCGTGCTCGTGGGCTACCTCGAGACCGAGGACTTCGACGCGGCCCAGCGCGCAATGGCCGAGACCGAGGTGAACGCACGGTGGCAGGCGGCCATGGCCGACTATTTCGTGGCACTCGATGGCACCCGACCCGACGAGGCGATGCGGCCGCTTACCGAGATCTTCCACCTCGAGGACCAGCTCGGGGACCGGGCATGACGACCGCCACCGATCTCCTCCCGCCGGCTCACCGGCGTCGCCCGCGAGTCGGCCTCGTCGCTGGAGGCCTGGCTGCATACTGGCCGCAGTTTCCCGCGCTCCTCCCCCAGCTGCAGCAATCCGCTCGCTACGTCTCCGACCGGTTGACTGCCCTCGACGCAGACGTCGTCGACGCCGGCTTCGTCTCCGACGCGAACGACGCCACCACCGCCGCCGAGACACTGCGTGTCGGCGACTGCGACCTCATCGTCATGTTCCTCACTACCTACCTCACATCGTCGATGGTGCTCCCCATCGCACAGCGCACCAAAACGCCGGTGCTCGTGATCAACCTGCAGCCCACCGAATCGATGGACCATGCGACTTTCGGCACCGGTGAATGGCTCGCCTACTGCGGCCAGTGCGCGGTCCCTGAAGTCGCCAATGTCTTTCGGCGGGCGGGGCTCGAATTCCGTTCCGTCACGGGATACCTGCATGACGAGGGCGCATGGGCGCGCATCACCCAATGGGTCACCGCTGCGGCCGTTCGTGCGACGCTTCGGTCGGCGCGAAGCGGGCTCATGGGGCACCTCTACCCGGGAATGTTGGATGTCTCGACCGACCTCACCCTGGTGTCGACCCAGTTCGGCACCCACGTCGAGGTACTCGAGTTCGACGACCTCCGGGTGAGAGTTGACGACGTCGCCGACTCGCAGGTCGTCGAGCGCGTCGCACTCGCCAGGCGGCTCTTCACCCTCGACGAGACCGTCGATGCCGACGACCTGGCCTGGGCCGCAACCGTCTCGGTGGCGCTCGACCGGCTGGTCGACGACTTCGAGCTCGATTCCCTCGCCTACTACCACCGCGGGCTCGGCGGCGAGATGCACGAGCGCATCGGTGCGGGCATGATCCTCGGTGCATCCATCCAAACCGCCCGCGGAGTACCGATGGCCGGGGAATACGAACTGCGCACGTCGCTCGCCATGCTCGCCTCCCAGGCCATGGGTGCGGGCGGATCCTTCACCGAGATCCAGGCCATCAACTTCACCGACAACGTCGTAGAGATGGGCCACGACGGCCCAGCGCACCTCGCCGTCAGTGCCCGCAAACCACTGCTCCGCGGCCTCGGCGTGTTCCACGGCAAGCGGGGATTCGGTGTGAGCGTCGAGTTCGACGTCACCCCGGGACCCGTCACCACCTTCGCCATCGGGCAAGACCTCGACGGCCGATACAGCTTCATCGCGTCCGAGGGCGAGGTCGTTCCCGGCCCCCTCCTGGCCATCGGCAACACGACGTCGAGGGTCGATTTCGGCATGCCGCCCGGCGAGTGGGTCGACGTCTGGAGCACCACCGGAACCGGCCACCACTGGGCACTGTCGATCGGGCACCGGGCGGCCGACATCCGCGCCGCCGCGAGCCTCCTGGGCATCGACTACCGCGAGGTGTGAGGTGATGACACGAGCACGGCACTCTCCACCACCCGATTGTGAAACGATTCATTGCAGCGTTGCGCGAGGTCAGTTCTCGTTCGACAGAGAGTTCAGGAACCCATGACCACCACTGACTTCGCCGCCATCACGCCGACCCTCGAGAGGCAGGCCATCGAGTTGCCGTCATGGGCGTTCGGTAATTCGGGCACGCGCTTTCGGGTGTTCACCACTCCGGGCACCCCGCGCACGCCACAGGAGAAGATCGCCGACGCGGCCCAGGTGAATAGGGTCACCGGGCTGGCGCCGACTGTCGCCCTGCACATTCCGTGGGACCGGGTCGACGACTACGCGGCCCTGCGCGCCTTCGCCATCGACCACGGAGTCGACCTCGGCACGATCAACTCCAACACCTTCCAGGACGAGGAATACAAGTTCGGCAGCCTCGCCTCCACCGATCCGGCGGTGCGCCGCCGCGCGATCGACCACCACTTCGACTGCATCGACGTGATGAATGAGACCGGCTCGCGCGACCTCAAGATCTGGCTCGCCGACGGCACCAACTACCCGGGCCAGGACGACATCCGCCGCCGCCAGGACCACCTGGCGGAGTCGCTGGCAACCATCTACGAGCGGCTCGGCACCGACCAGCGCGTAGTGCTGGAGTACAAGTTCTTCGAGCCGAGTTTCTACCACATGGACGTTCCCGACTGGGGTACCTCCTATGTGCAGGTGGCCGCCCTCGGCGAGCGCGCACTCGTCTGCCTCGACACCGGACACCACGCCCCCGGCACCAACATCGAGTTCATCGTGGCGCAGTTGCTGCGCCTGAAGAAGCTCGGCTCGTTCGACTTCAATTCGCGCTTCTACGCCGATGACGACCTCATCGTGGGTGCGGCCGACCCGTTCCAGTTGTTCCGCATCATCGCCGAGGTCATCCGCGGTGGCGGGATGGCGGAGGACTCGACGGTCGCGTTCATGCTCGACCAGTGCCACAACATCGAGGCCAAGATTCCCGGGCAGATCCGCTCCGTGCTCAACGTGCAGGAGATGACCGCGCGGGCGTTGCTGATCGACCGGGCCGCACTCGATGCGGCGCAGGAGGCGAACGACGTGCTCGGCGCCAACGCGGTCTACATGGATGCGTTCTACACCGATGTGCGTCCGTTGCTCGCCGACTCGCGCGAGAGCCGCGGCCTGCCCGCCGATCCGATGACGGCGTTCGCGGCGAGCGGGTACCAGGCCGCCACAACCGAGGAGCGCGTCGGCGGCACCCAGGCTGGCTGGGGAGCATGACTCCTTCGCGTACCGCCGCGCCCCACGCATCCATACCCACTGAGACACCCACAGTCACACCCATCGTCACGCCCACCTGGAGCATCCGACCATGACCAACCCCACCGCTGCCGAGCTCATCGCCCGCTCCAACCGCCTGGGCGCCGATCCCCGCAACACCAACTTCGCGGGAGGCAACACCTCGGCGAAGGGCACAGACGTCGACCCGGTGACCGGGGAGCCCGTCGACCTGCTCTGGGTGAAGGGGTCCGGTGGCGACCTCGGCACCCTCGCCGAGGCCGGGCTCGCGGTGCTCCGGCTCGACCGGCTGCGCGCGCTGTCTGGGGTCTACCCCGGCGTGGACCGCGAAGACGAGATGGTCGCGGCGTTCGACTACACGCTGCACGGCAAGGGCGGTGCGGCGCCGTCGATCGACACCGCGATGCACGGGTTGGTCGACGCGGCCCACGTCGACCACCTGCATCCCGATGCCGGCATCGCCATCGCGACGGCGGCCGACGGCGAACAGCTCACCGCGCGCGCCTTCGGCGAGAAAGTCGTGTGGGTTCCGTGGCGTCGCCCCGGGTGGCAGCTCGGGGAAGACATCGCGGCGATCAAGACCGCGAACCCCGCAGCGATCGGGTGCATCCTCGGCGGGCACGGCATCACCGCGTGGGGCGACACCAGCGACGAGGCCGAGGCGAACTCCACGTGGATCATCGAGGGCGCGACGGCGTTCATCGCCGAGCACGGCCGGCCCGACCCATTCGGTGCCCCGCTCGACGGGTTCGCGGCCCTCCCCGAGACACAACGCCGCGCCAAGGCCGCTGCGCTCGCGGCGACGATCCGCGGGCTGGTCTCCACCGACCGGCCGATGGTCGGGCACTTCACCGAGGATGCCGTGGTCACCGACTTCCTCGCGTCGTCCGAGCACCCGAGGCTCGCCGCGCTGGGCACGAGCTGCCCCGACCACTTCTTGCGCACGAAGGTGAAGCCCCTCGTGCTCGACCTGCCGGCGGACGCCACGGTGCAGCAGTCCATCGACCGGCTCACCACCTTGCACACCGAGTACCGCGCCGACTATCAGGCGTACTACGACCGGTACGCGACGACCGCCTCCCCCGCCATCCGCGGCGCCGACCCCGCCATCGTGCTGGTACCCGGCGTCGGCATGTTCTCCTACGGCCCCAACAAGCAGACCGCGCGCGTCGCGGGCGAGTTCTATGTCAACGCGATCAACGTGATGCGCGGCGCCGAAGCGCTCTCCACCTATGCGCCGATCAGCGACGAAGAGAAGTTCGGCATTGAGTACTGGGCGCTGGAGGAGGCGAAGCTGCAGCGGATGCCGAAGCCCAAGCCCCTCGCCGGCCGCATCGCGCTCGTCACCGGCGCAGCATCCGGCATCGGCAAGGCCATCGCCACCCGGCTCGCCGCCGAGGGCGCCTGCGTCGTGATCGCCGACCTCGACCTCGCCAAGGCGCAGGCGGCGGCGTCCGAGATCGGCGGCCCCGATGTCGCCGTGGGCGTCGAAGCGAATGTGGTGGACGAGACGGCGGTGCAGGCATCCATCGACGCCGCCCTGCTCGCTTTCGGAGGCCTCGACCTCGTCGTGAACAACGCCGGGCTGTCGCTGTCGAAGTCGCTGCTCGAGACGACTGTGGCCGACTGGGACCTCCAGCACGATGTGATGGCCAAGGGATCCTTCCTGGTCTCCCGCGCCGCGGCGCGCGTGCTCATCGACCAGAAACTCGGCGGCGACATCATCTACATCTCGAGCAAGAACTCGGTGTTCGCCGGGCCAAACAACATCGCCTATTCCGCGACCAAGGCCGACCAAGCCCACCAGGTGCGCTTGCTCGCCGCCGAGCTCGGCGAGCACGGGGTCAAGGTGAACGGCATCAATCCAGACGGTGTCGTGCGCGGCTCCGGCATTTTCGCCGGCGGCTGGGGTGCGAAGCGGGCCGCGGTCTACGGCGTGCCAGAAGAAGATCTGGGCAAGTACTACGCCCAGCGCACGCTGCTCAAGCGCGAGGTGCTGCCCGAGAACGTGGCGAACGCGGTGTTCGTGCTGTGCACGAGCGACCTGTCGCACACCACCGGGCTGCACATCCCGGTGGATGCCGGTGTCGCTGCCGCGTTCCTGCGATGACCGAGGCGGCGGGGGCCTCCGAGGGCGCGGGCGCGTCACCCGGAGTGGTCGCCGCGGTCGACCTCGGCGCGACGAGCGGCCGCGTCATCCTCGGGTACGTCACCCCGCACGCCATCACGCTCCGGCACATCGCACGGTTTCCGAACACCCCGGTGCGCACCGCCGACGGCCTGCACTGGAACATCCTCGAGCTCTACCGCAACGTGCTCGCGGGCCTCGGTGTCGCGGCCCGCGACGAGCCAGGTCTCTCCAGCATCGGCATCGACTCCTGGGCGGTCGACTACGCGCTCATGCGCGGGGGACGGATGCTGGGCACGCCCTACCACTACCGGGACGGGCGCACGGCGAGCGCGGTGGAGCGCACGCACTCCCTCGTGCCGCGTGACGAGCTCTCCGCCGCGAGCGGCCTGCAGCACCTGCCGTTCAACACCGCATTCCAGTTCGTCGCCGACCAGGCCGCCGGCATGCTCGACCTCGCCGACACCGCGCTGCTCATCCCCGACCTCATTGCGTTCTGGCTCACGGGAGTCGCGGTCGCCGAACGCACGAACGCGTCGACGACCGGGCTGCTCGACGTGCGCACCCGCGAGTGGAACGACCAGCTCATCGCGCGCCTTGGCCTGGCCCGCGGCATCCTGCCCCCGCTCGTCGACGCCGGAAACACCATCGGGCCGGTTTCGGGCCAGGTGCGAAACGACCTCGGCATCGATGCCACCCGCCCACTCGACGTGATCGCCGTCGGGTCGCACGACACCGCGTCGGCCGTGGTCGCCGTTCCCGCGACGACCGAGCACTTCGCCTACATCTCGTGCGGCACCTGGGGGCTCGTCGGGGTCGAACTCGACTCGCCCGTGCTGACTCCCGACGCCGCCGCCGCGAACTTCACTAACGAGGGTGGGGTCGACGGCCGCATCAGGTTCCTGCACAACGTGATGGGGCTCTGGTTGCTCAGCGAGTCGGTGCGCCACTGGGAACGCGACGGGCCTGCCGTCGATTTACACGCTTTGCTGGATGCTGCCGCCGCCGTGACCACGCCGGTGACCGTGTTCGACGCCGACGACCCGCGGCTGCTGCCCCCCGGAGACATGCCGTCACGCATCTCGGAGCTCTGCCGCGAGCGGGGAGGACGGGTGCCCGCATCCCCCGCCGAATTCGTGCGCAGCATCATCGACAGCCTGGCGGCCGCGTTCGCCGGCACCGTTGCTGCCGCGAGCACCCTTGCCAACAAGCGCGTCGACATCATCCACATCGTCGGCGGAGGGTCTCAGAATGCGCTGCTGTGCCAGGCCATCGCCGATCGCTCCGGGCTCCCGGTGCTCGCCGGCCCGGTCGAGGCGACGGCCATCGGCAATGTGCTCGTGCAGGCGCGGGCGCGCGGGTTCATCATGGGCGACCTCGAAGCCCTGCGGGCGCTGGTGACTCGGTCGATGCCTCCCCGTACGTACCGGCCCCGCATTCGCTGACGCAGCCACGGCAGGACTCAACCCCCGCAAATGACACAGGGGACGTGCCACGACGGTTCGTCGTGGCACGTCCCCTGTGCGGAGTCAGTCCAGCGCGGAGTCAGTCCAGCGCGGCGTTAGCTAGCGATACGACGACGGGCGCCGAACACCAGAGCGGTACCGGTCAGCGCGAGGAGCGCTCCGAGACCGACGAACGCCGAGACATCGTCGCTACCCGTCGAAGCAAGTGCGGACGGCCGCGTGGTGGGGTTCACCGTGACGGGAGTGGCTCCACCGGCGCCCGGCGTTCCCGCGGGGGCCGTCGGCGCGGCGGCGGCTTCAAGGGTGAAGGTCACCGGCTCAGACGGTTCCGAAATCTCGCTCGCGTCGGTCGGGGCCTCGGTAGCCGACTGGATGGCGACGGCGGCATACTCACCGGGCTCGAGGGCAAGAGTCACGCTCCAGGTTCCGTCCGCTCCGACCGGGATCGGGTCGGCAGGGTTCTCCGGGGCGGCGGCAGGAGTGAGGGGCTGCTCGGTCGCGAGGTCCGCGAGGAGGTCGGTCGGCGCAACCACCAGGCCGATGAAGGCCTCCAGGGTGCCGGTTCCCTCGAAGGTGACCTGGTCGCCCGTGACGACCTCACCCTCGGTCGGGCTGGTGATGGTCGGGGCATCCAGGGTGATGGGCTCGACAGGTGCAGCGGCGGGCAGGGTGAAGGTGACCGTGGCGTTGCCTCGGCCGGCTCCGCCGGTGACCTGGTTGACGTTCACGGTCTGGCTCACCACAGCATCAGCGGCGTAGGTACCCGTCGTCGACCAGGCGCCGTCCACGACCACAGCAGCGGTGGTTCCGGTGACCCGGTTGCCATCGGTGTCGAGCACGTTCACGGTCGAACCGTTCGTACCGGTACCGGTGAAGGTCACCGTGCGAGAGTCAACGGTCTGCCCATTGGTCGGGCTCGTCACCGAGAAGTTCGACACAGGTACAGCGGCAGGCAGAGTGAAGGTGACCGTGGCGTTGCCTCGGCCGGCTCCACCGGTGACCTGGTTGACGTTCACGGTCTGGCTCACCACAGCATCAGCGGCGTAGGTACCCGTCGTCGACCAGGCGCCGTCCACGACCACAGCAGCGGTGGTTCCGGTGACCCGGTTGCCATCGGTGTCGAGCACGTTCACGGTCGAACCGTTCGTACCGATACCGGTGAAGGTCACCGTGCGAGAGTCAACGGTCTGCCCATTGGTCGGGCTCGTCACCGAGAAGACCGGGGCCACCTCTGGGAGGGAGAAATTGAGCGTGACCTGTGGGATGCCGCTGGCACCGTAGATGCCGCCGACCCGCACGGTCTGAGCGGTGCTGGCGTCGGATGCATAAGCCGGGAGGGTCACCGTGTATGGCGTCGGCTCACCCAACGAGCCACCGGGGTTGGTGCGCTCGAGTTCGGTCGTTCCATCTGCTGCGTAGACGATGACGGTCGAACCGCCGTAAACGGAACCGGTGATGGTGACGGTTCGGGAATCGACGGTCGACCCCTCGACCGGTGAGGTGATCGTCAGACCGGCGGGCGCGGCCGATGCGGACGTCGTGGCGACGGCGACACCTCCGAGGGCCAGCGCGAGGGCAGCAGGCACGGCGAGAGCCCGCCTCCAGAAAGTGTGTCGAGGCACAAGGAATCCTTTGTATGAGAACGGACACAGTCGCCGTTCGCAGACCCCGGTGCTCACACCATCGAAAGCGTCGTCCAGACCGGCAGAACGGCATCCGCCGCGGAAATTGCGGAAAACGCAATATTCCTCACGCTATCAATCTGCTGTGAGTGGCGATAGCTACCGGCATCCCCCACAACGAGGGGCGGGCCGTCTCGCCGAGTCCGCGCTTTACAACAGCAGAAGGAAAGTGAGGCTGTTTCGCGGTGTCTGACTGATGGTCCCGCCGGACCGGTGACACGAATAGCGAGGCGCCCGTTACGAGAATTCCCCGTCGATGTCATCCCAATAGATCGCATGCACGTTGCCGTTCTCGGCCCCGTCGGAGTCCGCTTCTGGCAGGAGCCGCTCGCGAAAAATCATGGGCAGTCCGGGCGACACGAGCACGCTCACCTCCTCAGCATCGATGCTGGGAATGCGGACTATCCCGCCGCCGCGAAGCACCGTGTCGGTGAGTGAATCCTGCAGGGCGGGAAGATCGACGTCCGACGGCAGGGTAAAAACGTGCGTACCGATGACGACCGTGTGGAGTTTCATGTGCGCGGTGGCCCCCTCATCTGATCCCGCGATATTCCGCAACATAACGGGATGCCCAGGGTTTGGCGAACTCGGTCGAATCTCTACCTGACGGGCGATGCTAATCACCGTACGCGAGTGTCACGCATACTGAGAGGACCTTGACAGGCGTTCCCCGTGGGCTTATCTGCACGATTATTGGAGTTCTCGCATGGGCAAATTGATCTACGGAGCAGCACGGTTCGAAGTGTCTTTCGACGACCGAGTGCTTGCCCATCTGCAGATTGTGATGACGGCGAAACTCCGCCGTACCGAGGCCTTCATCCTCTCCTGGACCAATCCATCCAGTACGGGGGGCGGCCGGCAACTGGTGTGGGTAACCCCATATACCGACCTGCACTATGCGTTCTCGGGTAACAGCGTCCCGACGATCAACCGCGAATGGCTTCAGGATCTGGCCGCCGTGGCGAATACCGCACATGGTCTCTTCGTCACCGAAGAGGGCGAAGTCGAGCCCTTGCCGGATCCTTCGGAGTAGCGTCCGCGCGATCTGTTGTGGGTCAGGGACTGATCAAGGACGCAATCAGCGACAAGTAAACCGCCTTGCGCGCTGCGGGCCAAGACCGTGGGCGGGCCGCCGATGGGTATGGGGCCGTTGTGCCTCCGGTGACTTATGGTGGACGGAACCTTGGGGGGGAACATCCGTATGGCATGCAGTGGCTGCACGACGTCGCCGAAACTCGACTTCGATTTCAGCATGGCCTTTCAGCCGATCTACGACGCTGTCGAGAACCGTGTCTGGGGCTATGAGGCGCTGGTTCGAGGCTTGTCCGGCGAAGGTGCCTTTCAGGTCCTGTCGCGCATCTCGCCGGAGCAGAAGTATCGCTTCGACCAGGACTGTCGGGTGAAAGCCATCGAGTTGGCGTCCCGCCTATATCCGGCGGGCGAGAATCTGATGCTGTCGATCAACTTCATGCCGAACGCGGTCTACGAGCCGGCTGCCTGCCTCAGAGCGACGCTGCACGCCGCCAGCCGGTACGACTTTCCGACCTCGTCGATCATGTTCGAGTTCACCGAGAATGAGGAAGTCACCGACACCGCTCACCTCACGAACATCATCACGGAGTACCGCAAGCAGGGATTCACGACCGCCGTCGACGACTTCGGCGCCGGTCACGCCGGACTGGGTCTCCTGGTCGATTTCCAACCCGATCTCATGAAGATCGATATGAAGCTCGTCCGCGGGGTCGATTCCAGTCCGGCTCGCCAGGCAGTCATCACCGGAATCCTGGGCATTGCCGATGAGCTGGGCATCACGGTGCTCGCGGAGGGCATCGAGACCGAAGAAGAGTTCCTCTTCCTCAAAGCAGCTGGTATTCGCCTGTTCCAGGGATATTGGTTTGCCAAGCCGGCCTTCGAAGAGCTCCCGCAGGTTCATCTCGTCGCTGCCTAGGTGGTCCGAGTGAGCAGCGGCAGCGCCTGATCCTGACCTGTAGACCGTTGGGCAGGTTGACATTTGTCTCTGCTGCCGAGACACTCGGTCACCTAAGCATCAAATGGAAGGTGGGTCGTGAAAGCGCGCGGAAAGTACACCTGGATCCATGCCGCGGCGCTGGGGATCGTCGCCAATATCGCGAGCGCCGTCCCCGCCGGCTATAACGGCGACGAGACCTATTACGAGCGCCTTCGTACGCCCCCTGGTTCTCCTCCAGGATGGCTGTTCGCCCCAGCCTGGGCGGTCAATAACGTCCTGACACTGTGGAGTAATCTGCGCATCGCCAATACCGCGCCCAGCACCCCGGGACGCCGGGAGGCGCTGGTGTCGGAAGGAGTCAGCTGGGTTCTGTTCGCCGCATTCTCAGGCCTCTACTTCGGATTACGCAGCCCGGTGCTGGGGGCGGTCGACACGGTCGCGGGACTTGCCACCACCATCCATGGCGTCCGCGCAACCGGGAGAATCGACCGTGCGGCGGGATGGGCACTCGTGCCCCGGTTAATCTGGCTCGCCTATGCCTCGTACGTCTCCGTAGGCACCGCCGCGAAGAGCAAAGACGACGTCTTCGACCGGCTGTCGAAGCGGAAGTAACTCTTGGGTGGGCGCGTCGCCTTAACTGCCTACCCGGCAGCGGAGAAACGACCCCGAGAACCCACATCTATGACCGCAGAGGCAGCGGTTCTTGCAACGGCTGATGGGGATTCACCTGGTCGACTGAGATGACGTCGGGTGGCGCGTTCCGTCAGCACAGCCAGATAGTCCTTCACTGGGCTGTCCGCCAAAGCCAGGAATTCACGTCGAGCAACCTGCTCGATCATGGCGCGCGGTACGTCCGGGTGCTTTGCGGTCAATCTCTCGACGACCTGGCGGACGGTGTCCTCATCGCTCATCTTCGTGGTCATCGCCCGAGTGTCTATCCCTTCCAGGGCACCGGTCAATTAGCATCGATAGGAATTGCATGCATTCGAATGACTTGCTTCACGACTGACCACGCAGGCCGCACAAGGCTGGCCGCGAGGCGAGGCCGTCACCCTCCGGTGCCGACGAGCGGGGTGGGGCGATAGCTCAATACCAGCGTGCGACCGTCGAAGGTCTGACTGTCAAGGAGTTCGAGGTCGTAATCCCCCAGCCCCGCGTAGATCGGGCTGGTCCCCGTCCGGCCCGTGATGACGGGAAACACGGTGACCTCGATGCGGTCGACGAGGCCCGCGGCGAGGAGCGACCAGTTGAGCGACAGGCTGGCTTGGGACCGAAGCGGCAGATCGGAGCTTCTCTTGAGCCGACGGATGATGTCCACGGCGTCGCCGCGTTCGATCGTGGCGTTCGGCCACCCGACAGTGTCGGTGAGGGAGGAGGAAATGACGGTCGCGGGCATCTGCAGCAGGCGCACGTTCCACTCATCCAGGGCGTTCGGATCGAGCCCGGCCGTGAATATTCCAGCCATCTCACGAAAAGTGGTCGCCCCGTAGACCATCCGTTGGGGTGTCTCGAAGCGCCGAGCACGCCACTCGAGCAGCTCGGGTCCCTGTTTCGACCAGTACCCGCCCCAGTCGACGCCGCCCGATGCGGGGTCGAATGAGCCATAACCGTCCAGCGTCGAGAAGACATCCCAGGTGTACGTCGCGGGCATATCGGGTTCTCCTTTCCCTCGCATGTCGTTCTTTCATGCGTGCCGTTGCCGGACTGGTGATGGGCAGTCCGGCGTAGCGGGTTGACTATCGACCAGCATTTCGCAACATTCAGCAGTGTCCATTCATTCTTTTCGAGGAGGCCCGGGGTGGCGACCGTCATCATGTTCCATCACATCCACGGCTTGACTCCCGGGTTGCGTCGGCTCGCCGACACCATCCGAGCGGCAGGGCACGACACGCACACCCCTGATCTCTACGACGGTCGCGTGTTCGACACGATCGACGAGGGCGCAGCGTTTCGCCGATCGGGCGCCGTCGACGTGGACGCCCGCGCACGCGAAGAAGTCGAGCGACTGCCGCAAGATGTGGTCTACATCGGGGTGTCCTCGGGCGTGATGCACGCGCAGCGCCTCGCCCAGACCAGGCCTGGCGCGCGAGGCGCCGTGCTGATCGAGTCCGCCATCCCGATCACCGGCGAATGGGCGTTCGGCCCCTGGCCCGACGGTGTGCCCGTACAGATCCACGGAGCAGACGCAGACGAGTTCTTCGTCGGCGAGGGCGACATCGACGCCGCGCGCGAGATCGTCGCCACCGTGCCGGGCGCCGAGCTATTCCTCTACCCCGGGGACCGACACCCCTTCGAAGACGACTCGCTCACGTCATTCGACGCCGAAGCGACCGCACTCCTGACGCAGCGCGTGCTCGCGTTCCTCGCCCGCGTCGACACCTACACCTGACTAACGCACGCACCTGCACACGCGACTCCAGGGCACGATGGTCACCCGCGGTCCGGTAACAACGCCGCGGCGCCGACGGACGTCATCGCCTCCGTAACCGGCGGACCTCGATGCCCGACCCTTCCAGACGGGTCAAGTCCCCGGTGGTGGTGTAGCGGTGTCCTTCGGTTTGGGGGTTAGGCGCTGAGTCCGAGGGCGGGTTCGGTGGTCACCTCGGTTCCGGTGTCGGGGACGAGGGTGAGGCGGGATCTGGCG
>NZ_JAALGE010000037.1 GCF_011057645.1 Marisediminicola senii | reverse complement strand
TCGCCAGATCCCGCCTCACCCTCGTCCCCGACACCGGAACCGAGGTGACCACCGAACCCGCCCTCGGACTCAGCGCCTAACCCCCAAACCGAAGGACACCGCTACACCACCACCGGGGACTTGACCCGAGCCCTGTCGTAGCGGCCCGATGCGTCTCCCAAGACGATGCCAATCACCACGACAGCGCAGATGGAAACGATGGCGAGGGCTGTGTCTCCCGGTACGCCCAGTATGGGGAAGGGCGTTGGGGATTGAGTGTTTGCGCTGATCCAATTGAGGACCATGAACATGGTCACTATTGCTACACCGGCACAGGAGATCGCGGCAATCCACCTCGCCTTGCCCACGATTTGCCGTTTGGCGTCGATAAGTGGTGTGTGGTGTGCCTTTCCGCGCGCGCTCATCTCATTAGAATATTTGTCAGTCCGGAGCCCGACCTCGTGGCACTGGTCGGGTGACGATGAGTAGAGGCCGGGCACGAAGGTGTCGAATACGGAGTTGAACGACGGAACACAGCATCACCAGAAGACGCCATACGATTCCTGACTTCGATGCGGCGAGAGGTAGACGAGGGTATTCGCCCTTCGTGTTCTACTGAGCGTTCATGTACCACTCGATTAGAGGTGGTCCGGTGGCGTCTGTTCGTCTTCTTCCGGCAGTTCAATCGTCCTGATTGTCGAGATACCGCCTTGATTGATGCAGTCCTCAACTATCTCGTATAACCGCCGGCGGTATACGTCGTCAGAAGAGGCCGCGTCCAAACTCGCGTCCACCGGAACGTAGTTTTTCAATGGGACCGAGGTGCCGTCATAAAGATGGCCGCTCTGGTCCACCGTCACAATAAGCAAGGGCTTGGGTGGTGCCCACTCAATGCCAACGCGCACGTCATACTCTGCCGGACCGAGTTCTCTGCTCCAAGTGCGAATGAGTGCCAGAAAATCAGCAACGGCAAGTTCGATTGCGGCGGAGTCGACCTGACTATCTCGCACCATGCCGCCGCTAACGCCGCGGTGGCCGCCCACGGTAGCGGCCATACTTACGGCACCGTCCGTGTGAATAGAGATCCAAGCAGCACGCCAAGCCGATTTGTCAGTCGTTGCCGCATTGAGTGCGACCCACCGTCGAAGTCCTGGACGGGGGTTGTTGGCGACATTATCAAGCGGGTGAACGCCGTTATCGCTGCTGAACTCTCCGGCGAGGTTCCTTGCATTTCTCAGAATGGCACGCGCGGCCGTCTTGTCGACTCGGCCCGATTTGACTCCAGGTATTCGCGGACATGCGACCGCAACGAGCACGGCCCTCGATGAATCTATCCAACCAGTTGTCTCGTCGTAGAGCCGAGCAAGAGCGGCACCCGAACGCCGGCGCTCGTCTAGACGCGCGCGATACGCCGCTTCGATCTGGCGCTCCTTCATCCATTCCGTATCCGCATCGTTTCGCAACGGGGCGCCGAAGAATTTGTCTCGAAAGATGAGATGTGGGCCGTCCACCGACGGCGGAACCACCAAGACGACCGCACGGTTTCCCGCTGTGCCGACCGCGTATAGCCCGATGAAAACGGGCGGAGTTATCGCACTGTAGGCAGCTGCTCGCAGCGTGCGCTCGTGATGCTCCGTGAGATCCCCCACGTTTTTCCGGCCCACTGCAACTTTGTCCTGTTCCTCCACGCCGTAGACAATCACTCCACCACCGCTGTTAGCCATCGCCGCCACATCCTTCGGGAAATCGGTAGTCGCAAGTGCTTTGAACGGCGGGAGTTCACTTTTCCAATCGAGATCATCCGTTTCGGCCAACTGTTGTTCGACCGCAGCATCTACGAGCTCGTCGGTAATCGGGCTCGGGCCACGGCCGAGGAGCCTGTGAAGCGAAGTGAATTGCATGAACGAATAATCGCAGCCTGAGCTCGCACTGCGTCCCATCGACGCGTCTCGTGATCTCCTTGCCCTTCCGGCGGCGGCCAATGTCCAGGTGCGACGAACGTGGCTGCGATCAGAAGGCGCGTAGTGCAGCGCGCGGGATTACCGCTGGTTCAGCAGTGGCAACCAGGGGGTTCCAACTACCGGCTCGAGATGAGCTGCCTGTTCAGGCGAAGTCCCACCCGGCTGAGGAAAGGTAGTACTCAATCTGAGTTATTCGGCGGTCCGCTTCAAGCAGGTATTCATCCGCGGAGTCCCAGGGGTGCGCAGAACCGCTGTCGTCCTGGGGTAGCTCTAAGGCGAGCTTGGCCATTGATTGCACCCTAAGCCTCTCCTTTTTCAACTGGTCAAGTTCCCGCAGTGCCTTCAGGTGCAGACGTTCCGTTTGCTCATCCGCTAGGACGAACTGGTAGGCGGCATTGACGGAACCTGAGAGCCATGCGTCGAACTGAAGGGCGGTCATTCCGTCGAAGTCAGGACTGAGGTTCGGAAGGTCGAGAGTGTCATGGGGGCGGCCCATTGCAACCAATAGGTAGGTCGGGGCGACCCGAAGAGCCATCGCAAGGTTCAAAAATTGAGACAGCGTGAGGTCGGCCTTTCGGCCCGCTTCAATGTTCTGAATGATGGATTCCGTGATCGACCCACCCGGGACAGCTTCCGCTAGGTCTCGTGCAGAGCGGAACCCCCGGAGCTTGCGCATTGCCTGGATCCGTTCCCCAATACCCATCGCTACCCGGAAATCTGTCATGACGACAGATTACCGACGCGACTCTTGTCAATCGAACCGCCGCGGTCTACTGTGACTGTGACAGATCAAAGCATCTGTCTTTGTCGCGTAGACAGGAGATTGTGATGGGCGAGGAATTCATTCAGCCAGCTGCCGTTCGGGAGATCACCGGGTTGTCGATAGCTGCACTTGCACAGCTGCGCTACCAGGGCCGGGGACCGAAGTTCTACAAGCCGACGCCGCGGACCGTTCTGTACAAGAGGTCAGAGGTTGTCGCGTGGGTTGAGGCCAGCGCGCAGACCCGCACGGGTACGCCGAGCTACGCGTAGCCGGCTGCTGCGATTTGGGCCGCGGTAGGCGGTCACGAGAATGCCCCGGGCGGTAACCCGGGGCGATGATCTACGACTCGAGCAGGAGAAGAGATCGATGCCAATTTTAGCGCACCCATCGTCAATGCCTCCGGTCGACTTGTTCGGCTGAGGGAGCACTCGGTGGCTGCATCAACACTGCAGCGACCCGCTTTAACTGCAGAGCCAGCGCCGAGCATCCGAGGGCTCGGGTGGTTCCGCTGATGGGGCTTTACGCTGCGAAGAACGCGGTGCTCGTCGCCGCGCAAAGAGACCTGGGGCACGTCGCTGCACGGTTGTTTCTGCACATGGCGCTGGAGTGCTGGGACGACGAGGACAACCCGACCGGTCAGGCCCCGCGACGATATTTTGCCGCCCGAGAGTCATCCGCGATCGCATTGGGATACCTCGCGCCGGCCAACGGTACCGAGCAGGCCCACCATGCCGTGAAACGTGCGGTGAGGGAGCTCGTCGACAAAGGCGCGATCCGGCGCATCTCTCAGGGACGCAATGGGCACACCGCCGAGTTCGAACTCCTCGTCGATAGCCGAGCCCCGTTTGGCAGGCACGGTTTTCCACAGGACGTTGTTTCGCTGTCCGGGAGGAGCCGGAAGGGGGCTGCTCAGCGGCCCCCACAGGTGGCCATTTTCTCACCCCCTAAGGGGGCCGGTGAGTGGCCCGCTAAAGGGGCCGCTCAGCGGCCCTCTTAACAGGAGAGAACATGAGAAACAAAATGAGAACAGCGCTCCCGATCTGTTTCGGCGTCACTGGGTGGTTTCTCTCACGCAGCGAAAGTTCTTTATCTGTCACGGTCCAATCCCACGCTCCAGAGCGACGTCTGCAGGTGCGGGTCGGTACTTAACGGCAAGGTGATGGGCACTCACGACAGAACACGCGGAGCGCAATAGAGGGGCGAAGACACCTGGTGCCTATTCTTTTGCCTATTCATCGTGAGCGAATAGGCAAACGAACAGGTGTGGAGCGGTTTGCCCTGTCCTGCCGTGGTTTCCGCGGCAAGCGCACTTCCCAACCTCACCCACACACCAACACTGTGACTGAGGTTGGGAAGTAAAGAAACCACGGCAGGACAGGGCAAAAGAACAACAACAGAAGACCAAGCAAGAGAAGCAGTAAGTAGTAGCAACTGAATATTTGACTGAGATTTATTTCGTCTGACGACGATCATCTGGTGTCAGGGGTGGCTGGTAATCAGGGGTCATCTTGTGGAGCGAGGTGGTTGACGGTGATGCAGTTTACGAGTCGCGATGAGGCGATGTTGGACTGGCTGAGCGTAGTTCGGGTGGCGGACATGGATGCGATCCGGTGGGCCCTTGGCGGGTTCGCATCGGCAGGTAGTCCAGTGTCCGTACGGAAAGCACAGCAGTGGGTTGCCCGGCTCGTCGAAGTCGGGCTGGTCGATCGAGCGAGGCCCTCGTACCGGAACGGGTCCTTGGTGTGGGCAACCCACCAGGCCATTGGGAAGACCGCCCCAGACCTGTTCAAGATGACCACCCGGCACGAAGTTGCGGTCGCTGCGGTCTCGGCAAGGTACATCACCCGCGGGTACAGCTGGGTGCGAGATAAGAAGCCGTCGTCGCTGCTGGAGCATCAGGCGGATGGGGTCGCTACTCGGGATGAGATCCAGGAGTTGATTGAGGTGGAGCTGACGGCGAAGTCCATCACCCGGTACCGGCAGATCTTCGACAGCCACACCATGCGCCTCACCCGACACGGCATCGCCCGCGTCGCCTACTTCTGCACACCGGACGTTGCCCGTATCGTCGAGCGGGAGGCGGACCGTTTCGTGTTCCGCACCGACCGCGCCCGCATCACAGTGCACCCGGTCTTCGACCGGCACGGCCGCTGGCTCGCCATCGACGACACCGCGGCGGATGCTATCCCGCCCGCGTCGGTGCCCATGCAGCTGACCGGGTTCGGCGACGATCGGGACACCCCATGAGCAACACCGCCCCCAGCGACGTCGGCAGCGACATGCTCGCCCGCCTTATTGCCGCAGCCGCCATCACCGTCCTAGCCCTCGTGGCATTACCGCTGGCTATCCCCGTTGTTGCCACCCGCATGGCCGGAGACACGGTTGCCACGAAGACCAGCTTCTGGGTGGTCAGCAAATGGCACTGGGTGATCAACGCCGCCGGCATCATCGCGGTCGCATCACTGATCACCGTCGAGGTTGTTCTGCTCGCGAGGTGGATCAGCTCCGGGGACGCCGAAGCGTTCTCCGCGACCGACGGCTGGGCTCCCCAACTCGTACCGGTGTTCGCACCCTGGGCGGTAATCAACCTGCTCGCCGGGTTGTTGCTACTCCCGGTCGCTTGGTCACTCCGACGCCGACGGATAGCCACCCAGGTGCGCACCAGACAGATCACGGACGTCATCCGGCAGGAGAAGATCGAGAACGCCCGCAAGCGCGCCGCCGACCTCTCAACCGCCAACCACATCGGCGTCACCCTCGACCGGAACACCGGACGCATCACCGGCACCGGTGCACACCCCACTACAGCTCCGCACCCGGTAGGGGAGGGGAGGCAGGCGTTCGGAGTCGTGAACCGCAGCACCGTGCGCACCTTCGCGGACAAGTTCCACGACATCCGCCGCGTCCGCGACTGGATCAACCCCACCGGCACCCACCTCATCCTCCCCACCAACTCCTCCGCCGTCAGAGCACTCGTCATCGCCGAATCCGGCGCCGGCAAAACAGTGCTCCTCAACGACATCGCCCTGTGCGCAACCCAGTACGGATGGCCCGTCATCGTCATCGACGCGAAAGGCGACCCCGCCGACGCCGAAGAGCTCATCACCACCGCGGAGACACTCGGCCACACCGCCACCCTCGGCGGAGCATGGGACCTGTTCAACGGCACCGCCGATCAAGTAACCGCGAAACTGATGCGGCTCATGCCTATACCCGACGGCGCCAACCAGTACTATCTCGACGAGATCCGCGGCGTCCTCCAAGCCGTCCAACACGAGAGCCCCATCCGCAGCGTCGACGACCTTCGCGAACGCATTCAGCACCCCGCCTTTCACGTCCGAGACCAATACGACCTATCCATGGTCAACCAACCCATCGACCGCAGCGGCACCACCGCTGGCAGTCGCGCCTTACAGAGCCTCCTTGTTGCTCTCCGCCCGCTCGAGAAGTGGATCGACGACGACGGCTGGTCTTACACGGCACCTGCCGCGGACGTCACCGTCGTGCCGCTGTCCCCGGTTAATGACGCGCAAGCGAAGCTGGGCGACCTGCTGCTGCTGGATCTGCGCAACTACCTCGCCACCCGCCTCGAGGGCCGAGACAAGACTCCTGTGCTGGTCATTGTGGACGAGTTCCCGCAACTCGTCACCGGTGCACAAGACCCCGGGGACATCGCTGGCAGTTTGTTCGAGACCGCCCGCACCGCCGGGGTCGGGCTTGTCCTCGCCACCCAAAGCGTCGCCGGACTGTCCAACGACCCCCTCCGCCGGCGACGTGCGCTGAGCAGCGGTGCTGCTCTCATTTTTGGGCGGTCGAAGGATCCGGACGAAATCGTGAATTATGCCGGCACCATCATGCGTCTCGAATCCTCCAGTTCCGGTGACGAACTCGGAGCCGCCCGGGCACAACACAGCTACGTCATTCCGCCGCAGGATGTTCGCGAGGCCTCCGACGGCGCATTCTGGCTCGTCCAGTCCGGTGCCCTCGCCCCGTTCCGAGCGCTCCCCACAGGTCGGCCGGGGTTGCGGTCGCCAAGGATGACAGCAGACGAATGCCCACATGAAGAGGTGGGCCCGGCACAAGGAGAGCCTGGGCTCTCCGACGAACACGTCCAGGCTTAGGAAACCGGAAGGCTGACTAACCGCGGCGGCGGAGGAACTTCTGCGGCCAGTTGGGTTCGCCCTCCGGTGGGGTGATGCCCATGAAGTTGAGAATCCTCCGCATCGCGCCACCATAGCGGCCCACCGGAGTTAGGCCCGAAACTCGGTTCAGCGTCTGTTCGGTGATACTGGTGGCCAGCTACAAGAAGTCGGGGTCAATCCCGAAGAGCAACAGCGCGAAGTAGACGGTCCCGCCGACCACAAAAAGGACAGCGACAATAATCGGAGCAAGAAGTACAACGTTGACCCATCTGGGCATGTCCGGTGCAATGTTCAGCATCTGCTCCCGAAATGGGCGCGCCTCGTCCTCCGCAATCTCCCGGTCGATCTGCGCTTGTGCGTCTGGCGATCGTTTCGGTCGCCACAACGGGATAGTGAATCTAATGGTGAGGAGAATTGCCACGAGGATCGCTAGACCGACGAGATTCGTTCCGTCATCCATGAGCGCACACTAACGCGGCGGCGACATTCACCGGCACATTATGCGTCAGGCCGCCGGCCAGGTCGGGCTGGCAGCGTCCGGCTTGCCCCGGAAGGGGACACATCTGCGGGCGATATCGATTTAGGCTCAACACGCCGAACCGTGACCGCGGGGGCAGAACGGTGCGCTCGATGATGGACGTAGACTCCGGCGAGGTCCACGACAGGTGGGGGCAGGCCGCCGCCGAGATCGCCGAGTTGACGCGAAACGGGCACACCATCCGCTTGATCTCGTTGCAGGGTTCCGGTGTCATATTCGCCCTAGTCGCAGGCGCGTTTTCGACGGCCGCATCTCTGGGACCACCCGCAGCTCAGCTGCCTCTCGTCGTAGCCCTCTCAGCGCTCGGACTGGGTATCAGCGTTACTAGTTACGTCGGGGCACGTCGACGCGGGCGCCTATTGCCGTTCTCGTTCACCCCGACACGGTCATCGATGATGCTATTGACCGCCGAGGAGCGGAAAGCGCTCAATCGGCAGTGGCGCCGTGCGGGCCCGGTCGCAGCTGAGAGTGCTCCATTGGTCGCTGCCGTCGTTGCCTACCAGCAGTCGAACAACAGGGCGGCCATGCCCGTTGTCATTGCAATGGGGTGTGGTCTGCTCGCCATGGCGGTCAGTGTTTCCCAGTGGCAGTTCGCTAATGCGGGCGTTGCCGTCATGACGCTGCTCTTCGTTGTGGACGCGTGGCGGCTGAGAAAGCTGGCGCGACAAGCCGCATCGCCCACCGGCACGAGCGACCGGTAGCTGGGCAGTGCGAGACACCATTTGGTGGTATCTCGGCGGCGCGATCGTGACCCTCGTCGTAGGTATCGCCCTTGGAGAACTCTGGTCATTGAATGTGGGAAGCGGCGCGATCGGGTGGGGCGCCGTCATCGGAAGTTCGATCCGCGACGCTCGCCTAAAGAAACAACGGGGAGAGCCACCAAAGAAGCTGCCGCAATGGGTGAACTTGGCGATCACGGTGCTGATCTCTACGATGCTGCTTTCCGCCATGATTTTCGTGACCCTGGCGCTGGACGCCCTCATGGGCCGCTCAGGCGAGGTGACCGAACCGCTGTACACGGCTATCGCCCTCGCTGTGCTGTCAGTCGCCATTGCCGCGGTGATCTTCGCTCGCGGGCGACGGTTGGGCCGAATGCGCGCCACCTCAGCCGAAGACGATACGCCCCCCGCTGAGAACGAGCAGCTTCCCTCATCATCGTGACCGATTAGCGTCCGAGCGTGAAGTCGTCGACCGCGAGCACCAAGACGGGTCCGTCGGGGGTGGGTTCTACAGTCGACCGTGCGTGGCCGGACGCTCGAACTGTGGATGGAGCGCGATGGGGACGAACAAACGGTATGCGGAGTTCTGCGAGGAATTGCGTCTGATGCGAACCCGTCGCTCCGCTTGACCGTCGAGTTGTCTTGACGAGCGTTCGGGGATCTCCGCCCCACTTGACGTGGCGTCGCCCGTTCCCCTTTAATGCATGATACGTGCGTAAGGCGGGAGAATGATATGGGTCAAGCAGTGCCATTCGGGTCGTCCAATCTGCACCTGCTTGAGGGCGTTGCCTTCTTGCACGAGGAAGATTCTGTGTTCGAGGCGATGTTGGATGGTTGGTCGGCGCAGATGATCGGGGGTCGTCGATTGCAGGCTGCGACAGTGAACGGCCGGGTGAAGGCGATACGTCGATTCCAGAAGCACACGGGGTTGTGGCCGTGGGAGTGGTCGGCTGCGGGATTCGATGAGTGGATGACAGATCTCGTTTCGGTCCGCGGGATCGCCGCGTCGACGTTGCGTGGATATCAGAACACGGTGCAGCAGTTCTGCGATTTTCTCTGCTCACCGCATTACGGCTGGGTCGCCGAGTGCGAGAGGCGGTTCGGCAGTCATCCGGTGCAGGTGTGTCACGAGTGGAACACCCGCCCTCATCTTCAAGAATACGAAGGCGACCCGCGTCGTCGCCCACTGACACGGAGAGAGTTGCAGTTACTCTTCGACCGGGCCGACGCCGAGGTCGACACCCGCCTGGCGGTAGGGCGTAAAGGTGCGGCTGCGGCGTATCGTGACGCGACCTTGTTGAAGGTCGTCTATGCCTGGGGCCTGCGGGCACGGGAGGCGATCATGCTGGATACAACCGACTTCTACCGAAACCCGAAAGTGCCTGAGTTGGAGGACTTCGGGTTCGTGCGGGTCCGGTTCGGGAAGGCGTCTCGTGGGTCGCCGCCGAAGCCACGGACGGTCGCGTCGGTGATGCCGTGGGCGGTCGACGCACTGCGTGACTATGTCGAGAACGTGCTGCCGTTGATGCGTACTCCCGAGAGTGCGGCATTGTGGTTCTCGGAGCGATCCCGGCGGCTCGGTGTCCGATCGCTCAGCGACCGGTTCGCGCTGTATCGGGACGATCTGGGGTTGGACACTGCGCTGTCACCGCATTGCCTGCGGCACTCGTTCGCGACCCATTTGATCGAGGACGGTCACGATCCGGTGTTCGTGCAACGCCAGCTTGGGCACGCCTACCAGTCAACGACCGGGATCTATACCCACGTGTCGGAGGACTTCGCCAACGCGCTGCTGCAGGAAGCACTCGGACGGGTGCCGCAGTTCGCTGATCTGAAATGAGGAAGACGATGACGACGCTGATCGGTTACGAGTGGCGACTGAGGGAACAGATGGCTGTGGCCGGCATGTTCAGCACCACCAAACTCATCCCGCTGCTCGAGGAACGGGGCGTGCACCTGTCTTCGAGTCAGGTGTATCGGTTGGTCGCCGAACGGCCGGAACGATTGAATCTCCAGGTGCTGGTCGTCCTGATGGACATCCTGAACTGCACCGCCGACGACCTGATCGTCAGAGCCGACCTCGGCCACGCCCGCAGCACCGCGACCGCGGAAGCGGCTGGCACGGACTCGGCATCGACCGTGATCCGAACTCGAGGGCTACGCCCCCAACGTGCACGGCTGGCTGACTGAACAGGTGGCAGAACCCCCGACCTGCGGGCACAGCGGCCGGGCAGTCGGCGTCATCGACGGCAACCGGTACTGCGACAACTGCTGGCGCAACGCCCCGGAGACCCGCCGCCAGTGCGTGCGCTGTGACGTACTCGATCACCTGAACCGCGCCGCGCTGTGCAAAGCGTGCCGTGCGACAGACGCCATCCACAACCTGTTCACCGGGCCGGTGCTGACCCGCCGCCCCGAGCTGGTCCCGATCCGCGACCATTTCCTTGCCGCCGACCCCAAGTACCTGTTGCAACTGATCAAAGCGAAAAACGCCTGGCGGGTGCTCACCACGGTCGTCGGGCTTCCACATTCGGCACGACACGAAGACCTGGACTCGCTCGGGACCGCTCGCGCGGTCTCCCAGGTGCGATCACTCCTCATCGAGCTGGGCGTTCTCCCTCAACGGGATGAATATCTTGCCCAACTCGAAGCATGGACCGCACAGGCGATCGCTTGCCTGCCGAACCGATCCGACCAGCTCGCGATTCGGCAGTTCACCCGCTGGCGCCAGCAGCACCGTCGACAGAGGAAGCCGATGGCGCACACCGATGCCGCGAACGACCGCAGAGAGCTGCGGCTCGTCCTCTCCCTGATAGCGGCGCTCAATCACGCCGGCGGCACCATGGACACCGCCCGGCAGCAGCACCTCGACTCCTGGGCAGCGAACGCGCCCGCCGACGCATTCCGGGTACGGCACTTCCTCCGCTGGCGGGCACAATCAGGGAAAAACACATCGCTGATCCCGCCCGCGTATCAACGCGCAGAGTTTCGCATCGGCGGAAATGTCGGATCCAACGAGCACGCGCTACGACAACTGACCACCAACGCGTCACCCGACCCGCGGCTGAGCCTGGCCGTACTACTCACCGTCGTCTACGGGATCCGAGTACACCGCATCGCCGCGCTACGGGTGGAAAACTTCACCATCCGCGACGGCACAGCGCAGGTTCGACTCGGATCCGTCGCCCTCGAACTCCCCAACGTCGCGGCGCCCTGGATTGAGGCCATCCAGCAAGGCGTTCCACTCAAGCGTCGCTTCGGCGGATCGTCGGAACGCTCCGAGTGGGTCTTCCCCGGCTACCGCCACGGCAACCACGTACTGGCCTCAAGCCTCGCGGTCCAGTTACGTGACGCTGGGGTTTCGCCCGCACTGGCGCATCAGGTCTCCGCCGCGGTGATCATCACCCAAGTCCCCCCAGCCGTCGTCGCCCGCATCCTCGGCATTCACCTGACCACCGCCGCCCAATGGCATCAACTCGCCGGAAGTATCCCACTCCATCACCAACGTCCGCGCGACTTCCCCTAATGTCCTCGGAAAATCTGCCGCAGAATCGCGACCAGCGTGACGCCGACGAGTGGTTGTCACACACAGCCATAGATGTCCAAGATCTCAGTGAGAACCGACTGATCGCGGCATCACCTCTGGCGCCACCGGATGTTCAAGAAAAACTACTCGTGTGCTCCGCTCCGCGCGTTCACAAGGCGAAGTCGAAGACCCAAATGGCGGCAACGTCGACTGAGGAAATAGCGGCGTCAAAAACGACGGTTAGTTGGTCAGATCACAAACGGTCGTTTCTGGTGCGTCGCCGTCGGTGCGTAAAGAGCGCTCACCAACGCAAGGGATCAAGTTAAGACGATTACTCACCGGATGTAACACTGATTGAATAGACGGCTCATCCCGAAGCGCCGAAGGAAGGGGTTACCGTGAGCGGGGCCGTAGAAGCAAGGTGCAATCGTTTTGCTTACGCTCTGCTGAATTACTCAGCGATCGCAGACGATATAGAACGGCTGAATGGGGTAGATACGGACACTCGCCAGATCGCCAATTACGTCGAATCCATCTATCCGCCTTTGCTAGACGGCCAGTCAATTCTTGACCGAGCAGTGGATCCAGTCCTTGCCGACGCTATCGTGGCGGATTGTCCCCCCCTGAATGATCTAGCTGATCGAGTCGACGCACGGGACCGCCGCGCAATCTGGATATCAGACGGGGACCCTCCAAGCGAAGAGCGATTTCCGCGGTCTAACTCGGCAAAGAAGCTTTGGGCTGGGAAACCTGACGGCTGGGGTATGTTCACCTCAGATGCTGGGCAGTCAGATCTAGGTATGTGGCATATTTACGGGCTGACAAGAAGCGAGTTTTACAGTCCTCCGTTTCGCGGATGGGAACTCACGCCTGCATCCGCCGTTCGCGTGCTCGACATCACGAACGCCGAACAATGGTGCAAGGCAGTAAGCCAGTTTTCCAGACGTGTTGAGGGCAAACCGGACTCGTTCGAGTTCGATTGGAACCAAGCATCGCAAACCTATGACGCGGTGAATCTCTCACTACGAGCTGTAGCTGCAATTGACTGCGTTGAGCTAAATTTCCATGGAATGACCGTTGCAGCGTCATTTTGGTCCGTTCAGACGACGGTTTGGCTGCATTGGGTATTTACCAGCTGCGAGGAGCGGCGGGTGCAAGTCTGAGATAGACCGAGCCAACGCCTGCGAGGTGAGAGACTGACGGCGCTCAGCGAAATTCCCCGGTCTTGCTCATCGAAGTTCCCCAGGTCGCGGGGTCAGGTTAGCGGAAGTTCGTGCCGGTTGTCACGCGGCGTAGTTCGTCGGCTGCGGCGGCGTGGTTGCGGAGCCGGTAGGAGCCTCCGTCGAGGGTGACGACGACGGAGCGGTGCAGGAGTCGGTCGAGCATCGCGGCAGCGACGGTAGTGTCGCCGAGGATCTCGCCCCAGGCGCCGACGGGCCGGTTCGTGGTGATCACGATCGACGTTTTCAGGTAGCGCTGGTTGATGACCTGGAACAGCGCTGATGCTGCCTCGGCGGGCAGCGGAAGGTAGCCGAGTTCGTCGATCACGAGCAGCGTCGGGCCGGCGAAGAAGCGCATCATCGTGCCCCATTTGCCCTCGATCGCAGCTCTATGGCAGCGGGCGGCGAGGTCGGCGGCGGAGGTGAAGTAGGTGCGGTAGCCGGCCTGCACTGCCGCGTGGCCAAGGCCCGTGGCGATGTGGGTTTTCCCGACTCCGGGCGGACCGATCAGGAGCACGTTGGTCGCGGTCTCGAGGTAACGGCAGGTCCCGAGCTCCGCGAGCAGGGACCGGTTGATGCCGGAGGCGGCGTCGAGGTCGAAGTCGTCCAGGGTGGCGCCGGTGGGGAGGTTCGCGAAGCGGAACCGACCGGAGAGCCGGCGGGCGTCGGTCGCGGTGACCTCGATCGCGAGCAGCCGCTCAAGGGTGTGGGTGAGGGACCAGCCCTCGGCCCCAGCCTGGTCAAGGACGCGGGGCAGCGCGTCGGCGGCGTCGGCGAGTTTCAGCTCGGCAAGGTGCCCGCGCAGCTGCTGATAGACGCTCGCCGGAGTCGTGGTGGCCGTGGTCGTGGAGGTGTTCATCGGAGAGTGTTCCTGTTCTTCGCGGCCGTCTCGTAAGCGGCCAGGCTGATCACGGTCGTGGGTGCGGTGCTGCCGGTCAACGCCATCGCGGCGCGGCGGGCTGCGGTGCCGGGCGGGATGCGTTCCTTCTTCCGGTGCGGGCGGCCGGGAGGCGCTGCGGCCATCGCGATACGCTCCAACGCGGTGACGTGTCCGCTGTCGCGGATCGTGACCCCAAGGCCCGCCTCGGCGAGGGTGTGTCGGGCGATGACGACGCCGGAGACGGTGGCGATGTCGATGGTGCTCGCGCCGAGACGCTGGTGGACGATCACGCGGGTCGCGGCCAGTTCCGGTGGCACCGAGTAGCGGTTCCCGCGCCAATCGATCAGCGCCTGCCTGGTCGCGGCGCGTTCCTCGGTCACCACCACCGGGAACAGCATCGGCGGCAACGGTTGGAGCCGTTCCGCGGCGAACATGACCGCGGCGGTCGTCGACCCGTCCCGGCCCTCCCGGCGGCGGCCGTCCTGGCGGGTCGCGAACACGGTCAGGCGTTGCTGCGCCTGCTCGAGGGTGACCTCGTCCGGGAGGTTTCTCCACCAGCGTTGAGCAGCGGTGTGGTTGTTCTTCTCGACCACCCCTTTGCGGTTGCCGGACCGGGGTCGGCAGGCGATCACGGTGACAGCGTGGTGCTTGGCGAACGCGGCGAACATCGGCGTCAGATCGCTCGTCCCCGCCCTCAGCACGGTGCTCATCCGGTCGAACCGCCAGGACTTGCTCACACCGCCGAGCAGGGCCAGCAGCATCGTCATCGCGGCCAGCAGGTGGGGCAGGTCCATCGATGGGGAGATCACCGCCCGCCAGAGCCCGGAGTGCGCCAGCGACCCGACGAGCACGTAGGCGCGCTTCGTCGGGAACGCCCACCCCATCGGGGCATCGGGCAGCTCTACCCAGTCGAACTGGGTCTCCTCGCCCGGCGGGTGCTCGATGATCGCGTTGGGCCGCTTGGTCACATGGGCGCAAGCCGTGCAGGCCGGCCGCAAGCTCCGGTCCCGGATCTGGCGAGTGAGGGTCTGATACGAGCCCTCGAACCCCAGCGCCACGAGCTCGTCCAGCAGCGTCGCCGCCCACAGATGCGGGTCCTCCGTCAGCCGCGCGGTCACGTAGTCGACGAACGCGCCGAACGGGTCCGGGGCGGCGCGCCTGCGCACTCCCGGGGTGCGCTGCCCGGCGAGATAGGCGCGGACGGTCTTGCGGTCGTGATCGGTGCGGCGGGCGATCTCGCTGATCGTCATTCCCTGCCTTTTGAGCGCGTGGATGTCCACGTCGTCCTCCTCTGAAAGCATAGGAGCAGGGCCTTTCTCGTACTGGTGCGTGGTCGAAGACCACCAGCATCGAGAAAGGCCCGCTTCTATGTGCGGAAGCGACCCGGAGTGGGGAATTTCAGTGAGCAGAACTGGGGAAATTCAGTGAGCGCCGTCAAGACTCGATCTATCTCAGAAGGGCTAGTTCTTCTTTACGAGTGTGATCGTGACGGAATCAGGCTCGGGCATAGACTCTGCAGCCATTCGTGCATTGCCGCATGCGACTGATATTGATAATCCGCGTTTCACCACAGGATTTGGTCCGGAGACGGTGTACCCAGCGGGCGGCGTAACTGTACTCGTCGCATAGCCGTAAAAGCTGCCAGGTCCCGCAGAGCATGGCGCCGCAGCGTTGGCGGAAAGAGCCGCCACATTAAAGCGGTCGTTCGACGCGCCCTGCCACGACGGGCTACCCGTTCCCTTGTAGAGGGTGGTTCGAATGTAAATCTCAGCAATTTGCCTTGAGCAGGTCATGGTCGCCGAGACGTTTATTGTCCCGGACACGTGAGTTGACGCGTGCGGATTGTCCACGCGAAGTGTGCACGTGATCACGTCAGCAGCAGCAGCTGGAGAGGCTGCTGCGAGCGGAACCAACACCAGCCCGAGAGCTATAGCGGCGACCGCACCTAGTGACCTTCTTGACCCGCCGAACTTCAACTTGCGAATACCTGATCTCATCACACTTCCTTGATCTTCATCGATTTTTGAGTGTTCGCGAGTCTCGGGCTGATGCGCTTGACGCTGAACGTACTCCTAAATGACGATCATTCGCTACTGCGATTTGGAGAAACTTGAGCGCGTCATAAATCCCTGTCAGAAAGGACCGTTCGCGAACGTGCGGGCGCCGGCAATGTCGCATCAAAGCGAGCTGCTATTCCGCCAGCTCCTATCGCGCGTAGTACCGATCTCCAGCGATCGGCGGATGAGCGAGCGGGTTGTCGAAGCGGCCGTGCGGGGTGTGCCACCTCTCACGCTCACCGATGCGGAGCTCGAGCTGGACGTACTGCCGCTGACCAAAACGCCGAAGGCGGAGCTAGTGACGGCATGGGTGCGATTTGGGCCGGAAGCATTCCGGGTGGAGGCCAGAGCAGTGGCGTGGACTCCAAAGGCGGTTGCGATCGAGTGGGAGATGCCGTGGGGCGCGAGGCACCGGGAGTGGGTGTAGGCCTGTACCATTACCAGCCGCGCGCCGTGACGGCAATGGCCGGGCGCAGATGCATCCACTCGGCGTCGTCCGCGTTCATGACGACCTCGGCACCGAGGTTCTGATGCACGTAACGGAAGCTTGCAGCGTCGTCACTTTGAGTGCGTGGCGGCAATACCCCGATGGGGCGGCCAAGCTCATGGCTTGCCTCGGCGACGCTGACAGCTGCCGAGGTCAGGGTCCCATCGATGATGACTGCCTTGATGGCCAGTCCCGCTAGCAGATGGGAGAGCCGCCCGCCATTTCGACGGTCGGGTGGAGCTCCCGGGGGCACCTCGAACACGACCGCCCCTCCCGCGGCCACGCGATTGGTGAGACGGGTGCGTTCATCCGGGTGGGCGAGATCGCGAGCGGTGACCGCTATCGGTGTCCCACCTACTGCGAGGGCCGCGAGTAGAGAAGCCGTGTCCACGCCTGTGTTCGTGGTGGATGCGATGGCGTATCCGCGGGACGCGAGGGTGGATGCCAGGTCGAGGCAGCAGTGCAGCGCCTGAGGGGTTGCTCGCCGGTTTCCGGTGACGACGATGGCGGGTCGGATGAGCGCAGCGGGGTCCCCGTCCACCCACAGCAGGATTGGAGCTGCGTCACCCAAGTCGTTCAGCCCCGCCGGCCACAACGGCATGGGGGGAGTGACCACGCTCAGGCCAGCGCCGTCGGCGGCGCGGATTACCGCGGCGATGGACTGCACGGTGGGGATAGTGCGCATTCGCCGCTGGATCCGCCGGACGCTCATGTCGACGACCGCACCCTGCGCTGACCCAAGTATGCGAAGCGCGTCCTCGGCGCCGTGCTGGGCGATGAGCACACTGACGTCGGGGTCCCCGGCGGTGGTCATGGTGTTGAGGGCGATGCGGGCGATGGTGTCGGGGGTGTGGTTGGTGGTGGCGGCGATGCTGTTAAGAGCGCTGCTCGCGGTAGTAGGCATGGGGTCGTGTTCCTCTCGTGGTCAACCGTTTTTGTTTGCCTTCCGGCGAGAGAATCGATAGTGAGCGGGAGCGGCGAAGTGCCCGGTCCGGAGAACGGTTTAAGCCGCAGCGCAGCGAGGATTTAAAGAGAGACCGGGCCGGGTACGGGAGCCGCGAAGCGAACTACGATCGACAGCCAGACGGACAAACAAAACAGCAAACACCGCGCCGCGAAGCGGCCCAAAACAGGATCAGTAGCCTCCGCCGTCGATAGATCCGGCGGGCAGGCCTAGACACCTATTGCATGCTGTCTGTTCTTCCTCGATCACGTGGCAATAAATACCTCGTTTCATCGGGATGCGACACGCCGAGGCAGTGGCGGAAATGTCCTTAGGTAGGCGTTAAATGGCGTCTCAAAGGTCACATTGACCCCTGAAATGGGGGTGCCAGACCCAGCAGGATCGACACCCCTCCGTGGGATACCCGTCTGCTGAAAGGATGTACCGCTGGTGACAACGACCAACACCACTCTCACCGACAACACCGGCACCGCTCCCGCCTTTGCGGGGGCCGCCCGCGCCGAGCACTACATCGAAACCCCGCCACCGGCACCGCCAGATGCCGCACACCCTGCACCTACAATCGCTGACCGGAGTGCCGCGTCAGCACCGTTGCCGCCGCAGATCGGCGACCCCTTCGCGGAGCTCACCCAGACCCCAACAGCAGACACCGGCACAGCGGAGCTCGTCGGGATCCGGGCGTTCCTTGCTGGCCTTGGATTCCCTGTCGGGCCCAGCGCGTCGCAGATCGCGCAGCGGGCGCGCGATGCGGGACAGCGCGAGAACGAGCGCATCGTCCGCCAAGCGACCTGGACCCGCGCGGTCAGCATCTTGGTCGCCAACCCCAAAGGCGGGGTCGGCAAAACCCCCACCTCACTCATCCTCGGCGGAGTCCTAGCGTCGATCCGGGGCGGGTCTGTGTGCGTGATGGAAGTCGCCGACGACCCCGGAGCTCTCACCTTCCGATCCGAGGGCACCCCCACCCTCGGCATCGGCGACCTCATCACCGACCTTAACCACGTACATACCGCAGGACACCTCGCCGGGTATACCGCCCCACAAACCTCCTTCGCCTCAGTCCTCGGAACCACTACACCCCGGCCCCCGCTCACCGCCGAGAACGTCACCGCGGTCGCCACCGTTGTGGACGAGTTCTACGCAATCCGGGTGATGGACTCTGGCAACCAGCACTCCTCCGCAGCTTTCAACGCCGCAGTCGAAACCGCCGACATCCTGGTCATCCCCGTGATGAACGCCGGCGACGCCGCCCTCGAAGCCGCCACCCTGCTCCGCACCCTCACCGCCCGCGGCGGTACCGCGGCCGCCATCGCCCAGAACGCCATCCTCATCCGCTCCACCGACGGACGCCCAGAAAACCCCGACGTCACCGCCCGCGTCGAAACACTCCTCGACAGCACCGGCATCCAGCACCGGTTCGACATCCCCTATGACCCGCACATTGCCGAGCGCGGGCAGATCAGCATCAACCGGCTTACCCCCGCCACCTACGAGGCATTCACCGCCGCAGCTGCCGCCGTCGTCCGATCACTACAAGCAACCGTCCGGTAACCCCATGCTCACGGAAGGAGTCACCATCATGACTGCACACTTCGGGCAGCTGATCGCCGCCATCGACAACCCGCTCGACGGGGTTCTGCCCGACTTCAGCATCTTCGGCGCCGAGTTCACCGAACTATGGCAGAAACTCCTTGGCGGCCTCTGGGCTATCGGCATCGTCATCTGTGTCGCGTTCTTCATCGTCGGTATCACCCAGATGGCCGGCGCCTCCAGCGGCGGCAACCCCACTAACTACAAGATGGCCCGCAACCAAGCCATGTGGGGAGGCATCTCCCTCGGAGTGCTCGCCGCGCTCGCCGTCATCGTCGGCGCCATCTTCGCCGTCTTCAGCTAACCCACCATGACTAATCCCACGACCACCACCCGGCGCCGGCGCACCATCACGGCCATCGCCGGGCTGGTTGTCGTTGCCGCACTCATCGCCGCGGCACTGTTCTTCGCCAATCGATCCCCAGCCGAAGCACCTGAACCAACCCCTACGAGCACCAGTACGCCTACCCCCTCAGCGACCATCGAGCCGGACGCCGCCCCCACCGGATGCCTCGGGGGCGAAGAACGAGATGCCGCGATGGTTCTCGCTGCCCAAGAGCAAGCACCTCAAACCAGCAACGGAGCAATCGAGGTCGCGACCGCCTTCGTGCGTTGGCTCAACCGATTCCCATACCCGACCGAGGAGGACGCCGCCTTGGTGCAGCAGTCTGGACTTGCTGCCGCTGCTCCAACCACGGATCTCACAGGGTTCTTCGCCAGCAACCCCAACCTCTCCGGAGGGCTCGTCGCAGATGGGGTTTCGTACTTCCTCTCAACCGTCACAGGCGTCTACCACCTCGAATCGGCCTCCCCGACATTGGTGACGGCATCAGTGGGCACCGCTATCGCTGAGGAGGGGGCCATCAGCCCCAGCCTGAAGGGGTCCATCACGGTAACGGTCGCCTGGGAAGAGGATCGCTGGAAGTTCGTAAGTTCGGAAGGAACCCGCACTACCGAGGACCTGTTCGCGATCGGCCGGCCGTACACGAGCGGTTGCTGATGTCTGCCAAAGAGCCCGACGGCGGTGGCATCGGGAGCATCATTGGCGGTCTCGGAGACGTCGTAGATGGTGTTTCCGGAGTGGTGTCCTATTGGTCGGACCCTTGGGGCAACACCTTCACTGCGCTGAGAGACGCGGCGGCGGGTCTCGCGCGTGATGTACTGCCCGCGCTGACGGAAGCAACGTTGCCGGATCTCAGTGCCGACTGGTTCGTGAACGCCTACCGGGTGTCGTTCGCAACCGCCATATTTGTCGCCGTCGCCCTCCTTATCCCACAAGCGATCCGAACCGCCCGCGGCCATCAGGCCGGCCGGGACCTGGTCGAATCGATGGGGGTGTACTTCGGGCTTTTCCTTGCTGGCGCGATCTTCGGACCCGCGATGGGATTGGTGTTGGTGAATTTCTTCCACTCCCTCTCCCGTGTGTTCGTCCGCTGGGGCATTGAAGGATCGGTGGACGGGGTCATTGCCCAGTTTCAGCGGATGCTGTCCGAGGCAGACCCGGTCGGTATGACCGGTGGTGTGCCGATCGCGGTTCTGCTGATGTTCTGCATGCTCATCGGCCTGTTCCTGGTACTGCTCATGCTTGTCGTCCAACTGGTGACCCTGTACTTCACCGGAGTGCTTATCCCGTTGGGCTTGGTGTGGATCATCGACCCCACCAGGCGGTCGTTCGGGATGAAGCTAGTGGCGTTGTGGATCGGGATCCTCGCCGCGCACCCGTTGCTGTTCTTCCTGCTCGGGTTTGCGTTCACCATGATGAGCAACGCCGTCGGTACCTTCGGTAACAACCTGAGCCTGCAAACCCTGGTCACCTTCCTGGTCGCCATCATCGCCCTCTTCGTCGCAGCCCTATCCCCGATGCTGTTGCTGAAGTTCGCCCCGGTCATCCCGACCGGGTTCGGCGGCACCACAGGCCCGTCACTGAACACGCCCACGATCGGTGCGAGCAACCTGACCGATGTCGCCAACCGCCTCCGCGACTCCCGCGCCACACCCAAGTCGTCCGTTTCGACCGCATCCGCCGAACCACCCGCCGACGCAACCGGTGACAGTGCGGCACCCGAATGGCAACCGTCCTTGGCCGACGTCGCCTACGCCCGATCACAAGCACCGTCAGCGCCGAAGTCGTCGCCCGCAACTCGAAGTGCAAACCCCGTCACCCCCGCAGCGGCCGAAGCCGACGCAACAGCGGCACCGGCCGCAGCTCCCGCAGCTGCAACCCCCGCACTGGCCGGCGCCACCTCGACCGCAGGAGCCGCAGCGCCAGGTACCGCGGCGGCGGGAACGGCGACAGCAGGCAGTGCCGCTGCCGGTAGCGCAGCGACAGGAACAGCTGCCGCCGGCGCGGCCGCGTCGAGCACCGGGGTCGGAGCAGTCATCGGTGTCCCCGCGCTACTGGCAGCGGCGGGGTTGGCCGCGACCGCGAAGGGTGCGGATTTGGCGGGGAAGGCCGGGCAGCAGGCTGCCCGGTCGATGGATGACCGCCCCAGGGACACCCGCTCATGAGCCAGAACGTGACCCCGGTGGTGCGGTACCTCGGCGGGGAAACCGGGCACCGGTCATTCTTCGGCGGCACCCACTCCCGCACCCGCATCGCCCTCCTTGCCCTGTTCATGATCAGCGGCCTGATCCTCACCCCCCTCATCGGCTGGCCAGGACTCGCCATCGCCGTGGGCGGGTGCGGGCTTACCTTCCTGGTGACCGCACGAACTCACCGGGGGTCAATCATGGACCGGCACCGCAAACGAGCACGGTGGAAGCACCGCACCCGCACAGGAACCACTCGGTATCAACCGTTCGACGTCGCCGCATGGGACCAAGCCGAACAAGCCCTCACCGACGCCACCCACACCCGCGGAACCACCTCGAAAGAGACCGCCGCGGCCGCACGGCAGACACTGGCAGCACTGCGCGCGAACCCGGACGGTGCCGACGGGATGGGGTGGCTGCAATGCGGCCGAGGTGAGCCCGGGATCGCCTGGCACGCCCCGGCGGGGGAGCGGTCGTACCTGTCAGTGACGTTCTCGGTGACCGGGCAGCTGCGGGGGATCGAGTCCGCAACGGTCATGGCGCAGGCCGCCGAAGGATGGGGGCTATTCCTCGCCGGGCGCGCGGTCCCGTCGGTGCTCGCGGACACGGTGCAAACCACCACCCGGATCCTCCCCGCCGACAGTGCGTTGCAGGAATTCTGGGTGCTGAACAGCCTCGACGACTCTGTCCCACCGGATGCGATTCGGTCTTATGAGGATGTGCTGCGGTTGACGGGGGAAGACGCAATGGTGCAACGGCACTACATCACCGTCAGCTGGCCCATCACCTCCACCTTCACCGACACAGCCGCCAAGTACGGTCCCGACCGCGACGGATGGCGAAACCTGATGCGCACAGAAATCGCCGCCACCGTCCGCGGGCTCACCGAGGCGCGGATGGGACAGGTGGAACCCCTCACCGCCCGGCAACTCGGGGCGGTGATGCTGCACCAGCAGAACCCGTCCCGCCCCATCGACTTCGTCGCCGACGTACACCCCACCCGCCTGGGCGAGGCGTCGCGGGATGAATTCTCTGCCCACGTCGTCGCCGGACAGAACCCCACCACCGGCGCCCCTACCGAGTGGTGGCACCGAACCGCAGCCGTCCGGGCGGAGGCGGTCGCGACCGGCCCGCGCACCCCACTGTGGGTACTCGACCTGCTCATCGGACGGGACATCCAAGTGATCCGGTCAGTGTCCTTTCACCTGCGGTTGGTGCCGGCGATGGAGGCGAAGATCGCCGCCCGGCAGGACCTGGTGCGGGATACTGCGGAGCGGATGTCGCGGGTGCAGGCGGGGAAGTTCGACACCGACGACACCGTCGTTGCGATGACCGCGGCGCAACGCCGGCGGGATGACCTCACCGCGGGCACCCACCACCACGGCGCCAACTGGGTCGGGTACATCACCATCTCCACTCCCACCCGTGACGAGCTCAGCCAAGCCTCCCGACGGCTCGAGGATGTGTGCGCGACGTCGCTGGGGGTGGACCGGTTGGACTGGCAAGACTCCTACCAAGCTGCCGCCTCCGGAACCACCTGGCCCATCGGCCGAGGACTCGCCACCCCCACCACCGGGATGTCTGCGCACCTGTACCGGAAGCTCGCCGGCCGCACCGAGAAGGACGCCCTTACATGACTAATCGCACCGGCATTTGGGGACTGCCCGTCCTCCGCGCGTTCGCCCCACCCACCGGCACCCCCACCAACGCAGACAGCCCGGCATCGGGGGAGGAGGTGCTGCCGTGGGTGCAGCCCGGCACGCCGCTGCGCACTAGAGCGCGGCGGGCGAGGACCGGGTTCTATGCGCCCGCCCTCACCGGAGCTCCCACCACCACGCGGCAGGCCGAGATTCTCAACACCGCCCTCATCGGCCCACCCACCGGAACGCGTGGGGTGGTGAACGGTCGGGACGTGCTCTCGCACACCCCGGTCGCGCATGACCCGGTGACCGCCTACAACACGCACCCCAGGGAGGTGTCGTCGCCGAACGTGATCATCATGGGAGACGTCGGCGCCGGGAAATCCACCCACACCAAAGCCAACCAAGTCCTCCGCCCCCTGCTGCTGAAGAACCGCAGGTGTGTGGTGTTCGACAAGAAAGACCAAGCCGGGGAGGGCGAATACTCTGGCGTCACCCGCCGGTACGGGTACGAACCCATCAAGTTCACCGCCGACGGCTCCGGCACGACTCTGAACCTCCTCGACCCGGTCATCGCCGCCGGCACCGGCGTCACCGGCCAAGCCCGCCTGCTCAACACGGTCACGCGTCTTGCTCGCGCCGACACCCCCCTGAACGAATGGGAGGAGGAAGCCCTCCGCGCCGCCCTCCGCCACACTATTGATCACACCGACCACCGCACCCCGGTGCTCGCCGACGTTCTTCCCAACCTCGGCACCCTTGCTGACGACCCCGCATACCGGGACCTGTCCGCGACCGCTCGGGACGAGCTGCACCGGGCCGGGCTATCCGTCCGGTGGACCCTCAACGGGCTCCTCAACGAATACGGTGGCCTGCTGGACGGGGAAACGTCCCGTCGGGTGGACCTGAGCGGGAAGCTCACCTCGTTCGATATTTCGCAGCTGCCGGATGATGGGCCGGCGGTGCCGGTGGTTATGGCGATCGGGAACATGTGGATGCTCGGCCGGCTCCGCGGCGACCGCGGACACGCCACTACCGTCGTCTACGAAGAGGGCTGGCACATGGTCGGTGGACCCACCGCCCACCTCATCAAGGCCAACCAAAAACTCTCCCGAGGACTTGGCATCTCCAACGTGTTCGTCATGCACAAAGGCACTGACATTCCACCCGGCTCCGCAGGCCTTGCCATCATCCAAGAAGCGCAAACTGTGTGCATCTACCGGCAATCCCGCCCCGAAGATGCCTACTGGTGCCAGCAAACCTTCGGGCTCGCGCCGGAGACCGCGGACACCATCCAGCGGCTCCCGGACGGGCACTACATCTTCAAATATGGGATCCACCCCGAAGCGCACGTGCAACACATCCTCTCCCCGTGGGAGAAGGAAGTGACCACCACCGACGAAGCCCTGACCACCCCCACCTGATGACAACCCGAGCATGCTCAAAACCGTTGCCGTCGTCATCCTGCTGCTCCTCGCCCTGAGCAGCAGCATCGTCCTCTCCTCCGGAACCGGCAGCACAGGTGCGGGCGCTGGTGGTGGGTGTGGTGCCGGGACGGTCGACCCGACCGGGATACAGCAGGCGGGTCTCGAGGTGGATGGGTTCGCGGGGGAGCAGCTCGCAAACGCCGCCCACATCATGAACGCCGCCACAGCTGCCGGGCTCCCGACCCAGGCGCAAGTGATCGGTGTGATGACCGCCATTGGCGAATCATCGCTGCGGAACATCACCTACGGCGACAGCATTTATGGCGTCACCAACCCCGACGGCACCCCCACCACCTCCATCGGCCTGTTCCAACAGCAGAACTCCTGGGGCGACAGAGCCACTCGCCTCGACCCGGCAGCGTCCGCAACCCTCTTCTACGACAAGCTCAAGGCCCTTCCTGGGTGGGAGACGATGCGGCCCACCACGGCGGCGCACCGGGTGCAACGAAACGCCGACCCGGAGCACTACACCCCGTTCTTCCGCCCCGCCGCAGACATCGTACACACCCTCACCACCCAGACTGTCACCTGCACAGTGCCCGGTGACACCCGGCAGCTCGCCCAGGAGCTCGTCACCTACGCCGACACCGGAGCCCTCCGGGGAGGTGTCCCGGATCACGTTCAGCAGATCCGCCGCATAGCGCAGGGACAGGACGTACCGGGGTGCCGCATCGACCCACGCATCCTGCAAACCCTGCTCATTGCCATCCGCACCTTCGGGCAGGCACAGATCAGCGACATCAACCGGCACTGCACCGGACAACTCGCCGGCATGGGCACCCGCTCCGCCCACTACAAAGACGGCGGCGGATACGCCGTCGACTTCAACCGACTCGGAGACATGCGCACCACCGGCGCCGACGCCAACTCCCTCCGGCTCCTCGCCATCCTCGACACCGCCCTCCCGACCGGATCCGGGGCGGGCCAATCCAACTGCCGTACCGCCGCCGGCCGCACCATCGCCCTGGACAACCTGCGGCAATTCAGCGACACCTGCCACCACCTCCACATCGAAGTCCCCACTCAACCACTAGCCGCACCCACCAACTGAATGAGGGATACGGCGCATGGAAGCTACAAATCCGACCGCGCAGATCGCGGCGCGGTCAGAGGGCGGGGTGTTCTTTTCGGCTGGTCACTGTCCGTCGCCAGGGCGGGGTCCGTGCCGCGCTTTCGCGGCATATCCTCCTCCGCTTCGCTCCGTCCGGTATTCCACGACCCGGCACTACCCTCCGCCCCGACAACAACCGATCCCTCTACCGAAAAACCACCCACAACTGGTCAACACCAACAGAGCGCAGGGGCAGAAACCATGACCGACACCAGCACCACCAACACACCTGACCCCACCGAGGCGCCGACCTCGGTGCAGCACTTCGGACTGTATGTGGTGCCCGTCGACCCCATGGATGCCCTGCACTGCGACAGCTGCCAATAGCCACCCCGCAACACCAAGCCACCCATAGAGAAGGAGACACGAGAATCATGGCTACCCGCACCATCACCGGACACCTCGCCGCCGACCCCGAGATCGTCACCGCCGGCAGCATCCACATCACCAAACTCCGCGTGATCGAGAACACCGGCGAATACCGCACCGGGAAATGGGCACCCCACCCCGACCCCACCACCCACTTCGTCGAAGCCCGCTTCGAACTCGGCGAGAACCTCGCGCACTCCCTCCACAAAGGCGACGCCATCATCGTCACCGGCAGGGAACGCAGCGTCAGCTGGGGCTCCGACGACGCCCGCCAATACGGACGCATCATCGACGCCGACGACGCCGGCCCCGACCTCAACCGCGCCACCGCCACCATCCACCGGCAGATAGCCGAACCCACCACCTGGGACAACGCCGACACTATTCAGGCCGTCACAAGCAGTTAGAGCACCGCCTGGACCTGGCCCGGAGTGGCGATATCTAGTCGTCACTCCGGGCACTCGCTCTGGCGCCGGCGCGGAGGCCGGCACCAATCTGCGACGGTTGCCCGCGGTCGCGGGCAACGGAGCCGCTACGCGGCACAGCCCCACATCAGAAGCACTGGTTTTGCCGTGAAGCCTGCGGCAGCGTACGGACGGGAAGCCTCCGCGCAAGCGGCTGCGCCGCCGGCTCCTCCGACAACTACGGGACGCGGTCGCAAGCTCCCTTATCTCGTCCCGAACTTCTCTCCCCCACCGCCCTTCGGGTTGCACTGCACCCTCCCGTCCTGCCGGCACATGCGTGCCTTCACGGCAAAGAAACGTGAAGAGAGAGAAAGGGACGTAACCATGACCACCACCAGCACCCGCCGACCCACCAGAACCCCTGAGGAGATGAAGGCCCAAGCCCAAGCCCTGCACGACTCGATCAGCACCCAGGTGGAAGCCCTGCACAACAGCGACCAGTGGGAACGCTTTCTGGACTTCGCGCAGGCCTTCCACGCCTACAGCCTGAACAACCTGCTGCTGATCCTCTCCCAGAGGCCCACAGCATCGCAGGTCGCCGGGTTCCGCAAATGGCAGTCCCTCGGCCGCCAGGTCCGGAAAGGTGAAAAAGCCATCCGCATCTTCGGGTACTCCACCAAGAAGACCACCGTGGAAGACGAGAACGGCGACACGGAAGAGAAGCGCTCAGCCCGGTTCCCCATCCTGTCCGTATTCGACATCACCCAAACCGACCCCATCGACAGTGTCGACACCCCCGGGACCATCACCCGCCAGCTCACCGGGGCCGACGACTTTGGCATCATCGACACCCTCACCACCCACCTGCAGCAGGAAGGTTGGACGGTACAGCGGCGCACCATCCCCGGAACGATGAACGGGTACACCGACCCCAAGACCCTGACCGTCGTTGTCGACTCCGGCCTCAGCCCGGAGCATGCCGCGAAGACCATGATTCACGAGACTGCGCACGTGCTGCTCGGGCACGTTGACGACATGGCCGAGTACGTCGAGCACCGCGGGTTGATTGAAACCGAAGCGGAAAGCGTCGCCTACGTAGTCGCGGGACTCGTCGGGTTCGACACCGCCGCGTACAGCATCGGGTATATCACCGGATGGGCAAACGGGGACACCATGCTCGTGCGCTCCACCGCCGCCCGCGTACTCACCACCGCCCACCACATCGCGGAGATGATCGCCCCCACGGACGACGCCGCCGACTTGCCCGAGGTCTAAGAACCTGAACTGAGCCCAGGGACCCCGCGTTTCGGACGTCAGCCGGTTCCTGTAGTCGGCAACCTAGTCATGCCCGACACTGGCTCGGAGATAAGCTGCACTCGCTTATGTGACGGGTGGGGCGAAAGGGGTAGGTGTCTATGACGTGTGGTTCACTGTTGCTTTGTTTGCGTCAGATATCGCAAGCGGCTAATGACAGTTGGGGCGCGTTCTGGCCAGACCTGATCGTAGGTATGGCAGGCACAACGCTGGGCGGACTCATAACCGTCCTTGTCGCTTGGCGCTTATTTGCAGCCGAGCAACGCAAGCTGCAGAAGATCGAACTTGCCGAGAACGAATCTGATCCACGGCGCCAGAGGGTGCGTACCGTCACCGCAATCACTATTGCTTTGGCCGAAATCGACGTCGCCTTGACTAAACGGCGGACTTCGCATGCAGCGGCACGACAGCTCATCGCGAATTTTCAGATAGCGGTCTCTGGGTTCCTTTTTGATGGAACGCGTGAGTCGTACGTCGCTTGTCAATGGGCAGAATGGAGATTCGAGAAGGGCGCTTCTCGACAAGGGCTTCCGAGTGAGGACGCCCGGTTGGATATCACGGTCAACCTGCAATCGTGGGTTCGTCGAGATGCTGACTTAATCCCGGGTATTGACGGGACGCTGGCCAGGTTTCGCACGGATCTCGCCGATGCTGGTATTGCATAAGTCCACTCTGCGACATCGGTTCCTAACGCGTTCGAGTTCGGGAGCACCAGCGGGAGCAGGCAACGACGGCCCTTTGCGTGGCCGGGAAGCGAAGCCGGCTTAGAGAAAGCGGACCGGGGCCTTCAGGTCCGCCTTGACCCTACGAATCGACATTCATCAACATCGCGGTCCTAAACCTTCGAACAATCCGGTTGCAGACTCCGCATTATTCGGCGGTCAGCTATTGATCCCGCGTTCTGCGTCCCTGCTGTTTGTGTCTAACAGGATGGCTAGCGTAGGTCCGCGCGCCAACGCTCCGGAGAACGACGCGACAGGCAAGCGAGGCCAGCCCCAGACATCACCCGTGTGCAAGGCTACGTAAATGAGCCTCATTGCAAGCCCAAGCATATTTTTCGCCTATGCGGGCCAGCCGTCCCTCCGTGCCGAAACCATGAGGGAGACCATCTCATCACTCTCATCACGTGGTGCTGTGACTCTGGGCTGGCAGGAGCTGGCGGTTGAGGGAAAGCTGCTTATAGACACCATTTGTGATGCCATCGATTCCTCAAGTGCCGTTGTTGCTGAGGTAAGCGACCTGAACAGCAATGTAATCTTCGAAGCGGGTTTCGCACTCGGTCGAAACAAAGTGCTCTGGCTAGCTCTAGACGAGACGGACGAAACGGCGACGAAGTCGTGGAATGACTTGTCCATCCTCAGCACGTTGGGCCGCATTGACTATGGCGGCGATTCTGAGCGGTTGGTGTCGCGAGTCCTGACCATCAGCCCGCAACTAAGCGAGCCCACGCTGCTTGATTCCTTGTTGGCCGGGGCGCGCCCCCGTGAGGCCAATGCCGTCTTTGCGCCGCCGCTGCCGATCAGAATCAACGCTTCTCGAGGCTTAGAAAAGATGCTTGAGCGGCAGTCCCATCTAAAGCTTGTGGGAGCAGGCGACGAGCTTGGACTCGCGCCGATTCATTGGCAGATACAGGAAATCTATCGTTCATCCGCCGCGATTATTCATCTGCTGGGTCCTCACCGGAACCGAGCAAGGGAACATAACGCTCGTTCAAGTTTTCTCGCGGGTGTCGCCAGGGGTCTCGGGCTGCCGCTCTTGATGGTGGTCGAGCATGGCTTCATCGCACCGCTCGATTACAAGGACAGCCTTTTCGTATATTCGACAGCCGCAGCTCTGCAAGAGCATGTGTCCCAATGGCTAGATCGATTGCCGAAGCCTGACGGTTCCAATAAACGTCTGGGGCGCCTTGCGCTGGACGTCGAACTGCCAATCCGCGACTTCGGTCAGTTCGTGGCGGAGAACGAGGTCCAAGAACTCAACAACTATTTCATTGAGACGAACGAGTTTCAGTCCATCCTCGAGGGGTCCGCAAGTGTCTTCGTTGGCCGCAAGGGCACCGGTAAGACCGCAACTATGAGTCAAGCCGTCTTAGAGCTTCGAAAGGACCGACGCAATCTTGTAGTTCCGATCAAACCGACTTCTTACGAACTGTCCGGCTTACTCGACGTCCTCAGGTCTTTCAAATCCGAGTCAAACACCGAGTATCTTCTCGTCAATCTGTGGACGTACTTGATTTACACCGAAGTAGCCATACGAGCCGTCGTTCATGCCCGAGAACGGCCCGCAGGAATTGGTGAACTCACCCCCATGCGCGAACTTGAGTTAGAACTCGAGGGCTTGGGTGTCGATGTGACCGCGGACCTTGCCACGCGGTTGGAGGCCGCCGTAGCCGCTCTATCCAACGGAATCGCGATGGAGGATGAGAAGCAGTACATAGCCGACCAATTGCGACTCCAAAGATTGGGCAAGCTGCGGTCGCTCATCGGGACCGCTCTGCATGATTTCGATCGGATTGCGGTTCTTATAGACAATCTCGATAAGACGTGGGAAAGAGGCGCTGACTATGCGCTTATGTCGAAGTTCATCCTGGCTTTGCTGACCACGAGCGGGAAGATCGAGAAGGACTTTGCCAAGGGGTCCTCGGCCAGTCCAGCGATCAATGTGACGCTGAGCGTATTCCTCAGAACGGATATTTTCGATGTTGTTGCCGACCACGCCAGGGAACCCGACAAAATTGGCGCCCTTTCTGTCCATTGGCAGGACGAAGAATTACTGGTCCGAGTGTTGGAAGAGCGTTATGGCGTAAAACGGCTGAAGAAGAAGCACCAGGCGCCAAGCAATCTCTGGCACGAGGTCTTCGATTCAGAGGTGAAAGGAACTCCGACGCGCGACTATTTGCTCTGGAGAACTCTGCCTCGCCCGAGAGACTTCATCTACTTCGCCAACGCGGCCTTGACCACCGCGATAAATCGGAAGCATTCAATAATTCAAGAGAGTGACGTGCTTTTCGCCGAAGGTCAGTATTCAAAGTTTGCTTTTGACGCGCTGCTTGTGGAGAGCGAGGCACAAGGATTTGACCTTGAATCCGTTCTCTTCGAGTTCCCTGGCCTGCCGTCCACACTTTCCAGCGAGGATCTCGACGATGTAATTCGGGGCAGCGGTTCCGATGTGGACGTGCGTTCGTGGCTAATACGCACGTCTTTTCTGGGACTTGAAATCGACGAGGGCGCGTTCGTGCACATCGAGGGTGAAACAGCGGCGAAAAGAAAGGCGAAGGTGGCCGAAAGATTAGCCCGCCGACTTGGTCGGCCTATGCGGTACCGCATTCATCCCGCCTTCCGGAAATACCTGGATGTGCAAGACGACGATCTGCACATTCCAGACATTCGAGACCAGACCCTGCTAAAAAACCTCTCTCCCGACGTGGGTTCATCACGCTAGCTCTGACCGTCTCGTATCCGTAGAGATACGGGATATCCCACCGGTCAGTTGACGAAGTGCCGCCAGGTACTGGTATCCAGGTAATGATGGTTCCCAAAACTGTGTGTTGTAACTAGCTACGGATTTTGCATTCCGAGGCGCTGGTTACGGGACACCGTGACGGTGTGATGCGCAAGCTGATTAGGTATCCACAGGTCTCTGCTCGGTGACAGCCCCGCGCCCCCGCAGCTTGGAGTTCTTGCGCTTTCGGCCACAGCCCCGATTGGGGGATCACCTCGGACCAAACAAACTGAGAGGCTCCTGTAATGAGCCTCTCCACAGACCTGCTTGAGGTCCTTAATTCCGTTGGCCTACCACTTGGAATCGCCGTCGTGGGGGTGGTTATATCAACTCGATTCGGTACCACCATGACGGCTTGTTTCGGACCCACCCACATCGAAGGAAGGGGGCTCCGACGGAGCGATCTTGCCCCGCTACCCGCTTCGGGTGTCCTCTAGGCCGAGCGGGTTTTGCTGTGTGCTCGAGCGCTGGCGCCCCGCCGACAGGCTCGGGGTTTTCGAGCAGTCCGCGTTTCACGAGCGGGTGAGGCTTGCCCTAGCGGCGGCGTGGGGCATCCAGTTCCTGACGACGGTTCTCGCTCAGAATGACGCGGTGCCGGCTCTCGAGCGTCGAGCGTTTACGGAATGGGCGAGAGACGGAATCTGGGAGAGTTTGGTTGCGAATTGCGAGCCCACGTCCGACGGGGTGACCCAGATCGAAAGAGACTTCCGCGAGATCCTTCGGTCAAGTCCCTGGTGGTGGTGTAGCGGTTGGTGATCTTTCTGTTTGCTAGGCGCTGAGCTCGAGAGTGGTTTCGGTGGTCGCCTCCGTCCTGGTCTCGGTGATGAGTGTGAGACGGCTTTTGGTGA
>NZ_JAALGE010000036.1 GCF_011057645.1 Marisediminicola senii | reverse complement strand
GGGGGGGCTGGTGGGGGAGGCGCGGGGGGCGCGCGGTGGGGGCGGGGACCACCACGGGGGGGGCGGCCGGGCGAGTGAACAGCGCGCGCGGCTCGACGCCGGCGGGCGAATACAGCTCGTAGCAGACCTCGAGGCTCGCCCCGCCGATGCGCCCGATCCACAGCTCGATGTCGATCGGTGCCCGCATGTAGGGAATGGGGGCGACGTACTCGATCTCCTGCCGCGCGATCAGCGCGATGGTCTCCGCGCCGGGCCGGGCGTCGAGGATCGCCGTCGCTTCCCCGACGCCGCCGGCGTCGGGCCGCCAGAACGCCTGGATGCGCGCCTCTTCGAGCAGGCGCAGCATCTCGGCATTGTTCACGTGCGCATAGGCATCGAAGTCCGACCACCGAAGTGGCATCGCGATGTGGATGCGGGTCATGCGTCAGTCGCGTGTCAGCTTGCGGTACGCCGAACGGTGCGGCTTCGCGGCGTCGGGGCCGAGTCGCTCGATCTTGTTCTGCTCGTAAGCCTCGAAGTTGCCCTCGTACCAATACCAGTTCGCCGGGTCTTCTTCGGTGCCCTCGTAGGCCAGGATGTGCGTCGCGATGCGGTCGAGGAACCACCGATCGTGAGTGATGACCACCGCGCACCCGGGGAACTCGAGCAGTGCGTTCTCGAGGCTGCCGAGTGTCTCGACGTCGAGGTCGTTGGTCGGTTCGTCGAGCAGCAGCAGGTTGCCACCCTGCTTGAGGGTCAGCGCGAGGTTGAGGCGGTTGCGCTCTCCACCGGAGAGCACTCCGGCCTTCTTCTGCTGGTCGGGTCCCTTGAACCCGAACTGCGAGACGTAGCCGCGCGACGGGATCTCGGTCTTGCCGACCTGGATGTAGTCCTGGCCCTCGGAGACGACCTCCCACAGCGTCTTGTTAGGGTCGATGCCCCCGCGGTCCTGGTCGACGTAGGAGATGTCGACGGTCTCCCCGATCTTCAGCGTCCCGCTGTCGAGGGGCTCGATACCGGTGATGGTCTTGAACAGGGTGGTCTTTCCCACGCCGTTCGGGCCGATCACGCCGACGATGCCGTTGCGCGGCAGGGTGAAGGTGAGGTTGTCGATGAGCACGCGCTCGCCGAACGACTTGTGCAGCTTCGCCGCGTCGATGACCTGCGCGCCGAGGCGCGGCCCGACGGGAATGACGAGCTCCTCGAAGTCGAGCTTCCTCGTCTTCTCTGCCTCGTTCGCCATCTCCTCGTAGCGTGCGAGGCGGGCCTTCGACTTGACCTGGCGGCCCTTGGCGTTGCTGCGCACCCATTCGAGCTCCGACGAGAGTCGCTTGGCGAGCTTGGCGTCTTTCTTGCCCTGCACCTCGAGGCGGGCACCCTTCTTCTCGAGGTACGTCGAGTAGTTGCCCTCGTAGGGGTAGAGGTGTCCGCGGTCGACTTCGGCGATCCATTCGGCGACGTTGTCGAGGAAGTACCGGTCGTGAGTCACGGCGAGGACGGCGCCGGGATACTTCGAGAGGAACTGCTCCAGCCACAGCACGCTTTCGGCGTCGAGGTGGTTGGTGGGCTCGTCGAGCAGAAGAAGGTCTGGCTTCTGCAGCAGCAGCTTGGTGAGCGCGACGCGGCGCTTCTCTCCACCGGAGAGGTTCGCGACGGAATAGTCGCCTGGCGGGGTGCGCAGGGCGTCCATCGCCTGTTCGAGCTGCGAGTCGAGGTCCCACGCGTCTGCGGCGTCGATCTCTTCCTGCAGGGTGCCCATCTCGGCGAGGAGGCTGTCGAAGTCGGCGTCGGGGTCGGCCATCGCCAGCGAGACCTCGTTGAAGCGGTCGAGCTTCGCCTTGATCGGCCCGACGCCCTCCTGCACGTTCTCGAGCACGGTCTTGGTCTCGTCGAGTTCCGGCTCCTGCATGAGGATGCCGACGCTGAACCCCGGGCTCAGTCGTGCTTCTCCGTTGCTCGGGGTGTCGAGCCCGGCCATGATCTTGAGGATGGTGGATTTTCCCGCACCGTTGGGACCAACGACACCGATCTTCGCACCGGGGAGGAACGACATCGTGACGTCGTCGAGAATGAGCTTCTCGCCAACAGCCTTGCGGGCGCGCACCATCGAGTAAATGTATTCGGCCATGTCCCTAGTCTATTTGCGGTGGCGCCGACCGTTGACGTGGGTTGGCCTCGCTCACCGGATGGTGAGCGTGCCGGCTACCAGTCGATGGCGCGGGTGGAGCCGACCAGGCAGGCGCCGCCGATGATGCCAGGGGCGACGATGCTCGTGTAGCCCGTGCTCCGGGCCTGACCGACCAGGCAACGATCGGCGATGCGCACGGAGAACTGCACGGAATCGACGTCGCGCCCGATGGCCGTGGCGTCTGGCGTGACCTGCATGGCCGAGCGGTCGAAGCCCGCGGCGACCAGGTTGTCGATGATGGCGCGGCCACCCGGCACCGGATTGCCGTCGAGGAGCCGGCGGTTGACGAGGTCGAAGTACGGCAGGTTGTCGTCGGCCGATCCCTCGGGTACGAGCACCGGCTCTGCTGCCGGGGTCGGGCTGGGAGCGGACTCCGTTGCGGTGGGCGACGGCGACGGCGCTGGCTCCGGAGTCGCAGTGCATCCGGCCAGCAGCCCCGCAGACAACAGTCCTGCGGTCGCCGCGACCATGACCCGTCGGCGCAGTACTGCCATACGTCGACCCCCATCACACCCATCGCCGACCTCGAACGTGGCCGGCTTCCCGAGTCTATGGGCAGGGTTCGGCACCGGGCTTCATTCAGAACGGCACGGGCTCCCTGTCGTCGTCGGCCCTGCTCGCGGCGTGGTCGGTGTCATCGTAGTCGTAGTCGTCGACGTCGACGTCGGCATCCGCGTCGTCATCGGCGATGGAGTGGGCGGGCGCCCCGGGAGAAGCCGCCCAGTCGGCGCCGTCCGCACCGGACGCCGGTGTTGCGGTGCCCACGCCCTGGCTCCCCGACTGCGGCCGCGACCAGGTGGCGGTGCCCCAAGTGAGGTCGTGCCCGATCGAATCCGCCTCGATGTCGACGTTGATGCCGGACTTGTCGCCGCCCTGCCACTCCCGGATGCGCAGGCGCCCCAACACGATGACGCGCTGGCCGCGATGCACGGAACTCGCGACGTTGTCGGCCAGTTGCCTGAATGCACTGACGGTGTACCAGTTGGTCTCGCCGTCGACCCACTTGTTCTGGGCCCGGTCGTAGCGTCGCTGTGTCGACGCGAGGCGAAAGCTCGTGACGACGAGTCCCGCGGCAGTGGTGATGTACTTCGGGGTCGTTCCGACGACCCCGGTGATGCTCAATGTGTCTGTCATGGAGACAGTGTGTTCGGGCACCGCACCCCGCCACCCCCACGTTCCGGCCGCCGTGGACGGTGGCGCGGAACGCGGGGGTGGGGAGGGACGGCGTAGGTCCCTGGGTCAGTGCTCGTGGAACTCCGGCCAGTCGGATCCGGGCAGCAGGCTCGCGTAGAGCGCCCGCTTGACCACCTCGAGGGTCGGGTACACCGGACGTGGTGCCGAGTCCTTGAACAGGGTGAAGGTGAACCCACCCTCGACCCGGTGGATCGACCCGACGGCGCCGGCGGGGCCGACGGCGACCCAGGTCTGGCGTGTGGCGGTGAGACTGTCGTTGCTCATCGTTGAGCTCCTTTCCTCAGGCGCCCGCAGTTACGACGCGAGCACGTACTCAGCGTACGACCTGCGCACCTTGTTGACCTTGGGCAGGGCGACGGCCATGCAATATCCCTGGCCCGGGTTCTTGGCGAAGAAGTCCTGGTGGTAGTCCTCGGCCTCGAACCATTCACCGAGCGGGCTGATCTCGGTGACGATCCCGCCGTCCCAATACCCGGAGGCACGCTCGACGGCGGCCTCGAACTGCTCGCGCTGCGCGTCGTCGGTGTAGAACATGGCGGAGCGGTACTGCGTTCCGACATCGGCACCCTGGCGGTTGAGCTGGCGCGGGTCGTGCAGGGTGAAGAACACGTCGAGGATCACGTCGGCCGGGATCACCGCGGGGTCGAAGGTCACGGCGACGGCTTCGGCGTGCCCGGTGCGCCCGGTGCATACGGCTTCGTACGTGGGGTGGGCGCTGGCGCCGCCCGTGTAGCCGGAGACGACGGACTGGACGCCGCGGAGTACGCGGTAGACAGCGTCGAGACACCAGAAGCAACCACCGGCGAGGACGAATGTCTGCATGGGAAAACCCTTCTATCGATGTGAGTGGGCCGAGGCCCTCTGAGCACAACGTCGCTCCCCGCCGAGCCATTCCCCGCTGGTCGCTGCGTCCCAGGCAGACGATGTCGGATGCGGCGCCTAGCGTGTGCAGCACCAGCATCGTCGGGCCGGCGACACGACAGAAAGGTAGTGACCATGCGAGCAACCCACCTCCCACGCGTACTGACCGTTCACTCGCCCGCGGCCCACCCGCCCACCGTGCGCCGGGGGCTCACCGCGACTCAGCTCAATGACGGCCTCTGGCGGGTGACCGGCACCTCGGGTGCCGTCGTCGGGTACGTCGAGGGACTCGATGCCGGGGCGACCGCGGGCGGCCAGCGATTCCGGGCGAAGCGCTTCCTGGCGCGGCAGAAGCGGTTCACGATCGACGGCGAATTCTGGTCGATGGACGACGCGCTGGAGTGCCTGCGGTCGCTCTGAGCGTCGCCGGGTCTACTGTTCCCCCATGCAATGGTGGAACGACGTAACCGGCTGGCTCGCCTCCGACGCGGGTACCGCCGTGATGACTACCGCGGTGATCCCGTTCGTCGCCATCGTGGTGGCTGGCATTGTCGCCGCGCTGATCGGCCGCGGCTCGACCAAGCGGTTGCTCGCGCGCAACGACCGGGAGAACCGGGTGAATGCGGTGGCGACCATCGTGGGTGCCGCTCGCCGGGCCGCGATCTGGAACACCCTCAGCACGGAAGAACAACTGCACGCCGACCATGTCGCCGCCGAGGCCGACGTGCGCCTGCGGTTGCTGAACGTTGCGGGGTCGACCAGGGCCGCGGACTGGGCGGCGCACGAGATCGCCGACATGAAGAGCAGCTCGGTGTCGTACAGCGCCGCAGCAGACCACACCCTGCTCGAGTTGCGCGACCGGATGGTCAGCTGGCAGGAACGCCCGTCGCGCGCCAAGAAACTGTTCAAGGACGACCTCGACCTGTGGGCGCACGAGAAGACCCAGCTGCCGAAAGACGTCGTGGCGACGCCGCGAGAGTGGTCGCCTGCCGGGCCTGCCCAGGTACAGCAAGTGCCAGTCCAGGCAGGGCCGGTTCAATCGGCGCCTGTTCAAACAGTGCCTGCGCAGCCAGCGCCGCCGCAGCCAGCGCCTCCGCAGGAAGCACAGCCGCAAGGAGTACAGCCGCAGGACGAGGCACAGCAAGTGGAGCTGGAGAAGGAGCTCGAACAGCCCGCTGCGTCCCAGTCAAGCACTGCAGCGCCGGTGGCATTCGTCGAGCCGACCGAGCCGATCGTACTCAAGGATCCGAACGCGCCGCTGCTCGTGGAACCGGAACGCGACGAGGACCCCGCCGCGCTCGAGCGGGTGCTCGGCGATCGGCGCGCGTAGGTCCCTCGGCCCTGTGAACTACGTGCCACCGGCAGGATTCGTTGCTGTTGCCCTGAAAGTCTCGGTGCCCCCGGCAGGATTCGAACCCGCGTCGCGCCAGCGGCGCGCTGACGGTCACCACTGCAACTGGTCGTGACGCCCGGGATGGTGCCCCCGGCAGGATTCGAACCTGCGACCAAGAGATTAGAAGGCTCCTGCTCTATCCCCTGAGCTACGGAGGCGTGAAGGGCGTCTCCACGATACAACAGGGCTACACGGCCCTCGCCAGTGCGGTGAGCACCTGGTCGATGGTCGGTTCACCCTCGGCGCGAAAGACCTCGGTGTCGGCGGCATCCAGCACAACGACCGTGGGGGTCGAACGGATGCCGGCCCGCTCCGCTTCGGCGCTGTGCTCTGCCACGTCGAGCTCGGCGACCGTCAGTGCGGGCACCAGGGTGGTGGCGGCGACCAGCGTCTGCCGGGTGCGGGTGCACGGATCGCAGAACGCGGAGGAGAAGAACAGCACCTTCATCAGCGTCGTCCCCTCCCCGCGTTCGCGTCGGCGTGTGTACTGAGGTTGTCAGTGCGTGCAGTTATCCGCGGTCGCCGCGGTCTTCGGGGTCGACGGAGGGCTCGCTCTCGGCCTTGTCCCAGAGGTAGGTCACGTGCACCTTGTCGCCGACCTGCTTGACGGACTCGACGTCGTAGTTCTCGAGGGTCTCCTTGCCGTCGACGGCGGTGAGGACGGTCACCGAGTCATCCCAGGTGCCATCGGTGCTGATGCGGAGATCGGTCTGTCCGTCGTTGGGTCCACCGGAGTAGATCACGACGTACTCGTCGCCGTGGGCGAGGGAAGGGGTGTGTTCAGTCATGCATCCTTACTACCACGAGCCGGGACTCGCGACGTGAGAGGCGCCGATGCCCCACGCGCACGGGCGTAGCATGGCATGAATGTTGACTGAACGCTCTGACTTTCTCGGAACCCTCCTCGTCGCGTCCCACCGACTGACCCGCCTCGCCGCCCTTCGACGCGGTGCCGGAATGTCGCCGGAGACCTGGCGCACGCTCTCTACCCTCGACAGCGACGGCCCGCTCCGCGCCCCCGACCTCGCCACCCGCAGCGGCCTCAGCTCCCTCGGGCTGACCAAGCTGCTCCCCGGCCTGGTCGAGGAAGAACTGGTGTATCGCATCGCCGACGTCGACGACCCGCGCGCGTGGCTCATCGCCATAGCGAAGAAGGGCACCGCGGCAATGGAACAGCACCGCACCAGCACGGTCGATGCCCTCACTCCCCTGTTCGACGGACTGACCGAGGAGGAGCGCAACATCCTGGAGAAGGCGTCGGAGATCCTGCTCGAGCGCTCGATGACCAGCGACGTCGAGACCGACGCGGACACTGCCGCAGCCTGACGCCCGGCGGTCGACACCCGGCAGTCGACACCCGATACCCCCAGCGGGTTCCCGGCCTCTCGCGGCGCCCGGTATCGCCCGGCGGAACTACACTCGGGGGATGCCTTCACTGACCGATCGCCTCGTATGGATCGACTGCGAGATGACCGGACTCGACCTCAGTGTCGATGAGCTGGTCGAAGTCGCCGTCGTCGTCACGGACTTCGACCTCCAGCCCGTCCACGCCGGTTTCTCCGTCGTCATCCGGCCCGACCAGTCCGCTTGGGACAACATGGGCGACTTCGTGCGGGAGATGCACGATTCGTCAGGCCTCGCTGACGAGGTGCCGAACGGCGTCAGCCTGGCCGACGCCGAGTTCGCCGTGCTCGAGTACATACTCGAATACGTTCCGGCGGGCCAGAACGCGCCCCTCGCGGGCAACACTATCGGCACCGACCGCGCATTCCTCGCCAAGTTCATGCCCAGGGTCGACGGGCACCTGCACTACCGCAGCATCGATGTCTCCTCGATCAAGGAGCTCGCCCGGCGCTGGTTTCCCCGCGTCTATTTTCAGGCACCGACGAAGAACGGCGGCCACCGTGCTCTCGCCGACATCCTCGAATCGATCCGCGAACTGCAGTACTACCGACTCGCCGCCTTCGTCGCCGAGCCCGGACCCACCTCCGACGAGGCGCAGGCCGTTTCCCAGTCGGTCGTCGAGGCATTCGCGCCGCGCCTCGCGCCCCCCGGCCTCACCTCCGAACCGGCCTGACGCCTCGACCGGCAATGCGGTCGATGTACGACCACCAATGCGCCGGCGAACCCGCCGCGGCGAGAACCGTCAGCGGAACGCCTCCGCGTGTAATAAGATTCTCTAGTCGACCGGATGGCGAGAGTCATTCGATTGCATGGTGGGCGTAGCTCAGTTGGTAGAGCGCTGGCTTGTGGAGCCGGATGCCGCGGGTTCGAGTCCCGTCGTTCACCCCATCGGAATGGCCCCACTACGGTGGGGCCATTCTGCATTGCAGGGGACGCGGAAGACAGGAGCCACCAGGTGCAGCCCACCATCGCCGGATCGACCGAGACCGTGCTCGATGTCGACGCGATCGCGGCCATGGACGCGCCCTGGGTCACCATCGTGTGGAACGACCCGGTCAACCTGATGTCCTACGTGTCGTGGGTCTTTCGCAGCTACTTTGGGTTCAGCCGGGAGGAGGCCGATCGGCGAATGCTGCAGGTGCACAACGATGGGCGCGCGATGGTGGCATCCGGATCCCGCGAAGAGATGGAGCGCCACGTGGAGGCCATGCACGACCTCGGGCTGTGGGCCACCCTCGAGAAGAGCGAGCTGTGAACGGGTTTCGCGTGACCCCGGACGGCGCGATCAGCACCGAGCTCGAGCCCGTCGAGGCCGCCCTGCTCACGCAGCTCGCGAGCCAGGTCGCCGGGCTGATCGGGGAGCCGACGTCGAGCGACGTGCCGGACCCCGCCCTGCTGCGGTTGCTGCCCGATGCGTACCCCGGTGACGCCGAGGCGTCTGCCGAGTTCCGTCGCTTCACCGCCGAGGGGCTCGCCGAACGCAAGGTGCGCAACGCGCAGACGATGATCGTGGATGTCGCGGATGCCGTGACCGCCGACGCACAGACCGAGGTGCAGCTCACCGTCGAGTCGGTGCAGTCGTGGCTGCGCACCCTCACCGACATCCGGCTCGTTCTCGCCACCCGCCTCGGCATCCTCGACGACGCAGACGCACGCGCGGCCGACGGTGAGGCGGACGACGACGAGGCGGACGACGACGACATCGACTCGGAGGCCGACCAGAAGCTCATGCTCGCCGACGTCTACGAGTGGCTCGGCTGGGTGCAGGAATCCCTCGTCTCGGCCATCGACCGATGAGCATGGATGCTGCGGACCTCGCGTCCCTCGACGAGGAGGGTTTCGAGCGCCTCGTCGTTGCGGAACTCGACGACCTGCCAGACGAGATGGTCGACGGGCTCGACAACGTCGTGTTCGTGACCGAGGCACGCCCCGAGAACGGCACCCTCGACACGCTGGGGCTCTACGAGGGAACCGCGATCACCGAGCGCGACACCTATGGCTTCGGGGAACTGCCCGACCGCATCATCCTGTTTCGCGAACCGCTCATCGCGGTATGCGAGAACCTCGACGAGCTGCGCGACCAGATCCACGTGACGCTGGTGCACGAGATCGCGCACTACTACGGAATCGACGACGCACAGCTGCACGAACTCGGCTGGGACTAGCTACTTACCCACCTCGAGCGGCAGCGATTCGTCGGCCGACCACTCCTCGAGTGATCCGTCGTAGACGCGCACCGCGGTGACGCCGAGCTCGGCGAGCGTCAGCGCGTTCGCCGTCGCCGAGATGCCGCCACCGCAGTAGAGCAGCACCTCCTCGTCGCCGGTCACGCCGTTCGCCACGTACGCCTCGCGCAGCTCGTTCTCGCCGCGCACGGTGCCGTCGGGCGCGAACAGGTCGCGTGAGGAGACATTCACGCTGCCGGGGATGTGGCCGCGGCGGCTGTAGCGGGTGGCGGCGGTGCCGGCGAAGCTCTCGGCGGGGAGCCCGCAGACCAGCGGGCGGCTGTCGGATTCGGAGCGCGACACCAGCTCTTCCTTGGTGATCCAGGCCTCGCGCGGTGCACTGACGGTCCACGGGGTGACCGGGGACGGCTCGGTCGCGACGTCGCCGGACTTGACCGGGTGGCCGGCCGCCCGCCAGGCGGCGAGGCCACCGTCGAGCACGACGGCGTCGACGCCGATCCACGTGAGCAGGTACCAGAGCCGCGCGGCGAACATGGTGTCGGTCGTGTCGTAGACGACGACGCGTTCATGTTCTCCGATGCCCAGCCTGGCGAGTTCGTCGGCGACCGCCTGCGGCTCCGGGTGTGAATAGTGAGTGGCGGCATCCGGGTCGGAGAACTGCTGCTGGATGTCGACATAGCGCGAGCCGGGGATGTGCGCGGCCTCCCACGACGCGCGGGCGTCCTCGGCGCGGTAGTCGCCGTCGGCGGCCGGCGAATGCAGGATGTAACTCGCATCGAAGACGACGGGAGGCTGGGTGCCGGCGAGGGCGGCGGCGAGCTCGGACACGGTGATGAACGGGGATGGGGTCACGCCAGAATCCTACGACCGTCGATGAGCACGTCGGCGAGCGCCCGCGGGTGCTCCCGTCGCTGGAACGCCTCCTCCTGCGCGGCCCAACGGTCCCAGTGCGGCTCGTAGGCGCCGCCGTCGCGGGCGATGGCTCGACGGCGGCGCTCCTCGGTCTCGAGGTCGACCCAGGCGCCGAGGGTGACGAGGGGGCGGCTCGCGCGGCTCAGGGCACCGGATCCCTCGACCACGAGCGGACGCCCCGGATCGACGTCGTGCCATTCGGCCGCGGCATCCATCGTCCAGTCCCAGCGCTGCCACCGCCCCGCGACGCCCCGCGAGAGGGGTTCGAGCACGGAGTGCACGAGGTGGTCGCTGGCGCGCTGGAGGCCGTCCCAGCCGGGGTAGACGTCGTCGAGGCGCAACAGCTGTGCGCCGTGGAGCAGTGCGGGGTCGGCGACCAGCGCGCGGGCGAGGGTGGTCTTGCCCGCTCCGGAGCCGCCGTCGATCAGGATGACGGGAGGGCGGGCGGCCCAGGCGGCGGCGAGCCCGCGGCGCAGTGCAGCGATCCCCGCCGCGCCACCGCCCGACCCCTCACCCCCCGATCCCTCACCCCCCGACAATGAAGTTCCACTCCCCCGCGGCGATCGACGCGCTCACGGCGATGCACCCGGTCGCGGCTCCCGCGGCCACGACCGCTGCCTCCGGCCAGCCCATGCGCGACTCGCGCGCCCAGGTGCGGTCGTTCGAGGCACCGAAGCCGCGCGCCTCCATCGCGGTCGCGAGCTTGCTGCCCCGCCGGATCGACAGCACGAGCAGCGCGAACGCCTGGCCGGCGAACCTGCGCAGCCGGCCGGTATCGGCGATGCCGCGGGCGCGGCGGGCGAGTTCGAGGGACTTCCAGTCGTCGATGAAGAGGCCGACCAGCCGCAGGCCGCCGAGGGCGCCCAGCACGAACCGCGACGGCAGCCGCACCACCTGCGCGAGACCGTCGGCGAGGTCGGTCGGATCGACCGTGACGAACAGCACCACCGCGGGAAGTCCGATCGCGAGTACCCGCAGCATCGTCGCGATGGCCAGCTCGATCGACCCGTCGCTCACATTGATGAGCAGGAACTGCCAGTAGCTGGTGCCGGACGGCTCGCCGTAGAGCAGGATCGTGATCGCCGCGAACAGCGACGCGATCCACACCGGGGAGGTGCGCACGACGAATTGCCGCAGCGTGAGCCCGGCGAACAGGAACAGCACCGCCTCGGCGGCGAGCGCGACCGCGCCGGAGACCCAGTCGATACTGAGCACCAGGGCGAGGCTGATGATGGCCGCGGCGGCGAGCTTGGCCACCGGGTTGACGCGATAGATCGCCTGCGTGCCGGTGGGCGGGGTGAGCACGCTCATCGGGCGGACTCCGGATGCGGCATCCGCACCATTCCATAGCGCTCGTCGGCCAGCGCATCGACGAACGCGGTGTCGTGGGTCACCGCGACGACCCCGCTTCCGGCGTCGAGCAGCCCGGAGAGCAGGGCGACGAGTTCAGCCCAGGTGCGGGAATCCTGCCCGAAGGTCGGCTCGTCGAGCACGAGCAGCGGAGGGCGGGTGACCAGCACGGTCGCCACAGACAGGCGGCGCTTCTCCCCACCGGAGAGGGTGAACGGATTCGCGTCGGCGAGCGGCGCGAGGCGCAGGCGCTCGAGCAGCTCGTCGACCCTCCGGTCGGTCTCCGCGTCGTCGAGGCCGATCGCACGTGCACCCACCGCGAGCTCGGCCCGCACGGTTGCGGCGACGAACTGGTGCTCCGGATCCTGGAACACCGTGCCGATGCGCGTCACGAGCTCACGCGAACGCCACGAGTGCGGCTGCGGGTCGAGTCCGTCGGCGAGCCACGGCGCGCGCACCGCACCGGCGGCGGGCTTCAGCAGCCCGGCGATGGTGAGCCCGAGGGTGGACTTGCCGACCCCATTGGGTCCGGTCACCGCGACGCACTGCCCGGCGTGAACCGCGAGGTCGATGCCCGAGTAGACCACCGCGCGGCGGTTCCTGGCCACCGAGAGGCCGTCGGTGTGCACGAGTTCGACCCCGGTCGTCGACCGGCGGGCGGGAACGGCGGGCAGGTGCCCGGGAACCCAGATTCCGGATGCCGCGAGCACGGCGCCGCTCGTGGCGAGCACGTCGTCCGGCGATCCGTCGGCGAGCACCCCGCCGCCCGGGGCGAGCACGATCACCCGGTCGACGAGGTTCCACCACGTCTCGACGCGGTGCTCGATCACGACGAGGGTGGCGTCGGTACGCTCGAGCACGCGCGCCACGGCGTCGCGCACCTCGAGCACGCCGCCCGGGTCGAGGTTCGCGGTGGGTTCGTCGAGCAGCAGCAGCCCGGGGCGCATGGCGAGCACCCCGGCGAGCGCGAGGCGCTGCTTCTGCCCGCCGGAGAGCGCGCTGGTCGGGTGGTCGAGCGGCAGGTCGAGACCCACCGCATCGAGCGCCTCGGTGACGCGCGGCCAGATCTCGTGCCGGGGAACGCGCAGGTTCTCGAGCCCGAACGCCACGTCGTCACCGACCCTCGCGAGCACCACCTGCGAATCCGGGTCCTGCAGCAGCAGGCCCACCCTCCCCCTGGCACTCTCCGGCTGCTGCCCGTCGACGAGCAGGCTGCCGGCGGCCTCGCCCTCGTCATCGCCGCCGAGCACCCCCGCGATGGCGTGCACGAACGTGGACTTCCCAGCGCCGGATGCCCCGAGCAGCAGTACCCGTTCGCCGGGGTCGATGCGCAGGTCGACCTCGCTGGCCGCCCACTGTCGCCTGCCGGCATGGCGCCAGCCCCACCCGTTCGCGACGACGGAGGCCGGGCGGATCAGGCGTCCACCCGCTCGGGCCGGGCGGTCTCGACCCGCCCCGACGCGAACCGGCTGAGAGCGCCGGTGCGTGCCAGTCCCCTGGCGAGCAGCCACGAGCCGAGGCCGGCGATCAGCGCGCCCGAGATGACGGCCGAGACCGCATAGATCGCCTGGAACGCGGCATCCGCCCCCGGGTACCAGAGCACGAGGTCGTTGATCGCCATCGCGAGGCCGGCGCCGGCACCGGCGAGGATCGCGACCCCGACCCGCCAGCTGGAGTAGAGGAAGGCGAGGAACACCAGTTCGGCGCCGAGGCCCTGCACCAGGCCGGCCTCGATGGTGAGGAAGCCGCCCCACTGCGCGCCGAGCAGCGCAGAGACCGTCGCTGCGACCACCTCGGTGAAGATGGCGGCGCCCGGCTTGCGAATGATCAGGGCGCCGAGCACCCCGGCGAACAGCCACACCCCGTAGAACAGCGCCTGCGACCCGGGGAGCAGGGCCTCGAACGGTGCAGTCACCGGCTGGTACAGCTGGTTCCAGGCGAAGAAGATGAGCGCCGCAGCGACACCCAGCACGCTGGCCACGACGATGTCGACGACCCTCCAGCGGTAGGTGATGCGGCGGACCGGACGTGATGACGTTGCGTTGTGCACTGGCGTGCCCTTTCACTGGTGAAGTGGGCACGGGTGTCGGTCACGGCGGATGCCGTAACCCGGAGAGAATTGCCTCCCTGCGCTGGCATGATCCAGATCAGGTTCGACGGTCGAAGCTTGGAGCAGCTTCCTCTCAGCCCGGCCAACCGGACTCCCGTGTTCGTGAGCATCATACGCGTGCGTTCCGGGAGAACGGGGCGCACGTCAAGCCCTCGCCCCACTAATTCCGCCGCCGGGATTGACCGCTACGGTTGAACAAACCGCTTTAAAGGAGCTGCATGGAAACCTGGCCCGGATCTGCCTACCCCCTCGGAGCTACCTTCGACGGCAGTGGAACGAACTTCGCACTGTTCAGCGAATCCGCCGAGAAGGTCGAACTTTGCCTCATCGACGACGACGGAACCGAGACCCGCATCCAGCTGCACGAGGTCGATGCGTACGTCTGGCACTGCTATCTGCCGCACATCCAGCCCGGCCAACGCTACGGCTACCGCGTGCACGGCCCGTACGACCCCGCGAACGGCAAGCGCGCCAACGCGAACAAGCTGCTGCTCGACCCCTATGCCAAGGCCACCTTCGGCCAGGTCGACTGGGACCCGTCGGTGTTCTCCTACACCTTCGGTGACCCGCTGTCGGTTAACGACGACGATTCGCTCGGCCACACCATGCTCGGTGTCGTCATCAACCCCTTCTTCGACTGGGCGGGCGACCGCCACCCGAAGGTGCCGTACGCCGAATCCGTGATCTACGAGGCGCACGTCAAGGGCCTCACCCAGTTGCACCCCGACGTGCCGGAGGACCAGCGCGGCACCTACGCCGGGGTCGCACACCCCGCGGTGATCGAACACCTGCTGCGTCTCGGCGTCACGGCCATCGAGCTCATGCCCGTTCACCAGTTCGTGCAGGACTCCACGCTCATCGAGCAGGGCCTGCGCAACTACTGGGGCTACAACACCATCGGCTTCTTCGCCCCGCACAACAGCTACTCCTCGACCGGGGAGCTCGGCCAGCAGGTGCAGGAGTTCAAGGGAATGGTCAAGGCCCTGCACGACGCCGGGATCGAGGTGATCCTCGATGTGGTGTACAACCACACCGCAGAGGGCAGCGACCTCGGTCCGAGCCTCAGCTTCCGCGGCATCGACAACGAGGCCTACTACCGCCTGGTCGAGGACGACAAGCAGTACTACATGGACTACACGGGAACGGGCAACACCCTCAACGTGCGGCACCCGCACTCACTCCAGCTCATCATGGACTCGCTGCGGTACTGGGTCACCGAGATGCACGTCGACGGCTTCCGGTTCGACCTCGCCTCGGCCCTCGCTCGCGAGTTCTACGACGTGGACAAGCTCTCCACGTTCTTCGAGCTCATCCAGCAGGACCCGATCGTGTCGCAGGTCAAGCTGATCGCCGAGCCGTGGGACGTCGGACCCGGTGGATACCAGGTCGGCAACTTCCCGCCGCAGTGGACGGAGTGGAACGGAAAGTACCGCGACACCGTGCGCGACTTCTGGCGCGGCGAGCCGTCGACCCTCGGTGAGTTCGCGTCGCGGTTCACCGGCTCCGCAGACCTGTACGAACAGGATGGCCGCCGCCCCGTGGCATCCATCAACTTCGTCACCGCGCACGACGGCTTCACCATCGCCGACCTCGTGTCGTACAACGAGAAGCACAACGAGGCCAACGGCGAGAACAACAACGACGGCGAGTCGCACAACCGGTCATGGAACAGCGGAGTGGAGGGCCCGACCGACGACCCTGCGATCCAGACGCTGCGCGCCCGCCAGCAGCGCAACTTCCTCGCCACCCTCCTGCTCTCGCAGGGCGTGCCGATGCTGCTGCACGGCGACGAGATCGGCCGGTCGCAGGGCGGGAACAACAACACGTATGCCCAGGATTCCGAGATCTCGTGGGTGCACTGGGACCGCGCCGACACCCCGCTGGCGGAGTTCACCTCGGCGATCATCCGCCTGCGCCACGAGCACCCGACGTTCCGGCGTGCCCGCTTCTTCGACGGACGCCCCGTTCGTCGTGGCGAGGGAGAACCACTGCCCGACATCGCCTGGCTCGCACCCGACGGCGGCATCATGACGCCAGAGGACTGGGACGCCGGCTTCGGCCGCGCCATTGGCGTGTTCCTCAACGGCAACGGCATCCGTGGTCGTGACCACCGCGGGGCGCGCATCACCGACCTCAACTTCCTGCTGCTGTTCAACGCCCACGATGACACCGTCGATTTCACCCTCCCCAGCGACGAATACTCGCCGGAATGGGAGACCGTCGTCGACACCGCGGGCGCCGGGGCCGACAGTGCGCCGCTGCCGGCAGGCGCCGTCATTCCCATCACCGGCAAGTCGCTCGTCGTGCTGCGCGCGTTCACGACCCCGGACGTCGAACCAGACCATTCCGTCGCCGCGTCGCTTGCGTCGCTCGCCGGCACCCACCCGGCCACGGGGACATTCAGCAGGATCGTGAGCAGCTGATGAGGGCACCGATCTCCACGTACCGCCTGCAGATCCGGGAGTCGTTCGACCTGAACAAGGCGGCGGGTGTCGCCGACTACGTGCGGGAGCTCGGTGCCGACTGGGTGTACTTCTCGCCGATCCTCACGGCCGAAAAGGGCTCGGACCACGGGTACGACGTGACAGACCACTCCCGTATCGACCCGGCGCGCGGAGGGGCATCCGGTCTGGATGCCGCCTCCGCCGCAGCCCGTGCGAACGGGCTCGGCGTGCTCATCGACATCGTGCCGAACCACGTCGGCGTCGCCACCCCCGCGCAGAGCGTGTGGTGGTGGGACCTGCTGACGCACGGCCGGGAATCCCGCTACGCCGAGGCCTTCGACGTCGACTGGGCGTTCGGCGGCGGCAAGGTGCGCCTGCCCGTGCTCGGCGACGACGAAGACGGGCAGTCGGAGCTCGAGAAGCTGACCATCGTCGGCGACGAGCTGCGCTACTACGACAATCGCTTTCCGATCGCCCCCGGCACCGCCGACGACGGAGCGACCCCCGCCGAGGTGCACGCCCGCCAGAACTACGAACTGATGAACTGGCGCCGCGCCGACGCCGAGCTCAACTACCGCCGGTTCTTCGCCGTGAACACCCTCGCGGGCATCAGGGTGGAGACGCCGTGGGTGTTCGACGAATCGCACGCCGAGATCGTGCGCTGGATTCGCGACGGCCTCGCCGACGGCCTGCGCGTTGATCACCCCGACGGCCTCGCCGACCCCGCCGGCTACCTCGACGCGCTCGCCGCCGCGACCGGCGGCGCCTACGTGCTCGTCGAAAAGATCCTCGAGGGCCCGGAACCGCTTCCGACCGCGTGGGCGACCGACGGCACCACCGGGTACGACGCGCTCGCCGAGATCGACCGGGTGCTCGTCGACCCGGCCGGCCAGGCGGCGCTCGATGCCCTCGAAGCGAAGCTGCGCGACGCCACCGAGCCCGTCGAGTGGCTCGAGCTGATCCACGACACCAAGCGGAGCATCGCCGACGGCATCCTGCGCTCCGAGGTGCTGCGCATCGAGCGCGACCTCGGCGCGTCGGTCAAGAGGGTCAAGGCCCAGAAGGGCGCCGCCCTCTCCCGGGTCGCCGATGCCATCGCCGAACTGCTGACCTGCTTTCCCGTCTACCGTTCCTACCTGCCGCTCGGCATCGAGCAGCTGCACGCGGCGGCGACCCTGGCGAAGCGGCACCGCCCGGAGTTGTCCGGAACGGTCGACGAGCTCGTCGCGGTGCTCTCCGACCCCACGCATCCCGCCGCCATCCGCTTTCAGCAGACCTCGGGCATGGTGATGGCGAAGGGCGTGGAGGACACCGCGTTCTACCGCTTCAACCGCCTGGGCACGCTGACCGAGGTGGGCGCCGACCCCGAGGAGTTCGCCATCACCACGGCGGACTTCCACCACCGCCAGCAGCTGCGCCAGGCGAGCTTTCCGACCTCGATGACCACCCTCTCGACCCACGACACCAAGCGCGGCGAAGACGTGCGTGCCCGCCTCAGCGTGCTCGCCGAACTGCCGTCGGAGTGGGAGACCGCGCTCGACAAGCTGCGCGCCGCGTCACCGCTCGGCGACGGTCCGTTCGAGACCCTCATCTGGCAGGCCATCGTCGGATCGTGGCCCGCATCGCGCGAGCGACTGCACGCGTACGTCGAGAAGGCCTCCCGCGAGGCCGGCGACTCGACGGCGTGGACCAACCAGAACGAAGAATTCGAATCACGGATGCACCAGCTCGTCGATTCCGCATTCGACGACCCGCGCGTGGCCGACATCCTCGCCGGGCTCGTGCAACGCGTCGAGCAGCCGGGCTGGAGCAACTCGCTCTCGGCGAAGCTCATCCAGCTCACCGCGCCCGGCGTTCCCGACGTCTACCAGGGCAGTGAACTGTGGGAGACCTCGCTGGTCGACCCCGACAACCGTCGCGAGGTCGACTTCGACCTGCGCCGGCTCTACCTGGCCGCGATCGACGGCGGTGCACAGCCCGAGGTCGACGAATCCGGCGCGGCCAAGCTGCTGGTGACCTCGCGGGCCCTGCGTCTGCGTCGTGACCGCCAGGAGCTGTTCACCCGCTACGCCCCCGTCGCCGTGTTCGGCTCCGCCGCCGACCACGCGGTCGCGTTCGACCGCGGCGGCGCCATCACCGTCGCCACCCGCCTGCCCGTCGGCCTCGCCGCCGCCGGGGGCTGGGAAGACACCACCATCCAGTTGCCCGTCCGCGCGATGACCGACGTCATCACCGGTAGGCCCGTTCCCGGAGGCACCGTGCTGCTCTCTACCCTGCTCGACCGCTACCCGGTCGCGCTGCTCGCCCCCACCGCCACCCCGTTCGAGGTGACCGCGTGACCGGCGGCGTGCCCATCGCTCCCGTCTGGGCGCCCCGTGCGACGCGGGTCTCCCTCGTGGTGGATGGCGCGACGCATCCACTCGTCGACTCCGGCGACGGCTGGTGGGCGACCACCGAACCGGTGACCGGCGACGAGTACGGCTTTCTACTGGACGACGACGAGACCCCGGTGCCCGACCCCCGCTCGCGTCGCCAGGTCGACACCGTTCACGGGCTGTCGCGCAGCTACGACCCCTCCGCGTTCGCGTGGACCGACCAGTCGTGGACCGGCCGCCAGCTGGCCGGCGGCATGATCTACGAGATGCACGTCGGCACGTTCACGCCTGACGGCACCCTCGACTCCGCCATCGACCGCCTCGACCACCTGGTCGAACTCGGTGTCGACTTCGTCGAGGTGCTGCCGGTCAACGGCTTCAACGGCACGCACAACTGGGGCTACGACGGCGTGCTGTGGTACGCCGTCGACGAGACGTACGGCGGCCCCGAGGCCTACCAGCGGTTCGTCGACGCGTGCCACGCGCGCGACCTCGGCGTCATCCAGGACGTCGTCTACAACCACCTCGGACCGAGCGGCAACTACCTGCCGCGCTTCGGCCCGTACCTGCACGACGCGAGCGAGAACACCTGGGGATCGTCGGTCAACCTCGACCTGCCGCAGGTGCGCCGCTACATCCTCGACAACCTCGCCATGTGGCTCGGCGACTACCACGTCGACGGCCTGCGGCTCGATGCCGTGCACGCCCTGGTCGACACGTCGGACAAGCACATCCTGCGCGAGATGGCAGAGGAGACCGACGCCCTGTCGGCGTTCGTCGGCCGCCCGCTCACGCTGATCGCCGAATCCGACCTCAACGACCCACTGCTCATCACGCCGCGCGAGGCGAACGGCTACGGCCTGCACGCGCAGTGGAGCGACGACTTCCACCACGCGGTGCACGTCGCGCTGACCGGGGAGACTACCGGGTACTACGGCGACTTCGCGAAGCTGGAGTCGCTCGCGAAGGTCATCACCAAGGGGTTCTACCACGACGGCACGTTCTCCACCTTCCGGGAACGCGACCACGGCTCCCCCGTCGACACCGAGAACATGCCGACCTGGCGCCTCGTGGTGGCGAACCAGAACCACGACCAGATCGGCAACCGCGCGATCGGCGACCGCCTCACCGCGACACTCGACGGCGGCGCGCTGCGCATCGCGGCCGTGTTGACGCTGGTCGGCCCATTCACGCCCATGCTGTTCCAGGGCGAGGAATGGGGCGCGACGACGCCGTGGCAGTTCTTCACGTCGCACCCGGAGCCCGAGCTCGGCACCGCCACCGCCGAGGGCCGCATCCGCGAGTTCGAGAAGATGGGCTGGGATCCGGCCGTCGTTCCCGACCCGCAGGACCCGACGACGTTCACGAACTCGAAGCTCGACTGGTCGGAGCTCGAGTCGGGTGACCACGCGGCGCTGCTGCAGGTCTACCGCGACCTCGCGCGACTGCGCCGCACCGTTCCCGACCTCACCGACCCGCGGTTCGGCCACACCTCCGTGGAGTACGACGAGGCCGCCCGCACGTTCGCGATCCACCGCGGCGACACCACCGTGGCGATCAACTTCGGCACCGACACGGTGACGTCGCTGTACCCCGGAGTGCTGCTGCTGGCAACGGATGACGCGGTCGCGATGTCGGCCGATGGCGTGACGCTTCCCGGCCACTCGGCCGCGATCATCGCGCGCTAGCGAGGGCCGGACAGGCACCGGCACCGGCACGAGCACAGGGAGCCCCTGGCCGCGCGGCTGACGAGAGTCAGTCGCCGGCCCGGGGCTTCTGTCGTGCGTCGCCGAGCCTGCCCTTGTTGACGAGGTTGCCCGCCGGGCGGATCAGCGAGGCCGGCCGGAGGCTTCCGCGGCCGAACTTCTCGGCGACCCCGTCGATGGCCTGCTCCGCGAGGCGCCACTCCGCGTCGTCGTCCCACAGCGACGCACGTTCGTCGCCCTTTGCCGAGAGTTGCTCGACCCGCACGCCGATCAACCGCACCGACCGGTGAGCGCCGAGGCCGTCGTAGATCGAGCGCACCTCTTCGTAGATGCGCCGGCCGAGGTCGGTCGGTTCGGCGATGGTGCGCGACCGGGTGATGGTGGTGAAATCGGAGTAGCGCAACTTGAGCACGACGGTGCGGCCCACCCATCCGCCGGCGCGCAGCCGCACGGCCACCGCATCGGCCTGCCGGAGCAGTTCGCGGCGCAGTACCTCCGCGTCGGTGACGTCGACCTCGAAGGTGACCTCGTGTCCCGCGCTCTTCTCCGCCACGCCCGGGGTCACGCGGCGCGGATCGCGGCCGTTCGCGAGCTCGTGCAGCTTGTGCCCGGCGGCGAGGCCGACGGCCCGCTGCAGCGCCGGGAGCCCGAGCGCGGCGACGTCGCCGATCGTTCTCAGGCCGCGCGAGGTGAGTGACTCCTCGGTCGCGGCCCCCACGCCCCGGAGTTGCGAGACGGGCAGTGGATGCAGGAACTCGAGCGTGCGGTCGGCCGGAACCACCAGCAGGCCGTCGGGCTTCGCACGCCCCGACGCGATCTTGGCGACGAACTTGACCGATGCCGCACCGACCGAGCAGGTGAGCCGCGTCTCGTCGTGCACGCGCTGCCGGATGGCGCGGCCGATCTCGGCGGGCGACCCGAGCAGCCCGCGCGCGCCCGCGACGTCGAGGAACGCCTCGTCGATGCCGAGCCGTTCGACCAGCGGCGTCATGTCGTCGAAGATCGCCATGACCTTGCGGGAGTAGTAGGTGTACTTCTCCCGGTGCGGCGGCAGCACCACCGCGTGCGGGCACAGCCGCAGCGCCTGCGACAGCGGGATCGCCGACCGCACCCCGAACTTGCGGGCGGGGTAGTTGGCTGCGGTGACGACCGAGCGCATCGAGTTGCCGGCCACGACCACGGGACGGTTCACGAGGTCGGGCCGGTCGAGCAGCTCGACGGACGCGAAGAACGAGTCGAGGTCGACGTGCAGGATGGTGGCGGTGGAGCTGTCGACGGCGTCGTCGCTGACCTGCCGGTCGCTGCCGTCCTGCTTGCTCACGTGCGTCGCCCGCTCATGGTGCTCCTCGTGAGAAGCCTACGCGGCACCACCGTCGCCGGTCGCGGCACCTGACCGATCGCGTCGTTCGGCGTCGAGGCGCGCGATACGCACGCGCGCGGCATCCTCCGAGCTCGACGACGCCCCGAGCACCAGCCGCACCAGTCCCAGCACGGCCCTGGTCGCGGTGATCGCGGGCCACCACGGTCGCTTCAGCCCGAGCATCACGCGGTACTCCTGGGGAATGGATGCCACGGCGCCGGCGAACATGATGCGGTAGAACGGCATCATCGCCGGGCGAAGCGGCGCGTTGCGGATGAAGTTGACCGCCTCGGCGACGCGTTCGTCGCTCTTCAGCACCCCATCGCGCTTGAACGCGTCGAGGCGCTCGCGCAGGTCGGCCTCGGACCGCGGCGGATCGTCGACGCCGACCAGGATGCCGGCCTGCGCCCACTCGCGCACGTAGGCGTCCGGCCCGCCCGGGATGTCGCCCGCCCACAGTTCGTGGCAGGTGAGGAACGCGTCGGTGAACACGATGTGCACCCAGGAGAGCAGCTCCTGGTCGCCCGCCGCGTAAGGCCTCTCGACGCCCTGGGCGTCGAGGTAGGTGCCGACGACGCGCGAGTGGAAGCGCCCGACGCGCGACGACTCCTTCGTGGCGAGCGCCTGGTCGGCGAAGGTGACCGTGATGAGCCACTGGATGGTGCCGGAGAGCCTGCCGAGCGGATCCTCGCGATAGCGCGACCAGTCGTGCACCCCCGCCATCGCCCCGGGGTGAAGGGTCTGCATCAGCAGCGCGCGGATGCCGGCGACCATGGTCGGCATTCCCCCGTGCACCGCCCACGCGGCCGACCCGATGCCAAAGTACCCGGCATCGTCTCCCTCTTCGATTCCCTTGACCCAGTGCGGACGGCCCTCGCTGTTGCCCGAGAACGTCGTCAGCAGATGAGACCGCCAGCTATCTGCAAACCTGCCCATGGGGCGAGGCTAGCCCGCGGCCGCTGGGCGTAGCCCGAGACTGGCTCGGCACAGCACTGCTCGGCACAGCGCAGCACCGCTCGGCGCAGCACAGCGCTGTGCGCCGCCGCCCGATCGGCCTCGCTACGAGACGCGCGAGTTGAACCAGGCCACCGGGTCGACGGCGACGCCGCCACCGGGGTGGATCTCGAAGTGCAGGTGGGTTCCGGTGCACGACCCCGTGCAGCCCATCGCCCCGACATACTGGCCGGCGGTGACGGTCTGCCCGACGGTGAGCGGCATCGACCCGGTCTGCATGTGCGCGTAGAGGGTTGTGACGACCTCGCCGTCGATGAGGTGCTGGATGCGGGCGTGCACGCCGAACGCGGAGTACCCGGGTGCGTTCACCGCGACGACGACACCGTCGGCCATTGACCAGATCGGCGATCCGGCCGGGGCGTTGAGGTCGACGCCCTGGTGGTCGCTCGAGCAGCCGGAGCAACTGCGCGGACCGAAGCCGCTGCTCATCTTGGTGCCGATCGGCTGCGGCCACTGCAGTGCAGCGGTCGACGTCGATGGGGTGGCGAGCAGGCGAGACGCGGTAGAGCCGGAGCCGGCAGCGGAACCGGAGCCGGCCGGCACGGCGGCGGGTGCCGGCGGCGGCGGTGGAGGCGGCGGGGGCGGCGGCTTCACCGTGATGCCGTAATCGTCGCGCGACAGGGCGGCGGCCGTGACGGTGCCGCTGACGGTGCCGAGGCTCTGCGTCGACCGCGGGGCGGCGACCTGCTCGCTGGCGGTCGGTGCCGCTTCGGCGCTGGGGATCATGCTGCCGACGGAGGAGGCGAAGACGAATGTGACGGCGACCATGGCGAGCGCGCGCTTGGCGCCGCGGATGAGCCCGAACGGGGATCGTGGGGCTGCGGGAGCGGATGCGGCGCCGACAGCGAGGGAACGCACCGGCGCCGGCGCGGTGCGGGGCGCCACGGCATGGCCGGTGGCGCGGCGGCGCGCACCGGGGGTGCGAAGCACGCCGGAACGGCGCGGCGCTTTTGCAGCAGAGTGTTTGGGCACGGAAAGTAGGGGTTTCTGGTAGTCGGTCGCACCGGGGGGAGTGCGATGACACGCGGCGGAACGGTCCAGCGGATACCGGCGTCGGGTCGATCACGGGGGGTTGTTCTGTGCCCACGGTAGGGCACCCGGCTACGTAATAAAAGTCATTTCTGCCAAAAACCCATAACTCCGCATCGATCGGCCTGGGGAGGACGACCGACCGCCACCGGCCCGCCCGGTGGCCCCGCGGCCTGCGCCGCGAGCGTGCCGACTACGCGGCGAGCGAGGCGAAGACCACGAGGTTGTCGACATAGTGCCCGGTCGCGCTGTCGAATGCCCCGTCGCAGGTGATCAGCCGCAGCTGCTCGGTCGGCGTCGGCCCATAGACCGCCTCGGTGGGGAATTCGTTCTTCGGGGCCGACGTCATCGAGTCGACGACGAAGGTCTCGGTGCTGCCGTCCGACAGCGTCACGATCACCTCGTCGCCCGCGACGAGCTCGTTCAGGCGTGCGAAGACCGCCGGCGCGGTGACCGAATCGACGTGCCCGGCGATGACGGCGGGCCCCACCTCGCCCGGCAGGGTTCCGTCGCGGTACCAGCCGGCCGACATCCACTCGACCGGCGGGGTCAGCTCGCGGGTGGTGGGGTCGAGGCCGAGTTGTTCGAGGGTGGAATCCACGCCGATGGCGGGGATGGACACCCGGGAGGCGGTGACGCCGTCCCTGGATGGTTCAGCGACCCGGTCGACGGGATTCTGTACCCCGTCTGCCGCTCCTGTCGCGGGTGCTGCGGCGACCGGCTCGGTTGCCGCGGATGCCGCGCCGTCTGGTGACCCGGAGCTGGCGGCATCCACCGCCACCCCGACGCCGATGGCGGCGACGAGCGCGATGGCCGCACCGCCGATCAGCAGGCGACGGCGGGGACGGGGCTTGTCGGTGGCGCTCATCGCGTCACGCTCCCTCGAGGATCGGGCAGCCGCCGAGGCGGTCGGACTGCAGCATCAGCGGTGCGAGGGCTGCCCAGGCGGCCCCGTAGTAGGTGGGCGACTCGTCGAGCACGGCGACGCCGGCATCGAGGTCGTCCATCGCTGCCGCGGTGTCGCCGGCCGAGGCGACTGCGGCGGCGCGTGCCGCGTAGGCGAGCGGGTGCACGGCCTCGGCCAGCGCCGTGCCGCCGAGGTCGAGCTCGGCCGGTAGCAGCTGCTGCCTGCTGAGCGGGTCGACCAGCTGTGCCGCGAGCTCGCGGTCGGCGGGGTCGCACGATTCGGCGTAGCGGACGGGCAGGCGGGCGGCGTCGTAGCTGTAGCGCACGTCCTCCCCCGTTCCGGCGGCTCCCGCCATGGCGTCGACCCGCCCGTCGGGGTTGACCTGCGCCCAGTCGGGCGGCAGGTCGGTCTGGTTCAGGATGGTCGTGGTCACGACGGCGGAGCCTTGCTGGAGCTCGGTCCAACGCGCATCCCCCGTGCTTTCCCCGAGCACCGCGAAGGCGGCGGGCGACGAGTACGACGGGTTGTAGGCGTACGGCTGCGTCCCGGCGGCCCACGTTCCGGGCAGCAGGATGCGCCCGGCGTCGGTCTGCACCGTCATCGAATCGAGGATGCCGCCGGCGAGCGCGTGCCCGTCGTCGACGTAATCCGGGCTGTCGAACGCGGCTCCGGCGAGCACCAGGGCGCGCGCCACGTCGAGGTCGGCGTCGGAGGCCGGTTCGTCGTCGATGACCTCGCCGTCGCTCCATCGCCATGCCAGCAGTCCGTCCGGGCGCACCATGTTCTGCTGCGTCCAGCTCCAGATCTCGTCGAACGACTCCTCGTCGTCGACCGCGAGCGCGATGAGCATGCCATAGGCCTGCCCCTCGCTCACGGTGTCGTTGCCCTGGTCGCGGCGCACGACACGGCCGTCGTCGACCCACTCGGCAAGGAACGACTGCCCCAGCTCGGTCGCGGTCCAGTCGCTGCGGGGCTCGCCCGGCTCGGCCGACGTGCTGCCCGCGGGCTCCGCGGTCGGTGACGACGGCATGCGCGCCCCCGTGAAGAACAGTGCGGCCACCGCGGTCACCGCGACGGCGACCACGATCACCGCGGCGATCACGGCCCGGCGACGACTCATCCGCGCCCACCCGCGAGGTCGACCGACGCGGCGAGCTCGGCGAGCGGGCCGTCGGTGGCGAGCGATCCCCCGCCGGTCTGCACGCCACCCTCCGGCATGACGCCCACGGTGGCACTGTCGAGCACCGACATGACGGTGAGTCCGCCGTCGGCGTTGTCGAGCACGAACAGGGTGTTGGCGCTTCCGTCGGCGAGGTCGACCGACGCGGTGTCGGCGAGGCCGGTGGCGGTCAGCTCGAGCTCCCACGGGCCGGCCGGAACCGTCGCGTAGCTCGTGGCGGCACCCGCGGTGGCGTCGTCGGCGATGAGCACGCCGGTGCTGGTGTTGACGTCGACGGAGTCGGTGACCGTCGAGGCCTGGATGAGGCGGATGCGAGCCTCTCCGGCCGCCGGGCTGGTGAGGTCGTCGGTGAACACCTGCGTCTCGAGGTCGCTGTTGCGGCCGAACGCGGCGACGGTGATGGTCTTGGCGGGCTCGATGCGCACCGACGCGGAAACGATGGGCGCGGCATCCGCGGCCCCATCGGATGGCACCATCGACACCACGTAGGTGCCCTCCGGCACGGCGAGGTAGTCGGAGACCGCCCCGTAGGCCACATCGGTGAGCTCCACGATCGCGTCGCCACCGCTGAGGGCGCTGAGCTTGATGTCGACCGACTTGGTGTCCGGCGACAGGTGGGCGACGCGCATCCAGCCGTCGGTGCCCGTGGTGGCGGGCAGGGTGTTCGCCGGCACGGTCGTAGCGGGCAGCGTGCCCGCGGGTGCGGCCTGCGCTGCACCGACGCCCCCGAGGCCCAGGGCCGTGAGTGCCACGGCGGCGACGGCCAGCATGGTCGTGGGTGCCCGGCGGGCGGTGCGGCCGGGGTTTGCGGGCTCGGTCATGGTGATCTCCTCGGGGGGTAGGGGATTTCTGGATGCTGCGGGTGGGCGTACTGGGCGAACTGCGGGGGTCATGACACGACGCCCTGGGGGGCGACGATCGAGAAGGTCAGGCGCACTGCGCCGTCGACGACCGTGACGTCGGATGGGCGGTAGCGTCCGGCGAGCGATTCGACGAAGGTCTCCGCATCATCCGTCATCCGGCCGTCGACCACCAGCGGGTTGCCGTCGGCCTCGCCGATGTCGACCTGGCGGAACGGGAGGTCGTCCTCGCCGAAGACGATGGGGAACCCGTCGACGGTGACCGGGCCGGAGGCCATCAGCTGGGCGAGCGCGATGGTGACCCGCTCGTCGACCTGGCCGGCGTCGAGGCGTGCCGCATCGGCGCTGGCGACAGCGAGGTCGGGGTTGCGCAGCAGGTCCTGGCCGGTCTCGGCGCGCTCGATCGCCGCCTCCTCGAGTGCCGTGGTGGCAGCATCCATGCCCGCCGGGTCGATCCTGCGGACTTCGACGGCCTGTTCGCCCTCGCCGAAGCTCGCGACGACGACGGAGTTCTCGACCGCGGATCCCGCGCTGGCCGCGTTGGGCGACGTGAGCATCGAGTCGGTCGTAACGATGTAGTCGGAGTCGCGCCAGCCGTTCGGTGACTGGGCCTGCACAGCCGGGTCGGTGTCGAGCTTGTAGAACCAGACCACGTTGTCGCGGGCGAAGCCGGCGGTGACGAGGTCGACCCACATGATGTCGTCGACGATGAGGCGGGAGTCGCGGGGAACGTTCTCCTCGATCCACGACTGCGCATCGCGGGCGGGCTCGTCGAGGTCGGCGAGCAGCAGTCCACGCAGCTGCATTCCCCAGGCGGGAACGGCCACGGCGACGGCCGCGACGATGGCGACGAGCCAGAGCACGTTGGGTGCCCTGCGCACACCGCCGCGGCGACGGCGCCAGGTGCGCACCGCGCGCTCGGTCACCCCGACGATGAGGAGCGCCGCGAACGGCAGCATCATCAACACGTACGGCACCGGGAGGTACCCGCCCGGGCGGAACATGAATGCGATGAGGAAGGCGAGCATGATCGCGAACGGCCGGAGCCGGCGGATGAACAGGCCGGCGATCGCGGCGAGCGGCGCGAGCACGACGATGACCGGGTCGAGCTGCACCCAGACCGCGGTGGTCGCGCTGAACAGGCTTTCCGGGTCGAAGATCGACCCGCTCGAGTCGCGGGAGGCGAGCTGGAAGGCGACGCCGTCGAACAGGCTGACCCGGTCATCGCCCGGCAGCAGTTCGCCCTTGACCGTCGCGAGCAGCAGGTAGCCGCCGCCGATGATTACGAGGATGGTCGCGGCCACCGAGAGGGTGTATCGGCGGGTCTCGATGCGCGCGTTCTTCCACATCAGCCATCCGACGAGCGGCAGCGCGAGCAGGAAGGTCTCCTTGCTCAGCACCGAGACGCCGAGGGCGGCGGCGGATGCCGCGAACCCGGCGAGCTGGTGTTTGCGGGTCATCGCGAGCAGGATCGACGCGAGCAGCCACGGCATGGCCACGTTGTCGAGGTAGAACGAGCGGTGGAACTGCACGGCGAGCGGGGAGAGCGCGAAGACGAGGGCGGTCACCGAGGCGGCCACGCGGCTGAACCCGAGGCGACGGGCGATGAACCACAGCAGGGTGAGGCTGACCAGCGTCGCGATGACCATGGCCTCGCGGGCCGCGATGACGGCGAAGTCGTAGCGCTGGAACCCGCCGGTGGCGCCCGTCCATGCCGCGACCTGCAGCCAGGCGAGCGGTGGGTGGTCGTACCAGTAGGTGTAGTGCGCGAGCTCGCCGAGGTTGTTGACTGCCCAGGCCTGCGCGGTGTAGGTGCCCTCGTCGTCGACCCGCTGCGGGGATCCGCCGAGGTTGATGGCCTGCACGAGGGCGGAGACGAGCAGTACCGGCGACAGCCAGGCGATGTTCGCGCGGTGGGCGCGGAACCAGGTGCGAAGGCGGCGGCGCGGGACGCGCGGGCGGTCGGCGGAGTCGGATACCTGACCGGAACCGGCGCCGGCGGACGCGGGGCGCGGGGCCTCGCGCGAGATGGGTCGTTCTGTCGTGGTGGTCATCGGGTGCCTCCGGCGGGGGTCAGGCTGGCGTCGTCAGAAGCGGGAGCAGCAGCAGCAGCGCTGGGGCGGGCGCTGGCGCCGGCGCCGGTCGTGCTCACCGCGTCATCGGCGTTCGGCTCGGCGTTCACCACGACGGCGTCGCGGTGCGCACCGGTGTGCTCGGTCTTCTCCCATGAGTGGTCACCGCGGAGGTTGCGCGCGACGGCCCTCACCGCTGCGGCGGCGAGGAACACCTGGTACGGGAAGGTACCGAGCACGAGCTTCACGTAGTCCCTGATGCGCACCTTGCGGTTGTAGAGCCGGCCGAACTCGGTGAGTCCGGCGATCTCGACCGCGAGCGTGACGATGGTGGGCGCGATCGGGATGAAGGTGATGAGCGCCACGGCGGTCGGCACCTTGACGGTGAGGATGAGGATGATCGACACCGGGATGAGCAGGCCGGTGATGGCCTGGAGGAACGGCATCGACAGCAGGTAGCGGGCGAACATGCGCTGGCTCAGGTGCGGCAACTTACGCCACTCCCCCTTGCCCAGCACCTGCAGGAAGCCCTGGTTCCAGCGGGTGCGCTGCTTGTACAGCGACTTCAGGGTGCCCGGGGTCTCTTCCCTGGTGACGACCTCGGCGCTGTACGCGACGACGACCTTCGCCCCGGCACTCGACAGCCGAACGCCGAGCTCGCAGTCCTCGGCGAGGCATCCATCGTCCCAGCCGTTCGACCAGTCGAGCCACTCGCGCCGCACGAAGACGGTGTTGCCGCCCAGCGGGATGAAGCGCGCGCCGGCGTGGAAGTGCAGGCGCGACCGGAACCAGAAGTAGTACTCGAGCACGTTGCGCAGCGACCACCAGCTGGTCTGGAAGTTCATCAGCTGCACGCCGCCCTGCACCACGTCGGCGCCGGTCTCGGTGAAGCGCGAGTCGACCAGGCTGAGCAGCGCCGGGTGCACGTCGTCCTCGGCATCGAAGACGCCGACCACGTCGCCGCGGGCGATCTCGAGGGCCTTGTTCAGCGCCTTGGGCTTGTTCTTGGGAACGCTGTCATCGACGACGACCGTGATGAGGTGTGGATGCCGCGCTGCTGCTTCGCGCACGACCCGCTCGGTGCCGGGGTCGTCGTGGCCGACGATCGCGATGATCTCGAAATCCGGATGCGTCTGGGTCGCGAGCTTGTCGAGCGTCTGCCCCATGACCTCCTCCTCGTGCCGTCCGGGCACCAGCAGGGTGAACGACAGCTGGGGTGCCTGTGGCGTCGACGAGAAGCCGGTGTTCTTGAGGTGTCCGGTGGAGCGCCAGGCGTGCAGCATCCACCACAGGGTCGTCACGGCGATGGCGGTGAGTATCAGCGCGAGCACGATCAGGCTCGAGTACCCGATCCACTCGCCGGGCGACCAGTCGGGCAGGAAGGAGAACGCGGCGGGGTCGGCGGCTCCACCTTCGGGAACGCCCCGGTTGGGAACGACCTCCGTGGGAGGGAGCGGCGCCGGGGTCACCAGCGGGTCCGGCTGCGTCGTCGACGCGCGGAGCGTCGAGGGGAATGAGGGAATCACGGTGCTGCCTCCGGGGGGTGAGGTAGGAATCTGACTGCTGCGAAAACGGGGCCGGGCGAAACGCGACTTCGGCGGGGGATATCCGAAGCTGCATCTTCGGCGGTGAAGAGATGGTGCGAGGCGGGAACCTCGGGATGCTGGAGCTTCGGCACGGGATGCCGACCGGATTGGTCATGGGGCCGATTCCCAGCTTCGGGCGGTGGGACCGGCGGTGCCGGGCGATGCCACACCGAATCGCGCCCCGCCGCATAACGTGGGGGTATGGAATTCAGATATCTCGGAAACAGCGGACTCAAGGTCTCGGCCATCACCTACGGAAACTGGCTGACCCACGGCTCGCAGGTGGAGAACACCACCGCGCTCGCCTGCGTGAAGGCGGCGATCGAATCGGGCATCACGAGCTTCGACACCGCCGACGTGTACGCCAACACGATGGCCGAGAAGGTGCTCGGCCGCGCGCTCAAGAACGAGCGTCGCGAATCGGTGGAGATCTTCACCAAGGTGTTCGGCCCGACCGGACCCAAGGGCCCGAACGATTCCGGCTTGTCGCGCAAGCACATCGTGGAGTCGATGAACGGCTCGCTGAAGCGCCTGCGCACCGACTACGTCGACCTCTATCAGGCGCACCGGTACGACCACGAGACGCCACTGGAGGAGACCATGCAGGCGTTCGCCGACCTGGTGCGCCAGGGCAAGGCGCTGTACATCGGCGTCTCGGAGTGGACGGCGGAGCAGTTGCGCGCCGGGCACGCGCTCGCCACCGACCTGGGCATTCAGCTCATCTCGAACCAGCCGCAGTACTCAATGCTGTGGCGCGTCATCGAGGCCGAGGTCGAACCGACCTCGCGCGAACTGGGGATCAGCCAGATCGTCTGGTCGCCGATCGCCCAGGGCGTGCTCACCGGCAAGTACAAGCCGGGCGCTGCCCTGCCCCCCGGCACCCGCGCAACCGACGACAAGGGCGGCGCCGACATGGTCAAGCGCTGGCTGCGCGACGACGTGCTCGAGGCCGTACAGGAGCTCGAGCCCATCGCGCGCGACCTCGAGATCGACATGGCCCAGCTCGCCATCGCATGGGTGCTGCGCAACTCCAATGTCGCGTCGGCCATCATCGGCGCCTCGCGGCCCGAACAGGTCACCTCGAACGCCCTCGCGGCCGGGGTCACCCTTCCCGACGAGGTCGTGTCCCTCATCGATTCGGTCATCGGCGACGTCGCGGAATACGACCCATCGCTCACGAAGACGCAGTCACCCGCGACCCGCGAGACCTGAGTACGGTGACGTCCCCGCGCGGGGGTGCCTGCGGGTGCCCTCGCACCGGGGCGCGCGCCCGGGAATAAAACGTGATTCAATGCAATTGCATACATTTGAGCGTGGGGCTGTCGCTCGCCGCTCACCCGGATCCACTGACCGATACGCACTCAACACAGAGGACATCACCATGACGCTCACCGCAGACACCATCCCCGGCTACACCACCGGCACCTGGAAGCTCGACCCCACCCACTCCGAGGTCACCTTCTCGGTGCGCCACCTCGCGATCTCCAAGGTCAAGGGCTCGTTCGAGACCTTCGACGTGACCGTCGAGACCGCCGAGAACCCGCTGGACTCGAAGATCTCCGCGTCGATCGAGGTCAAGTCGGTCAACACCCGCCAGAAGGACCGCGACAACCACCTCCGCACCAACGACTTCTTCGCGCCCGACGAGTTCCCGACCATCGACTTCGTGTCGAACGACATCCGCACCGACAGCGACGACCTCGCGATCTCGGGCGACCTCACCCTGCGCGGCGTGACCAAGCCGGTCACTTTCACGGGCGAGTTCGGCGGCATCATCGTGAACGGCTACGGCCAGACCGTCGCCGGCGGCTCGTTCACCACCAAGATCAACCGCCACGACTTCGGCGTGAGCTGGAACTCGGCCGTCGAGTCCGGCGGAGTGCTCCTCGGCGACACCGTGACCATCACGATCGACGCCCAGGTCGCCCTGCAGGCGTAGCCACCCGCCGTCCCTTCTGCCGTCCGTCCCACTGCCCCTCGCCCGTTGCCATCGATCTTTGCCCCTTCACCTTCCGGTTCCTTTGCACCCCACCCTGCTTTT
>NZ_JAALGE010000035.1 GCF_011057645.1 Marisediminicola senii | reverse complement strand
CCCCCCCCGCTCCGGCGGGGGCCGGGACCCGGCCCGCCGGCCCCGGGGGGTGCGCCCCCGCGCCACCCGGACCCCCCCCCCCCCCCCCCCGGGCCCCCCCCAGGCGTGCCCCCCCCCCCCCCCCCCCCCCGGCAGTACCCGCAGTACCGATGCCCGCGTCGCCCCGATCCGGTGGTGGCGCGGGCATCGTCGTGCGCGCCCGCCACCGGCGCGCGCTCGCCCATCGTGCCCTCGCCTAGGCTGATTCCATGCGCCGCGAGAGACGACTCCTGGTCGCCGGATCCATCCTCATGCTCGGGTTCGTCTACCTCGCGTTCGAGTTCATCGCCGCCATGGCCTGGACCGACCCGCCGTACGACTGGGCGCGCAACTTCATCTCCGACCTCGGGTTCTCCGACTGCGCGGTGGTCGACGGCGATCGCATCTGCTCGCCGCTGCACCCCCTGATGAACGCCGGCCTGCTCATCCAGGGCAGTATCTTCACCATCGGCAGCATCCTCGTCGTGCGGCTGACCCTGCCCGACCGCACGCGCCGCCTGGTCGCCGGAGTCCCGCTGGTGCTGTCCGGGGTCGGCACCTTTTTCGTCGGCGTCTTCCACCAGAGCCTCGCCCTCTACGAGGCAGACCTCAACTGGCTGCACATCCTCGCTGCGACCCTCGCCATCGGCGCGGGCAACATCGGCATCGTGCTGCTCGGCGCATTCCTGCTGCGCTCGGCAGAGTGGCGCTGGTACGCCATCGCCATCCTCATCGTCGGCATCGTCGGGCTGGTCGGCTCGCTGCTGCTCATCAACGACATTGATTTCGGACTCGGCATCGGACTCATCGAGCGCATCGCGGTGTACCCGCTGAACACCTGGACCATCGGCACCGGGGTCGGGCTGCTCGTCAAGGGCGCCAGGGACTCGGTACTGCACGGCAGGGCGAGGCGCGCGGCGGCGGCGGCGCCGGCATCGACCGCGTCATGAGTGCCGCTCCCGGCACGCGCCTCGTCATCATCGCCGACACGCACCTCCCGAAGCGGGCGGCTGACCTGCCGGCCGAGCTCTGGACCGCGATCGACTCCGCCGACGCCGTGATCCATGCCGGTGACTGGGTGGATGCCGCGCTGCTCGATCAGCTCGAGGCGCGCTCCGCAGCCCTGGTTGCGGTCTGGGGCAACAACGATGGCCCCGAGTTGCGCGCGCGCCTTCCCGAGACCGCGGTGGCCGAACTCGGCGGCGTGCGGTTCGCCGTCACGCACGAGACCGGCGCCGCCACCGGGCGCGAAGCCCGCGCCGACGCCCGCTTCACGGCAGTCGACGGCGCCGCCCTCGACGTGCTGGTGTTCGGCCACAGCCACATCCCGTGGGACACCGTCACGCCTCGCGGGCTGCGCCTGCTGAACCCGGGGTCGCCGACCGATCGCCGCCGGCAGCCGTTCTGCACGTACCTGACGGCGACGGCATCCGATGGAGCGCTGGTCGACGTGATGCTGCACCGCCTGCCCCCGCGCCCGGTGAAGGCGAAGCGGGCCTGACGGCCCGTCACCCGTCGATGCGCTGCTTCGATCCCGCCTCGTACTGCCGCTGGGTGAGCTCCGACCGCAGAAAGTCATCGGCGAGCACCTTGGGGATGAGGTAGCGCTTCTGCGGTGACGCCTCGAAGACCAGTCGTCGCTGCTCGCCCTCCCCCGCCACGGCGATGGGAATCTGCGGGTTCGCGTCGAGGAAGGCCACCAGCCGCTCGGTCGTCAGGGCCTCGGCATACGACGGGTCGGCGTCGATGGTGCGGCTGAGCTGCGCCATCTTGGCGATCATCGCCGGGTCGCTGGCCACGGCCTGGGCCAGCTCCGCTGCACCGTCGATGTCGAGCCGCGTGGTGGCCGAGGCGAATGTCTGCCTCGCCATCGCCCGGGCGCGGGAGTCGGAGCCGAGCGCGCGCTGCAGTGTCGTCGGCGCGGTCACCACCACCACGCCGTCGACCACGAGCACGTCGAACCGGGGCTGGTAGTAGACGATCTCGGCATCGATGCGTTCGTAGACGCCGCTCCGGGGAACCAGGATGCGCAGGCCGCTGGCCCGCCTCGTCGCAATGCCGGGCCCCTTCACCCGGTATGCCACCATCGCCTGCCCGGTCGGGCCGTCGACCCGGTGCGCCAGCGCGACGACCGGCTTTCCGCCGGCATCGAGCTCCGGATCCGGCCCGGTGACGAGTGCGTGCACCGCCGCCAGGTGCGGCACCTGGGCGAGGTCGTCGACCAGCGCCTGCCCCGCAGACACCTGGTACGACGGGTCGTACGGCAGCAGCTCGCGGTCCGCGACCCGGCCGGCGAACCCCAGCACGTCGACGATCACCTCGGCGGCGACATCGCGCTCGAAGTCGACGCGGCTCGCGACGCCATCGGCAAGCGAGTCGCCCCGCACCAGGTAGTTCGCGAGCGCGGGCCCCGCCTCGGCCGCGGCGATGGCCGCCAGGATCGTGGCGCGCGCGGCCTCGACGTCGGTCATGTTCTCTCCAGGTCGAGGTACAGCTCGTCGCTGAACCGGGTGGCGGTCATCGTCTCGGCCGGCAGGCCGCGCCTGCGGCTGAGCACGGTGACCACGAGGCCAGACTCGCTCTCCACCTCGAAGATGCGAAATCCGAGCACGGTGAGGATCGGGTTGAGGTGGTAGAGCCTGCCCCGCACGTAGACGACCACCAGCAACAGCAGGAGCACTCCCGTGGCGGCCCAGGCCTGCGGGTCGTCCGCGAAGAACGCGGCCGCGATCGGCAGCACGAACGACGACATGAAGGTGAGCACGTCGCGGTCGGTGTGCCGCACCTTCGCGTAGCGGATGCGGCTCAGCTGCAGGCGACCGGCACCGCGCAGCACGAGCCCGACGAGCAGGGCGGGCAACGCGCACGCCACCACGAGCGCCGTCGTCGCCACGGGAGAGGCGAACGGCGAGCTCACCAGCGCCAGGGCGACCAGCACCGGACTGAACGCCGACGCGAACAGGCCGACGCCGACAAGGCTCTCCCTCATCGCCCGCCCCGCCCCGTGCTGTCACCGTTCATGGGCAGCACGCTACCCCCGGCCGCCGACAGCGCGTCGCCCATCGCAGTGCGTCGCCTCAGTAGTTCTCGCGCACGTACGCCGAGTACCCGCCGGGGGTACGGCCGTCGGTGCGGGCCGACGTGACGACGTGGCAGCACCCGGCCGTGACGACCGCCGCGGCATCCACCCTCTTGGCCAGCAGCACGTCTTCGTGCTCGGGAAGCGACGGAAAGCCGCCCGCCGCCAGGTACGCATCGGCGCGGATGCCGAGGTTGGCGCCGTGCACCCTGGCCACCCCGCTGTCGTCGGTGTCGTGGCGCTGCCTCCAGGCCGCGTACTGGAACGGGGTCAGGTCGCGCGGGTCGGGGGTGACCGAGCCCAGCATCACGGTGGTGCCGGACGCCGCCAGCTCGAGCTGGTGGGTCACCCAGTCTGCGGGCACCCGTGAGTCGGCGTCGGTGTTCGCAATCCACAGGCGTGATGGATGCCGCGCGCCCGAGGTGCGCATGGCGTGCGCCACCCCGTCCGCACGGGCCGCTCCCACGTTGCGGTGGGCGACGACCACCGTCTCGACGCCCGGGGATTCCGCGGCGATCGCGGCGGAACGGTCGACGCAGTTGTCGAGCACCGCCACGATCCTCACCACGGGGCCGCCGGGCGTGGCCGCGGCGGTCGTGGCAACCCGCAGGGCGTCCAGGCACTCGGCGAGCAACGCTTCCTCGTCGTTGACCGGCACCACGACCACGAGCTCGTCGATCGCCGAACCCGACTCTCGGGGGTGCATCACAGCAGGCCGGTCTCCCTCGCGACGGAGGTGGCAGGCGGGCGCACGAACACGTCGAGCAGGAAGTCCTCCTCGCGGTGCTCGGCCAGCCGGGTGAAGCGCGGGTCGGACCGGAACGCGGCGTGCACGTCGTCTCCCGCCTCGGGATAGCCCTCTACGGGGTGTCGCCAGTGGCACGCGATCACGACACCGTCGTCCGTGAGCGACGCGTCGATGCGGTCGAGCGCGCGCTCGAGGTCGTCGGCACTCCAGTAGTAGGCGACCTCCGAGATCACGATGAGGTCGAAGGTGCCCTCCGGCCACTCCGTCGGCGCCTCGACGCGCGAGACCTCGACGTGTGCCTGTTCGATGAGCCGCTTGCGGGCCTGGGCGATCGGCTCCTCTGCGATGTCGGTTGCGACGAGCTTTGCGCACCGGCCAGCGAGCTCTCCGGTGAGCACGCCGATGGAGCATCCGATCTCCAGGCCCGATGCGAACAGCGGGCGCGGCAGCGACGCCATGGTGAGGGCGCGCTTGCGAATCTCGTACCAGCGGGTACCAAACCCCCAGGGGTCGTCCTTGCCCGCGTAGAAATCGTCGAAGAAGTCGCTCGAGAGCGTGCTGCTGCCGAGCGGCGACACGTAGACCTCGAACGGTCGGAGGAAGTATTCGCGAAACGCTTCGCTGAGCAGGGTCTCGTCGCCCGCCTTGTCGGAGAGCGGTTCGTTCTGGCTGTGGTGCGCCTCGATCGCGAGCGCCTTCGCCGCAATTTCGATCTCGTCGAGCTGCAGGCTCACGAAGCGGCTCCACGGCACTGCAGGGTCGTGCGGCTGTGCCCAGTGCCACATCCACACCGGATACTCGAGAACCTGGCACCCCGTCGCCCTGGCCACCCGCACCGCCACGGCGCCCGCAGCGTCGTGGTCGCCGTGTCCGTCATTGCGCCACGGCGCGACGAGCAGGGTGCCGGCGTCGAGGCCGAGCGTCTGCAGGTGCGCCGTGAGGCGATCGGCGGTGTCGCGCAGCCCGCCGTCCGGCAGGTCGAGAAAGTCGATGGTGGCGAGCGGCGCGACGGCCTCGACCGCGGCCCCCAGCTCCGCGCGCCTGATGGTGGCGAGTTGCTGCGGGGTGACGGTGGGTGATCGTGGATGCGACGCCGCCCCGTTCGTCGCCACGACGACGTGCACTGGCACGCCGAGTGCGGTGGCCCTGGCCATCAGCCCGCCCGCGCCCAGCGACTCGTCGTCGGGGTGGGCAGCGACCACGACGAGGCGGGTGATTCCGGTCAGCTTGAGGGCGGGAACCGACGGCCAGGGCGCGGCGGTGAGCCAGTCTTCCTCGGGGGTTCCGGTTGCGCGGTGATCGAAGGTCACGATGGCTGCTTTCCTGGTGCTGGTCTGCTGCGGGTGCTCGCCCCGTGCGATCGGACGGTCACCACGACTGCGCCCCCGTGTCGCGGAGGGCGGAGCCGAGGGCGGATTCGTCTCGTTCGGCGTGGTGCTGGCGTATGTACAGCTCGAGGTCGGCGACGCGCGCGGCGTGCACCGGGTCGAGGGCGAGGGGCGAGGGCCCCAGCGCGTGGGCCGCGCGCCGCAGGATGTCCTCTGCAGCGCCGGCGACGATGGTGCGAGTACGGAGCGCGAGGATCCGGGCCGCCGCGCGCTGCGCCGGTTCTCCGTGGCCGGTCGAGTGAGCGCTCGCGTCGACCTGGGCAGCGTCGACCTGGGCAGCGGCATCCAGCAGGGCGAGCCGGCCGGTCTCGATCGACACGTCGGCACCGCCCAGGTGCATGAGGGCGATCTGGTCGGGCGTTCCGGAACGCACCCTGCGGTCGATGGCCCTGGCCACGCCGAGCGCGCCGCCCCACCAGACCGCGGCGACCCCGATGCCACCCCAGGCGAACCCGGTGCGCTCGAGGTACCAGCCCGCCGCGCCGACGGGCACGGCGGCGACACCGTCGAACCGCACCGGACCACTGGGAATCTCCGACAAGCCCTTCGCGACCCACGTCGAGTCGTCGACGGTCACCCCGGCATGGCGCAGGTCGACCGCGAAGAGCCGGCGCACGGTGCCGCCGGGGGCGGCACCACTGGCGGGCGCCGTGCCGTCGCCTGCGGTGCTGACGGCCGCGCTGTCGACGGCCGTGACCAGCGCGTGGCTGAGCCGGCCGGCGAGCGAGCACCACGCCTTGCTGCCGTCGATGCGCCAACCGTCACCGGAACGCGTCGCGGTGAGCCCATGGCCCGGCGCCTCGGCGGCGAACACTCCCCACGTGCTCGTGGCGTCGACCCCGACGTGGGCCAGGTCGGGGTGCGCGCCTGCGGTCTGGCCGAGCTCGGCGAGGATCGCCAGCGCGTCGAGGTGCGGCTCGACCGCCCTCGCCACGGTGAGGTCGGTCGCCGCGATGGTCGCGAGCGCCTCCCAGCTGTCGAGTACCTGCTGCGGGCCAGCCGTGTTCTGCAGCGCGCGCCCGAGCTCGACCGCCAGCTGCAGCGCGGCGGCGATGTCGCCGGTCGCCGCCGCCGTGCGCCCGGCCAGCGCTTCGAGCGACTCCGGTGTGTCGACCGACGTGGGCACGTCAGCGCCGTCGGGCACCACGACCTCGATGCCACCGGCCGGGATGCGACGCAATGACGCCGCAGCGATCCGACTTTGGCTCATGCAGGAGAATCTAGCGCCGCACGGCTGAACGTGCTGCCCCATTGCGCACCGCAGGGGCGTGGGTTACGGGCGGGCTGCGGAATGGTCGATGGATGCCGCCAGCAACGCCACCTGCACGGCTCCGCCCTTGGTCGACTGCCGGGCGACCTCGGTGAAACCCAGCCTCCGGTGAAAGGCGAGTGACCGCGGATTCGGCGGCTCGACGTTGACCTCGCAGGTCACCTCACGACGCCCTCCCGCCCGCGCCAGCGCGAACACCCGGTCATACAGCGACCGCCCGATTCCCGATCCCCGGGTGGACTCGGCCACCACGATGCGGTCGACGTACAGGTGGTCGGTGCCGCGCTCCTCGAAGAACCGGTAGTTCTCGCTCGCGTAGTCACGGCCCGGCTCGACGGCGATGAGGAACCCGACGACGCGCACACCGCTGTCGCCGTCGCCGTCGCCGTCCTTGTGGTCGACGACCACGAGCGCGTGGTCGCTCACCGCGAGGAGGGCGGCGATGTCATCGGCATCGGCCAGCGGCACCGCGGGCACGGCCGAATTGTTGAGCTCGACCACCGCGGCGATATCGGCTGCCTCGAGGTCTCGAATGCGCGGGTGCGTCGCACCGGAAGTGGTCACTTGGCGCGCGGCGGCTTGTTCTCCGAGGGAATGGTGATCCACAGCACCACGTACAGCACCCAGAGCGGCCCGGGAATGAGGCTCAGCAGGATGTAGATGATCCGCACCACGGTCGGGCTCCACCCGAAACGGCGAGCGATGGCGGCACAGACTCCGGCGATGATTCTGCCCCGGCTGGGGCGCATAAGGCGATTCATACCCCTACCCTGCCGCATTGTTCCGACCTCGACCACATCTCCGACCCGCCAGAATGGTGCCATGAGTGCTTCCCACCCGCGGCCATGGTTGTCCCGTTACGCAGAGAACGTGCCCGATGACGTTCCACTCCCCGCCGGGAGCCTCTCCGGCATCGTCGACGATGCGATCGCCCAGTATCCCGAGAACGTCGCCCTCGAGTTCTTCGGTCGCACCACGACCTACTCGCAGCTCGGCGAGCAGATCGCGGCCGCCGCGGAGGGCCTGCGCCTGCTGGGCGTCAAGAAGGGCGACCCCGTCGCCATCGTGCTGCCGAACTGCCCGCAGCACGTGGTCGCGTTCTACGCGGTACTGCGCCTCGGCGCCATCGTCGTCGAACACAACCCGCTCTACACTCCACGCGAGCTGCGCCACCAGTTCGAGGACCACGGCGCAACGGTCGCCATCGCGTGGAACAAGGTCGTCGAGACCATCCAGGCCTTCCCGAACGACGTCACGGTATCGACGATCGTGTCGGTAGACCTCACCGAGGCGATGCCGCTGCGCACGCGCCTCGCGCTCCGACTGCCGATCCGCAAGGCGAAGGAGGCTAGGGCCGCCATCACCACCACCGTGCGCGGCACCACCCCGTGGTCCGATGTCGTCTCGGCGAAGCCGATCTCCCACGACGTGGTGGGCCCGACCGCGAACGACGTCGCCGTGATCCAGTACACCAGCGGAACGACCGGCTACCCGAAGGGCGCGGTTCTGACCCACCTCAACCTCGGAACCAACGCCGCACAGTCGCGCGCGTGGGTGCCGACGGTCGAGCGCGGCACGGCCATCATCTACGGCGTGCTGCCGATGTTCCACGCGTTCGGCCTCACCCTGTGCCTCACCTTCGCGATGAGCCTCGGCGGCCGGCTGGTGCTGTTCCCCCGGTTCGACGCCGACCTGGTGCTCACCGCGATCGCCAAGCGACCGCCGACGTTCCTCGCCGCGGTGCCGCCGATCTTCGCCAAGCTCACGACCGAGGCGGGGCGCCGCGGCATCTCGCTGAAGGGCATCGAGATCGGGATCTCCGGCGCGATGCCGCTGCCGCCGGAGATCGTCGACAAGTGGGAGGCCGCGACCGGGGGCTACCTCGTCGAGGGCTACGGCCTGAGCGAGACCTCCCCCGTCCTGATCGCCAACCCGGTCGGGCCGAGCAGGCTGCCCGGCGCCATCGGGGTCCCCGTGCCCAACACCGACATCCGCATCGTCGACCCGGAGAACCCGGTCTCCGAGCGCCCGCAGGGCGAGCCGGGCGAGCTCCTCGTGCGTGGGCCGCAGGTGTTCCGGGGCTACTGGAACAAGCCGGACGAGACCGCCGAGGTGTTCGTCGACGATGAAGATGGCCGGTGGTTCCGCACCGGTGATATCGCCACCATCGACGAGAAGGGCTTCGTCAGGGTGGTCGACCGCCTCAAGGAGCTCATCATCACCGGTGGCTTCAACGTCTCCCCGAGCGAGGTCGAGACCCTCCTGCGCGACGCGCCGGGGGTCGCGGACGTCGCGGTCGTCGGTCTGCCGAACGACCACAGCGGAGAAGACGTCGTCGCCGCCGTCGTGCTCGAGGATGGCGCGACCCTCGACGTCGAGGCCATCCGCAACCACGCCAAGGATTCGCTGGCCAGGTACAAGGTGCCGCGGCGCATCGTGCAGGTCGACGAGCTCCCCAAGTCGCTGATGGGCAAGGTGCTCCGCCGCAAGGTGCGCGACCAGCTCAGCGCTGAGTAGCCGGGGCGGTATACCGGCGCACGCCCCGCCCGCGGGTGGGGCGACGGAGGGTCAGACCCGTCGCCGCGCCCGGAGCCGGCGCACGACCAGGGCGACCACGATGGCCACCACGACCGCGATGACGGCGTAGTCGAGCACCTGCGAGTACTGGTCGACGAGTTCGTACTGAGTGCCGAGCGCATAGCCGCCGCCGACCAGGATCGCGTTCCAGACCGCGCTGCCCGCGAAGGTGAACGCGCTGAACTGCCAGAACGGCATGTGGGCGGCCCCGGCGGGCAGGGAGATCAGGCTGCGCACCCCGGGAATGAGGCGACCGAAGAACACCGCCGACCTGCCGTGCCGCGAGAACCAGCCGGCTGCGGCCTCGAAGTCCCGGCGGTCGACGAGCGGCAGCTTCGACAGGGCCGTGATGGTGCGCTGCTCGCCGACCTTGGCCCCGAGCCAGTACAGGATGGCGGCGCCGACATAGCTGCCGACCGTGGCCGACAGCAGCACGAGCCAGACATTCATCTCGCCGCTGAACGAGATGAAGCCCGCCAGCGGCAGGATCACCTCACTGGGAATGGGTGGGAACACCGTCTCGATGAGGGTGAGCATGCCGACGCCGACCTCGCCCATCGCCCCGATGACCCGGGAGGCGATACCGACCAGCCCGGAGAGTTCGTCTGTGGATGCCGCGGCCAGCGGCACTCCGACCGACCCGGCCAGCGCGCTCAGAATCCGAAGTCCCCTCCGCCGAAGTCTCCCCCACCGAAGTCTCCTCCACTGAAGTCACCCCCGCCGGAATCGCCTGCGGCGACGTCGCCACCACCGGCGTCACCGCCGCCACCGTCACCGTCGGCGTCACCGCCCGCATCTGCCGATTCGCTGCCAGAGGCATCCGCCCCCGCTCCGTCCATCGGAAGGAAGCTGCTGACGATCGCGGAACCGATGACGTACCCGGCAACGGTTCCCAGCAGCGATCCGCCGACCATGCCGGCGAAGCCCATTCCACCGCGACCCTGCTGGCCCGCGCCCTGGTCGCGGAACGTGCGGGCGAGGGTTCCCGGCCGCTGCATCTCGGCCCGAGTGGCCGCGGTGGCGAGGCTCGCGGGCTGGGCGTCGGCCGGCCGCTCGGTGGGGTCGACGTTGTTGCTCAGCTGGCGGAACAGCAGGTCGCGCTGCTCCTCGGAGAGCTTGGCGAACGCCTCGGTGTGCACGCGCTCGATGGTCTCGGGGGGCGCCGTGCGCAGTAGGTACTGGTAGCGCTCCACGGCGATCTCGTCTTCGGAGCGCTGTGGTGGGGCCGGATTACCGCCTGCGGCGGGCCGGGGCGGCTGATGCTGGCCCTCCGGCTCCTGCTCGGGGCGGCCGAGGAGGCGGTCGAGAAATCCCATGTCGTGTCATTCCTAAGTTCGGGGAGCTGAGCGGTCAGGTGATGACGGGGCCCGTTCGGGACTGGGCCGATTCGTAGCTGGGCCGATTCGTGACTGGGAAAATCATCCCAGTAGAAGCTGGCAGGCACCACCACCGCGTGTTCCCCCGCACCTCGGAGCACAATGACCCCATGTCACCCAACCGTAATCGCACGCCGCGAACAGTGCAGTTCGCCAGCTTCGGGGATGCCGGAGTGCTGGACATCGTCGAGATGCCACCCCCCGTCGCCGGCCCGGGGGAAGTCGTCGTCGAGGTCCTCGCCGCCGGCGTCAACCATGTCGAGGCCTTCCTTCGCCAGGGCAGGTTCACCGACGAGCTCCCGGTCGACCTGCCGGCGCGGCAGGGAACCGACTTCGCCGGCCTCGTCACCTCGATCGGCCCCGGGGTGACGAGCTTCGCCAGGGGCTCCGAGGTGCTCGGGCACACCAGCATGGCGTCGCACGCCACGCACATCGTCGTTCCGCAGTCGCACCTGGTGGCCAAGCCGCCGTCTCTCGAGTGGGAGGTCGCGGGCAGCCTCTTCCTCGCCGGTCTCGCGGCGAGCGAGGCGATCCGCCGCGTTCGGGTGAACCGGGGCGACACCGTCGTCATCTCGGCCGCCGCCGGAGGGGTGGGCAGCATGGAGGCGCACCTCGCGATGAACGCCGGCGCCACGGTCATCGGTACCTGCGGCGAACGCAACTTCGACTACCTACGGCAGATCGGCGTGAAGCCCGTCGTCTACGGCGATGGGCTCGCCGACCGCATCCGCGAGATCGCCCCGCGCGGGGTCGACGCCTACATCGACAACTTCGGGGAGTACAACAAGGCCGTGGCAGATGACCTCGGGGTCTCAGCGTCGAGGTTCCAGTCGAGCGAGAATCGCCGTGATATCGAGCTGCGGGCGATGCGCCCTGGCCCGGAGGACGTGGCGGCGCAGACGTCGACGCTCGCGAGACTGGCCGGCCTCGCCGCCGAGCGCAAGGTGCGCGTGCTCATCTCGGGGTTCTACCCGTTCGACCAGGTGCGCGAGGCCTTCGACGACCTCGAGAAGAAGCACTCCCGCGGAAAGGTCGTGCTCGGCATGCGGCCGGTCGACAACTCGTTCCACGGGCTGGGCGGTCGCAAGGTGCGCGACATCCACGAGAGCAGCGCCTGACGAGAGCAGCGCCTGACGAGAGCAATGCCTGGCGAGAGCAGCGCCTGGCCTGCCGGGCCCTGCCCACGCCATGAACCTGCAGCGTCGCGCCTACTCCTCGGTGACGAAGTCGATCAGCTGCTCGACCCTGCCGAGCAGACTGGGCTCGAGGTCGGCGTAGGTGCGCACCGACCCGAGGATGCGCTGCCACGCCGCGGCGATGTCGGCCTGGTCGTCGTGCGGCCAGCCGAGTGCCTCGCAGATGCCGTGTTTCCACTCCATCGAACGGGGAACGGTCGGCCACTCGCGCAGTCCGATGCGCGCGGGCTTCACGCCCTGCCAGACATCGACATATGGATGACCCACCACCAGCACCGACTGGCGAAACGGCCCGCGGCTCACAGCCTCGGCGATGCGTGACTCCTTCGACCCCGGCACCAGGTGGTCGACCAGCACGCCGACCCGCCTCTCCCGGGACGGCCCGAACCCCCGCAGCACCGCCTCGAGGTCGTCGACGCCCTCGAGGTACTCCACCACGACGCCCTCGACCCGCAGGTCATGGCCCCACACCTTCTCGACGAGCTCGGCATCATGCCGGCCCTCCACGAAGATGCGGCTCTGCCTGGCGACACGGGCCGGCGCGTCACGCACGGCGATCGAGCCCGACGCCGACCGGGTGGCGAGGGGCGAGGCTGGCGCTGCGGTGGGGATGGTCAGCGCGATCGGCTTGCCGTCGATCATGAACCCGGGGCCCAGCGGAAACACCCGGATCTTTCCCCGGTAGTCCTCGAGCTCGACGAGCCTGCCCGATACGCGCACCACGGCGCCGCAGAATCCCGACGCGGTCTCCTCGACCACGAGGTCGCGGTCCGCGCGGACCACGGGAAGGGGGACGCTCGGGGCACGCCGGGAGAATCCGGCGAGCACGTCGCCGCCGTACCTGTCATCGGTCATCCTGCGAGGCTATGACGCGTCAGATCGGGCATCGCCGTGACACCCCGGCGCCCCCGCGGTTGGGGTCGAAATGGCGTAATCCACCGTGGGCTGGCGTATCCACGGCAAAACAGGCTACGCTTGCATACGAAGTTGATGTGCATCGCACGTCGCAGCGTCTCTCACTCACGTGAAAGGCGTCTCACAGGGAGAGCGACTGCGGGCTCCTCGGCGCGAGGCCCCGACGATCGGGTCCCGCATAGCACTCCAGGAGGAGCTTGCAATGACTACCGGTACTGTGAAATGGTTCAACGCTGAAAAGGGCTTCGGCTTTATCTCCCCCGACGACGGAAGCGCCGATGTCTTCGCGCACTTCTCCGCCATCGCGGGTAACGGCTACAAGTCGCTCGACGAGAACCAGAAGGTCGAGTTCGATGTCGCCCAGGGCCCCAAGGGTCTGCAGGCAGAGAACATCCGCGGCCTCTAAATAAGAGCTTGCAACAAGAATCGCCCGCTTCCTTTCGGAAGCGGGCGGTTCTGCGTTAATGGCCCGTTGTTGATGGCCGGTTATTATTGGCCCGTTGCCGGGCCGCCCGGCAGCTGATGCCTACGGGGCTGCCCAGCAGCTGTTGCCTACTGGCCGCGACCGGTCTTCGACTGCAGGCGGTCGATGTGCTCCGATGCCTCGGCCTTGGTGATGTCGGCGGGAATCTCTTCGCCGGCTTCGCGCGCCAGGGTGTCGAGGTAGCTGCGCTGCGCCCCGGTCATCGGCTCGTCGCCGGTGACCCAGTCGGACGGGTCCTTCTCTGCGGAGTTGCCCGCGGGGGTGGACGAGTCGCCGAGGGTGTCGCCGGACGGGCCGCCGAGGGTATCGGTGTTCGACAGCTCACCGGCCGTGTCGCCGGATGCGGTCGGGTCGGTCGGCTGCGCGCCGAGCGTCTCGTCGCTGACCGTCGAGGTCTGCACGTTCAGGTCGGCGTCGGGAACAGCCGTGTAGCTCTCGGTGACCTTGGAGGTCGTGGTGTCGATTTCTGGGCCGGAATCATTCGTGGTGTCTGACATACTCCGACGCTACGACGAAGGTGCGACATTCGCACGGGGGTTGCGGCCAGGCCGCTACCGGTTTGCTAGCGGCCTGCGGCTTCCCAGCTAACCGGCCGCGTCGTCTGATCGCGTCACGTGCCGTGCGGCCGGCAGTTCTGCTAGCCGTCGACGCGCTTGAGGATGTGCACCGGGATGACGATGCTCAGGGTGATGGTCGCGAGCCCGGCGGTGAACATCCACGGGTTGAACACGGTGCCATCCCACGCGTAGCCGAACAGCACGATGCCGCCCACGAACAGCACGATTCCGACGACGAAGGAGATGACGTTCATGGGTGTCCAATGCTGGCCGAAAAGAATTCCCGTCCAGTCTATCCGCCGCACCGACGGCGGCCTGCGCACCAGCCGCACCGGGTAGCGTTCTCGAATGGAATCCGAATCGCAGCCCGCTGCCGACCCCACGCCCTCCGAGCCCACTGTCGCCGACGCCACGCCCGTCGACGCCGCTCCCGTCGATCCTGCAGCCGCCGAGCTCGCCGACTCGATGCGCTCGATCAGGTCGACCGGCGAGAGCCTCTCCCCCGGCGAGGAAGACAGCGATGCGGATGACGCGGCCGAGGCGGCTCCCGAGGGCCAGGGCTAGACCGCCACAACCCAACCGCTACCGCGCCAGCATCCCGGTGAGCACGAGCTCCCGCACGCGCGGCATGAGGTCTGACCGCAGCGCCACGTCGTCGACCTCGAGCAGCTGGGCGATCGCGCCGATGATGGCCTCGACGGACAGCTCCCCGTCGCATGCGCCGACGAATGCGGCCAGAGCCGTGTCGAGGTCGAGGCTCCGGCCGAACCCGCCGCCCTGGCGGAGGGTCATGACGGTCGGGTCCTCCGCGCCCGGCCAGTAGTGGCGCCCCTCGGTCACGTCGCTCGCGACCGTCAGGCGCGTGCGCCCGAGCGCCTCGTCGTCGATGATGGCGAGCCAGGTCGCAGCGCCCATGCTGTCGGCGATGTGCCCGCCGAGGCCGAGGGCATTGTGCCCGAGGGCCCCCGGCAGCCGTTCGAACCGCCGCATGACGGCAGCGGCGCCCGCGGCCGGCCGCCGCAGGGTCACGAACCCGAACCCGACCGCCGTGACCCGCCGTTCCTCGAAGTCGTCGAGCCACGCGCCGACGAGCGCCTCGAAAGCCGGTCCCCTGGTGGTGCCGCCGTCGCGGATCCACGTCTCCGCGTATGCCGCGGGATCCTGCACCTCCCGCTCGATCACCCAGGCGTCGAGGCCAGCATGCGATGCCGAGGCGGCGGCCGCGGCATCCACCCATGCCCCCACCCTGTCGAGGGCGTCTGCACCGTCGCGGTACTCCCAGTTGCCGAGCAGCTGCGCGACACCGCCCGCGGCGAGGTGCGCGGCGCATCCCTCGATCACGGCCTCGACGAGGGCGTCCCCGGCCATGCCACCGTCGCGGTACTCGTATGACGGAACGCCCGCCGTGCGCGGCGTGATCACGAATGGCGGGTTCGACACGATGTGGTCGAAGAGCTCCCCCGCGACGGGCTCGAACAGGTCGCCTCGCCGGAACTCGATGGTGTGCACGTCGTTCAGCTCTGCGTTGAGCCTCGCCAGCTCGATCGCGCGGGCCGAGATGTCGGTGGCGACCACGCGGTCGGCGTGCCGGGAGGCGTGCAGCGCCTGGATGCCGCAGCCGGTTCCGAGGTCGAGCGCCGATCCGACCGGGCTGTCGAGCATGAGCCCGCTGAGCGTGGTCGATGCCCCGCCGACGCCGAGTACGTGGTCCTCGCGCAGCGGCCGGCCGGTGACGACCTCGCCGAGGTCGGAGGCGATCCACCAGCTGCCGACGCCGCGCGAGTCGACGAACCCATACGGCCGAAGGTCGAGCAGCGGGTGGATGCCGCCGTCCGCCGCCACCTCGACGAGGCCGAGTGCCACGGCGCCGTCGATGCCGAGCTCGGGCAGCGCGGCGGCCAGCTCCACCTCGCCCACCGCCGTGTTCAGCACGAACAGGGTCGCCAGGGTCGACAGTGGTTCGTCGCCGCCGACCGCGCGGAGGGCCGGGGTGCGGGTGCCGCGGTGCAGCGCCGCGGCAGCCACCTGGCCCCACAGCGCGTCGACGGCGTCGACGTCGAACCGTGCGTTCTGCAGGTCAGTGCGAAGGCGGGCGGCGAGGATCGGGAGCTGTTCGGGCATTCGACCATTGTCGCGGCTCGCCACGGTGCGGTGAGCCGCCGCGGCGCCCACCGAGGGTCGCGCGGAGGTGCAACCGCGCCACCCGAAGAGAAGAGCCGCTACGAGAAGAGTGCCGCAATGGCACTGTCGTCGAGCCCCGCGAGCAGCGCGGCGACGTCGTCGTACACCGCGACGGCGCCGGCCTCGGTGAGGTCGGCCGCGGTGCTGCCACCGGTGAGCACGCCGATGGTGGCGACCCCGGCGGCCGCGGCCGACTGAACGTCCCAGATGCTGTCGCCCACGAACAGCGCGTTGTTCGCCGTGGTTCCGGCCCGCTCGAGTGCGATCTCGACGACGCGCGGGTCGGGCTTGGCCGTCTCGACGTCTTCAGACGATGTCATCGCGGTGATCGGATCCTCCGACTCGAGCACCTCGCGCAGCATTGCCAGTTCATCCTCCGGCGCCGACGTGGCGAGAACGACCGTGATTCCGCGGCGGTCGAGTTCGGCCAGCAGCTCGCGGGCACCGTCGAACACGCGCAGCCGGGGCGCGGAGGCCGCGTAGTAGCGCGCGTGCAGCCGCTTGATCTCGTCGCCCAGCCGCGCGGCGTCGTCATCGCCGACCAGTGAACTGAGCAGCTGGCCGGAATCCATGCCGATGCGATGGTGGATGTCGCTCTCGTTCACGCCGAGGCCCACGTCGTGGAACGCCCGCGACCAGCTGTCGACGTGCAGGTAGTTCGAGTCGATGAGGGTGCCGTCGATATCGAAGAGCACCGCCTCGACGCGCTCGGTCACGGCATCCACTGCCTCAGCATCAACTGTCGCGGCATCCACTGCCTCGGCATCGACGCTCTCGGCCATGGTCCTACTTTCCCTTCGTGGTGGCGGCGGCGGCCTTCTTCTTCGCCGAGCCCTTCGGGGGCAGCAGGGTGTCGGCCTCCTCGAGCGACATGCCGTTGGTCTCCGGCACGAGCTTGAACACGAAGAAGAACGACAGCGCGGCGAAGAATGCGTACATGCCATAGGTGAAGGTGAGCGAGAACGTCGACAGCGGCGGGAACGACACCGTGACCGCGAAGTTGGCGATCCACTGCGCCATCGCGGCGACGCCCAGGGCCTTCGCGCGGATGCTGTTCGGGAAGATCTCGCCGAGCAGCACCCAGACCAGCGGGCCCCACGATGCGCCGAAGGCGACGACGAAGACGTTCGCCGCGATCAGCGCGACGAGACCCCACGAGCCGGGCAGGCTGGGCTCGCCGTCGACGACGTCGGCCTGGCTGAACGCGAGTGCCATCGCGCCGAGCGACAGCGCCATGCCGATCGACCCGGTGAGCAGGATCGGCCTCCGCCCGATGCGGTCGACCAGCGCGATGGCGATCAGGGTCACCAGCACGTTCGTGACCGAGGTGATGACGGAGTAGATGAGCGAGTTCGATTCGTCGAATCCGACTGCCTGCCAGAGGGTCGTGGAGTAGTAGAAGATCACGTTGATGCCGACGAACTGCTGGAACACCGACAGGATGATGCCGATCCAGACGATCTTCTTCAGGCCGAAGAAGTCACCGCGCAGGGTTCCGGTGCGCTCGGCGAGCCGGTCGTTCTCGATCGAGGTATAGATGTCGCGGATGCCGCGGTCGACGTCATCGGACGGCCAGATGCGCGCGAACACCTCGCGCGCCTCCTTCTCCTTGTCCTTGAGGATGAGGAAGCGCGGAGATTCCGGCAGGCGTAGGGCGATCAGGCCGTAGACGGCCGCGGGCAGCGCCTCGGCCATGAACATCCAGCGCCACGCGTCGAGTCCGAACCAGAACGGCTCGTTCGCTCCCCCGGCGAGTTCCGCGAACACCGTGTCGGAGAGCAGTGCGGCGAAGATACCGACGGTGATCGCCAGTTGCTGCAGCGACGCGAGCCGCCCACGGAGCTTTCTCGGCGAGATCTCGGCGATGTAGGCGGGAGAGATGACCGAGGCGATGCCGATGCCGAGGCCACCGATGAGGCGCCAGACGATGAGGTCGACGACCCCGAACACCAGGCCGGATCCGATCGCGCTGACGAAGAACAGGATCGCACCGATGACCATGACCGGAATGCGCCCGTAGCGGTCGGCGAGGCGCCCCGCGATGTACGCGCCGGCCGCGCAGCCGAGCAGGGCGCTTGCGACGGCGATGCCGGTGAAGGTGCTGGTGAGGTTGAAGTCCTCTTCAATCGAGCTGACCGCGCCGTTGATCACGGAGGAGTCGAATCCGAAGAGGAAGCCGCCGAGCGCGCCGGCGAGCGCGAGCCCGATCACCCGTCCGTTGGTCGAGGTGGATGTGGAGGTCGGCGCCATCGGTACTCCCCGGTGTTCGCGGCACCCCTGGCGGATGCCGTCGGTGATTCACGGACGAAGAAAGCCTACGTCGTCAGGTCGGGGTGAGCACCGACAGGATGTTGCCGGCCGGGTCGGTGAACCAGGCGATGTCGGGCCCCTGGCCGCGCATGATGCCCTTGGCGTCGGTGCCGTCGTATCTCGCGGTGGCGACGCCGCGCTCGGCGAGCGCGTCGACGGCCGCCTCCACGTCGGGCACCGGAAAGTTCAGGATCGTGAAGGTGGCCGGCACGTGGTTCGGCTTGGGGTACACCAGGACGGTCGCGCCGGAGTCGAGGTGCAGGCGGAGGAACCCCATCGGGTCGTCGTCGACCGTGAGCTCGAGGGTGTCGGCGTAGAACGCCCTCGCCCGGTCGAGGTCATCCACCGAGAAGCCGCTGAATGCTGTCGTCGTGTCGAACATCGTCGTTCCTTCCGTGGCGGGTCGCCGCGGCATCCATCGCTCTCGGCGCATTCTCACGATGGCACGGGGGTTCCCGGCCCGCAATGCGTGGTTAGGCTTTACGGGTCGTCCAACCCGAGGAGATCGTGAAGCCGCTCACCGCCGAAGAGATCCGCACCTCGATGGTCAATGCCACCCGGGGCGAGATCGACCGGATGCCGTTGCCCGGCCTGCACGAGGTGCTCTGGGAGGACCGCGAGTACCTCGGCTGGCGCGACCCGAGGGCACCGCTGCGCGGGTTCCTGGTGCACTGGGTCGACGATCGCGCGGTGGGCATCACCCTGCAGGCGTCTGGGGCGACGATGCGCCCCGGCATCTCGGCGATGTGTTCGCTGTGCCGCACGCCGCAGCCCGCCGACCAGGTGCGACTGTATGCCGCGCCGCGCGCCGGCCAGGCCGGTCGCGACGGCAACACGGTCGGCACCTATATCTGCGCCGACCTGGCGTGTTCGCTGATCATCCGCATCACGCCGCCGGCGTCGGCCATGCAGCCCGACCCTGCCGCGGTGGTCTCGGCGCGCGCCGACGCGCTGCTCGACCGGGTGACAGCCTTCACGGCCGGGGTCATGAAGACGGCGTAGCCATCGACTCCGACTCGAGCGAGTCGTACGACCCGGCCGGCGGGAGCTCCTGCACCGCCCAGGTGTTGCCATCGGGGTCGGAGAAATAGGTGAAGGAGCCCCACGTGAGCACTTCCACCTCGCTCGCCGCCACCCCGCGCGCCATCAGTGCGGTGCGCGCCTGCAGCGCGTTCTCGACGACGACCTGGATGCCGCGCATCGAGCCGGGGACCATGTCGGTGATGCCCTCGCCGATGGCGATCGAGCAGGCGGAGCCCGGAGGGGTCAGCTGCACGAACCTGGTGTTCTCGTCGACCCTCACGTCGATGTCGAGCTCGAAGCCGGCATTGGTGACGTAGAAGTCGATGGCGCGATCGACGTCGGTCACGGGGACGAAAATCAGTTCGATGCGCATATCCACGGGTACACCTCTCGTCGACGGGTCGGGCCAAGGGGCGCCGATGAGCCGATGCTAGGGCGGGGATGCGTCGGGGGCCAGATGTTGTTCCCAACTCCTGATGAAATGTGCGGCCCTCAGCAAGGTTGGGTCAGCGCTGCGCGGGGGTGATGCGTGCCGTACGGCGCCGGGTGACCGCCCGCGCCACCGCGCGCCAGCCGACGAGCAGCGCACCGAGCACGATCGCCGTCACGACCACGAAGCTGGGCTGCACTCCGTCGCCGACCGCGGCGCGCAGCGCGATGCCCACGACGACGGTGCAGCCCCAGATGACGAGTCCAGGCCGCACGGGGCCGCCAGGGCCTCGCCAGGCGCGCGTGACCACCCAACCGACGGCGAGCCCGGCGAGGAACGGCCACGCGGTCTCGGCGACTCCGGCGATGGTGATGCCCTCGGTGTGGCTCGCGCGGCCGATCGCGACGAACGCGAGCACTCCGCTGACGTCGGCGACGATCGACAGCGCGCGGGAGCTGGGCGTTGGCATGGGTCAACCGTAGCGACCCGGCTGCTCCGGAGGCTGGGGGCGGAGGGGCCCTGGTGGTGCAGCCTCCGGAGCAGGGGTGCGCGGGGAGGGACTCCGCGCGGGTCAGGGGCGGGTCAGAAGACGCGCACGGCGATCTCGGCCGGGGCCTCGAGCAGGCGCTCGATCTCGTCGTCGAGCTTCACCAGGGTGATCGACGCCCCGGCCATGTCGAGCGACGTGCAGTACTCGCCGACGTAGTTGCGGGCGACCGTGATGCCGCGCGCGGCCAGTTTCTCGTGCGCGATGCCGTACAGGATGTACAGCTCGCTGATCGGGGTGCCGCCGAGCCCGTTCACCATCAGGGCGACCCGGTCGCCGCTCTCGAACGGCAGGTCGGGCACGATCGCGTCGAGCATCTCGTCGACGAGCGCGTCGGCCGGGGCCATCGGCGCGCGGCGCCGCCCCGGTTCCCCGTGGATGCCCACGCCGATTTCGATCTCGTCGTCGCCGAGCTCGAACAGCGGGGAGCCCTTCGACGGCGGCGTGCACGCGGTGAGCGCGATCCCCATCGTGCGGGTCACGGAGTTGACCTTCTCGCCGATGCGCACCACCTCGTCGAGGTCGGCGCCGGACTCGGCTGCCGCCCCGACGGCCTTCATCACGAAGAAGTTGCCCGCCACCCCGCGACGGCCGACCGTGTAGGTGGAATCCTGCACCGAGACGTCGTCGTCGATGAACAGCGTGCGCACGGTGAGGCCGTCCGCCTCGCTCATCTCCTGCGCCATGTCGAACGCCATGCGGTCGCCCGTGTAGTTGTTGACCAGCAGCAGCACGCCCTTGTCGGAGGCCAGCAGTTTCGTGGTCTCGTAGACGTAGTCCATCGGGGGTGCGGCGAAGACGTCGCCCGGGCACGCGGCAGCCAGCATCCCCGGTCCGACGGTCATCACGTGGGCAGGCTCGTGGCCGGACCCCGACCCCTGGATGATGCTCACCCGGTTGTCGCTCGGGGAGTCGGCGCGCTGGATGAGGTTGAACTCCGGTACGTACCGCAGGGTCTCGGGGTTGGCGAGCGCTATGCCCTTGAGCATGTCCGGTACGAATTGCTGGGGGTCGTTCATGAACTTCTTCATCGGGTTCTCTCCACGTCGTCGTGTTGGGTGATGGGGTCGGCTGCACTGGGGATGGACGCACCGGCTGTGGTGCCGCCGGTGCGGGCGGGCCATTCGTCGGCGAGCTTCTCGGCGATCACGGCGAGGGCGACGGCGCCCGCGTCGGGAGAGCCGATGCTGCGCTCGCCGGTGTAGCTCGCGCGCCCGCGCCTCGCCTGCATGCCGGTGGTGGCCTCTGCGGCGGCGCGCGCGGCGACGGCCATCGAGCGCAGCGCCCCTGCCGGGTCGTCGCCCGCGGCGATGGCGGCCTCGAATGCGTCGGTCGCCGGCACCAGTGCGTCGAGCAGGGTCTTGTCGCCGACGTCGGAGTTGCCGCGCTTCTTGATGCCCTCGATGGCGGCGCGCAGGCCAGCGACCACGTCGGTTGGGGTCACCGATTCCCCGCCCTTGATGGTGGTGCCCACGCGCAGGAAGGCCGTGCCCCAGATGGGGCCCGAGGTGCCGCCGATGCGGCTCGTGATGGTCGTCGCGACCCTGAGCACGAGGGTGCCGGCATCCGTTCGATCGAACTCCGACCACTTGGCGAGCACCTGCTCGAACCCGCGGGCGAGCGAGTATCCGAAGTCGCCGTCTCCGACCACGGCGTCGAGGTCGCCGAAGTACTTCTCGTTGTCGACCGCGGTCTGCGCGATGGTGCGGATGACGAATTCGGTGGTCTCGATGGACGCGGTCATTGTGGGGCCTTCCGGGGGGCGGGTGTCTGGAGCAGGGCGGTCAGGTCGCGTGCGCGCACCGCGCCGTCTGGTACGACACCGGCGGGTGACGCCAGCACGGTGGCCGGCTCGCCGTCGGGGTCTCCCAGCGAGCTGACGACTAGGGACGCCCCGGTGAAGTCCTCGTTCGCGGTGTACCCGCTGACGGTGACAATGGTGCGGATGCCGGCGACGAGCGCCGCGCGCAGGCCATTCGCGCTGTCTTCGACCACGACGGCCTCGTTTGCCGTCACCCCGAGGGCGTCGAGCGCCACCAGGTAGATGTCGGGGGCGGGCTTCTTGGCCGGAACGATGTCGCCGGCGAACACCCGGAAGGTGTCGGCGGTCTCGGCACCCACAGCGTGCTCCAGCACCGCGAACACCGACGGCCCCGCTGAGGTGGACGCGACGGCGAGCGCGAACCCGGCCTCGGCGGCCTCCCGCACGAGCCGCGGAATGCCGGGGCGGGCAGGCAGGGCACCCGATTCGACGAGCTGCGTGTAGATCTCGGTCTTGCGCCGGTGCCACTGGGCCAGCAGGTCACGTTGCGCCGCGGCATCCACTGGCAGCCCATTGCGCTCGACGAATTCGGGGGTGAGCAGGCTCGCCATGCGTTCCTTGCCGCCGCCGATGAGCACTCTCTCGGCGTAATCTTCGTCTGACCAGCGCACGTCGAGGCCGAACTCGGCGAAGGTCTGGTTGAACGCGGGCAGGTGTCCGTGCCGCTCGGTGTCGGCGAGCACGCCGTCGCAGTCGAAGATCAGGGCCGGCATCTCACCACGCCTTGCCCGCGCTGCCGAAGGTGGTGGCGAGGTCGACCGTCATCGCGCGGACGTCGGCGCCGACCGCGCGGAACAGGGTCGGCGGATCCCACTTGTCGGCCTCTTCCGCGGCACGCAGGCTGCGGAGCGACGACTGCATGTAGAGCACCTTGAGCGCCGTCGAGATGTTGACCTTGGCTGCACCGCGGGCGATCAGGTCGTGGAACTGCTCATCGGTGAGTCCGCTGCCGCCGTGCAGGGCAATCGGGATGGGCTGCTGCGCGACGATGTCGCTGACCCGGTCGAAGTCGAGCAGGGGTTCCCTCGTGTAGACGCCGTGCGCATTGCCGATCGACGGGGCGAACACGTCGACTCCGGTGCGGCGGATGAAGTCGAGCGACACCTCGAGCGACTGGCGCTTCGCCTGGGCGTCTGAACCGTGGTCGTCTTCGACCCCCGTGATCGCCTCGATCTCGCCCTCGACGTGGGCGCCGTACCGGCGGGCCTCGGCGACGACCTCGATGGTCTGGAGGAGGTTCTCTTCGACCGGCAGCTCGGAGGCGTCGAACAGCACCGAGTTCCACCCCGCCTCGAGGCACTCGGTGATCACCGCGCGATCGGGGCAGTGGTCGAGGTGCAGGGTGACCGGTACCTCGATGCCGGCCGTCATGCTCTTCCACATGGCGAACAGCACCCGGGATCCGATGGTGCGCACGGTCTTGACCGATGTCTGCACGATCAGGGGGGCCTTGGCCTCGACGGCACCGGCGAGCACCTGCTCGAGCGTGAGGTCGTTGACGATGTTGATCGCGGCGACGCCGTACCGGTCGGCGAATGCCCGGTCGACGATCTCTGTGAGCGACACGACTGCCATGGCGACCTCCCTTGGTCGATGTCAGGCTACGATCGACGCCGCCGGGTTCCTATGGGGGGTTTCCCTACCCCGCGCGGGTTGCCGCGAACGAGGCCAGCTCGGTGCGGTTGCGGGCACCGGTCTTGCGCAGCACGGTGCCGACGTGCTTCTCGACGGTCTTGACCGAGATGCCGAGCTCCGCGGCGATCTGCTTGTCCTGCCAGCCGCGTTCGACCAGGGCGCGGGTCTGCGCCTCCCTGGGGGTGAGTGGATGCCGCGGCGAGGCGGTCGGTCGAACAGCCGGCGTGATCGCGGCCCGGGCCCCGTGCCATCGCGAATTGGCGATGGCGACCGAGGCGTGGATGGCGAACAGCTCGAGGAGTTCGATGTCAGCGTCGCCGAACACCCGCGTCTCGTCGCCGGCGAACACCACGAAGGCGCCGGTGAGGGCGTCACCCTGACGGATGGGCACCCCGATCACGGCGCGCGACCGCCTGCTGTCCCCGACGCCGATGTGCCCACCGGGTACGAGCGAGTACCGTGCGAACGTGACCGGTCCGCCGGCGCGGACGACCGCCCCGGTGACTCCCTCGTCGAGGGGGAAGGTCTCGCCCGACCGGCAGCCGACGTCGAGGTCGACCTCCTTGCGGTACCTGCTTGCGCGCTCGTCGATGGTGCAGATCGAGCCGCTCTCGCAGCGCAGCAGGCGCACGGCATTGCGCAGGATGCGCTCGAGGAGGGGTTCGAGGGCGAACTCCCCGGCGAGATCACCCGCGAAGGCCGCGAGGTCACGCACTGTCTCGACGGTGAGACGGGTCATTGCGGGGCTCGCTATTTCTTGAGTGCCTTGATGACGAGGGCGAGGGACTTGCCGGAGACCCAGGTCAACGGGATCAGCACCCACAGCAGGGCGACGATGTTGGGCCGGAATACGGCGCCATCCGGGGTGTCGACGTACGCGCCGACGGGGATGCTCGCTCCGCCGCCGCCTCCCCCACTGCCGCCCTTCGCGTGGTCTGTGGAACCGTCGCCCGTGCTGGCGTCGGCGCCGTCCTTCGTGCTGGCTGCGTCATCGGTGCCGGTGTCTTCGCTGCCGGCGTCTTCGCTGCCGCCCCCGAATCCGAACCAGGTGACGGCGACCGGGATGATCTGCGCGCCCCCGACGGTGACCGGATCGCCGTAGCTGGCCCCGATCCCGAGCGACTTGACCGATTCCGACAGTTTCTCCACGATGTTTGCCATGTGGCCGACCCTAGCGGCAGCGTCGGCCGGGGAGAAGGGGCATTTGCCGCGAGTGCACTGGCCGCTTCGCCGCCTGGTGCACGGGTTTACGGCAAGGGTCAGCGCGGAGGCCTTGCGTCTTCCGGCACTGCGCCGAACAGGGCGTCGAGGATCCACGCGATGCCGCGCCAGCCGATGAGGAATGCGCCGAGCACGATGACGGTGAGGAAGAGGAACCGGGAGTCGACCGGTTCGCCCACGACGAGGCGGATGGCCATCGCCATGGCGACGGCGATGAGCCAGACGCCGATGCCCGTCCAGACCACGGTCACGGGATGCCGCCACGCGTGCATCACGACCCAGCCGACGATCACCCCCGCGAAGAATGGCAGCCCATCGAGCAGCAGGCCGAGCGCGCCATCGCCCTGGGTCCACCGTGCCCCGACGATGAACAGGCTCACCGCCACGAGGTCGATGCCGAGCCACCACGCGGAAGGTTGTTGCTCGGCACTCATGGCGCCAGCGTAGGCTCCGGGGTTTCGCGCTGGCTGTGCGCGGCGGGGTCGGGTGCAGCGGGGCAGGGTGCAGCGGCGGACTGTCACACTCCGCAACATGCTGGCGCCGGGGGCCGCGCTCCCGCATCGTTGACGAACGACGCCCGAGACGGGTGACCGAGTGGGGAAGGAAGATCATGTCGACGAATCTCGCGAGTGCCCGCAGCATCGATGACCGGGGGGCGCAGGGCGCGACCCCGGCGGCACGCACCCTCGGTGGGCTCAGCCCGGAGGAGTTTCGCGGGGCGTTCCGCGGTCACCCGGCCGGCGTGGCGGTCGTCACCGCCGACGCGGGAGATGGTCCGGTGGGCCTGACCGCGACATCCGTCTCCTCGATCAGTGCCGACCCGCCGCTGCTGGTGTTCTCGCTGTCGTCGACGTCGTCGAGCACCCCGGTGATCCGTCGCGCAGAAACCGTCGTGGTTCACCTGCTGGCGTCGGAACAGCTGCCCATCGCGCGGCTGTGCTCGACCAGCGGCGTCGACCGGTTTGCCGACACCTCGCTGTGGTCGCGGCTCGAGACCGGGGAACCGTACTTTCCCCGCGCGAACGCGTGGATCCGCGGGCGGGTCATCGACCAGCTGGGTGCGGGGAGCTCGACGGTCGTCGTGGTGCACGCACTCGAATCGGGCGGGGTCGACGAGGACGCGGCATCCGACCCGCTCGTCTACCACAACCGCACGTGGCACCGCCTCGGGGAGCACTCGACGATCGACTGATCGCGCCCGGTCAGCCCCAGCCGCCGAGGTAGGCCTCGACGTCGGGTTCGGCGGCGATCGGCGTGACCGAGCCGCCGGTGTCGATGGCGGCGTCGAACAGGGTGTCGTCGTTCCAGCGGCCGGTGCGGTAGCGGGCACGCACCGAGGCGATGACCGCGAGTTCGGTGTCGGGGGCGTCGGCGGAGCGCAACGAGAGGCTGCCGAGGGTGGGGTCGGCGAAGCGTGCCACGGCCGCGGCGAAGGCGGCAGCATCCACCCGAACCGGCTGGCGCACGGCCACCTCGACCCGCACCAGTGCGAGCGTGGTGTCGGCCGCCGCGCGCGACTCGGTGTTGCCGAGCACGCGGTCGTCGGGGGCGAACAGCGAGGCGTGCTCGTCGGGCACGATCACCACGGCGTGCGGTAGCGCGGTGAGCAGCGAGTCGACGGTGACGAAGGTCGCGGCGGCGCCGAAGCCGTCGGGAACGCGCACCAGCGAGTCGGCCCGCCGGGAACGCACGGCGAGGCCCCGGGATCCGGCGACCGGGATGGCGCTGGCGAGGATGAGGGTCTCGGCGTTCTTGCGGCGCATGCGGTCGTCGTCGGCGGTGGAGCGACCCGACCAGTCGGGCCCGTCGTGCCAGGCCACGGCTGCCGGCACGTGGGCGAGCAGGCCGCCGCGTGCCCAGGAGCGGTACGCCCACTCCCAGTCCTCGCCGCCGTATTCGCTGAACTCCTCGTCGAACCCGCCGACCTCGTCGAAGAACCAGCGGCTGCACGCCATCACGGCGCCGATCACGAACCGGTAGCTGCGGTCGTCGGCGTCGAGCAGGTTGCGCGACTGCGCGTAGGCGGTGTCGAGCCACTGCGGCTCGTCGATCGCCCTCGCGGGTGCGCACTCCTCGATCGGGTCGTCGGGTGACGTGCCGGCGAGGTCGGCGTGGCGGCGGCGACCGACGGTGACGGTCTCGGGGGCGAGCCACGGCAGTCGGGTGATGGCGCGAACGTACCCGGGTTCCGGCGTGGTGTCGGCGTCGAGGAACACCAGCAGCTCTCCCCCGGATTCCCGGGCGCCCCGGTTGCGGGCCATCCCGGCCCGGAACCCGAGGTCGTCCTGCACGATGAGCCGCACGGCCGGCGGCACGACCGGGGCGACGGGCGACCCGTCGTCGACCACGGTGACCTCGATCGGCCCGTCGTAGTCCTGCCTGGCGAGCGCCGCGAGGGTGCGGTCGAGTTCGGCCTGCTGGCGGTAGTGCACGACGATCACCGAGACGGCGGGCGACGCAGGTGTGCTTGCAGCGGCCGGGTCGCCCGGTGCGGTCGGGGCGTCGTCGAGCAGGTCCCAGCGGTTGCCGGGCACGGCGCGACCGTGCGGCGGGCGTGCGTGCGGCGGTCGGGCGTGCGGCGGTCGGGCGTGCAGTGCGCTGGTGTTGGCCATGCGCCCAGGCATCGATCCGGCGGGCGGCTGGCCGGTCACTCGGGGACCCCGGCGAACCAGTCGAGGTAGCGGGCGGCGGTCTGCGCGAGGTCGGGCCCGGTCGCGGTGCCGGGCGCGATGAGGGTGGTCGCGGGTTCGCGCCGGGCGCGGTCGATGGCGGATGCCAGGCCGGCCGCATCCGGCGGGTACAGGGTCACCGTTCCCGGGGCGCGCTCGCTGACCTCACGGGAATAGCGCGAGTCGGGAATGAGCGGGCGACGGCCGGCGGCGATCCAGGTGGCGATCGAGCCGGACGCGGAGACATGCCGGTGTGCGGCGACCGGCACGCCGGCCGTGGCGCACCGCTCGAGCATGGTGTCGTCGGGCAGGAAACCGGTGACCTCGAACGTGACGCCGCGCGCGCGGGCGGCGGCGGCGATCGCCTCGACATCCTCGGTGTGCCCCGGCGACGGGGCGCCGAGGGCGACGACGCGGCGGGGTCCTGACAGCGAGGCGACGGCGTCGACGACCTCGGCGTGGCCTTTGCCAGGGTAGACGAACCCGACGATCGCGACGGTGTCGTCGAGGATGGCGGCGGCGGCGCTGGCGGTGGCGCCGGCACCGGCCGTGTCGACGGGCAGCGGGATCACGGCGAGCTCGTGCGCCTCCCCGACGAACTCGCGCAGCAGGGCAGCCTCGTGGTTGCTGTTCACCACGACCCCGCGCGCTGCCGCTATCGTGCGGCGGTAGAACTCCACCCGACGGGGCAGGTTGCGCTCGCCGTCGGAGTGCTGCGGCAGGTCGTGCAGGGTGACGGTGAGACGGGTGGATGCCGCAAGCCGCTCCACCCGCAGCGACGCCTCCTCCGGGCTCGCGGCCAACAGCCGGTCGGTCACGTGGAGGTGAACCGGGGTACCGGGCGGGAGATCGGCCGGGAGGTCGGCGATCGACGGCAGCGCGAGGGCGCGGTCGATACCGGCCTGGCCGCGGATGGCGTCGGCGAGGTGCCGCGCGTAGCGGGCGACCCCGTGCTCGGGGTCGCCGACGACCATCAGCCGGGGTACCTGCGCTGATGCGCGAACCTCCGTCACGCCAGTCCCAGCAGGCGCAGCGAGTCGGCGTGCCGGGTTATCCCCGCCGCGACGGCGTCGGGGTGCTCGCGGTACCAGGCCAGGTGGGCGGCGCGCACCACGGCGTCGTCGACCCGCTCGCCCCCGATGACCCAGTGGTCGGTCGGCTCCCCCGCGAGGTCGAATGCCTCCATCACGGCGGAGGACCGGGGGGCGTGGATGCTGTCGAGCAGCGGCCGGCCGGGGTCGGTGTCGCGCGGCTCGAGGCCGGCGGCCTCGCGCACCCGCGCGGCGACGGCGGTCCACACCGCGTTGCCCGGGTGGTTGATGGTGCGCATCTGCGCGAAGTCGGGGGCGTCGAACACGTCGGACACCCGCACCGTGTCGTGGTGCTGCTCGCGGCGGCGGAGTTCTGCGCAGGAGAGGTTCGCGATCGCGAGCACCTGGTCGCGCGTCGCCGGGGTGGGGGCGGAGGCCGCATCCACCCCTTCTTGCTCACCGGGGTCACGGGTGCCGGGGGCAGACGCCGCGACGAGTGTGCGGAGGTCGTGGTACGCGGCGATGGGCGGCGACAGCGACGGGTCCGAGGGCGGGCGGATGATGGCGTGGAAGGGGTACAGGCCGGCGAAGCGGATGACCGGCACCCGCACCACCCTGGCGGTGGTCGGCAGCAGTGCGGAGAGTTCGGCGGTGCCGAGGGGCAGGTCGCGGTAGCCGTCGCGTACCGGCTGGGTGACGAGCAGGTCGGTGCGGCGCAGCAGGCGTTCGAGGTACGGGAGGTCGGTCGCGACCAGTTCGTGAACGGGAGGAATGCGCACCGCGGTGACGTCGTCGGCGTCGAGCATGATGCGCGTCGACTCTGCCTGGCAGTTGCCGTGCACGACCACGACCGGGCGGTCGGAGGCGACCGGGAGCAGCCCGTAGAACTGCCCGAAGTGCCGGGTACGGCCGTCGACGGTGTCGAAATGCGGCGTTTCTTCGTGTTCACCCACGGCCGGTTCTCCTCTTATTGTGCGCGTGCGGTGACCGTCATCGCGCTTGTCTGAACGAGGCCGACTTTTTCGGCGGCTAGGGTGACCCCACTAGGCCATGGTGCACCATCGCACAACCCATGAACGAATGATGAACCATTGCTTATGATGATCGTGGCGCCCGCCCCATCGTTGCGGCTTCGTGACGCCACCGTTGCACGTTTCCCTGATCGTCGGTTGTTGTTCTCTTCTTCCTGTCTTGCCCCATCGCCACGATGCGAAAGGAATTCGGTATGTCTATGCGTGTCGCCGCTGTACCCACCGATCATCCTTATGTTCGCAACCTGCGCGCGGAGCCGGATGACGCGGCCGTGCGGTACCTCGCCGAGGAATACCCCTCCGGCGCAGAACCCGGCCGGTGGTGGCCCCCTGTGCGCATCGACCCGCGGTGGATCGCCGCTCACGACACCGACTTCGACGTGCTGCACGTGCACTTCGGCACCGAATCGTTCGACCTCGCGCACCTCGAGCGCACCGTCGACGCCCTGGCCGCCGCGGGGCGCCCCCTCGTCTTCACGGTGCACGACCTCACCAATCCTCAGCTGCACGACCAGGCCGACCACCTCGCGCAACTCGACCTGCTGGTGACGCGGGCCGCGGCCGTCATCACCCTGACGCCGGGCGCTGCGGCCGAGGTGGCCCGCCGGTGGGGTCGCGACGCTGTGGTCATTGCGCACCCGCACGTGCTGCCGATCGACGGCGATGACAACGATGAGGACAACAGTGCCGAGAGCGGTGCCGACGCGGTGGCGGCGGTCGCTGCGACGGCGGCTCCTGCCCCACGGGGTGCGGCGGTCGTGGGCATGCACCTGAAGGACCTGCGGGCCGGCGTGGACGGCGTGGCTGCGGCATCCACCCTGCTGGGCGCCATCGAGGTGCTGCGCGCGGCCGGGCACGACGTCGTCGCCCGCATCGAGCTGGCCGACCGGGTGCGCGACGACGCAGCCCGCGACGAGATCAGGGCGCTGTGCGCGAGCGACCGGGCGCTGGCCGCGCGGGTCGAGCTCGTGGAGCACGGCCGCTACAGCGACGCCGAACTGTTCGCGGCACTGTCGGGGCTCGACGCCTACGTGCTGCCGTACCGGCACGGTACGCACTCCGGATGGCTCGAGCTGTGCTGGGACCTCGGCCTGCCGGTCGCCGTGCCCGCGGTCGGCTTCATCGCCGAGCAGCACGACGACCCCGCGTTCTGCCAGTCGTTCGCGATGTCGAGGCCGGGCACCCTGGCCACCGCCCTCGACGCCCTGCTCGGCCTGTCGTCGGGAATGGATGCCCCGCGCGCGGGTTCGCCCGCGAGGCGACGGGTGAGGAACGACCGGCGGTCCGCCCGCCGCCGTGAACGCCAGACGATCGCCGACCGCCACCGTGACGTGTACCGCGCCGCGCTGGCCGGGCCGGTTCCGTGGTGACGCCGAACGGATCACTGCGCATCGCCGTGATCGCCCCGCTCCGCTATCCCATCGCAGAACCGCACGCCGGCGGCCTCGAATCCTCCATTTGGCACCAGGTGCGCCTGCTGCGCGACCGCGGCCACGAGGTCGTGCTGTGCGCCGTCGCCGGCTCGGACTACATGGACGCCAGCCCCGCGGAGTTCACCATGCCTCCCGTGCGCTGGGAGAACCCCGCCGAGGCGAACGACGTCGACTACCCGGCGGGCTACGCCGAGGTCGCCGTGCCCGCACTCGAGCGCGCGCTGGACTGGATCACCGAGAACGCCGACCGGTTCGACCTGGTCGACAACCACTGCCTGCACGCCCAGCCGCTCGAGCGGGTCGGGTCGCTCGGGGTTCCGATGGTCACCACGCTGCACACCCCGACGCTGCCGCAGCTCGTCGATGCGGTCGACCCCGGCAGGGACGGCCAGAGCGCCTTCGTCTCGGTCAGCCGGTACACGGCCGACCAGTGGCAGCCCGCCGGGATCGACTCGATCGTGATTCCCAACGGCGTCGACACCGACCGCTGGCCGCGCGGCACCGGCGGCACCGACCTGGTCTGGTTCGGGCGCATCGTGCCGGAGAAGGGCCCCCACCTGGCCATCGAGGCCGCCAGGCGTGCGGGACGACGCCTGGTGATCGCCGGCAGGGTGGGCGACATCGACTACGCCGAACGGTACCTGTGGCCGCACCTCGGCGACGACGTGGAATACGTCGGCGCACTCGAGCAGCCCGACCTCGCCGCCCTCGTCGGCCGCAGCGCCTGCGCCCTGGTCACCCCGGTCTGGCAGGAGCCGTTCGGCCTGGTGATCGCGGAGGCGTTGTCTACCGGAACGCCCGTGGTGTCGTTCGCCACCGGCGGCATCCCCGAGGTCGTCGCCGGGGCGCTCGGCACGCGCCTCGTCGCGCCGGGCGACCTCGACGGCTTCGCACGCAGCATCGACGAGCTCATCGCCGAGACCGACGGCGACCCCGGCATGCGCGACCGTATCCGCGCGGGCGCCAACGCCCGCTTCTCGCTTCACCGCCGCATCACCGACCTCGAGGCGCTGTACCGCGAGCTCGCGTCGCGGCCGCAGGGTGCGCGGGCGCAGGCGTCTGGCGTGCCGCAGGCGTCTGGCGTGCCGGCGTGACGGCAGCCCCGCTCGTCGGCTGGTACCTGCACGACCACGGTGCGGGACACCTGACCCGGTTTCTCGCGGTGCGGCCCCACCTCGACGCCGACGTCGTCGTGTTCAGCTCGCTCGCGCGGCCGGGCACGCTGCCCGCGCGCACCGAGTGGGTGCAGCTCGCCCCGGACAACGAACCCGAGGTCTCAGTGTCGGGCGAGGTGCGGCATCCATCGGACGCCGACCCGACCGCGGGCGGCCTGCTGCACTGGGCACCGCTCGGGCACCGCGGCCACGCGTCGCGCCTCGGAGTAATCGCGGCCGCACTCGGCAGTCGCGCGTTCGCGACCGTCGTCGTCGACGTGTCGGCCGAGGTGACGCTGCTCGTGCGGCTGATGGGCGTTGCCCCGGTGATCGTGACGCAGCCCGGCGACCGCTCGGACCGGCCGCACGCGCTCGCCTTCGACGCCGCGGAACGCATCATCGCCCCGTGGCCCGACGGGCGGCCGCTCGCGCCGTCGCTCGCCGCCGTCGCGCGCAAGGTCGCCGCGGTGGGCGGCATCTCGCGCTTCGACGGGCGCGCGAGCGGTGGGGCGGGGGCCCGCACGGACGGGGGCGTCCTGCCGCTCGGCGGCGGCGGGGCGGCGCCCGTGACGGCCGGGCCCGGCTCTTATACACAT
>NZ_JAALGE010000034.1 GCF_011057645.1 Marisediminicola senii | reverse complement strand
ATGGGACGGGGGGATGTGGGGGGGGGGGGGGGGGGGGGGGGGGGGGGGGGTGGGGGGGGGGGGGGGGGGGGGGGGGGGGGGGGGGGGGGGGGGGGGGTGGTCTTGTCCTGCACAGGCGGGGAGGAGGTGGGTTCTCCACTGATGTTGCGCGGGTCGCCCGCGGGTGTTTTGTGTGGTGTTGGCTGGGGGTATGCAATGTTCGCAACACAGCCCGGACCAGCATGTTTGCTGGTGTTCGAGTGTGCGGGAATGTCGGTGGTGGGGTGTTGACTGACCGTATGAAGTACCCCGATTTCATGCCGGATCTGGCGTCGATGACGCCCGAGGAGCAGGTCGATTGGAACGCGGAGCTCGGCCCCGACGAGGTGAACGTGCTCGACGCTGATGTGTTGTTGGAGGGGTTGGTGCAGTCCCGTCGGGAGCGGGCGCAGCAGGCCGCGTTCGAGTTCGCGAGGGTGGACCAGTTCCGTCGGCACCGCGAAGACTGTACTGCGGGGCGGACGGACACCTCGGGCCTGTTCGGTCGGGCGTTGCGGGCGGAACTCGCCGCCGCGTTGTGTATCCCGGAAAATGCGGCAGAAGCTTTGCTGGTGCGTTCCCGCACCCTGATCGATGACCTGCCGGAGACGTTGTGGCGGTTGGGGGTTGGCCGGTTCTCGGAACGGCACGCCTCCATCATCGCCGATCTCACCGCAGGGCTCACCCCCGAGCAGGTACGTCAGTTCGAGGAGCAGGTGTTGGAGTATGCGGAGACCTTGACGGTGGGGCTGTTCACACGGAAGGCGGAACAGATCAAGGAACTGGTCCAGGCCGCCGATATGGAACAACGCCACACCGAAGCGCGATCGAATCGGGAAGTGTGGGTGGAACCCGGGGGCAACGGGATGGGATGGCTAACCGCCTACCTGCCGAACACGCAGATCGTCGCGATCGACAACCGGCTGACCGCTGCCGCCCGGTCGTTGCAGGGCGAAGGAGAAGACCGCACCCTCCGGCAGCTGCGGGCGGATGCGTTCGCGGACATCCTCACCGATCCCGGCGCGATCATCCCCGCCGACGAATCCGGCACCGAGTCCGGGCTGCGCATCCCGACGGTGCACCGCGGTATCCGCGCGGAGGTATCCCTCGTCGTTCCCGCCCTGTCCGTGATGGGACAGGGCGGCGACCCCGGGGATGCTGGAAGGCGGTATCCCTATCGATGCGGAGACGGCGCGTGAGTTGGCGGGGAACGCGACCGGGTTCACCCGCATCCTCACCCACCCCGAAACCGGGGTGACGCTGTCCTTCGGCAAGGACCGCTACGAAGTCCCCACCGCCCTGAAGCGATACCTCAGGTACCGGGACCAAACATGTCGGTTCATCGGCTGCACCCGCAAGGCGAAGTTCTGCGACATCGACCACACCGTTCCGTGGGCCGGAACCGGTATGACCACGCACGAGAACCTGGCGCACCTGTGCCGGTCGCATCACCGGGTGAAGGACGCCGGATGGGCAGTCACCCAAGCCCAGGACGGGTCAGGCACCCTCACCTGGACCAGCCCACTCGGGCGTGAGTATTCGACCGCAGCCGTGCACCCGATCGGCGGCAAAGCAGGGCCACTACAGAACCCATCCGGCGGCGGCGGGGCCAGTCGCGGGGCGAAGGCGCAGACCGAATGGCTCGACGACCCACCACCCTTCTAGACGAAGCTCAGCGCTTACCCATGGGCCTACCCATGGGCCGCCACTGGGGTAGGTCCGTCGCGTGGAGCTGCATTGTCATCGCCAGTTTCGGCAACATGCCACAGACGCGCCGATAGCGATCGGGGTGGGTTGGCACCGACCGTGTCAGGCGGGCTCAATGCCAGGCGTACGATACAGCCAGTGTCCTCCGTGGGTGGTGGGGGAGCGGAGTGGGTGGAGCCAAATGGTTACTTCACGAGCGGGGTGCGTGTCGGACGAGGTCCTCGCGGCTGCGCTCGCTCGGAGCTCTGAGGGCATGATTCTGACTGACGCGGCGCAGAACATCATTTTCGCGAACGAGGCTGTCGAGATTGTCACGGGATTCCGTCAGGCCGAGATGCTGGGACGGAATTGTCGTTTCCTCCAGGGACAGGAAACAAACCCCAGTGCCATAGCCGAGATGAACAGGTGCATCGCCAGCCAGGAAACATTCCGGGGCCTCGTCCTCAACTACCGCAAGAACGGTGAGGCGTTCTGGAACGACCTCACCATTACTCCGATCTTCGGTTCGAACGGCGCGACCACCCATTTCATCAGCGTGCAGCGCGACAGTTCCGAGCTAGTGGCGCTTCGTGAAAGTCTCCGAATCCAGCTCGAGAACGCGCAAAAAGAGGCGGAGACGGCGCAGCTCCTGCTCGATGTCGCCCGGCTGCTGGGCAATTACTCGGAACGAAGCGACGCCACCAACGCCATCGCCGACGCGATTCGAACTACGTGCGGAGCTGACCGGTCCGCCATAGCCCTGTGGGACGCGGCATCGGAGCAGTTCTCTGTCACTGCCCAGGCAGGGTGGCCCGCTCACCTCCCATCCCCAGCCGCTGATTTCGACCTCGTGTCCGGGGCCCTTCCCCAAGTCTCGGCCCTCGTCGAATCCGGGCATCCCACGATGTTCTCCGCGGCACCGTCGTCAGCCAGGCGGCAGCTGTTGAAGCAGTTTGGTTGCGTCGATGTGGCAGCCGTTCCGATCTCCTCGCGAGGGGAGTTCCGTGGCATCCTTCTCGCGTTCTGGGAGACTTCGGCGACTATGCATCTGGAGAGCCCGTTCGAAGAGCGGTTTACCGGTCTGGGCCATCTCGCGGCCGTCGCACTGGACAACGCGGCCCTCTTGGAGCAGGCGGTATGGAACGGCACCCACGACACTCTGACCGGGCTTCCAGATCGGGCACTGTTCGAGATGGTGCTGCATGAGAAGCTCGAAGCGGCCGCAACCTCATTCGAAGGTGTGGCAGTTCTGTACCTGGACATCGATCGCTTCAAGCGCGCGAACGACACTCTCGGGCATCACGCCGGCGACGACGTTCTCCGGTACGTCGCCTCGGCCCTACAAGGCTCTATTCGGGATTGCGATTTCGTCGCGCGCGTCGGCGGCGACGAATTCGTCATAGTGCTCTCGCGGGTTCACGTCGCAGACCTCGCCGATCAGGTTGCCACGCGCATTCGCGAACATCTGCGGAAACCCCTGCACATCAGCGGCCAGGAGCTCTTCGTGTCCGTGTCCATCGGGTCCGCCACCAGCGACATCCTCGACCCGGGACTTTCCCTCAACAGAAAAGCACGGGTACTCACGGCGGCGGCGGACGGTGCGATGTACAGGGACAAAGCCGCGAGGTCAGGCAGTCCCGATCAAGCGTCACAACCCCGCGAGCTGAGCATCGATGCGGCGTTGCGTGGAGCGGTCATCCGAGAAGAGCTGATGGCGTACTTCCAACCCCAACTGACCCTCGCCAGCAACTCGGTTGGCGACGTCGAAGCGCTCGCTCGATGGCATCATCCCCAGCTCGGCGACGTATCTCCCGCCGAGTTCATCCCGCTCGCGGAGAAGAACGGCGTCATTCACGAAATCGGGGCCGAGATGCTGCGGCAGGCTCTCGCCCTGGGAGCTGCTGCCGTCGCTGCAGGCACACCCGTAAACGTCGCCGTCAACGTCTCGGTGATACAACTCATGCAGCACGATTTCCTCGACACGGTAACGACGATCCTCGACGCCAGCGACCTCGCCGCCGAGAAGGTGACGATCGAGATGACCGAATCGTTATCGATCACCGACATGCGTCACATCATCACGCGCTTACTGGAGCTGCGAAGGATGGGGATGGGCGTATCGCTCGACGACTTCGGTGCGGGTAACACCTCCGTCTTGCAGCTCTACGACCTCCCCCTCACCGAATTGAAGATCGACCAGTCGTTCATTCGCAATGGCGGCCCGACGGGTGAAGCTCTCATCCAGGGCATTGTCAACCTCGCACACGCCGTAGGCGTCACCGTGATCACCGAGGGCATCGAGACCACCGACCAGCTACACACGATTCGCCAGCTCGGCAGTGACCGCGTCCAGGGGTACCAGATAGCGCCTCCCATGGAGCATCGCGATCTACTTGCCTGGCTGAACGAACATGACAGGGGCCCGCGATGCGGCTGACACGATTGCGGTGGACCGATCTTGTGGCGCCGGTCATATCCTGGCGGCTGACCGCTGCGGACCAGCGGATGTCATCGATCCCGCGCCCGGTGGACGCGCCTGTCGGGCATGTCGGTGGCTTCGACAGCGACCGGATTGTGATCCTCGGGGCGGGTCCCGCCGCGGGGTGGGGTGTGACTACCCACGATTTGGCCCTGCCAGGATCGCTCGCACGTGCCCTGACTGCCAGGACCGGTCGCGGCAGCGATATTCGCCTGATCGCGAACCCCGAGATGTGCGCTGGCAATGCCGCGCAGGCACTCGATGGTTTCAACCTGAGCCGCTACGACGCCGTCGTCATCATTCTGGGTGTGAATGATTCAACCCGGCTCACGCCGGTGCAACGGTGGCGGGATGACGTGACCGAACTCATCGAGAAGGTCGGCCGGTCTGCCCCGCACGAGGTGAAGATCGTCGTTACGGGAGTACAGCCGATCCGGTCAATTCCCGTGTTCGACAGCGTGACCGGCGCCATCGCAGACGCGCATGCCGACGTACTGAATCGAGAAACCGAGCAGTTGTGTGGCGTCACCGGGAGTGCCACCTTCGTTCCGCTGACCGTACTCCCGCCAACTGACGATTCCGAGGAACGTTATCGGGCTCCTACCCAGTACGCGCATTGGGCAGACCAGATCGCCGACGTATTGGCGCCTCTGCTCGAATCCCAGCAGCGTCTCAACGGGGACCGGCGCAGAGGGGGACGCGTGGCGACACCCTCGGAGGAGACTGCGCGTGAGAAAGCAGTCGATGAACTGCGCCTGCCGGGTTACGGAACCGACGAAAGGCTGAATCACATCGTCTCGTTGGCGCGGCAGGCTTTCAACGCCGACGGGGCCCTGATCACGGTGTTGAAAAGCGAGATGCAAATGCATCTCGCTGAAGTAGGAATGAACCTCGCCGAGCTACCCAGGGCTCAATCGTTCTGCCATTTCGTGGTGGAAAGCGGCGAAGCCATGATCGTGCGCGACACCCACGACGACGACCGCTTCCGCCACAACCCACTGGTGACCGACGGGCCGCGCATCCGGTTCTACGCCGGATTCCCCATCCAGGCACCCTCGGGAGAGCTCATCGGAGCTCTCTGCGTTCTCGACGATCACCCTCGACGCAGGGCCGACGACATCAATGTCGATGTCCTCCAGGAACTGGCCACATTCGTCGAAAAGGAACTCTGGCAGTACCTCGGTCGCCCAGCCTGAACCGCCCAGCTGAGCACCACGATGGCAACCCGAGCCGCACTCCCACGCGGCACCCGTCCCCTCGAACCGACCGCCTAGATTTGCTCTGCCAGCCGTTTGATCGCGGCGACGGCGTCCGGCCACATGCCGCGCATGTCGTCGGCCCATTCATCGGGCACCTCGAGGTCGACGACCAGCGTGGTCACCCCGCCAGCCTCGGTGAACGAATAGCTTTCGTGCATTCCAACGGCAGACCCGTCACGGTTCTCGACATCCTTCTCGATATCGCCGAGATAGCGGACCGATACGAACTCGTGCGGCCGGCTCTCGACGATCGTTCCGAAGAGACCACTCTGCGTACCGTCGTCATTGGGACCGACGAAGCGGATCTCGTCGCCCTCGTTCCAGCATCCCTCGTAGGTGGATCCCTCGTGAAAGGCGCCCGTCCATTCCCGGTAGGTGTCGAGGTTCAGCATGGTGTTCCACACGTGCTGCGCTGAGGCGTCGACATCGACGCTGAATCGAAGATTCTCCATGCGCGATTGTAGAACCGGGCCGCACGGTCCAGGCAAGACCACATTCGGAACCCCGGGGAGCGAGCGGCAGCCGGGGGTGGCGTCGAAGGCAGGAAGCACATTGTCGGCACGCAGGCCCATGATGTCGTTGAAGCAGAAGTAGAAGGTGGGATCAGACAGTGACAGATAACGCGGGTGACGAGCTTCGGGTGCTGCGACACCGGGCATACGGGCCTGCCGCGGACATTCACCTGGATCCCGACGCACTCCGACGCCTGCGCCAACTCGAGGGTGGCGGGTCCACGCCGGAGTCGGCGGTCGTTACTGCGCCCGGCGGTGAATCCAGCCAGATGCAACGGGCTGCCCCTGAGCGCCGCGCGCAGCATCCCCCTGCTCGCCTGCAGTCAAACCCACTCGTCGCGCTTCGGTCTCGTCGCGCGACGGTCATGATTGCCTTCGCCGCGGTTGTATTGGTGGCCGCGGCAATCGTTTCGCTGGTGCTCGTGCAGCGGGTGCAGACCGATCCGCTCCAAGTCGGCGCTTCTCAGGTGGCGCGCTCGTCCGCGGACTCCCAGTTCGACACGCCTGCGGACCTCAGCCTCGAAGGACGAGGCGTGCTCGCCTACGAACCTTTCTATGGGCTCCGTACCGTCGTCGAAGCACCGAGCGGAGTTGGGTCGGACGACGAGTGCATGACTATCTACCAACCAGAACTGTTGGATACCTCAGACGGGGGCTACTACTACTCCGGTGAACTGTTTCTGAGGGCGTGCGCGGCGGGAGTGTTTCCAGCTGCCGTCACCTTCACAGTGCCCGACGAGTCCCCAGAAGCACTCCGAGACGCCTACCCCGTGGGTACTCCGCTGCAATTCGTCTACGACAGGAACGATCGAGAGGTCGTCGTCTTCCGCGGCTGATGGATCAGAGGCGAGGACCAGCGGTAATCCCGCATCAGTGGGTGACGCGACAAGTGTGCCCCCAGGAGGATTCGAACCTCCGCCCCTGCCTCCGGAGGGCAGTGCTCTATCCCCTGAGCTATGGGGGCCAGGGTGATCTCAGGCTATCAGTGTGCCGGGGGACGGCGGCGCACGGCGACCGTGAGTGCCCGGCTACCAGGAGTGTCCGGCGACCGCGAGTGCCCGGCCGTCGTCGCGAACCCCCGCGGCATACGCTGGCGCGATGACGAACCCGAGCATGCGCGACCGGTTGCGCGCGATCCGTCCGCCGGTGAACGAGCTCGCACCGTTCGACACGGAGGCCGCGGCATCCGACCCCCGCGAGCTCTTCGAGCAGTGGCTCGAGACCGCGATTACGAATGATGTGTCGCAGCCCACCGCCATGACCCTCTCGACTGCGACCGCAGACGGCGCCCCGTCTGCCCGCACACTGCTGCTCAAGGACCTCACCGCAGAGGGGTTCTGGTTCGCGAGCCTGACGACGGCGCAGAAGGGTGCCGACCTCACGGCCAACCCGCGTGCGGCGCTCACTTTCTATTGGCCAGAGCACGGCAGGCAGGTGCGCGTCGTCGGCACCGTGCGAGAGGGCCCACGCGCGGTCAGTGAGCGCGACTTTCTGGCGCGGCATCCCACGGCCAGGGCGCGCGCAATGGCCGGCGACCAGAGCGAGCCCCTTCCCGATGCAGGGACAGTGCAATCAAGAATGGATGCCGCCCGCCACCTGCTCGCCCTGACACCCGATTTCGTGCCGGAGAGCTGGGCGGCATTCGTGGTCGAGCCGGAGACCGTCGAGTTCTGGCAGGCCGCCGATGGGCACGAGGAGTCGCGGCTGCGCTACCGACGAGCGGGCGGCGCAGCTGGCACCGAAGCTGGCACCGAAGCGGACACCGCAGCGGGCACCGATTGGGTGCGCGAACGACTCTGGCCCTGAGCCCGCAACGGCAGCGATCCGGGGGCAGAACCGGCCCCCGCGACATGCCACAATCGACCCATGCTCCGTACTGTCTCCGCCCACCTCGAACTCGACATCACGGGGCGCACGAACATGGTGTTCAGCCTCGCCCTCGCGCAGGGCAACGTCATCGAAACCGAACAGCTCACCATGTCGCTCGACGGCCGCGAGCTGATGCCGAACGAGATCTCCGACCGTCACGGCACACGCCTGCACCAGCTCGTCAGCGACGCCGGGCACATGACGGTCGACTACACCGCCACCTCGACCGGCGCGCCGCGGCCTCTCGAGGAGACCGAGCTCGACCAGATCGTCTACCTGCGTCCCAGTCGGTACTGCGAATCCGACATGCTCACGCCGACCGCACGGTCGGAGTTCGCCGGCCTGCGCGGCCACGACCTGCTCGCCGCCGTGGCATCGTGGGTCGGTAGCAAGCTGCGCTACGTGCCGGGCTCCAGCCAGGTCACCGACGGCGCCGCCAACACGCTCCTCGCCCGCCGCGGCGTGTGCCGCGACTACGCGCACCTCGTCATCGCCCTCCTGCGCGCCCTCGACATCCCCGCCCGCATGGCCGCCGTCTACGCCCCTGGCCTCAGCCCCATGGACTTCCACGCGGTGTGCGAGGCCTACGTCGAGGGCGAATGGCACGTGGTGGATGCCACGGCTCTCGCCCCCCGCCAGAGCCTGCTCCGCATTTCGACGGGCCGCGACGCCGCCGACATCGCCTTCCTCACCAATCACTGGGCTGACCTCTACCTGCGGGAGCTCCGTGTCACGGCCGTCGCCGAGACGCTTCCCGTCGACGACGTGCGGGAGCTCGTGCAGCTGGGCTAGCTGGGGGCTACGGCTACCCGACCGCCGCAGTCACCGAGTCGATCAACAGCCGCGCATCGGCTGGGCTCGCGAAGTACTCCGACGCGAGCGCGATCCAGTGCGTGCCGGTGAACACCTGCACGGCGGTGCCGGCGAAGTACTCGCCCGTCGCCCCGTCGTCCACGCCCGCCGCGTCGCGCAGGTCGTTCAGCACGGCGGTCGACGGCTGGGCCACCGCGATGTCGAGAGTGATCCCGCCGGAGCCCGTGACCCAGCGGCAGGCGACACCCTGGTTGGCGACCGCGGTCGCGCCGACGCCGCCGTCGGGGGCGAAGGCATCCTGCAGCAAGAAGTTCGGGTCGAACTGGTACATCGTGTCGAGCGATACCAGGTCGAGGCAGCCGAGGCCCACCGGGGTCGCCGACCCGGTCGACGGCACGGCGGGTGCCGGGCTCGGCGACGCGGCCGGGGGAGTGCTGGCGGTGGGTGACGGTGATGCCGACGCAGAAGGCTCCGCCGACGGCTCGGCGGATGGCTCGGCAGACGCCGACGGCGATGCGCTGGCCGACGAGCTGGGCCGCGGCGTGGCCGCGGTGTCGTCGTCGTCCGTCGGGCTGCAGCTCGCGAGCACGGTGATGGCGAGCGCCCCCACCAGCCCCGCGCTGACGAATCCCCGTGTACCCCGCGCGCGAGTCGAAAAAACTGTATTCATGTGGCGACCTTCCCCCGTCGTGTCCACGGCCATCATCTCCCACGGGCGGGCAGTACCGCGCCGGGGGCACGCCGCACCCCGCGATAGAATCGCTGACCGTGACTCCCGCCGAACTCTCCGCCCGTCTCCTCATGTCCGCGAACCACGTGCTGGTCGCACAACACGGAGACAGCGCCCCCACCGTGACCGCCGCCGACGTCGGACTCGAGCGTCCACGTAACCGTGACCACGGCGACTGGTCGTCGAACCTCGCCCTCAAGCTCGCGAAGCAGCTCGGCGCGAACCCGCGTGATCTCGCCAACGCGTTCGCGGAGGAGTTCCGCGGTATCGAGGGCGTGGCATCCATCGACGTCGCCGGCCCCGGATTCATCAATGTGACCCTGGATGCCGCGGCCGCGGGTGCACTCGCGAAGACCATCGTCGACGAGGGCACCCACTACGGCGCCAACAAGACCCTCGCCGGGCAGACCATCAACCTCGAATTCGTCTCGGCCAACCCCACCGGACCGCTGCATATCGGGCACACCCGCTGGGCCGCACTCGGCGATTCGCTCGCCAGGGTGCTGCGCGCCTCCGGTGCCGAGGTCGCCAGCGAGTACTACATCAACGACGCGGGCAACCAGATGGACAACTTCGGTGCGTCGATCCTTGCCGCCGCCCGCGGCCTGCCGATCCCGGAGAACGGCTACCCGGGCGAGTACATCACGCAACTCGCCGGCGCGGTGCTCGAACTCCAGCCCGACCTGCTCGAGCTCGTGGATGACGCGGCCCTCGACGCCGCGCGGGAGCTCGGGTACACCCTGCAGCTCGGCGAGATCCGCGCGTCGCTCGAACGGTTCAACGTGCACTTCGACGTGTGGTTCAGCGAGCGCGAGCTGCACGCCGCCGGAGACGGGGAGGGCACCCCGAGCGCCATCGACGCCGCGATCGACCGGCTCCGCGCGCAGGGCCACGTGTACGACGAAGACGACGCCATCTGGGTGCGCACCACCGACTTCGGCGACGACAAGGACCGGGTGATCCGCCGCGGCAACGGCATCTTCACCTACTTCGCCGCCGACGCTGCCTACTACCTCAGCAAGGGCGACCGCGGCTACGCGCACAAGATCTACCTGCTCGGCGCCGACCACCACGGCTACGTGCACCGCCTCCGCGCCCTGGCCGGTGCCGCGGGAGACGACCCGGACACGGACATCGAGGTGCTCATCGGCCAGCTCGTGAGCATCAACGGCGCGAAGCTCTCCAAGCGCGCCGGCAACATCATCGAACTGAACGACCTGCAGTCCTGGCTCGGCACCGACGCGCTGCGGTACTCGCTCGGGCGGTACCCCGCGGATTCCCCACTCACCCTCGACCCCGAGCTGCTGCAGAAGCGCACCAACGACAACCCGGTGTTCTACGTGCAGTACGCGCACGCCCGCACCTCGAACGTAGCGCGCAACGCCGCGGCATCCGGCGTCGACCGCAGTGCATTCGACCCGTCGCTGCTCAGCGACGAGACGGAGAGCGCCCTGCTCGGATTGCTCGCCGAGTTTCCGCGCATCGTCGCGCAGTCGGCCGAGCTGCGCGAACCGCACCGGGTCGCCCGCTACGCCGAGCAGCTCGCGGGCTCGTACCACCGCTGGTACGACACCTGCCGGGTCACCCCGCTCGGCGACGAAGAGGTCGGCGACCTGCACCGCACCCGGCTGTGGCTCAACGACGCCACCGGAACGGTGCTGCGCAACGCGCTCGGCCTACTCGGCGTCAGCGCACCCGAGCGGATGTAACCGCGGTGGCGAGTGCGGCAAGCGAAACACGGGAGAAGCGCAGGCCCCGCTGGGGGCTCCGCATCGGCATCGTCGTGCTCGTGCTGGTCGTGCTCGCCGCCATCGCGGCCGTCGTCGCCGAATTCGTGCTGCGCGGCTACGTCGAGGATCGCATCCGCGACGAGGTGCGCTCAGCGGTCGACCTGGATGCGAACGCCCCGGTCGACGTCACCGTGGCTGGCGCCCTCATCCTTCCGCAGGTGCTCGCGGGCGAGCTCGACCGTATCGACGTGGCGGCCGACGACGTGAGCTTCGGCGACCTCTCCGGGACCGCCACCGGCACGGGCCTCGGCGTGCCCATCGCCGAGGGCGGCACCGTCGACTCGCTGGACATCGACTTCGTCATCGATGAGGACACGGTCACCGCCCTGTCGGCGAACCTCAGCGAACTGCCCATCACCTCGGTGAGCCTCGTCGAACCCGACATCGTCGCCGACCTCGAATTCGACGTGCTCGGCTTCGGCGTTCCGCTCACCGTCGGCATCGAGCCGTCGGCCGCCGGCCCGAACATCGAGTTCCGGCCCACGAGCGTGCGCCTGGGCGACCTCGACATTTCCGCGGACACCCTGCGCGACCGGTTCGGCGCCGTCGCGGGCGACGCACTCGACACGCGCGACTTCTGTGTCGCCGAGTACCTGCCGGAGGCGTTCGCTCTCGACAGCGTCGCGGTCGTCGGCGATGAACTGCACTTCGCCGTGACCGCCGAGAACGCCCCGCTCACCCAGCAGGCGATGGAGACCCTCGGCAGCTGCGGGTAGCACTGCACCGGGCGGTGAGAATTCTCACCCGGGCGGTTCGTTAGAATTCGGTATCCCCGTCATCGATTCCGCCGCACCCGTCGGCCGTAAGGCTCCCATGGCTTCCAATCCGCTTGCCCCGTCGTGGCTACCGCTGCCCGCCGACGCGAATGAGCTGCCCGAGAACGTCTGGTCGAGCGGTGCCCGCCGTACGGCATCCGGAATCATCGAGGTCGCCGGAGTGCCCGCCACCGACCTCGCGGCCGAATTCGGCACTCCTCTTTATGTGATGGACGAGAGAGATGTCAGGTCGCGCGCCGAGACAGTGCGCGCGGCGTTCGACCGGGAATTCGCCGCCATCGGTTCGAGCGCCACCGTCTATTACGCAGGCAAGGCGTTCCTCTCTACCGAGATCACCCGCTGGGTCACCGAGGCCGGCCTCTACATCGACGTGTGCACGGGCGGAGAGCTCGCCGTCGCCCTCGCCGCGGGAGTCGATCCGGCCCGCCTCGGCTACCACGGCAACAACAAGTCCCTCGCCGAGATCGACCGCGCGGTCGCGGTGGGCGTCGGCGTCATGGTGATCGACAGTGAGATCGAAGTCGGTCGCATTGCGGATGCCGCCGCTCGCCACAACCGCACGCAGGCGGTTCGAGTGCGCGTCAACTCCGGGGTGCACGCCCACACCCACGAGTACCTCGCTACCGCCCGCGAAGACCAGAAGTTCGGCATCACCCTGGCCGACGCGGCAGACGTCGTCGCCGACATCCGTTCGCGCGAGCAGCTCGAATTTCGCGGGCTGCACTCCCACATCGGATCGCAGATCTTCGAGTCCGAGGGCTTCGCCGAGGCCGCGCGCCGCCTGCTCCTGCTGCACGCCGCGCTGCTCGCAGGCGGACCGGTTCCGCAGCTCAACCTCGGTGGCGGGTTCGGCATCGCGTACACCAGCGTCGACGAGGCGCTGGCCTTCGACACCATCGCCGAGCGGTTCGCCGCCATAGTGTCGGTGGAGTGCGCCGAGCTCGGCATCCCCGTTCCGGCCATCGCCATCGAACCCGGCCGGTCGATCGTCGGCCCGTCGACCTTCACCCTCTACGAGGTCGGCACCATCAAGGACGTCGAGGTGCAGGTCTCCGACCACGAGGTGTCGACCCGGCCGTCGGGAGACCCCGAGCCGATCGACGTCGCGGTCGACGAATTCGACGAGCCGGTCGAAACCGACATGTCGAACCGCACAGTCGAGCCCTCCACCGCGATCCGCAAGTACGTCAGCATCGACGGTGGCATGAGCGACAATGCCCGCACGGCGCTGTACGCGGCCGACTACTCGGTGCGCATCGCGAACCGTGCGTCCGCTGCCGCTGCCGCACTCGTGCGCATCGCGGGCAAGCACTGCGAGAGCGGCGACATCGTCGTGCAGGCCGACTACCTGCCGGGCGACGTGACCCCGGGCGACCTGCTCGCGGTGCCGGCGACCGGCGCGTACTGCTGGTCGCTAGCGAGCAACTACAACCACATCGGCCGTCCGGCCGTCGTCGCCGTGCGCGACGGGCAGGCGCGCGTGATCGTGCGCGGCGAGACCGAGGCGGACCTGCTCTCGCGCGACGCCGGGGCGCAGCATCCCGTCGCTGCGCCCTCCGGATCACCAGCACAGAACCCCTCCGCACCACAGAACTCCACCGCAACACAGAATGGAACCGCATGATCGAGTACCGCAATCTCCGGGTGGCCCTGCTGGGCGCCGGATCGGTGGGTGCACAGGTCGTGTCGCTCCTGCTCCAGCACGGCGACGAGCTCGCACAGCGTTCCGGCGCGGGCCTCGAACTCGTCGGGGTCGCCGTGCGCGACATCGACGCGCCCCGCACCGCCGAGATTCCGCAGCACCTGCTCACCACCGATGCCGAATCGCTGATCCTCGGCGCCGACATCGTGATCGAGCTCATCGGGGGCCTGGAGCCTGCGCGCCAGTACATCCTGCAGGCGCTCAACTCCGGCGCCGACGTGATCACCGCCAACAAGGCGCTGCTCGCAACGCACGGGCCCGAGCTGTTCGACGCCGCCGAACAGGTCGGCGCACAGCTCTACTACGAGGCCGCCGTCGCCGCCGCGATCCCCATCATCCGTCCGCTGCGCGACAGCCTGGCCGGCGACCGCATCAAGCGCATCATGGGCATCGTCAACGGCACCACCAACTTCATCCTCGACCGTATGGACACCGCGGGCGACACCCTCGAATCCGCCCTCGCCGTGGCGACCGACCTCGGCTACGCAGAAGCCGACCCCACCGCAGACATCGAGGGCTTCGACGCAGCGCAGAAGGCCGCGATCCTCGCCAGCCTCGCCTTCCACACCACCGTGCCGATCGACAGGGTGCACCGCGAGGGCATCACGGCCGTCACCATCGAACAAGTGGATGCCGCCCGCAAGGCCGGCTACGTCGTTAAACTGCTCGCGATCGCCGAGCGCCTCACCGACCGTGAGACCGGCATCGACGGTGTCAGTGCCCGCGTCTATCCCGCTCTCGTGCCGCGCTCGCATCCACTCGCTGCCGTGCACGGCGCGAAGAACGCCGTGTTCATCGAGGCGGAGGCTGCCGGGGACCTGATGTTCTACGGCGCGGGGGCCGGCGGCATCGAGACTGCGTCCGCCGTGCTCGGCGACCTGGTCTCCGCGGCCAGGCGCCACGTGATCGGCGGCCCGGGCGTCGCGGAATCCACCGACGCCAACCTCACCATCCTGCCCATCTCGAGTGTCACCACCCGCTACCAGATCTCGCTCGGCGTGGTCGACCAGCCAGGAGTGCTCGCCTCGATCGCCACCCTGTTCAGCGAGCACAACGTGTCGATCGAGACGGTGGAGCAGACCGTCGCCGAGCAGGCCGAGTCCTCCGGGGGTGGATCCGCCCCCGGCGCTACCCTTGTCATCGGAACGCACGCCGCATCCGAGGCAGACCTGTCCGCCACCGTGCAGGCCCTGGGCGACAGCCCCGTGGTCACGTCCGTCACATCCGTCCTGAGAGTCGAAGGTTCCTGAGTGTCTGCAGAAGAGAAGTCCACGAGCCGCCAGTGGCGCGGAGTCATCCGCGAGTACGCCGACCGGCTCGACGTGACGGATGCCACGCCGATCGTCACCCTCGGTGAGGGCGGCACCCCGCTCATCCCCGCACCCGCGCTGTCAGCACGCACGGGGGCGAAGGTCTACGTCAAGTACGAGGGCATGAACCCGACGGCGTCGTTCAAGGACCGCGGCATGACGATGGCAATCTCCAAGGCCGCCGAGCACGGCGCCAAGGCCGTCATCTGCGCATCGACCGGCAACACGTCGGCCTCCGCCGCCGCGTACGCCGCATACGCGGGGCTCACCTCGGTCGTGCTGGTGCCGGACGGCAACATCGCGATGGGGAAGCTCAGCCAGGCCGTCGCCCACAACGCCGAGATCCTGCAGGTCAAGGGCAACTTCGACGACTGTCTCGACATCGCGCGCGACCTCGCCGACAACTACCCGGTGCACCTGGTCAACTCGGTCAACCCCGACCGCATCGCCGGGCAGAAGACCGCGGCATTCGAGGTCGTCGAGGCGCTGGGCGACGCGCCCGACTTCCACATCGTGCCCGTCGGCAATGCCGGCAACTACACCGCATACTTCCGCGGCTACAGCGAGGACCTCGCGGTGGGCAACAGCACCAAGCTCCCTCGCATGTTCGGCTTCCAGGCCGCGGGCAGCGCACCCATCGTGCGCGGCGAGGTCGTGCGCAATCCCGACACCATCGCGAGCGCCATCCGCATCGGCAACCCGGCGTCGTGGGCGCTCGCCCTCGACGCGCACAAGACCAGCGACGGGTACTTCGGCGCCATCTCCGACACGCTGATCCTCGAGGCACACCGCCTGCTCTCGACCGAGGTCGGCATCTTCGTCGAACCCGCGTCGGCGATCAGCGTCGCCGGCCTGCTCGAGCGCTCCGCCGCCGGGGCGATCCCCGCGGGCGCCACCGTCGTGCTCACCGTCACCGGCCACGGACTGAAGGACCCGCAGTGGGCCCTCCGCCGTGCAGACGGCAGCACCGTCGCCCCGACCGTGGTGCCCGTCGACACCGCCGAGATCGCCGCGGTCCTCGGCCTGCAGAAAGTGCCTGCGTGACACTCAGCGCGGCACCCGTGCCACTGGGCCGCTCGGTCTCGGTGCGGGTGCCCGCGACGTCGGCGAACCTCGGACCGGGGTTCGACACGCTCGGCCTCGCGCTGTCGCTATACGACGAACTGACCGTCACCGTGCGCGAGGAGCCGGGCGCGACCGTGCAGGTCAACGGCGTCGGCGCGGGCGAAGTGCCCACCGACGCGTCCAATCTCGTGGTGTCGGCTATTCGCCACGCCTTCGGCAGCTACGGGTTCGAGCTGCCGGGGCTCGACCTGATCGCGCACAACTCGATTCCGCACGGGCGCGGGCTCGGGTCATCCGGTGCCGCGATCGTGTCGGGCATCATGGCCGCCCGCGGGCTGCTCGACGGCATCGTGTCGATCGACGCCAGGGCGCTGCTCGCCATCGCCACCGAGATCGAGGGGCACCCGGACAACGTGGCCCCCGCCCTGTTCGGTGGGCTCACCATCGCGTGGACGACGCCGGAGGGCCCGCAGCACAAGAAGCTCATGGTGCACCGCGGTGTATCGCCCCTGGTCTGCGTGCCGCAGAGCACCATGTCGACCGAACTCGCGCGCTCCCTCTATCCGATGTCGGTGCCGCACGAAGACGCGATCTTCAACGTCTCGCGCTCGGCGCTGCTCATCGCCGCCCTCATCCAGAGCCCCGAACTGCTGCTCGCGGCGACCGAGGACAAGCTGCACCAGAGCTACCGCGCGGCGGCGATGCCGGAGACCGACGCGCTGATCGCCGAATTACGATCGCACGGCCTGCCCGCCGTCGTTTCGGGGGCCGGACCATCGATCCTGCTGCTCTGCAGCGACCCCGCGCAGCGCCTCGACGCGGCCGCCGTGGTGGCCGCACACGACGGCTCGCCGTGGCAGTCACTCATGCTGGCCGTAGATGTCAAAGGTGCTACAGTAATCCCGCACCCGGTGGGAGCGTTGGCCCAGCCAACAGCACTGACCTAATCTGCAGTTTCGACTAAAGATGTCGTCACCTGCCCGGCGCATTTCAATCAGCAATCGCACGCAGCAGTTTCCGTCTGCGCAACTCCTCATCTCGCGCATCGGCTAGAGCTTCGAGCATGCGATCAGCTTCCCCCCGACGAATTCTTTGATCGGGGCGAAAGGAACCCTACTCAGTGACTGACGTCAACGTCCGCGTTTCCGACGCGGACTCTCGTGCACCGTTGAGCGCCATGCGCCTGTCTGAACTCCAGGCACTCGCAGGCCGACTCGGCATCAGTGGCACGTCCAAACTACGTAAAGGAGAGCTCGTGAACGCCATCAACGAGGTCCAGAACAGCAACAACGACCAGGCAGAGGCTCCCGCGCAGGACGCGCAGGTCGAGACTCCGGATGCCGCGCAGGACGAGACGCCCGCCGAGGCCCCCGTCACCGCGCCGCCCGCTGCGCGCAAGCGTGCACCGCGTCGTGCCAGCGCCACCGCCGGCGTGATCACCGCCCCCGAGCCCGTCGTGGTCGAGCTGCCAGAGAGCAAGCTCCCCGCACGGAGCGCGGTTCCCGCCGACGCACCTGCCGTCGACGCACCATCCGCCGAGGCCCCGGCCGACGCCGGGCTGCTCGAGGCCGCGATCAGCGACGAGGTCGTCGCTCCCGCCGCATCCGAGAAGCCCGCCCGCAAGGCTCCCACCCGCTCGCGCCGCGCGTCCGCTGGACGCACCACGGCCGAGGCGCCGACCGACGCCGCTGCCGAGGGCACGCAGGCAGTCGAGCCGCCCATCGAGCTTCCCCAGCCGGTGCGGGGCGCCGGGGCATCCATCGCCGGCGACGACGCGACGGGCGACAACACCTCCGCAGCCGAGGCCTCCAGCGACGACGAGTCGGCCGGCGACAGCACCTCCGGCGACAGCGCTTCCGGTGACGGCGACTCCGCGGGTGACAACGACACCCAGCAGGCGCCGACCCGCAACCGCGGACGTGGACGCGGCCGCAACGGTGGCGACCGCAACGGCGGCGACAGCCGCAACGGAGCCGACAGCCGCAACGGTAACGGCAACGGTGCTGGCAACGGTGCCGAGCGCGCCGACGAGGCCGAGCAGGGCGACGACGCCCAGGAGTCCGGCCGCCAGAACACGCGTGGCCGCGGCAACCGCAACGAGCAGAACCGCGACAACCAGAACCGCGACAACCAGGGTCGCAACGAACAGAACAACGGTCGTGGCGACAACAACCGTGGCGAGAATGGTCGCGATAACAACAACCGCGACAACAACAACCGCGACAACAACTCGCGCGACAACAACAACCGCGACAGTAACAACCGGGGCGACAACACCCGCACCGAGGAGCGCTCCGAGCGCCAGCAGCAGAGCGACAACGAGAACGAGCGCGGCGGCCGCAACCGCTACCGCGACCGCAAGCGCCGGGGCCCCGGCAGCGGAGACGACTTCGAGCCCGAGATCAGCGACGACGACGTGCTCATCCCCGTCGCCGGCATCCTCGACGTGCTCGACAACTACGCGTTCGTGCGCACCAGCGGGTACCTGCCGGGTAATAACGACGTGTACGTCTCGCTCGGCCAGGTCAAGAAGTACAACCTGCGCAAGGGAGACGCCGTCGTCGGCGCCATCCGCCAGCCGCGCGAGAACGACAGCAACGGCCGCCAGAAGTACAACGCGATCGTCAAGATCGACTCGATCAACGGCCTCCCCGTCGAGCAGGCAGCCGACCGCGTCGAGTTCGGCAAGCTGACCCCGCTCTACCCGCAGGAGCGACTGCGCCTCGAGACCGAGTCGAACAAGCTGACCACCCGCATCATCGACCTCGTGTCGCCGATCGGCAAGGGACAGCGCGGCCTCATCGTCTCGCCGCCCAAGGCGGGCAAGACCCTCGTGCTGCAGGCCATCGCCAACGCCATCGCCAAGAACAACCCCGAGGTCCACCTCATGGTCGTTCTCGTCGACGAGCGTCCCGAAGAGGTCACCGACATGCAGCGCACGGTGAAGGGCGAGGTCATCGCCTCCACCTTCGACCGTCCGGCCGAGGACCACACGACCGTCGCAGAGCTCGCCATCGAACGCGCCAAGCGCCTCGTCGAACTCGGCCACGACGTCGTCGTGCTGCTCGACTCGATCACGCGACTCGGCCGCGCATACAACCTCACGGCGCCGGCCTCCGGTCGCATCCTCTCCGGTGGAGTCGACTCGTCTGCCCTATACCCGCCGAAGCGCTTCTTCGGCGCCGCGCGCAACATCGAAGACGGCGGCTCGCTCACCATTCTCGCCACCGCGCTCGTCGAGACCGGGTCCAAGATGGACGAGGTCATCTTCGAGGAGTTCAAGGGCACCGGCAACATGGAGCTCCGCCTGTCGCGCCACCTGGCCGACAAGCGCATCTTCCCCGCGGTCGACGTCAACGCCTCCGGCACCCGCCGCGAGGAGATGCTCATGGGCGTCGACGAGACGAAGATCAACTGGAAGCTGCGCCGCGCCCTCGCCGGGCTCGAGACCCAGCAGGCGCTCGAGCTCGTGCTCACGCGCCTCAAGGACACCTCGAGCAACGTCGAATTCCTGATGCAGGTGCAGAAGTCCATGCCGGCGGCGCCGGGCTCAGACAAGGACTGATCGGTGTTCGAGTCGGTAGAAACCCTCCTGACCGAGCACGATGCTCTGCAGGAGCAGCTCGCCGATCCTGCCCTGCACGCGAACCCGGTCCTGTCGAAGAAGGTCAACCGGCGCTACGCCGAGCTGTCGCGCATCGTCGCGTCGTACCACCAGTGGCAGCAGCAGAGCGAGGATCTCGCCGCGGCCGAGGAGATGGCGTCGGAAGACGCGTCCTTCGCCGCCGAGGTCCCCGCGCTGCAGGCGGCGGCGGATGCCACATCCGAGACGCTTCGCCGGTTGCTGATCCCGCGCGACGAACTCGACGCGCGCGACGTGATCATGGAGATCAAGATGGGGGAGGGCGGTGCGGAATCCGCACTGTTCGCCGCCGACCTGCTGCGCATGTACCTCCACTACGCGGAGAGCATGAAGTGGAAGACCGAGATCATCGAGCAGACCGGGAGCGACCTCGGCGGCATCAAGGACATTCAGCTCGCCATCAAGGGGTCGTCGAGCGACCCCGCCGACGGCGTGTGGGCGCACCTCAAGTACGAGGGCGGTGTGCACCGGGTGCAGCGTGTTCCCGCGACCGAGTCGCAGGGTCGCATCCACACCTCCGCCGCCGGCGTGCTCGTCTTCCCCGAGGTCGATGAGCCGGAAGAGGTCGAGATCAGCCAGAACGACCTCAAGATCGACGTCTACCGCTCCAGTGGCCCCGGCGGCCAGTCGGTCAACACCACCGACTCCGCCGTGCGCATCACCCACCTTCCGACCGGCATCGTCGTGGCGATGCAGAACGAGAAGAGCCAGCTGCAGAACCGCGAGGCCGGAATGCGCGTGCTGCGCGCAAGGGTGCTCGCCCGCCAGCAGGAGGAGATCGACGCCGCGGCCTCGGTCGTGCGCAAGAGTCAGATCCGCACGATGGACCGCTCGGAGCGCATCCGCACCTACAACTACCCGGAGAACCGCATCGCCGACCACCGCACCGGGTACAAGGCATACAACCTCGACCAGGTGATGAACGGGGCGCTCGGCCCCGTCGTCGAGTCCTGCATCCTGGCCGACGAGGAATCACGCCTCGCGGAACTGGGCGACTCGGAGTGACCTGCATGACGGCCCATCCCACCGTCTCCGACCTGCGCATGGATGCCACGGCCCGCCTCGCCGCGGCCGGCATCGAGACGGCGGCCGTCGACGCGGAACTGCTGATCGGGCACGTGCTGGGCATGAGCCGCGGGCAGGTGCAGGCGAAGGCCGTGACGGGTGCCCCGGTCTCCGCCGAGGACGGCGACGCGATCCTCGTCGCCGTCGAGCGCCGCGCCGCGCGCGAACCCCTGCAGCACATCACCGGCCTCGCGCCGTTCCGGTCGCTCGAGCTCGCAGTCGGTCCCGGCGTATTCGTGCCGCGCCCCGAGACCGAGCAGGTCGTGCAGTACGCGATCGACGCCTTGCGCGCGGTAGCGTCGCCGAACCCGGTCGGCGTCGACCTCGGCACCGGCAGCGGCGCCATCGCGCTGGCCATGGCCACCGAGGTGCCGCATGCCACCGTCTACGGCGTCGAGAACTCGCCCCTCGCGTTCGTCTGGGCGAAGCAGAACTTCCGCGATTCCGGCGCCGACAACGCGCACGTCGTGTTCATCCCCCTGGCCGACGCGCTTCCCGACCTCGACGGCGCCGTCGACGTCGTGATCTCGAACCCGCCGTACATCCCCACCGGCGCGATCCCGCGCGACCCCGAGGTCCGGCTCCACGACCCGGAGCACGCCCTCTACGGCGGCGAGGACGGCCTCGACGTCGTACGCCAGGTCTCGACGACCGCGATGCGCCTGCTGCGCCACGGGGGCACCCTCGTGATGGAACACGGCGAGCTGCAGGCGGCCGCGATCGGCGCCCTGCTCGCCGCCGACGGGTGGAACGCCGTCGCGCACCACCGCGACCTGCTCGGGCGCGACCGGGCGACGACGGCGCTGCGCTAACCGGGGGCAGACGAGCCGACGGCTACGATGTACCACGCTATGGCGACCATCTTCGACTGCTCGGACAACGCGAGCCTCCTCACCGGCATGCGACTCGCGAGGGTCGCCATCGGCCGCGGTGAACTCGTCGTCATCCCCACCGACACCGTCTACGGCGTGGCCGCCGATGCGTTCAACCCCACCGCCGTGCAGCGACTCCTCGACGCCAAGCACCGCGGACGCGACGCGCCGCCGCCCGTGCTCATCCCCGGCATCCCCACCATGGAAGCCCTCGCCGAGACCGTGCCGCCCGAGGTGCGCACCCTCGTCGACGCGTTCTGGCCGGGTGGCCTCACCGTCATCCTGCCCGCCCGCAACTCGCTGAGCTGGGACCTGGGCGAGACCGGCGGCACCGTCGCGCTCCGCATGCCCGCCGACCCGATCGCCCTCGAGATCCTGTCCGAGACCGGGCCGCTCGCCGTCTCCTCCGCCAACATCTCGGGGGAGCCCGCGGCCACCACCGCGCAGGAGGCGGAGCGCATGCTCGGCGACAGCGTCGCGGTGTACCTCGACGGCGGCGTCTCCAACCCCGCAGACACCGTGACGCCGGGCACCGGGTCGACGATCGTCGACGCGACCGCCCTCGGCACGCCGGGAGGCGAGCTGCGCATCGTGCGGCAGGGAGTGATCCCGAGCTCCGAGATATGGGCAGTGCTCGCGGCATCCACCGAATCGGACGGTGTGGATGCCGCGGCGCCGGGTGATCCCGAATGAGCATCACCCACTACGCCCTCGCCGCCGGTATCGCCGCCCTCATCACCTTCGTGCTGGCCTTCGCCATCCTCAAGCTCAGCCACCACTACCGGCTGTACCCGCAGATCCGCGAACGCGACGTGCACACCACGCCGACCCCGCGCCTCGGGGGAGTGGCCATGTTCATCGGCATCGTCGCGGCGTTCTGGGTCGCATCGCAGCTCACGCAGTTCAGCCTGATTTTCTCCGACCCCGGGCCCGTGATCGCGATCCTCGCCGCCGCCCTGCTGATCGTGCTGATCGGCGTCGCCGACGACATCTGGGACCTCGACTGGATGACCAAGCTCGCCGGCCAGATGATCGCCGCCGGCATCCTGGTCTGGCAGGGCGTGCAGCTCGTGACCCTGCCCATTGCGGGCGTCACGATCGTGCCCCCCGTGCTCGGCCTCGTGCTCACCGTCATCGCCGTCGTGCTCGTGATGAACGCCGTCAACTTCATCGACGGTCTCGACGGGCTCGTCGCCGGGGTGGTGCTCATCGCCAACGTGGTCTTCTTCGCCTACAGCTACATACTCACCACGACGATCCAGACCCAGTCCGAGTACTTCAACCTCGCGTCGCTGATCAGCGCCATCCTGATCGGCGCGTGCGTCGGTTTCCTGCCGCTCAACTGGCACCCGGCGAAGCTCTTCATGGGTGATGCCGGCGCCCTGCTGATGGGGCTCCTGATGGCTGCATCCGCGGTGTCGGTGACCGGATACATCGACACGGGCGTCATCACGTCCGGCCGATTGCTGCTCCCCGCCTTCATCCCCATCCTGCTGCCATTCGCGGTGCTCATCGTGCCGCTGCTCGACTTCGCGCTCGCGGTCATCCGACGCCTGCGCGCGGGCAAGTCGCCGTTCAGCGCCGACCGCAAGCACCTCCACCACCGCCTGCTCGACATGGGGCACAGCCACTTCCACGCCGTGCTCATCTTCTACGCGTGGACCACGGTCGCCTCGGTCGGGTTCCTCATGTTCATCTTCATCCCGCCGTGGGCGGCCATCACGCTGCTGTTCGCCGGGCTCACCGGATGCGCCGTCATCACGCTCGCCCCGTTGTCGAGGCGCAAGCGCATCGAGTCCGCGGTGCAGCGCGCCGATGCCAGGACCCTGGCGCTCACCGACGCCGACCAGCTCGACCCGCTCGACGAGGCATCCAACGCCATCGACCCGGCAGAGGCAGACCGGGCACTGCCGGTCGACTCCACGCCGACCAGCCCCACCCAGATCCGCCCAGGGAGGGCATCATGACCAGCTCAGCACCCATCAGCCCAGCCGACGTCTTCAGGCGAATCCTCACCTACACGCTCATCATCTGCGCGGTGATCCTCGTCATCGGTGGTGGCATCGGGTTCGCGGTCGCCGGCCTGCCGGGGCTGGTCAGCGCGGGCATCGGCGTGCTGATGACCGTCGCGCTGTCGGCGATCACCATCGGCAGCATCGCGATCGCCTCCCGCGGCAGCATCAACTTCTTCTTCGCCACGGTGCTCGGCGCGTGGTTCATCAAGGCCGTCGTGTTCATCGCGATCCTCGCGTTGCTGCGTGACCAGCCCTTCATCGACGGCACCGTGCTCGTCGTCTCGATCATCGCGGCCGCCATCGGAACACTGGCCGTCGACACCGTCGTGGTGCTCACGTCGCGCATGCCGTACACGGGCGAGGCGGGGCAGCCGGCGGCCCCCGCCGACCCGTCGAGTCGATGACCATCCCCAATCGTTGATAGGCTGACTGAGGCCGTGTTCGTTCCCCTCGGGATGTGTACCGTCATTCCCCGTCAGCCTCCGCGAAGCCGAAACTAGCTCGCGCCCGCCATAACAGGAGACAGTGCCGTTGGTTCATTTCTTGACCGCGACGTCAACTGCGCTGATTGCCTCGGCAGCCAGCGACGACGGTTCGTTCCACCCCCCAGGACTCGAAGAATTCTTCCCGCCCGGCATCTTCTTCCTCGACACCCCGTTCGAGATGAACCGGATCGTACTCGTACGTCTGCTCGCCGTCGCCGTTCTCCTGCTCCTCTTCTACCTGGGCCTCCGCCGTGCCCGCCGGGTCCCAGGACGCAGCCAGGCGCTGGCCGAGATGGCCGTCGAGTTCGTCAAGACGAACTTCGCCGACGACGTGCTGGGGGAGAAGGTCGGCCGCCGCTATATGCCGCTGCTGACCGGAACGTTCTTCGGAATCCTCGCGATGAACCTCACGGGAATCGTCCCGCTGCTCAACATCGCGAGCACCTCGATCTTCATCATGCCGCTGGTGTTCGCACTGGCCGTGTACGTCGCGTTCATCTACGCCGGCATCAAGCAGCACGGCGGGTTCTCGTTCTTCCGTAACCAGCTGTTCCTGCCCGGCGTGCCGTGGCCGATGCACATCATCCTGGCCCCGGTCGAGCTGATCAACGTCTTCCTCGTGCGACCGCTGTCGCTCTCCCTCCGACTCATGCTCAACATGCTGGTCGGCCACCTCCTGATGGTCCTGTGCTTCTCCGCGACCAACTACTTCTTCGTGACCGGTGAGGACCTCGGCGTGCTGAGCATCTTCGGCGTCGTCACGCTGGGAGCCGGAGTCGTGATGACGCTCTTCGAGTTCGTCGTCGCCATCCTCCAGGCCTACGTCTTCACCCTCCTGACGGCTGTCTACATTCAGCAGTCGGTCTCCGAAGAGCACTAAACCGACGAGCGGGCCATCCGGCCTGCTCGCCCTAAGAAAGGAAATCCACAGTGGATCCAGTTACTTTTGCCCAGCTCACCGGAAACATCAACACCATCGGTTACGGCCTCGCCGCGATCGGCCCCGGAATCGGTGTCGGTATCGTCGCAGGAAAGACCGTCGAGGCCATGGCACGCCAGCCCGAGATGGCCGGCCAGCTGCGCGTCACCATGTTCCTCGGTATCGCGTTCGCAGAGCTCCTCGGCCTCATCGGTGTTGCTCTGTTCTTCATCGGTTGATCTGACCTATGACTACTGCTATTCACGCCTCGGGCGAGAGTGAGGTGCCCCAGGGCATCGAGATCTTCTTCCCCGCGGTCTACGACATCGTCTGGTCGATCGTGCCTTTCCTTGTCATCATGTTTTTCTTCTGGAAGTTCGTCATCCCCCGCGTGAACAAGATCCTCGACGACCGTGCAACGGTCATCGAAGGTGGCATCGCGAAGGCGGAGGACGCCCAGAAAGAGGCAGCGGCGGCCCTCGAGCAGTACAACATCCAGCTCACCGAGGGTCGCGCAGAAGCGGCACGGATCCGGGAACAGGCTCGTGCCGAAGGTGCCCAGATCCTCGCCGACCTCAAGGAGCAGGCAGCGGCAGAAGCCGCCCGCCTCACCGCGAACGCGCACCTGCAGATCGAAGCAGAGCGCCAGGCGGCACTCGTGTCGTTGCGTGCCGAGATCGGCACCCTCGCGATCGACCTCGCCTCGGGCGTCATCGGTGAGAACCTCACCGACGATGCGAAGTCCGCGGCGATGGTCGACCGGTTCCTCGCCGACCTCGAGGCATCCGACACCACTCCGGCACCAGAGAACGCAGGCAGGTAAGTAATGGGTTCAGCGACCAGGCAAGCGCTCGAGTCGTCGAGGGTGGAGTTGTCCGCCCTCAGCGGCAGCGTCGATCTGGCCACTGCCGAGCAGCTCTTCGCTGCCGCACGGGCCATCGGCGGCTCGCTGCAACTGCGGGCGATGCTCGCAGACGCGGCGACCGACCCGGCCGACAAGCGCACCATCGTCGAGCGGGTGTTCGGCGCATCCCTCGGCCAGACCGCACTCGGCCTACTCGCCTCGGCAGCCAGCAAGCGGTGGTCGACCGACACCGACCTGCTGGTCGGCGTCGAGGAGATGGGAATCCGTGCCGCGGCCCTGTCCGTCGAACCCTCTGTGCACCTCGAGGCAGAGCTGTTCGCCTTCTCCGCCGCGGTGCGCTCCGACACCGAGCTCGAACTCGCCGTGGGAAGCAAGCTCGGCGACCGTGCGGCGAAGGTCGCACTGGTCACCTCCCTGCTGCAGGGCAAGGTGTCGCCGCAGGCCGTGGCGATCGTGAGCCAGCTGGTCCAGCAGCCGCTGGGCCGTCGCATCGGTGCTGCCGTGCGGTACGCGGCATCCATCGTCGCCGACCAGGCAGGCCTGTCTGTCGCCACCGTCACCAGCGCTCGCCCGATCGGGGAGGCCCAGCTGCAGCGACTGCAGGAGGGGCTCTCGAAGACCTACGGCATGCAGCTGCGACTGAACCCCGTCGTCGACCCGGCCGTTATCGGCGGACTGCGGGTACAGGTGGGCGATGATGTGATCGACGGCAGCGTCGCGTCGCGCCTCAACGAGCTGCGGCTTCAGCTCACCAGCTAGAAGCCCACGAGAAACCGTGGTCGCCCAGGCGGCCGCACCACCCAAGAATTCGGGGTCGGAATGACCCCGGGAAGCTAAAAGGAAGAGACCATGGCAGACGTAACGATCAGCCCGGATGAAATCCGCAATGCCCTGAAGGATTTCGTCAAGTCGTACGATCCAGACTCGGCATCGACGACCGAGGTCGGGTACGTGACAGACGCTGGCGACGGCATCGCGCACGTCGAAGGTCTCCCCGGAGTAATGGCGAACGAGCTCATCAAGTTCGCTGACGGCACCCTGGGCCTCGCCCAGAACCTCGATGAGAACCAGATCGGTGTCGTGGTGCTCGGTGAGTTCGGCGGCATCGAAGAGGGCATGGAGGTCACCCGCACCGGTGAAGTACTCTCCGTCCCCGTCGGCGACGGCTACCTCGGCCGCGTCGTCGACCCGCTCGGCAACCCGATGGACGGCCTCGGCGCCGTCGCGTCTGAGGCACGTCGCGCACTCGAGCTGCAGGCACCGGGCGTAATGATGCGCAAGAGCGTGCACGAGCCCATGCAGACCGGCATCAAGGCCATCGACGCCATGATCCCGATCGGGCGCGGCCAGCGCCAGCTCATCATCGGTGACCGCCAGACCGGAAAGAGCGCCATCGCGCTTGACACGATCATCAACCAGAAGGCGAACTGGGAGTCCGGCGACGTCAGCAAGCAGGTTCGCTGCATCTACGTCGCGATCGGCCAGAAGGGCTCGACCATCGCGGGCATCAAGAGCGCGCTGGAAGACGCGGGAGCAATGGAGTACACCACCATCGTCGCGTCGCCCGCCTCCGACCCGGCCGGCTTCAAGTACCTCGCCCCCTACACCGGCTCGGCCATCGGCCAGCACTGGATGTACGGCGGCAAGCACGTGCTGATCGTCTTCGACGACCTGTCCAAGCAGGCCGAGGCCTACCGCTCGGTATCGCTGCTGCTGCGTCGCCCGCCGGGCCGCGAGGCATACCCCGGCGACGTGTTCTACCTGCACTCCCGCCTGCTGGAGCGTTGCGCCAAGCTCTCCGACGAGCTCGGTGGCGGATCGATGACCGGCCTGCCGATCATCGAGACCAAGGCCAACGACGTCTCGGCCTACATCCCCACCAACGTGATCTCGATCACCGACGGACAGATCTTCCTGCAGTCCGACCTCTTCAACGCCAACCAGCGTCCAGCGGTCGACGTCGGCATCTCGGTTTCCCGGGTCGGTGGCGACGCGCAGGTCAAGAGCATCAAGAAGGTCTCCGGAACCCTGAAGCTCGAGCTCGCGCAGTATCGCTCGCTCGAGGCATTCGCGATGTTCGCGTCGGACCTGGATGCCACGAGCCGTCGCCAGCTCGCCCGAGGCGCGCGCCTCACCGAGCTGCTGCGCCAGCCGCAGTACTCGCCGTACCCCGTCGAGGAGCAGGTCGTCTCGATCTGGGCCGGAACCAAGGGCAAGCTCGACGAGGTCCCGGTCGAAGACGTACTGCGCTTCGAGCGCGAACTGCTCGACTTCCTCGGCCGCAACACTGACATCCTCACCACGCTTCGCGAGACGAACGTGCTGAGCGACGACACCGTTGCCGCCCTCGACGAGCAGGTCGACAAGTTCAAGCTGGAGTTCCAGACCGGAGAGGGCAAGCCGCTCGCCTCCGTGGGCAGCGAGAAGTTCGACGAGCTGCCCAAGGACGAGGTCAACCAGGAGAAGATCGTCAAGGCGAGGCGCTGACATGGGAGCCCAACTCCGGGTCTACACGCAGAAGATCAAGTCTGCGCAGACGACCAAGAAGATCACTCGCGCAATGGAGCTGATCTCCGCGTCGCGGATCCAGAAGGCGCAGCAGCGTGTTGCGGCCTCCGGACCCTACTCGCGTGCGGTCACCCAGGCGGTGTCGGCCGTGGCGACGTTCTCGAATGTCGACCACATCCTCACCACCGAGCCCGAGAAGGTCGAGCGCGCCGCGGTCGTCATCTTCGCGTCCGACCGTGGGCTTGCCGGTGCGTTCAGTTCCAGCGCGCTCAAGGCGGCCGAAGAGCTGGCATCACTGCTGCGCAGCGAGGGCAAGGAGGTCGTCTATTACCTGGTCGGCCGCAAGGCCGTCAGCTATTTCGCGTTCCGTCGCCGTGCGGCGGAGGAGTCGTGGACGGGCGAGACCGACCAGCCGACCTTTGAGACCGCCAAGGCGATCGGCGATGCCGTCGTCGCCCGGTTCCTGCAGCCGGCCAGCGAGGGCGGCGTCGACGAGATCCACATCGTCTACAACCGCTTCGTGAGCATGGTCAGCCAGGTTCCCGAGGTCGTGCGGCTGCTGCCGCTCGAGGTCGTCGAGGGTGTCGAGGAGCCGGGGGATCACGACCTGCTCCCGCTCTACGAATTCGAGCCGGACGTCGGCCTCGTGCTCGACTCGCTGCTGCCCGTCTACATCGAGAGCCGCATCTTCAACGCGATGCTGCAGTCCGCGGCATCCGAGCACGCTGCTCGCCAGAAGGCCATGAAGTCGGCGTCCGACAACGCAGACAAGCTCATCCGCGACTTCACCCGGCTGCGTAACAACGCTCGCCAGTCGGAGATCACCCAGCAAATCGCGGAAATCGTCGGTGGCGCAGATGCGCTGTCATCGTCGAAGAAGTAACCCCGCGAATTCCACACTCCACGAGACACTGAAACTAGGGAAGCAATGACCATTACAGCCCCCGACACCACAGCCGCGGCCGACAAGCCCGCGGGCGTCGGCCGAGTCGCCCGGGTCACCGGGCCGGTCGTCGACATCGAGTTCGCCCACGACTCGATCCCAGAGATGTACAACGCGCTCAAGACCACCATCACCATCGGTGAGATGGTCAACGAGATCACCCTCGAGGTGGCACAGCACCTCGGTGACGACCTCGTGCGCGCTATCGCCCTGAACCCCACCGACGGCCTCGTGCGCGGCCAGGAGGTGCGCGACACCGGTGCCGCGATCTCCGTGCCCGTCGGAGACGTCACCAAGGGCAAGGTGTTCAACGTCATCGGCGAGGTACTCAACGCCGACGACGACGGCACCATCAACGGTGAGGCGTTCGAGATCACCGAGCGCTGGCCGATCCACCGCAAGCCCCCGGCATTCGACCAGCTCGAGTCGAAGACCGAGCTGTTCGAGACCGGCATCAAGGTCATCGACCTCCTCACCCCCTACGTGCAGGGTGGAAAGATCGGCCTGTTCGGTGGAGCCGGCGTCGGCAAGACGGTGCTCATCCAGGAGATGATCCAGCGCGTCGCGCAGGACCACGGTGGAGTGTCGGTGTTCGCCGGAGTCGGTGAGCGCACCCGTGAGGGCAACGACCTCATCGCTGAGATGGAAGAGGCGGGAGTGTTCGACAAGACCGCCCTCGTGTTCGGCCAGATGGACGAGCCGCCGGGAACCCGGCTTCGCGTCGCGCTCTCCGCGCTGACGATGGCGGAGTACTTCCGCGACGTTCAGAAGCAGGACGTGCTGTTGTTCATCGACAACATCTTCCGCTTCACGCAGGCCGGTTCCGAGGTCTCCACGCTGCTCGGCCGCATGCCGTCCGCCGTGGGATACCAGCCGAACCTCGCCGACGAGATGGGTATCCTCCAGGAGCGCATCACCTCGACCCGCGGACACTCGATCACCTCGCTGCAGGCGATCTACGTGCCGGCCGACGACTACACCGACCCCGCGCCGGCCACCACGTTCGCCCACCTCGACGCCACCACCGAGCTCAGCCGCGAGATCGCATCGAAGGGCCTGTACCCGGCCGTCGACCCGCTCACCTCGACGAGCCGCATCCTCGACCCCCGCTACCTGGGTGCCGACCACTACCGGGTTGCGACCAACGTCAAGGCGATCCTGCAGAAGAACAAGGAACTGCAGGAGATCATCGCGATCCTCGGTGTCGACGAGCTCTCCGAAGAAGACAAGATCACCGTGTCGCGAGCGCGCCGCATCCAGCAGTTCCTGTCGCAGAACACCTACATGGCGAAGAAGTTCACCGGTGTAGAGGGCTCGACGGTTCCGCTCAAGGAGACCATCGAGTCGTTCGATGCGATCGTCAAGGGCGAGTTCGACCACGTAGCCGAGCAGGCGTTCTTCAACGTCGGTGCAATCGGAGACGTCGAAGAGCAGTGGGCTCGCATCCAGAAGGAGAACGGCTAACAATGGCCGAACTCAAGGTGAGCGTCGTCGCGGCCGACCAGGAAGTCTGGTCGGGCGCGGCATCCATGGTCGTCGCACGCACCACCGAAGGCGAGATCGGAATCCTGCCCGGCCACGAGCCGATGCTGGCCATCCTGGCGAAGGGTGAGGTTCGTCTCACCGTCGTCGGGGGAGGCTCCGTCTCCGCCAACGCTGAGGACGGTTTCCTCTCGGTATCGCAGGACGTCGTGACCATCGTCGCCCGCAACGCCTCGCTCGTCGGCTCCTAGGCGGCACGAGCATGCTGATCGCGATGGCCGGGCTCCCCGGAACCGGCAAGAGCACCCTCGCCGGGCACATCGGTGCCCGGCTGGGGGCGGCCGTCGTGTCGGTCGACCCGATCGAGGCCGCAATCCTCACGGCCGGTATCGACCGCGACCAGCCGACCGGGCTCGCGGCCTACCTCGTCGCCGAGACCATCGCGCAGTCCGTGCTCTCTGCCGGGCAGACGATTGTCGTCGACGCGGTCAACGCCGTGGGTCCTGCCCGCGAACAGTGGGTGGCCCTCGCCGAACGGGCCGGTGTTCCGCTCCGGTTCGTCGAGACCACCTGCTCCGACCACCAGCTGCACCGCGAGCGCCTCGAGGCGCGCGTTCGCTTGGTGCCGGAGATCGCCGAACCTACGCGGCACGCGGTCGAGCAGAGCCTCGAGGAGTACGGCCAGTGGGAGGGCGTCAGCGCCACCGTGCCGCGACTGTCTGTCGACACCGCCAAGCCCGTCGAGACGAACGTCGCATCCGCGATCGCTTTCCTCGCAGGCTGAATGCTGCTCCTCCTCCCGCCGTCAGAGACCAAGCGCGACGGCGGCGACGCCGAGCGTGTGCTCGACCTCGCGGCACTGAGCTACCCGTCGCTCTCCCGGGCCCGCCGCGCCGCCGTCTCCGCGGTGCGATCCGCGTCGCGGACCCTGGCGGGTGCGCAGCACGCACTGCGCCTCGGCCCGACCCAGCGGTTCGAGATCGGTCGCAACCGCGCCATGCTCACGGCCCCGGTCATGCCGGCGCTCAGCCGCTACACCGGCGTGCTGTACGACGCGCTCGACGCCGACTCGCTCGACGATCGCGCGCTCGAGCTGGCGAGCCGCACCGTCGTCGTGCACTCCGCGCTGTTCGGCCTCGTCGGCGCCGCCGACCTCATCCCCGCGTACCGCACGTCGCATGACGCCCGACTCCCCGGACTGCGGCTCGGCCCGCACTGGCGCGACGTGATCACCGCGGAGCTCGACGCGCACGACGGGCTGCTGCTCGATCTGCGCTCGGAATCGTATGTGGCCATGGGCCCGGTGCCCGCCGGACCGGAGCGCTACTACCTGCGCGTGGTGGCGGCGGCCCCCGACGGCCAGAAGCGAGCGCTCAACCACTTCAACAAGAAGGGCAAGGGCGCATTCGTGCGCGCGGTGCTGCAGTCGGGGATCGACCACCCCGACGTGCGTTCGCTGCTCCAATGGGCCGATGGATGCGGCATCCCCCTGTCCATCGCTGCCCCCGGCGTGCTCGAACTCGTGGTCGACCAGACGAGGTAATGCGCCGGGCACGACCGCTGCACGTACCAGCCGCATGCGCCGCGGGCGTCACGTGTCAGCTCGCGCGCCAGCACCCCACCACGTGGTCGTCGACCAGTCCGCCAGACTGCATGAGCGCGTACATGGTGGTCGGACCGACGAATCTGTACCCCTGGGCGCGCAGGGCCTTGCTCAGCGCGGTGGATTCAGGCGTGACCGCGGGAATGTCGGCCAGGCTGGCCGGGCGGGGTCGGTCGGCGGTCGGCGCGAACGACCAGATGAGTCGGTCGAGCGCTCCGGGGTCGTTCGCTACGAGCTGCTGGGTGACGCGGGCATTACTGATCGTCGCCTCGATCTTCGCGCGATTGCGGATGATGCCGGTGTCGAGCATCAGGGCGTCGACGTCGTCCGGCGTCATGGCCGCGACGGTATCAATGTCGAAGTGGGCGAATGCCGCTCGGAAGCCCGGCCGCCGCCGGAGGATGGTGATCCACGACAGTCCGGCCTGGAACCCCTCGAGGCTCATCTTCTCGAACAGCGGCTGGTCGCCATGTAGCGGGTAGCCCCACTCCTCGTCGTGGTAGCGGCGGTACTCGTCGTCTCCCTGGGCCGCCCATCGGCATCGCCCCCGGCCGTCGTCGCCGACGACTGCCGGGTCGGGTGCGGTGTCGGTGATGGTGCTGACTGAGGTGTCGGTGTCAGGAATGGGGAATCCCCTCGTGGTCGAGCAGCCACACCTTGGTCGGCACCCCGGCGCCCGCGCTGTACCCGGTGATCTTGCGGTTGGTCGCGAGTACCCGATGGCAGCCCACGATGATCGGTACCGGGTTGGCGCCGATCGCCCCGCCGACCGCGCGCCCGGCAGTTGCACGCCCGGTGGCCAGCCCGAGCTCGCCGTAGGAGGTCGTCTCGCCCCACGGCACCTTGACCAGCTCAGCCCAGACCGCACGCTGGAACGCGGTGCCGGCGAGGGCCACGGGAACGTCGAAGTGCTGGCGGGTTCCGGCGAAGTACTCCGCCAGCTGTTCGGCGGCCCGGTCGAGTACGGGCACCGACGCCTCGGAGAGCGTCGCCCCAGGCACCGACGCCTCGGAGAGCGTCGCCCCGGCGGTGTCGTCGTGGGGCAGCATCCCGTCGTGTTCGATTGCGAGGGAGACGATGGCGTGGTGGTCGCTGACGATCTCGATGCGGCCGAGCGGGGATGACACCCGGCGGATGAAGCGGGCGCGTTCCGGTGGTTCAGCGCTCGTAGTGGAGGGGGTGGCAGCGGCGGGGGGGGGGGGGGGGGGGGGGGGGGGGGGGGGGGCCGGCGGCGGGGGGGGAGCAGGGGGGGGGGGGGGGGGGGGGGGGGGGGGGGGGGGGCGGGGGAGGGGGCGGGCCGTCGCCCCGGGGGGCGCCCCGCGGGGCCGTCCCGCCCCCCGCGGGGGGGTGCC
>NZ_JAALGE010000033.1 GCF_011057645.1 Marisediminicola senii | reverse complement strand
CCTGGGCCGGCGGACCCGACAACGAACCCGGCGGCAACACCAACATCGCCGACGGAATACTCCTCTGCCGGTTCCACCACCAATGGATCCACCGCAACGACTGGAAAATCACCCGCAACGGCGCGAAGTACTTCCTCCGACCACCCCGAACCGTCGACCCCCACCAACGGTTACTACCGATGCCCAGCCACAGCCCGATCACGGGTGAAGTCCGACGGCAGGGCGACAAGGTCACCAGGCGCAAACGCGCGACCCCGGCCACCTCTACTCGGCTTGCGACAACTGCCACAGCCGACGCTGAGCCTCCAACGCAAGGGAACGCAAAATGGATGCGTCAGCATCACTGAACTCGCGGGGCTGCACGTCAAGCACGCAGAACGCCCCGATCCGATGACCACTCGGCGCCTCGATCGGGTACCCGGCATAGAACCTCACGCCGTGCCGGACCGATGCATTCCGGAGGTGCGCAACGCGTGGGTCGGTCGCGGCATCCTCGACCACGAAGATCTTCGAGTCGCGAATGGTCAGCTCACAGTAGGTCTCGGAGCGTTCCTCATCGAGTTCGCGGTATCCCGTCACCGCAGCCGAAACCAGGCGACTTTCTCCGATGAGGTTGACCACGGCCATCGTCGTCCCGAACACGTCACGTGCTCGCCTGGTCAGCGTATTCAGAACCGGATCTTGCAGCGTCGCTGTCAGGCCGAGCGCTCCGAGCGCCTTCAACCGCTCCGGCTCGTCCATGAGGGCTTTCTTGACGTCCGGTATCTCGCCGGTGCTCCGAGCGTCCCCGGGATCGTGCGCCGGCAACGCTCGTTGTACGTGGCTGGCTACCAAGTTTGCGAGGTCCACGTAGCGATTGGAATCGGCAGATTCGAGGGACGTGGTGCGCTTCATCGGAACGAATGCGCTCGACCGACGCTGCGCCACGACCGCGCGGGCGACACTGTTCAGTTTCGCCACCCGCCGGTCGGTGGCTTGGGCAAGGTAATCCGGAAAACGGCGGTGTGCGGCGTACGCGGGGATTCCCAGGAGGAAGGTGACCACCCCGGGTGCCCGATCCCGGTCGATGCGGTCGAGCAGGGCTGTGAGGTCCAATACCCACCGCCGAACGGGCACGAACCGGAGAGCTTCCACCGGCCCGACAGAGACGATGATGGCATCGAAGCGCGAGAGGTCCATCGATCCGATCTCTTCGATACAGGCGGACGCGGTCATCTCGCTGTCCACGCGAACCTCGATATCGACTCCACGGCCCGTCAGGGCAGTCAACCGGCGGGCGAGCGCACCCGGAAGGGCGAGATCGTACGTCACCACACCACGGCCAGTGGCCGGTCCGTCACCGAGGATCAAGATGCGATCGGGATCCGGCCCAGGCGCGTGAACCCGCGGCTCGTCCATCGGCACAGGCAACCGCGTCCACGATCCCGGCGAGAATCGCATCCAGAGCGCAATGAGGGGACGAGCTACGAATTTATCCAACAGAAGGGACATCGGGAGGCTCTCATGGCGCGTGGTCTGGGCGGAGGGAACCGAAACTCCACGCTATCCGGTTGGCTTGTCGAGTGGGGTACATCACACGGCCCCCATACGGGGGACCTGGCCATGGTCACGTTTCGAGAGTCGTCGCGATGGATGACACTGCGGCGATGTATCTCAGTCGGCTCCCGGGGCAGCACTCAGTTCCCACATGCGCCGCTGCGCCTGCTGCGCCAGCAACCGCAGCAGGGTCGAATCGTCGACCGTGAACTCCCGCGGCTTGGTATCGATGATGCAGAGGGCCCCGACCCGCTGCCCATCGGCCGATTCGATCGGGTACCCCGCGTAGAAACGAAGCCTCGGGGCAGACACCACGGAGCCGAAGTGCTTGTACCGGGGGTCGAGGCTCGCATCTTCCACCGCGAAATGCTCGGCCCGACGAATGGTCATCTCACAGAACGATTCGTCCCGTGGAACCCGAAAGTTGAATTGGCCGGCAGTGGATGCCGCCGTCTGCTCGTCGTTATCGATCAGGGTCACCCCGGCGAAGGCGGTCCCGAACACCGCGCGAGCGCGCGACGTCAACTCGTCGAGAACCGTGTCCCCGTCCCGGCTGACCGCACCCAACCTGTCCACGGCCGCCTGCCGCGCCGCCTCGTGCAGTTTCTCGAGTCGTGGGTATGGTTTCTCGTCGCCGTGCGGCGCGAGCTGCTCGGCCAGGTGGGGCGCAACGCTCTCGGCCCACACCTCATAGGTATGGGCACCCGACGCCTCGTGCCAGGTGGTGTGGCCCACGATGATGAACCGCACGTCGCGGCGGTCGGCGAGCACTTCATGGGTGGCATGGTTCAGCACGCGCACTCGGCGGTCGGTGGCGCGCGCGAGGAACGGCGGCAACCGGTGCCGCGGGGCGAAGTAGGGGATCGACAGCATGTAGGTATGGGTTGCTGGCGCGGCATCCGTGTCGATGCGGTCGAGGAGCTCCGCAAGCTCCTGCTTCCACACCGCGGCGGAGGTGAAGGCGACGGCCTCCACGGTGCCGACCGAGATGAGCACCGCGTCGAACCGCGACAACTCGAGTCCGGCGATGGCCCGCAGGCACTTCGCCGCGGTCATTTCGCCCGATACGACGATGTCGACATCGGCGGCACGCCCTGTCCTCGCGGAGACCGCTCTGGCGAGGTACCCGGGCAGTCCGAGCTCGTGGGTGATGACGCCGCGTCCGGTAGCGGCACCGTCGCCCGCGATCAAGATTCGGTCGGCGTAGCTCCCGGACGCGTGTACCTGCGGGGAGTCATGCGGCACCGGCAGGCGATGCCACGAATGCCGGGAATACCGGAGCCACAGCCACATGAGTGGCCGCGCGACGAGCTGGTCGTACAAGGTGAGAATGGCGCGTCCCTTCCGCAAAATCGCGGCGGGGTCTGGACCGAATCCTCAAACAATAGCTACTTCGACTGTGGGGCGAATTGCCCCGGAATCACTCCGATGTCACACAGCGGAACTGTTCGACCCGGAGTGCTCGCTGACTACGTTGTCACCGATGGTAGCGCTCCCAGCGACGCGTTAGTCGGGCCCGAGCGGGGCGCGCGCCGGAGCATCCATCGACCTGGGGTCAGACGACCAAGCGTCAGACGACGCAGACCCAGACGGACGTGGATGCTTCAACTCGACGAACAGCGCGTGCGTGTCGGTCGCGCCGATGTTCTCGCCAAAGTGTTCCTGCGCGGGCAACCACCGTGCCGCCCCGGAGGGAAGCTCGACATCGATGGAGCATCCGCCGGTGGACAGTCGGCGATGGAACGAACTGAGGGTCACCATCACGCTGTCGGGGTGATGATGCGGCTCACTGCGGGTGGCGGGAGTGTCGTGGTATTCGAGAACGCGCACGAAGTCGTTTTCGAATACGACGGTGTAAAGGGTGGGGTTGGTTTCGACGGGATCGAGATTCATGCGCGCAAGCTAGCACTGCACATGCCCGCCCGACAGAGGCGTTTGCGGGTTCTTCGCGAGGGTGTTTCAGCCGCGCCTATTCCTCGGTGTCGAGGTCGATCGCGTCGGCCGAGAGCTCGTTCTCCGGCAGCGACGGCTCGGCCTCGAGGGGCTCAGCGCCGGTGGGTCCGGCGTAGTGTCCGGTCTCGATGACGGTCTCGCCGGCGACGGCGTCGTTCGTCACGGTCTGCTTGTCGAAGTCGGGGTCGAGCAGCGGATTGGCCTCGTCGGGAGATGCGGTGGTGTCGCTCATGGTGGTGCCCTTCAGTGGGTGAGTGGGTGCATGGGTGGGTGAGTGCATGGGTGGGTGGGTGAGTGGGTAGGTGGGTGAGTGAGTGAGTGAATGGGTGAATGGGTGATGGCACCCGAAGGTGCCGGTGCCTGAGTACAGCCCATCGTGACCTGCGTCGTCTGGCAAGGGGGTGTGTGGGAACGCCCGAGTCCTGCGCACACTCCATACCCACAACGTTGACAGGCGTACACCCGGGGCCTAATGTCAGTACATCGTGTACGTACACATCGCGTAGACGTTTACATCGGGCACTGCGGCCCATGACCCAAGGAGATTCGCCATGGCAGCCGAATCGCAATTCACCGGACCAGGCTTCACCGAAGCGCGCATCACCAGTCGCGTCCCCCTGTTCGACGGCATGAACAAGATCCCCGGCGGACTCATGCTGATCCCGCTGATCATCGGATCGATCGTCGGCACCTTCGCCCCGAGCTTTCTCGAGCTCGGCAACTTCACCACCGCCCTGTTCCGCGACAGCGCACTACCGCTCATCGGCGTCCTGATTTTCGCCACCGGCATGCAGATCACGCTACGGACCTCGGGCCCGGTACTCGCAACATCCGGAGTGCTGCTCCTCTGCAAGTCGATCATCCCCGCCGGCCTCGTCGTACTGCTCGGCCAGTTCGTCGGCATCGAGGGCATCCTCGGAGTCTCGATCCTCGCCCTGCTCGTCAGCATGGACAACAGCAACGGCGGCATCTGGCTCGCCTTCACCGGACGCTACGGCCGCAAGCAGGACCGCGGCGCCTACATCGCCTCCGCCGTCAACGACGGACCGTTCTTCTCCCTCCTGTTCCTCGGCGCCGCCGGCCTTGCCGACATCCCGTTCACCCTGCTGCTCGCCGCCGTCATTCCGCTGCTCCTCGGCGTGATTATCGGAAACCTCGACCAGCGCTGGACCGAGGTCATGCGTCCGGTCCCGAACATCGTCATCCCGTTCTTCGCCTTCGCTCTCGGCACCGGCATCAACCTCGGCAACGTCGTCAGCGGCGGACTCTCCGGAATCCTCGTCGGCATCTTCGCCACCCTGTTCACCGGCACGATCGCCTACTTCGGCTACCGCTTCCTCCTGCGCCGCGGCAAGGAATCCGGCATGGGCATCGCGTCGGCCACCACCGCTGGCAACGCGATTGCGACGCCCGCGATCGTCGGCATGGCCGACCCGAGCTTCGCCCCGTATGTCGAGATCGCCACCGCCCAGGTCGCCTCGGCCGTACTCGTCTCAGCAGTACTCGCACCGCTGCTCGCCGCATTCGTGCTCAAGCGCGAGGGCGGCATGAAGATCATTGCGGACGACAATGCCCGGGACAAGGCCGCCGACGCCGCCGCAGCACGTGACGCCGCGGCATCCACTGGTCCTGTCGTCGACCGCCCCTCCGACCGCCCCGGCACCTCGACTACCCCGGGGAGCTCACCGGTATGACCAGCGCCGACTTATCGAATGAATCTCAGAAACAGTCGAGCATGATTGACGTCATGTGCCCGCCCGTCGCCCCCGCCGGGATCGTCGCCGACGACCTCACGGGTGCGAACGACTCGGCAGTGCAGTTCGCCCGCGGCGGGTGGCAGACCCGCATCTCGCTCGGGGATGCGTCCGCCGTGATCGTCGACCCGGGATCCGCGACGGCGACCGTGACCGACGCCCGTGCGATGGGCATGGATGCTGCCCGCCGCCGCACCGCGGAATCCGTCGCCGCCCTCACCGTCGCCGGCGTGGAGAGGCTGTTCGTCAAGATCGACTCGACCATGCGCGGAAGCGTCGCCGCCCAGATCGACGGCGCACTGTCGATCTGGAGCACGGTGCACACGGGTGCGTTTGCGGTCGTGACTCCCGCCTACCCGGCGATGGGTCGCACCGTCGAGAACGGCCACCTGCTCGTGAACGGCGCGGGCGTTGAGACCACGTCGGTCGGGCGGGACCCGGTGACCCCGGTCACGACGAGCGATTTCGGCGAGTTACTGCCCGGCAGCGTGAACGTGACCTGCGACAACGTCGATGCGCTCGTCGACGAGCTGCTTCGACTCTCCAACGCCGGCACCTGCATCATCACAGTGGATGCGTCCACCCCCGAGCACCTGCGGATGATCGGGCAGGCCATCCAGCGCATCGGACCCCGCGCGGTACCCGTCGGGTCGGCTGGTCTCGCCATGGTGATGTCCGTGATCTGGGGCGCCGAGCTGTTCTCGCCGCCGGAACCCCCGACCGCCGACTTCACGACCGACCGGGTCGTCGTGGTACTCAGCTCGCTTCACGACATGTCGAGGGCGCAGCACGCCGACCTCGTGGCCGCGGCACCCGACACCATCACCCTCGCGCCCACGCTCGCGGAGGCCACCGGCGGGGTGGGCGGGGACAGTAGGCGCGACAGCGACAGCGACAGCGACAGCAGCAGCAGCAGCAGCAGCAGCAGCAGCGAGCGTGACGTCACCCTCGACATCGCCGCCTGGACGACGGCGCAACTCGGCGACTCGCCATCGCCGGTCGTCGTGGTGCTCGCACCCGCCGAGCGGGGCGCGCTCGACCTGGCGACGTCCGAGCGCGTTGCCGCGACTCTGGCCGCGATCACCGACGAAGTCATCACCCACCACGGCGCGGGCTCCCTCGTGCTCATGGGCGGCGAGGGTGCGCGGGCCGTGCTCGACCGGTTCGGCGCGGGCGCCATCCGGGTCACGCGGGCCATTCGCGAGGGCATCCCGATCGGCGTGATCGAGGGCGGCCGGTTGCACGGCACCACCGTCGTGACGAAGGCCGGCGGATTCGGCACGGAGACGTCCATCACCGAGATCGTTCCCGAGCTGCGTGCGTCCGCTCAGCAGAACAACCCCGAGGTCTTTGGCGGCGCGGAGTCGAGCACCGAGTCCCATACCCGCGCTGGCGGCATCCAATCGATCGCAGACAGCACCGCACCCGGCAGCACCGCAACCAGCAGTAATGCACCCGGCAGCACCGCAACCAGCAGCACTGCACCCGGCAGCACAATCCACGGCACAGCATTCAGCAACACAGCCCCCACGACTATCCACAGCGACACCACCCCACGCACCACCAGCACTGAAGGAGAACGCGCATGAGCCTGCCCCGTCTTGCCCTGACCATCGGCGACGTCGCCGGAATCGGACCGGAGATCACCGCCAAGGCGCTGCTCGGCCATGACGACGTTCGCGAGAAGTGCATTCCCGTCGTGATCGGTGACGAAGCAGCGATGCGCCGCGGCGTGCAGAATGTCGGCGGCGACCCCGACCTGGTGCGCGTGATCGCGTCGGTCTCCGAGGCGACCAACACTCCCGGCACGATCGAACTGATCCAGACCGGACCGTCGCTGGCGGATGTCGCACTCGGCGAGCTCAGCGCAGCCGCGGGCGACGGCAGCTACCGGTTCGTCGTCGAAGCGTGCCGACTGGCGCGCGAGGGCGAAGTCGACGGAATCGTGACCGCACCCCTCAACAAGGCCGCGATGCACGCCGGCGGACACAAGTGGCCCGGCCACACCGAACTGCTCGCCCACGAGTTCGGCGTCGAGAACTTCTCCCTCGTGCTCAGCGCGGGCGACCTGTACTTCTTCCACCTCACCACCCACGTCTCGATGCGCCAGGCGATCGAGAACATCACCATCGACCGCACCCTCAACGTGCTCGAGCTCGCTGGCGCGTTCGCGAAGTCGATGGGTACCCCCGACGAGCGCATCGGACTGGCCGGACTCAACCCGCACGCGGGGGAGAACCGCCTGTTCGGCGACGAGGACGCCGACATCCTCGCTCCCGCCGTCGCGACGGCACGCGAGCGTGGCCTGAACGTCGAGGGTCCCGTGCCCGGTGACGCACTCATCCCTGCCGCCGTTCGCGGCAAGTACAAGCTCGTGGTGGTCTGCTACCACGACCAGGGGCACGCCCCCTTCAAAGCGGTCTACGGCGACGACGGCGTCAACATCACCGTCGGACTCCCCGTGGTGCGCGTCTCGGTCGACCACGGAACCGCATTCGACATCGCCGGGCAGGGAATCGCGCGCGAAGCCAGCCTTGTACTCTCATTGGAGCGCGCTGCGGCACTCGCTCCCGGGTGGGATCACGTGTGGCGTACCGCTCAGAAGATGGAGATGCCGGCCTAGCCCCCGCCGGCACCCGGGCGAACAGAATGAGCGACTATGTGGCTGGACGAGTTGCCGGATAACGCGATCGATCCCGCGGACCGCACCCCGCTGCACCGGCAGCTCAGCACCCTGCTGCGCGCGCGCATCACCGACGGGTCGCTCAGTGCCGGATCCCAGCTGCCGACCGAGGCCGACCTGCAGGCCCGATTCTGCATCTCCCGGTCGGTGGTTCGGCAGGCGCTGCTCACGCTGTCGGCCGAGGGACTGATCCAGCGCGGTCGCGGACGTGGCAGCGTCGTCGCGCCGCGCGGCGAACACCACCGCCTCGTGCAGCGCATCTCCGGGCTGTCGATGCAGCTCTCCGAAGTGTCGACGACGGTGCTGTCACTCGGCAAGGAGAGCGACCCCGCCGCAGAGGCCACGCTCGGAGTAAGCGAGGTACTGGCGATCCGGCGGCTCCGGTCGGTGGATGGCGAACCGATCGCGGTGATCCACACCTGGCTGCCGTACGAGGTCGCCTCGTCGCTCACGGTGGACGATCTGACGGACATGTCACTGCACGCGACACTGCGGAAGCGGTTCGACGTGTCCATCGTGGCCGGACGCCGACAGGTGAGGGGAGTGGCGGCATCCACCTCGCTCGCCGAATCGCTCGGGGTCGATGTCGGCGCACCGGTGCTGCTGCTCGAGGGTGTCAGCGTGGATGCGTCGGGAGTGCCGGTGGAGTCGTTCCGCACCTGGCACCGGGCGGACCGGGTGGTGTTCGACATCGACGTGATGCCGGGGTCGGATGCGCGGTCCGCGGCGTTCGAGCCGGCCGCGGGTGCCGGTGGGGGAACAGGCGCATCCGGTGGTGACACTGGTGGGGGGACGTCAGCGGGGACGTCAAGCAGCTCCGATGTCTCGGCCGGTGACGATGACCTCGCGGGACGCATGCGCCGCCTGTCTGCGGAGCTGGCCGAGGTGTCGGAGTTGCTGGCGCAGCGGAGTTGACACGGTTGCTGGTGCAACGGAGTTGACGCGACAGGAGGCGCATCGCGGGATGCCTACTGCGGGATGCTGTTAGCCCCGTCGAGCCACAGGCGTCCCATGGAGCCGGTCGGTTCCGGCGTCGTGTCGGCGTTCTTCACGTCGACGGTGTCGCGGTTGCGGGAGACCTGCGCGAGGGTCATCGCGTGGCCGTGCCCGAGGTCGAACTCCGCCTTGAGCCAGGCGACGATCTCGCCGGCCTTGGTCGTCGGGGCACCGAGCCCTGCGGCGTCGATCCGCTTGAGAAGCTGCCGCGGGGTGAGCCCGGTCTTCTTCTCGATCGTGGTCAGGTAGGACTGGGCCGATGGTGCCGCCATGGGGATTCTCCGTTCCGGTTGCACCCACGATGACGCACCTTCGGCAGCGACTCAACCCCGGCCGAGTCGGCGGTCTGAGTCCGCAGCCCGATCAGGCCAACAGCCACCGCACCAGCAGCCCGCCGCCCACGACGAGCAGCACCGCCCGCAGCACCCGGCGCACAGCACCCTTCTCAGAACCGTGCCATCCGCCGGTCACGGTCGCCTCGGAGCGACGGCTCGGCTCGTAGAGGTTTCCCGTGGTGTCAGTAGCGTCTTCCTTACGCGAGAACTGCAGCTTCTCGGTCTGCAGGGCGAGCTGCGCCTCAACGGCGACCGGGCTCACCCGGTGCTGGCGCACGAGGGCCTTGCCGATGGATCCGATCACGACTTCGGGCTTGGGGTGCTTCGCGAGCTTGACGATGGCCTTCGCGACTAACTCCGGGCTGTAGACGGGCGGCATGGCGACGACCTTGCGGCCGGTGTAGTTGGCTGGATGGCTGAAGAACGGGGTGTCGAGGGTGGGCGGCAGTACCGTGGCGACGTGCACGCCCTTGTGCTTTGCGAGCGCGAGCTCAGAGCGCAGAGTGCTGCCAAGGGCGCGTACCGCGGCCTTAGCCATTCCGTAGGGAGCCGAGTAGGGCTGCGGAATCTCCCCGAGAATGGATGACACGTTCACGATGACCCCGGAACGCTGCGCGATCATCACGGGCAGAACCGCGTGGGCGCCGTAGGTGTAACCGAGGATGTTGACGTCGAGGACCTGCCGGAAGTCGGTGAGCGGCAGGTCGAGGAATGACCCGTAGACCGACACCGAGGCGTTGTTCACCCACACGTCGATGCGCCCGAACTTCTCCACCGCAGCGTTCGCGAGGCGGTGGACCGCATCGGAGTCGGTGACATCGGTGGTAACCGAGATGGCTTCGGCGCCAGCATCCCGACACAGTTCGGCGACCTCGTCGATCGCCGCACCATTGCGGCTGGCGAGAACGAGGTGGGCCCGGCGCGATGCGAACTGCAGGGCGGTGGCTCGCCCGACGCCGCTCGAGGCTCCGGTGATGACCACTACGGCTGGGCTTTTCGACATCGATGCTCCCGACGGATTGCGGGCCCGCCGCCTGCGGACCACCCGTCTAGACTCTCGGAGCCCGGCTCAGGTGGCAAGGCGGTAGCAATTCGGCCGCGGGTGTCGTACGGGCCGTGGGCCGGGTCGCCGGAGCCGGGTCGCACGGGTCTGGTCGCCGGAGCCGGGTCGCCCGGGTCTGGTCGCGCGAGCCGGGACGGCGCGACTCGGCCTACGAGTGCCCCAGCTCCACCGGCACGTCGGCGTCGTCGTCGTCGGCCGCGGCGGTGTCCGTGTCAACGGCTGCCCCGCTCTCGCCCGCACTACCATCGGCGGGCGGCTCCTGCATGATGCGGAACTGCGCGCCGGTGGGGTCGATCGCCGCCGCCATGCGGCCGTAGGTGGTGTCTTCGGGTTGCTCGACGACCTCGCCGCCGGCCTCGTGAACGAACTTGGTTGTCAGGTCGGCGTCGGCTACCGAGAAGTACACCTGCCACGACGACGGCGCGCCCGACGAGGCCCCGGCCGACGCGTCGAACAGGCCACCGAACCACGACTCACCGTCGCCGTAGGTCACCATGCGAAAGTCGTCGGTATCGCCCTCGACGGTCATCGTCCAGTCGAAGACCGACTCGTAGAACGCGACCGTCTCATCCCATGCCCGAACGGCATGCAGCTCGAACCACACCGGGGCGCCCGGTTCGCCCTCGAGCTCGAACCCCTCGAAGGTCACGGACTGCCAGATGCCAACGTAGGCACCGCTCGGATCCTGCACGAAGGCCATGCGACCCAGGTCCTGCGCGTCGTAGGCGGGGCCGAGGATCTTGCCGCCGGCGGCTTCGACGCGGGCCAGGGTGGCATCGATGTCGACGCTGCGCAGGTACACGACCCAACTGCTCGGCATGCCGTTCTGGGCATCCATCAACCCGCCGACGGTCTTGCCGTCGTGCTCGAGGTAACGGTATCCACCTAGGGCGGGATTCGGGTCTGTCGAACGGAGACCCAGCACCGCGCCGTAGAAGGTCGCCGCCCGGTCGGTATCAGTGCTCGAAAGCTCGATCCAGACCGGTGCTCCACTGGGTTTGTGCGTCGTGGCAGGCATGAGGACTCCTTGCGTAGAGGTGGAGTGGGTGGCGATTGGATGCCGCCACCAGTGTGCCTCCCGCGGTGGGCGGGTGTCGAGGGACGAACGCCGACGGCGCGCGTCACCTGGGGGTGCCGCCGATCTCCTGCGGATCAGGTGGATGCCTCGGGGCCGACGACCCAGGTGTCCTTCGCGCCACCTCCGCGCGACGAATCGACCACGAGCGTTCCCTCGGAAGCGACCCGGGTCAGCGCCAGGTCGGCGAGGCGAACGTCGTCCACCCCGGTGCCCGTCGTGTAGACGAACACGCGCAGCTCGACCGGGCGCGGCTCGAGCGCGGTCTCGGCGAACGAGGGGAGCGACGACAGCGCCACCACCTCCTGCGCAACCCAACGGGTGGGGGCCTCCGCGATCTCCAGGCGTCGCTCGGCCACCTGCGACGCGTCGGCATCGGGGCCGATGAGCACGCCCATGCCGCCATGACCGTCGACCGGCTTGGTCACGAGCTCGCCGACCCGCTCGAGCACGATGCGCCGCTCGCCCTCGTCGCTGGTGCGGTAGGTCGGCACCGACTCGAGCAGCGGGTGCTCTCCGAGGTAGTAGTTGATGAGCTCCGGCACGTAGCAGTACAGCGACTTGTCGTCGGCGACCCCGTTCCCCGGGGCGTTCGCGAGGAATACCGAGCCCGCGGCGGCGGCCGCCATGACCTGGGCGCCGATCGGGGTCGGCGTGCCGTCGTCGGCGACGGCGGGGGAGACGAGGTCGACGAGCTGGCCGTCGATGCGCAGGTACAGGGCATCGATGCGGGACCCTGCGGCACGGGAGTCGCCGCCGCGCTGCCAGACGGCGCCGTCGCGCACCACGAGGTCACCCGCCTCCACGAGCGGCATGCCGGCCGCCTCGGCCAGGGTGCGGTGCTCGAAGTACGCGGAACTGTCTGGCCCGCTGGTGAGCAGCGCCGCGACGGCATCCGGCCCGAGGCCGGCGACGATGGTGTCGCGCAGGGCCGCGGGCGCGGTCTCGGGGTCGAGCAGGCCAGGGGGTCTGGGCAGGTCGGGCATGACGGCATCCATCAATCGACGGATGCCGAGGGCATACGCGGCCCCGCTGGGATCTCGCACGTTGTCCTCGAGAACCCGCCACCCTCCGAATTCGTTGCGCACGATGTCGAACCCCATCACGGGCGCACGCACCGTGTTGGGAGGCAACTGCGTGGCCTCGTCTCGCCAGCCGGGGGAGCCGAGCACGTAGTCCGCCGGCACGATGCCGTCGGCGATCACGCGCCGTTCGGAGTACACGTCGCGCAGGAACGCCTCGATGGCGCGGGCGCGCTGGGTGAGCCCCGCCGACAGCTCGCCCCATTCGTAGCGGCTGAGCATCCGCGGAAACAGGTCGACGGCGAAGGGCCGGTGCGCCCCGTTGACGCCGAACGTCATGTCGTTGCTGGTGACCCAACGCTCACGGGCGCGTTCGCGGGCCACCAACTCGTGGGTGTCGAGACTCTGGTAGAAGTCGACGATGCCGCGGTAGGCCGCGCGCGGCCGGGCGCCGGGGCCGACCGCTTCGTCGCCGGCGCGGGTTCGGTAGGTGCGCAGTACGGGGGCGTCGGATGCGAACCCGCCGGCCGGCCCGTGCGTCTCGCGCACCACCAGGTCGACTACGTCGTCGAGCTCACCCCGCTCGGCGAACGCGGCGCGCTGCCGGTCGGCGGAGTTGCCGCGCGCGAGCACGGTCTCGGTGAGGTAGGCGACGTCGTCGTAGTCGCCGAGTTCTTCGAGCTGCGGGCGCAGCCGGTCGACCATCTCCCGGATCGCCTGCGCCGCGGGCACCGGGCGGGGGTGCGGGCCGCTCTCGAGCAGCCGCGCCGACAGCCCGCCGCGCGCCGCCTGCCACATCGCGGCCCGGTGGATAGGGGCCGGCACCGTCACGTCGGGGATGCCTGCCGCGATGTCCTGCTCGGCCGCGCGCACCGCCGCGCGGAACAGCCCCGCGATCAACACGGCGTCGTCGACGATCGGGCACGCGTCGCACACCCGCAGTTCGAGGGTCGGCGCGTGCGACGACGGGCGCACCTCGAAGTACGCCATCTTCGGGTCGGCGATCACCCCGGTGTCGATCAGGTCGCTGAGCAACTGCTCGTATTCGCCGGCCGATGCAAGCGGACCGGTCGCGCCTGCACTCGGCCAGCGCTGCCAGATGAGGCTCCGGATGCTGGCATAGCCGGTGTCCTGCCCGTTCCAGTACGGCGAACTCGCCGACAGCGCCAGAAGCAGCGGAAGCTCCCCCGACACCCGTTGCGCGATCTGCACCGCGAGCTCCCGGTCGCTCACGCCGACGTGCACCTGCGTGCCGCAGATCAGCTGTTCGTCGACGAGCAGGCGGTACTGCTCCTGCATGCGGCCGTACCGTCCGGTCGTCGTGAGCTCGAAGTCGGCGAATGCCGAGCGCGGGGCGGTTCCCACTGCCGCGGCACTCAAGCCCGCGTCATCCGCCACGTCGATGAGGCCCCGTCGCAGCCGCATGATCTCATCACGGAGGCCGGAGAGCGACTCGACGACCTCGGTGTTGGTCTCGACGGTGGTGCGCTGGAGTTCGGCCGAATAGCTGAGCGGCGACAGCTTGGCCAGCAGTTGCGGCGCCCTGGCCGACAGCGCGCGGCTCGACGGGTCGATGAGGTGGAGCTCCTCCTCAGCGCCCAGGGTCAGCTCTGCGCTCATGCGACCAACCTACGACCGGGTCGTCACCGACGGGTATGGCCCGTCGACTTTGTTGCAGCAGAATGACCGGATGGTCACCCACCCGAAGTCGCCCCCCGCACGCGGCAAACTGGTCGCGACGGTTGCTGCACTGGTGGTAGTCGGGGTCGGCACCCAGCTGGTGCTCGCTGCCACCGCCGCGAACGGTGACCCGTTCGACTCCCCGCTCTATCCGTGGACCTGGCTCGTGCTTCCGCTCGTGGCTGCGCTGGCGTCCGTGGGGCACCCTGGCGCCGTAACGCCGCTGTGGTTCACCGCAGCGCTCGTCGTTCCCTCGCTCATCGGAACCGTTTGGCTGGGCGCCTCGGATGGCAGCGGGCTGTGGGCTGTCGGCCTGCTCTTCGTCCTGGTGCAGGGCGTCGTGGTGCTCGCGGCTGCCTACCTGGGTGGCCTGCTGGGTCGGCGCTCGCGCAGGAAGCGGTTCAGCCCTCGCGAATGAGGTCGACCAGGTCGTCGGGGTCTTCTCCCGGACCCAGCACGATCCGCACCTCGGAGGTATCCAGCGCTTCGAGAACGGAGACGGCGCTGTGGATGTCTCCGCCGACGCCGATCACGAGGCGCGCCGCGTCGCCGGCCCCGGCCGCTTGCGAAGTCAGCGCGGCGAATACTGCGGTCCCGTTTTTGTCGAACGTCACCTCCACAGCACTGGCGCCGTCACCGCGGGCGGCAGTCGCCTCGGCTACCCCCGCACGCTGGAAGGAGGCCGGAGCCACGATTCGCTGCCCGCCGACCGACACGCATTCCAGCTCCGACTGGTCGGTGCAGATCTCCGAAACTGCCAGCTCGAGCGCCCCACCGGTAGCCGTTGCGGGCTCGCGGTCGTCGTCGGTATAACCGTCTCCGCCAGGGGTGCACCCGGCGAACGCGAGCACGAGCATGGCCGACAGCGGGAGCATCAACAGGCGCGAGGTCATGACTGCCAATCTGATCCCGCCGCAGAAAGGACAGGTGGAGGTGTTCTCACCATTGTTCCCCCCGGGGCGGAGCGCGGCAATCAGGGCGTCGGGGTGACCGTCCAGGTTCCGCGGGTCTGGATGGCCATGACGCCCGGCAGGTCGGCGTCGAAGACCTCGGAGATCGCCTCGGTGTTGCCGAACACCTGCGGGGTGTCCGACGTGGTGAACACGCGCCCCGAGAACGAATCGTCGGCATCGGCCGGGGTGTACTCGACCGTCACGCGGGGCACGTCATCGGTGAAGAACATCACCCGCGGACCGGTGCCGGACTGCGCCCCGGTCACGTACGGCAGGTCGTTCCAGCTCTGCAGGGTGACCGTCCAGGCGCCCTCCGCCTGCACGATGACCATCTGGTCGACCGGGTTGCCCTGGAATACGTCGACGAGGAACGAACCCTGCATGGGCGCGGCCACTTCACCGAGCGGCGACATGCGGCCCGGCGCGGTCACGATCGCGGTCCCGGTGCACGCGGAGCAGTCGAGCCCGACCACGACGGCGAACTCGCCCTGGCGCTGGTAGGCGACGTTCGAGGGGCCGGTTCCGGAGATGGTCGCCGACGCGCCCTCGGCGACGGAGCCCGCCTGCACGGTGTTCGCGAGCGGTTCCGTGGTCGGGGGGATGGTCTCCGAGGGGCTGGGCGTGGGGGTCGCACTGGGAGTTGGGCTCGCCGAGGCATCCACACTCGGTCTCTCGGTGAGTCGCGGGGCCGCGTAGTCGCTGGTGCTGGCGCATGCCGTGACCAGCAGCAGTGCCGCGATGACGCCCGTAATCGTCGTTGCCCCACGTCGTATCCCCATGCGCACAGCTTGGCATGGGGTGTAGCTGAGGTATTGCCACGGTTGGCCCGTGTCTGTCGTCGTGGCTAGCGTGATCGGCATGGACGCGCGCGTGACATTCATCACCCTGGCCGTCGCCGACGTGGCGGCCACCCGCCGGTTCTACGTCGACGGGCTGGGGTGGCAACCCGAGCTCGAGGTGCCGGGGGAGGTGCTGTTCTTTCGGGTGGCACCGTCGGTCACGCTGTCGCTGTGGTCGAGGGAGCAGTTCGAGGCCGAGGTCGGGCCGGTGCAGAGCGGTGCCGGAGCGCCACCGATCACCCTCGCGCACAACATGCCCGACCCCGCAGGCGTCGACGAGGTGCTCGAGGCTGCGCGCGGTGCGGGAGCGACGGTCAGCCCGGCAACCGAACGGGAGTGGGGCGGGTACACCGGCTACTTCGCCGACCCCGACGGGTTCCGCTGGGAAGTAGCGCACAACCCGGGGCCGATCGGGGTCGACCTGCTGCGGGCGGCGGGTGTGATTCCGCCCGACGACACGGAAGACGACGAGAACGACGATGACATCGCGGCATTCGACGCGGCCATGGCGGAAGAGGGCCCCACCATTCCCTGGACACAGGTGCAGGCCGACCTCGATAGACAATGACCCGCCCACAGTGAACTGCCGCGGGGGGTGGATGCTGCCACCCACGACACCCCGGGAATACTTGCGTCGCAGCGAGCGCTGATATCCGCATGAAGCGCATCGGGTTCCTCAACTTCGGCAATTACCAGCAGGTGCAGGGCTCCCTCGTCCGCACCGGGGCCGACGCCCTGCTGCAGACCATCGAACTCGCCGTCGCCGCAGAAGAACTGGGCGTCGACGGCGCCTACGTGCGCGTGCACCACTTCGCCCGGCAGCTCGCGTCGCCCTTCCCGTTACTCGCCGCGATGGCCGCCCGCACCTCGACCATCGAACTCGGCACCGGCGTGATCGACATGCGATACGAGAACCCGCTGTACATGGCGGAGGACGCCGCGGCCGCCGACCTGATCAGCGGCGGCCGACTGCAGCTCGGCCTGAGCCGTGGCTCACCCGAGACCTCCATTCGCGGGTACGAGACCTTCGGCTACGCGCCCGCCGAGGGCGAGACCGATGCGGACGTCGCCCGCAGGCACACCGAGATCTTTCGCGCGGCCATCGGCGGAGCGGGTATCGCCCCAGCCAACCCGCGCATGTCTGCCGAAGGTGGACTGCTCGCGATCCAGCCGCAGGCCCCTGGCCTCAGCGAGCGCATCTGGTGGGGCTCCGGCACGCGTGCGTCTGCCGAGTGGACGGGCGAGCAGGGCATGAACCTCATGAGCTCTACCCTCCTCACCGAAGACACCGGCGTGCCATTCGATGAGCTGCAGGCCGAGCAGATCGCGATCTACCGGGAGGCGTGGGCGGAGGCCGGGCACCCCGGTACCCCCCGGGTGTCGGTGAGCCGCAGCATCCTTCCCATCGTGACCGACCAGGACCGCTACTACTTCGGCCTGCGCGCCCAGGCCGAGAGCTCGGACCAGGTCGGTCACCTTGACGGCGGCTTGGCGCGCTTCGGCCGCAGCTACATCGGCGAACCCGACGTGATCGGCGCCGAGTTGGCCCAGGATGCTGCAGTGCGAGAAGCGGACACGGTGCTGATCACCATTCCGAATCAGCTGGGCGTCGACTACAACGCGCAGCTGCTGGAATCCGTCGTGAAGTACGTCGCCCCGGCTGCCGGGTGGGTGCGCGAGGCCGTGCCGACGCACTGAGCGAGAGAATGAGTAGGGGGTGTCACCCGACCGCAATGCGAGTCGGGTGAAACTCCGCTGAACATTGGCCCTAGACCGGGGGGCATGGCGCGGGTAAGACTGTCTCATCGGCGCGGGGGTGGTCAGCTCGGCTAGCGTGAACGCCGCGAACCGAAGGGTGCGGCCATGGCGGTTGCAGAGACTTCTACCCAGCCCGAACTGAAGAGGGTCATGGGGCCGAAGCTCCTTCTCCTCTTCGTGGTCGGCGACATCCTGGGTACGGGCATCTATGCCCTCACCGGGCAGGTCGCGGCCGAGGTCGGCGGCGCCGCGTGGCTGCCGTTCCTCATCGCGTTCGGCGTCGCATTCCTCACCGCCTGTTCGTACCTGGAGCTCGTCACCAAGTACCCGCAGGCCGCGGGAGCCGCACTTTACGTGCACAAGGCGTTCGGCATCCACTTCGTCACGTTCCTGGTGTGCTTTACCGTGATGTCGTCGGGGATCACGTCGGCTTCTGCGGCATCCGGAGCATTCGCCAGCAATTTCGCGATCGGCTTCGGCCTTCCCGACGGCCCCGGCACCATTCTCATCATCGCCCTGGCATTCATGCTTCTCGTGATGACGGTCAACTTTCGGGGCGTCGGTGAGAGCGTCGGCCTCAACGTCGTTCTCACCCTGATCGAGCTCTCCGGCCTGCTGCTCGTGATCATGATCAGCGTCTTCGCGATCACCGGGGGAGCGGCGGACTTCTCCCGCGTCGTCGCCTTCGACACCCCCGACGGCAAGAGCATCTTCCTCGCGATCAGCACGGCGACCTCGCTCGCGTTCTTCGCGATGGTCGGCTTCGAGGATTCGGTCAACATGGCTGAGGAGACCAAGAACCCGAGCAAGATTTTTCCGCCCGTGATGTTCACCGGGCTCGGCATCGCCGCCGTGCTCTACGTCGTCGTCTCGATCTGCGCCGTTGCGATCGTGCCGATCGGCGAACTCGCCGGCAACGCGACGCCGCTGGTCACCGTGGTGCAGACCGCGGCCCCCGACTTTCCGATCTCCCAGGTCATCCCGTTCATCTCCCTGTTCGCCGTGGGAAACAGCGCACTCATCAACATGATGATGGCGAGCCGCCTGCTGTACGGCATGAGCAAGCACGGCGTGCTGCCGGCCTTCCTGTCGAAGGTGCACAAGACCCGCCAGACCCCGTGGGCGGCCATCCTGTTCACTACCGCCATCGCGCTCGGACTCACCGCCTACGTGTCGATGGACACCTCGAACCCGCTGGTGATTCTGCTCGGCGGCACCACATCGCTGCTGCTGCTCGCGGTGTTCGCGGTCGTCAACGTGTGCGTGCTGATCCTGCGGCGCGACTCGGTCGACCACAAGCACTTTCGCACCCCCACCGTGATCCCGTGGATCGGCGCCGTGGTGTGCGTGTACCTCGTGTTGCCGTTCTCGTCGGGGCGACCGGTGGACCAGTACCGCATCGCCGGGGTGCTGCTCGCGATCGGTGTCGTGCTGTGGGCTCTGACCTGGTTCTTCCACAAGCGCACCAAGGAGCCTGCACCCGACACGAGCGACTTCGAACAGATCGGCTGAGCCCGGGTCGCCGCACTCAGGTGACTGCCAGCTTCGCTGAACGAGCATGATCGCTGGGTGGGCACCAGGGTTCACCGCAAAGGAGACCCATGTCGACGCCAGCCGCACTCACCACCGCCCACACGATCGTGCGCGTCGCCATCGGTGGAATCCTGTTCGCCCACGGCGCCCAGAAGCTCTTCGGCATGTTCGGCGGCCACGGCCCCGAGGGCACCGGCCAGTTCTTCGAGTCGGTCGGCATCAAGCCAGGCCGCGAAGCTGCCATCGCCGCGGGACTCGGCGAAGCGGGTGGCGGGCTCGCGCTCATCACCGGCTTCGTCACGCCGGTTGGTGCCGCCGCCGCGGCCGCAACCATGGGCGTTGCCGCCTCGCAGCACGCGCCGAACGGCTTCTTCAACGAGAAGGGCGGCATCGAGCTGCCCGCAACGCTCGGCCTGATCGCCAGCACCTTTCTGATCTCAGGCCCGGGCGCGGCATCCCTCGACTCCGCCACCGGCAACCTGTTCAACAAGCCGTGGATGCGTATCGTCGCCGCGCTGACCATCGTGCCCGCGATCGTGACAGTCGTGGTGCGCCAACGCCGCGAGAAGGCCGCCGCCGACGCCGAGGGTTCGAGCGACGCCAGCTAGTCGGGCATCGGGCGTGATGACCGCACGCGACTAGTTCGCGGGTGACGTCGCCGCGTCGAGTGCCAGTGCGGAGGGGTCGATGTCGCCTGTAGCACCCGGTCCGCTGATGTGGGTCTGGGCTTCGACGAAGTCAGCGGCGACGGTGTTCGCCCCGGCGACGGCGGTATGGATGCTGCCGCTGACCAGATAGCCGACGGCGAGCGCCGCCGCGAACACATCGCCTGCGCCCACCACGTTTCCGATGCGGTCGCCCGCGAGCGCACGAGTGGGCATGCGGGTGACGATTCCGGCCTGAAAGTAGGTCGCGCCGTTGCTGTTCTGGGTCACGACGATCGTCGTTCCGGGGAACCGCTCCGACCAGGCGCGGGCTAGCGTCACGGCATCGTCGGTGTCTTCGTCGGACAGGATCACGACGTCGAACAGCGGAATGACCCGTTCGTCGTCGATGAACGGACCCGTGCCCACGCTCCCGTCTGCGGACACCCTTCGGAAGTGCCCCTGGGCGAGCAGCACAGACAGCGCGGCGGTGTGGCCGAGCACCGATTCGATGTAGGTCGCGTCGAAGTTCGGGAGCAGCGGGCACACGACCACCAGGTCGGAGCTGCCCAGGCGGGCGGCCGCGCGGGCGTCGATCGGTACCGGTTCGGCGCGGTCGGCGTTCACGCATTCCTGTCGGCGCACCGGGCCGTCGATGTGGTTGCGGTAGAGCATGGTGTCGACGGCGGTCGGGCCGTTGAGCAGCGGGAGGGTGCTGTCGATCTCGAGAAAGTCGACCCCGAACGGAGCGATTACCGCGACGTCGACGTTCGCGAGCTGTTGCCAGTGCCGGTTCATGAAGACGGGCGATGACCCCGCGGTGCGTCGCACCGGGACTGACGCACCGGTGTGGCCGTCGCGCGTCGCGACATCGGTATTCTCGTCGATGCAGACATGACCGACGACGGTGATCGTCTGGCTGCGGGACGGGGACGAGGTGGAAGACACTCGGTGAACGCTAGCAAGAGCAGCGGCGCGTTTGCCGCACGATCGGGGCGTCGTCGGAGCGCACAAGTCTCACGGCAGCGCGGTGAGTGCGACGCGCAGGGTGAGAAGACGCTCGCGGTCGAGGGCGACCGTGACGTAGACCTCACCCACCTGGGCGGCCCAGCCGACGATGTGGGGATCGGTGTCGATCGTGATGGCGGGGAGCTCGACGCCGTCCACGGTGAGGACGGCGGGTTGCGCGTGAGTGGGCTTCACCTCGGCGTCGAGGCGGGGCGGGCGGCCGGCGGCATCCACTCGCCTGCCCTCGACGGAATTGATCAGCACATGGTTCACGTGATGCGCGAGGTGCTCGGCGAGGGTCTGGGCGACACCCACGTCTGGGTGGATGCTGCGGACCGCCTCCCACACCGTCGGATACCGACGCGATTCGAGCGAGGCGATGAACCACTCTGGTTGATCGTCGCGATGGGCCTTGTCGATCCAGTGGGTGATCTCGTCGATGTCGGGCACGAGGTTGCGAGGGTCGGCCGGATCGTCGGGCCAGCGGAGGTAGGAGTAGGAGAGGCTGACCTCCTGGAGGGTGTCGTTCACCGCCATCGTGCTGGCGCCGTCGAGCTCCCGCAGGTGCGGCTGCGGCACGAGCGTGAAGACGGGCGCACCGAACCGGGCGATGACCTCGGCGCGGGTCGGCGGGGTTGGGAGGTCTCGGACGGTCCTTCCGGGGATCTCTTGCATGCCTCATCTTTGCCCGCGGCGACGGCGCTGGGCAAGGAGCAGGGCCGCACCCGGGCACGATGCGACGCGGGCACGAAACAACGCGGTCGCGGTGAACCTGTGGATCCCCGCGGCCGCGTCGCACACGCAAGCGGGCGAACGGTCGAACTACTCGCTGGCCGCGAGGCGCGGAATGTCGCCGTCCCATTCCACGGGTGCGACGTACATCGCCCGGTAGGTGTAGTCGGCATCCCAGCCGTGGAACGCCAGGTAGTCGGCGCCATCCGGTCCGACGACGAGATCCTGCCCGCCGGGCCCGCGGTAGAGACCGTCGGTGTTCTCCGTCGAGAGGATCGGCTCCGGCTCCTTGGTCCACGGGCCGGCCAGGCTCGGCGCGGTTGCGGCACCGACGGCATAGCTGTCGTCGCCGTAGTTGTTCGCCGAGTACAGCAGCACCAGCTGCTCGCCGCGGTCGACCAGCGTCGGCGCCTCGACGAGGTTGCCCTCCCACGCCTCGGTCTGCATGACGAGCTTGACCGTGTCGCCGGCGACGGTGAGCCCGTCGGCCGATAGGGGAGTCGCCTGCAGCCAGGTGTCGAGCGAGCAGCAGTTGCCGTCGTTCTTCCACAGCAGTTGCAGGGTGCCGTCGATCATCGCCGTGCCGGCGTCGATCGCCCCACCCTCGTCGGGCGGACAGATGAGCATTTCGTCGCCCTGCACCTCGAACGGCCCGGCCGGGTCGGTCGCCGTGGCCACGCCGATGCACTGCAGCGACGGCTGGAAGTTCGTCGCGGTGAAGTACATCGCGTACGACCCAGGGGCGATCTCGGTGACCTCGGGCGCCCAGGTCTTGCCGGGGATCACCCAGTTCGGCAGGTCGGGCAGGGCGTCGGGCAGCGTCTCCCATTCGATGAGGTCGGTGGATGACGCGACCTGCACGTTGCGGTTGTTGTCGTTCGTCGCATACGCGTAGTAGACGCCGCCGACCTCGAGGAGGTCGGGGTCGGCGAAGTTCGCGTCGAGCACGGGCGACGGGCCCCCTGCCCCCGCGGCGTCGGTGGACGACGCGGAGGGCGCGGGCGCGTTGGGTGCGGCGGCGGCGCAGCCGGTGAGCGCCAGCGCGGCGACGAGTATCGCCGCGCCGGCGGTCGCGGCATCCATGCGCCTCATCCCTTGACGCCCGACCGGGAGACACCCTCGATGATGAATCGCTGGAGGAACACGAACAGGGCGAGCACCGGCAGGCTGGCGACGACCGCACCGGCCATCAGCAGGTCGTAGCGCACCGTGTTGGCGGACTGCAGCGTCGACAGGCCCGCGGGCAGGGTCTGCACCTCAGGGCTGAAGAGCACGTAGACCGGCCAGAGGAAGTCGTTCCAGTTGCCGAGGAACGCCAGCAGGGCGAGCGTCGCCAGCGCGGGCTTCGCGAGCGGCAGCACGATCCGGGTGAAGATGACGAACCGGTTGGCGCCGTCGAGCCTCGCCGCCTCTTCGAGCTCGACCGGCAGGCTCACGAAGAACTGCCTCATGAAGAACACCCCGAATGCGGATGCCGCGGTCGGGATGATGATCGCGACGAGCGAGTTCAGCCACCCCAGCTCGCTGACGATGAGGTAGTTCGGAATGACCAGGATCACCGGCGGCACGAGCAGCGTCGCCACGATGACGGCAAACACGATGTTCTTGCCGCGGAACTGCATCCTCGCCAGCGGGTATGCGGCGAGCGATGCGGTGACGACCACGAGGCTCGCGTTGAGTGCGGCCGCGAGCATGCTGTTCGCGAACCACTGCAGCACCGGGGTGTTGGTGCCGGGGGCGAGGATCGTCGCGTATGCCTGTAGCGAGAACGGGTCGGGGATCCAGGTCGGCGGGATGCCGGCGGCCTCTGCCCTGGTCTTGAACGACGTGACCAGCATGAAGATGATCGGGCTGACGAACGCCAGCGCGATGGACCCGAGGATGACGATGCGCAGGATCGTCGAGCGCCTGCTGCCCGAGCGCGGTTCGTCGGAACCGGCCGGGGTGTCGACCCTCTCGTCTTTCTCGTTCTTCTCGTCCTTCTGGCCCTTCTGGTCGAGAACGTTCGTCATGAGCGCACCTTCTTTGCCTTCGGTTCGTTCTTCTCGCGGAATATCCAGAACACGACGACGCTCACGAGCATGAGGAACACGGTCAGGACGTAGCTCATCGCGGCGGCGCTTCCCATCTGGAAGTTGCGCAGCCCGGTGTCGGCGATCTGGTAGATCGCGGTGCGGGTCTCGCGACCCGGACCGCCCTGGGTCATTAGGTAGGACTGGCCGAACATGTTCGCCGAGGCGAGCAGGGTGATGATCGTGATGAACGACAGGATCGGCTTGAGGCCGGGGATGGTGACGTGTACGAACTGCTGCCATCCGTTGGCCCCGTCGACCCGCGCGGCCTCGTACAGCTCGACCGGGATGTCCTGCAGGGCGGCGAGGTAGATCACGGCGTTGAAGCCGAGGGTCCACCAGACCGTGACGCCGATGAGTGCCACCCACGCGGCGGGCGTCGAGGTGGTCCACGCGGTGTCGTCGGGCAGCCCGAGCAGGCCGAGGTAGTGGTTGACCAGCCCGATGTTGTTGTCGAGCAGGTAGCGCCACAGCACGGCGACGACGGCGACGCCGAGCACGTAGGGCGCGAAGTAGATGGCCCGGAGGAAGTTGCGACCCGGGAACTTCTTGCTCATCAGCAGCGCGACGGCGAGGGGGATGGTCAGGAGGAGGGGAACGCTGAACAGCGTGAAGATGCCGGTCGCGCGCATCGAGCCCCAGAACGGGCCGGAGACCGTGGAGTTCGGGTCGAACAGTGCGACGTAGTTGTCGAGGCCGACGAAGGGCTTGAGGGGGAGGGTGTAGTCCCAGGAGTGCAGGCTGATCCACACGCCGAGCACAGCGGGCAGGATGACGAACCCACCGAACAGCAGCAGGTAGGGGGCGAGGAATATCCAGGGCGTCGCGGCCGCCTGTTCGCGGGCGGGGCGCCTGGCCGGGGCCCCGCGGGTGGCCGCGGGGCGGGACGCCCTCCCGGTGGGGAGGGCGTCCGCGCTGACCTTCGTCGACATTGTCGCTCAGCCCCCGAAGGTGGCTGCGTTGTCTTCCATGAGCTGCGTCGCGGTGCCTTCGGCATCGGTCAGCACGTCGGCGGGCGGGGTCGAACCGAGCACGCCCTCGGAGACGGCGACCTCGAGGGTCTCCGTGACGACGGTTCCGATACCGGGGATCGGCGGGAGGAAGCGCATGTCGTCGATCTGCTCGGCGATGGGTGCCTGCGGCAGGCCCTCGAGGGCTCCGGCGTCGCGCACCGACTGGCGTGCCGGGATCATTCCGGATCCGGCCCACTCGGCCGACTGCTCGCTCATCCAGGCGATGAACACCTTGGCGGCGTCGGTCTTGTCCTGGTCGGCCGAGGCCTGGCGGGGGAGGAAGAAGTTGTGCGAGTTCGCCCACACCGCGGAGTCGTCACCGATGGTCGGCACCGGCGCCATGGCGTACGGGAGGCCGGATTCGGTCAGGTCGTTGACCTGCCAGATGCCGTCCCACGTGATCGACGTCTCGCCGTTCTTGAACGCGACGTACTGCGAGTCGACCGCGACGTCGCTCGGGCTGAAGCCGTCGTCGACGATCCCGCGCTGCCATTCGAGGGCTGCGATACCGGCGTCGGAGCCGAAGGAGGCCTCGTCGTCACCGAACGGCTCTCCGCCGTTCTGCCACAGCAGCGACAGGTTCATCAGGTGGCTGGGCCATCTGGTCGGCATCCAGAACGGGGTCTCGTACCCGGCTGCGGAGAGCTTCTCGAGGGCTTCCTGGAAGGATGCGGCGTCGGTGGGCGGCTCGGTGATGCCGGCCGCGGCGAAGTGCTCGGTGTTGTAGTACATCGCAAGGGAGTGCACGTCGAGCGGGATGCCGTAGCGGGCGCCGTCGTAGACACCGGCGTCCCATACCTCGGTGGTGAAGTCGTCTTCGGTCAACTCGAGCTGGTCGGTCAGGTCGTCGATGGGCACGATGACGCTGCGGGCGGCGTTCGTGGCCAGCTGGTCGAGGTGCATGACACCGACGTCGGGGCCTTCGCCCGCGGTCACGGCCGCGGGAAGGCGCTGGTAGAAGTCGGCCCACTGCATGGTGTTGGAGACGACGGTGATGTTGTCGTGCTCCTCGTTGAACTGCTCGACCATCGATTCCATGAACGGTCCGTCACCACCGGTGAAGCCGTTCCAGAACGAGAGCTCTACTTCTTCACCGGTGTACTCACCGGTGAATGCCTCACCGGCGGCTTCGGGTGATCCGCCTGAGCACCCGGTCACCCCGATTACTACTGCTGTGCCGATCGCCGTCGCGGCTGCAAGCCTGCGCCTGACGGACATTCGTGGCCTGGTCATGGTCGTCCTCCTCATTGAGAGCTGTGCTCCGCGGGGTGCGGCGCTGTGTGTGCACTGCCGTCGGACGTTCGACAAAGCGAGTACTCGGACAATGTACAGCGCTGTAAACCGGAAGTCCATACCGGGCAGATCACGATCGTGGCGGGGCCCCGCCATGGGAAAGCGCCTCCCCACTCACGAGGGAGTCTCGCCTTAGGATGGGCGCGAAGGATTGGGATACGAATGGCACGGGTGCGATTGATCGACGTGGCGGAGCTCGCCGGCGTCTCGATGAAGACCGTCTCCAACGTCGTGCACGACTACCCGCACGTCGCCCCCGCACTGCGGCAGAAGGTGCAGAGTGCCATCGACGAGCTCGGCTACCGTCCCAACCTCACCGCCCGGCGCCTGGCCACCGGCCGCACCGGCATGATTGCCCTCGCCATGCCCGAGATGGACCACCCGTACTTCTCCGAGCTCTCGCGCTACATCGCCGAAGAGGCCACCCGCCGCGGCTACCGGGTGCTCATCGAGCAGACGCTCAGCGACCCGGTCGCGGAGCGCGCCGTGATCGGCGACCGCGAGGCCGGACTGGTCGACGGCGTCATCTTCCACCCGGTGCAGATGGGCACCCTCGACATCGCGAAGCTGGCCCCCGGCACGCCGCTCGTGCTGCTCGGCGAGGCCGCGATGCCCGTGATGACGGATCACGTGATGATCGACAACGTCGCCGCGGCCCTGGAGGGAACTCAGCACCTGCTCGATTCCGGTCGCCGCCGCATCGCCTTCCTTGCCGTGACCGACGGCGACATCACCGGCTCGACGACCCAGCGACTGCTCGGATACCAGCAGGCGCTCATCGAGGCGGGGCTTCCCGTCAGCCCCGACCTGGTGCTCACCGCGCGGAAATTCTCGGCCGAGGCGGGAGGCGACGCGATCACCGAAGCGCTGGCAGCCGGGCTGGAGTTCGATGGCGTGGTCTGCCGCGACGACAAGTTCGCGATCGGCGCGCTGAAGGCACTGCAGGCGGCGGGCAAGTCGGTTCCCGGCGACGTCGCCGTGGTCGGCTGGGACGACACCTTCGTCGGCCGGTACACCTCGCCGACCCTGACTTCCGTCGCCCCGGACAAGATGGCCATCGCCTCAGAGGCACTGTCGCTGCTCGAGGATCGCATCGACGGCTACCAGGGCGTCGGGCGACACCGGATCGTGGGCCACTCGCTCGCCGTGCGCGGCAGCACGCCCGCATCGTGAGCGTGGCTCACCCGGTTCGAGGGGAACCGCGCACCGCGGCATCCACTTTACAGCGCTGCAAAATCGCGGCATGATTGCCCAATGTCCGACACGCCTCACGCCGCCCCCCTGCACGACGCCGAGTACCCGCGCCCGCAATTGGTGCGCCGCGCCTGGGCCGACCTCGGCGGTGAGTGGCGGTTCGAGCACGACGACGCCGACCAGGGGCAGGGCGCCGACTGGTTCACCGACACCACGCACTTCAGCCGGGCGATCACGGTGCCGTTTCCGCCCGAGTCGCCGATGTCGGGCGTCGGCGAGCAGGGGTTTCACCCCGTCGTCTGGTACTCGCGGGAGATCACCTCGGCCGACATCGCCGCGAGCGGGCACGTCGAAGGCGACGGCCGGCTGCTGCTGCACTTCGGGGCCGTCGACTACCGCGCGTCGGTCTGGATCGACGGGCGCCTGATCGGCACCCACGAGGGCGGGCAGACCCCGTTCTCGTTCGACGTGACCGACCAGATCGGCGGCGACGACCCGCACCTGCTCGTCGTGCGCGCAGAGGACGACCCGCACGACGTCGGCCAGCCCCGCGGCAAGCAGGACTGGCACGAAGACCCGCACGTGATCTGGTACCACCGCACCACCGGCATCTGGCAGCCGGTGTGGCTCGAGGCCGTGGCGGCGCAGCACATCGACCGGCTGAGCTGGGTTCCCGACGTGCCGAGCGGCAGCGTCGCGATCGAGGTGGAGCTGTGCAGCCGCCCGGCGTCGGCCGTCGACGTGCGAGTCGAGCTGACCATCGACGGGCGCCTGCTCGCTCGGCAGTCGTACGCCACCGGCGGACCACGCTCGCGCATGGTGATCGACATCGCGCACCAGGTGAACGGGCAGGCGTTCGAGGACCTGCTGTGGTCGCCGGAGCACCCGCGCCTCATCGACGCGCGAGTGAGCGTGCACGACGCCGACGGCACCTCGCTCGACGAGGTGTTCTCCTACTTCGGGCTGCGCAGCGTCGCGGTCGACGGCGGGCGCTTTCTGCTCAACGACCGGCCCTACTACGTGCGGTCGGTGCTCGAGCAGGGGTATTGGCCCGAATCGCACCTCGCGTCGCCGTCGGCGGCGGCACTGCGCGACGAGGTGCAGCTGATCAAGGACCTCGGCTTCAACGCCGCGCGCATCCACGAGAAGGTCGAAGACCCGCGCTTTCTCTACTGGGCTGACCGGCTCGGCCTGCTCATCTGGGGCGAGATGGGCAGCACCTACGAGTTCTCGACGGAGGCGGTGGCGCGGGTTACCCGCGAGTGGATCGACGTCGTGCGCCGCGACCGCTCGCACCCGTCGATCGTCACCTGGGTGCCGATCAACGAGAGCTGGGGCGTGCAGCAGATCGCGCACGACCCCGCCCAGCTGGCGTTCGCCCAGTCGCTCTACCACCTGACGCGTGCCCTCGACCCGACCCGCCCGGTGATCTCGAACGACGGGTGGGAGCATGCCGAGTCCGACATCCTCACCATCCACGACTACTCGGCCGACCCCGACGAGCTCGACGCGTCGTACCGCGACGTCGACGCCGTGACCGCGATGGTCGACGGCGTCGGCCCCGCCGGTCGCCGCCTGCAGCTGATGACGCGACCGGTCGCCGGGCAGGCCGTCATGGTCACCGAGTTCGGGGGAGTGAGCTACGCGCCCGGTGCCCCCGCCGACTCGTGGGGGTACTCCACGGCATCGAGCACCGAGGACTTCGAGCGTCGCGTCGGTGGCATCGTCGGCAGCATCCGCCGCAGCCGCCTGCTCTCGGGGTTCTGCTACACGCAACTCACCGACACCCTGCAGGAGACCAACGGGCTCACCGATGCGAACCGGTCGCCGAAGCTGCCGGTCGAGGTCATTCGCCGCATCGTCGCCGGCGACCTGGGATAGCCCGCCAGTTCGGCCCGTTTGGGGGATGCCGCGGCTCGCGGCCCGGCAGTAGCGTGCAGCGAGTACGGCACGATTGGCGCTGCCGCAAACCCCGAACGGAGCGCCGGTGCCGACGTCTGACGAACCGACCATGACCGAGCCGACGGCGGGTACCCCTGCGGGTTCCACGGACCAGCCGACCCCTGCAGGGCAGCCCGGCCCGTCCACCCCCTCCGACCAGACGCAGTCGAACCCGTGGCTGTCACCCGGCGGGGCACAGTTCCCGGCACCGCCGGCGGGACCGCAGGGGTACTGGCCCGCGTCTGCCGCGGCGCCGGGCGGCGGCATCCGGAGCCAACCGGGCAGGCCGGGCGGTGACTACCCGTTCGCCGAGGTCGGGCGGGAGAAGCGCTCGAACACGCTGGCGATCGTGGCCATCGTGATCGCGTCGCTTGCGCTCTTGGTCGGCATCATGGCATTGGCAATCGCCAGTATCGCCTCGGTAGCCAGCGCGGCTCTCGGGGGCGCCTATCTCGAGGAGCCATATGCCGCCGACTTCGGCGATGCCGCGCTTTACGGCGAGTACGCGGGTGCCGCAGACTTCACGGGCGTCACGTCCGTCGACGATCTGCGCGAGGGCGTGTGCTTCGGTGCCGTCGACATCGACAGCGACCTCGTCGCCACACCCGGCACCCTCCCGTGCGACTCGGCACACGACTATGAGGTGTATGCCGTGTCGACAGTGGAGGGCGACCTGTTTCCCGGTGAGGACTTCATGTACGACGAGACGTACCCCGCCTGCGAGGACACGTTCGAGGACTTCATCGGGGTCGATTACTACGACTCGGTGGTCGGCTACGGACTGCTCGCTCCTACCGCCGAGGGGTGGGACGACGGTGAGCGCGGCGTGGTGTGCTTCGCGTACGTCTACGACGCCAGCCGCGACTCCTCCCTGCGCGGTTTCGGCGAGTGAGCGGCCCGGCGCTCGATGCGCACGCTGGCGCCAGCCGTGCGCCTGAGCAGTCCACCGACTCCGTCACCTGGGCGACGCTGTCGACTGCCACCCGCACCGAGGTGATCCGACTCGCTGAGCGGGGCGAGCGTCACCCCGACGCTGGCATTCGCTCCGCGTCGCACGAGTGGGCTACTTCCCCCATCTGGTCGCGCTGGTGCTGGGCCTGGTCGGCTGGAACATACGCGCTGCCGCCGCTGCGGTTCGATCGCTCGGCGGTGACGACGCGCATTCGGCGATGAGGTGAGCGGATGTCGCGGTTCGGCGCCGCGGCACCACCCGCGCCTCACGGTCACCCGGCCCGCCCTGGCAAGTCCTCACCCACAAGCAAGCGCGCGCGCGACTCAGCGCAGCGGCTGGAACGTTCCCGTGAATGTGAATTCGGCGCCCGGATCGATGTCGATGGTGAAGTTCAGTTCGGTCGCATCGATGTCCAACGGCATCTGATATCCACTGGAACCACCGCACGGGCCGGACATGAACACCCGGGGGTCCTCCTGCAGCTCGACGTGCGACTCACCCGACGTGCACGTGAAGCTCGCCATCAGGTAGAACGCATCGGGCGACGGGCGGTCGATGGTGAGCGTGGTCGGGCCGGTACCCGACTCGTCGACCCGGGGCCAGTCGGCGCCGGTTGCCGGCTCGGCACTCGATGCGGTGTCTTCATCGGGCGCCGCCGACGGGGTAGTGGATGCCTCGGCGCCGCCCACCGCGTCGGTGGATTGCGCCGCGCAGCCGGCGAGCAGCAGCACAGCCGCACCCGCGAGGGCCGTCCCTGTCGTGAGCCTGCGCAGGCCGTTGGTCATGAGTCGCTCCCCGGATCGATGCCGCCGGCCGGTGCCGGCAGACGAGGTGAGTCATAGTCTGCGGTCTCGGAGCCCGCCCGGGCTAGCGTTCACCCATGAGCGAGAGCGCGCCGCATCCATCGGACACCACCCCCGACGACGACCGGTGGATGACCATCAAGGGGCGGCGGTGGCGCCGCACCGACCCGTCGCTTCCCGATGACGTGCTCGCTGCGCTGACATCGCACCTCGGGCGCGGGCGCTCGGGCGTGCGCACCGCGAAGAAGGCAGACGATACCGAAGCGGTCGCCGCGGCCCGCACCCGCGTAGGACTCGCGAAGCACGGCCTCGGCGAGCGCGGTCCGTACTGGTGGGACGACCCGGAAGCCGACCGGCTCGACCGGGCGAAGGATGCGCTGCGGCAGCTCGACGCCCTCGACGCCGCGACCGCGGGCGAAGCCGCCCACCCACGTGACAGCATGGACGCATGACCTACCTCGCTGCCGAGAACCGCTACGACGACATGCCATACCGACGCACCGGACGGAGCGGCCTCGAGCTGCCCGCGGTCTCGCTCGGGCTGTGGCAGAACTTCGGCCAGAACGTGCCCGTCGAGCGCCAGCGCGACATCCTGCGCCGCGCCTTCGACCTCGGCGTGACGCACTTCGACCTGGCCAACAACTACGGTCCGCCCGCCGGCAGTGCCGAGACCAACTTCGGCGACCACCTGCGCCGCGACTTCTCGGCGCACCGCGATGAGCTCGTCATCTCGTCGAAGGCTGGGTACACGATGTGGCCGGGCCCCTATGGCACGCAGGGGTCGCGCAAGTACCTGCTGTCGTCGCTCGACCAGAGCCTGGGCCGCATGGGACTCGACTACGTCGACATTTTCTACTCCCACCGGGCCGACCCCGACACGCCGCTGGAGGAGACCATGGGCGCCCTGCACACGGCCGTCACCTCTGGCCGCGCCCTCTACGCCGGCATCTCGTCGTACTCGCCGTCGCGCACCATCGCCGCAGCGAAAATCCTCGCCGACCTCGGCACCCCGCTGCTCATCCACCAGCCCTCCTACTCGATGTTCAACCGCTGGGTGGAGGACGGGCTGCTCGACACCCTCGAGGAGCTGGGTGTTGGATGCATCGCCTTCTCGCCCCTCGGGCAGGGGCTGCTCACTGACCGCTATCTCGACGGCATTCCCGCCGACGCCCGCGCATCGAGGGGCGTGTCGATGAAGGAGACCATGGTCTCCGACAGGGCGCTCACCTCGATCCGGGCCCTGACCGAGATCGCGAAGGGCCGCGGGCAGTCGCTCGCGCAGATGGCCATCTCGTGGACCCTGCGCACCTCGAGCGTCACCTCGGCACTCGTCGGTGCGTCGTCGGTCGCGCAGCTCGAGGCGAACCTCGCCGCGGTGCAGCACCTCGATTTCGACGGTGCCGAGCTCGCCGCGATCGACGAGCACGCCGTCGACATGGACATCAATATCTGGGCGGCCTCGAGCGCGGTGCAGTAGCCGCGGACGACCCGGTGTCTATGCTCGGGGGCGTGAAGCGCCGAGCGATGTACCTGGGGATGCTGTCCGTACTGGTGGGGGCGGCGGTCGGCATGCCGGCTGCCGTGGCCTCCGCCGACGAGCTCGACGACTTCGAGTTCTCGAGCTTCGATGGCGTCTACGAACTGTCGACCGACGCCGACGGCCGGTCGGTGCTCGAGGTGCAGGAGACGCTGGTCGCGGTGTTCCCGCCGGAGCAGAACCGTGGAATCCGGCGCGAGCTGGTCGACCGCTACGACGGGCACCCGACCGACCTGCGGGTACTCTCGGTCACCGACGAGAACGGCGACCCGCGGGAGTACGAGACCGAAGACGACGGCGACTTCGAGGTCGTGACCATCGCCGGCGACGACTTCGTCGAGGGTGAGCAGACCTACGTCATCACCTACGAGCAACACAACGTCACCAGGTACTTCGACGACACCGACGCCGACGAGTTCTACTGGGACGTCAACGGCACCGGGTGGGCGCAGCCGTTCGGCGTCGTGACGGCGCGGGTCGTTCTCGAGCCCGAGCTGCAGCGAGCACTCACCGACCAGGTGACCGCGGTCTCCGGTGCGGAGGGCGACAGCAACCCCGTCGAGTCGTTCACGACGGCCGACGGCTACGAATTCACGCAGACCGACCTCGGGCCGGGCGAGAACCTGACCTTCGCGATCGGGTTCGACGAGGGCACCTTCGTGCCGCGCGACGGCAGCTTCGGCGCTGCCCCGTGGCCTCTGGTCTCGGTGCTGCTGGCGGGGGCGAGCCTGCTCGTCGCGGGGGGCGCGGCACTGCTGCGGCGCACGCGCCTGCGGGATGCCCCCGGCAGGGGCATCATCGTGGCGGAGTACCTGCCGCCGAAGGGGGTGGGGGTGCTGCTGGCATCCACCATCTCCGGCACCACGACGAAGGCGACCACCGCGCAGATCCTCGCGCTCGCGGTCGCCCGCAACCTGCGCATCGTGGAGGTGCCCCGCATGGAGCGCAAGAAGAAGAGCAAGCCCGAGTACCACCTCGAGTTCCTCACCGCCGAGGGCGCGGACGCGGACAGTCTGGCCTTTCTGCACGCCATCTTCGGGGATTCACTGGATGCGGGCGAGACCCGTGACCTCGCACAACCCGACGCGAAGGCGGTGACGAAGATCAGCGCGCTGCAGGCCGCGGTGACGAAACGGGCGACGGCAGACGGGTACCGCAGGGCGCTGCCGGTCGGGCTGATCACCCTGGTCGTCGTCGTGGGGCTGCTGGTCGGCCTCGCCGCGATCGTGTTCAGCATCGTGTCGCTGGTGCAGGCGTACGGCGGGTTCGTGCCCGTCATCAGCCTCACGGTGGGTGCCCTGGCCATCGTCGCGACGGTCGCCCTGGTGGCACGGCAGCCGCTCGAGCCGAAGGGCGTGGAGGTGCGGGACCACCTGCGCGGCCTCAAGGTGTACATCGCCCTCGCCGAAGCCGACCGGTTGCGTTACCTGCAGTCGCCGCAGGGGGCGGAGCGCGTGCCGGTGAACGGTGGCGCGCCGGTGAACGGCGCCGGGGCAACTGACGGCACCGGGGCGACAGACGCCGGCGGGCCGATCGACCCGGACGACACCGCGCAGGTGCTGCGGCTCAACGAACGCCTGCTGCCGTATGCGGTGCTGTTCGGGGCCGAGAAGGAATGGGTCGAGGAGATCGGCCGGTACTACGAACGCCTCGACGCCGATCCGTACTGGTATTACGGGCAGGGGCACTTCAATGCCGCGATCTTCGCCAGCAGCATCGGGTCGGTGTCGACCAGCCTGTCGTCGTCGTACAGCAGCTCGAGCGGCGGGTCGGCCGGCGGCTGTCCCTTATTAACATCCTACGCCGCCGACGAAGGGGGTAGTGTTGATGTCCGCGTGGCGCCGTCCCTTTGAAAAATGAACACATGGGCGATTAGTTCGTTCGCCTGGT
>NZ_JAALGE010000032.1 GCF_011057645.1 Marisediminicola senii | reverse complement strand
CCCGGCGCTTCGAAAGGGCGGGGGGGGGCGCCGGCGGTGGCGGGCTTCCCCGACCAGTTGTGCACGAACCAGAACCGCGTGCCAGACGGCACGGCGCCCGACGAGACGGTGACGGTCTCGTCGGGCGCCCACCCGCCGGCAATGGGTTCCGGCACCAGCCAGGCGGCGATGTCGCGGGCGAGGTCGGCGTTCGGCAGCGTGCCGACGTAGGTGATGCGGCCAGACCCGTGCTGGGTGGTGGTGATCGCGGGGTGGTCGCCGTGCGTGTGGTGGAGATATTCGGCCAGCGGGTCGGCGCCGTCGAGCTGGAGGGCGTCGACCCACGCGGTTCCGGCGGCGCCGTCGGACAGCGTCATGCCGTCGCGTGGGCGCACGGCGATCGGCTGCGCGATGTTGGAGTATTCGTCGTACCAGGTGCCCGCGGCATCCGAGAGCCTGGCCGGGGCGGTCTCGCGCCTCGCCCTGCCGAGGTGGTCACCGTAGCCGGTGCGGATGCCGAGCACGAGGTGCCCGCCCGCGGCCGCGTAATCGCGGAGGAAGTCGAGCTGGGCGTCGGTCACCACGTAGAGGCCGGCCGCGACCACGACGGGATTCGCGGCGGCGAAGGCTGCGGCATCCATCCCCTCGAGCGCGCTCGCATGCACGAGGCGACTCTGCAGCCCCGCCTCGAACGCCCCGCGGGTGAAGGCGTCGGTGATGCGGAGGTAGGAGTCGTAGTCGGGGTCACCGCCGGCGGTCGCGAGGGGCGGCTGAAAGTCCCACGCCCACTTCGTGTCGAGCGAGTAGATGAAGCTGATGTCGGCGTCGGGAACGTAGCCGGCGAGCTGCGGGCCGAGGGTGCCCAGCTGGGCGCCGAGCTCGGCGGCCTCCCGGTAGATGCGTCCGGGGCGCTGGCTGTGCGGGAGCACTCCTCCCCAGTAGGTCTCCCACCCGAAGTGCAGGGTGTGCCAGTGCCAGTACTCGATCATCGTCGCGCCGCGGGCGACCAGGGCGAGGGCGGCCTGCGCGAGTTGGCCAGGGTAGGGCGGCTGGTTCTGCCATGGGCCGCCGATCGACGTGGCGGCGGTCTCGGTCACGAGAAAGCGGCTGTGGCTGGTCGCGTACATGCGGTCGCCCTGCCCGAACAGCGCCCACACCCCGGTGGTCCACCATCGGCCATTACGGGCGACCTCCTTGCCGATCGCCAGGCCGTCCTGCATCTGGTAGTAGGGGTTTCCGGCGACCACGTCGAGCGCCTGAACCAGGCGGTCGTCCTCGACGGGAAGCCGCTCGTACGAGATGCAGGTGGTGATGAACTGGGCGTCGCTGGCATACTCGGCCGTGATCTCGGCCTGCCACGCGATGTAGTCGTTCACCAGCGTGGCCTGAAAGCGGCGCCATTCGAGCTGGTACTGGGGCGCCGAGTTGCCGGCCGGTGTCCACAGCTCGTCCCATTCCGCGATGCGGTGCGACCAGTAGACGAGCCCCCACTCGCGGTTCAGGGTCTCGACGTCGCCGTACCGGGCGCGCAGCCATTCGACGAACGCGGCGAAGGTGTGCGGGTTGTGGATGAGGTGGGCGCCCGGTTCGTTGTCGACCTGGAACCCGATGACCGCGGGGTGGCTCGCGTACCGCTCGAGGATGCGGCGGATGACCCGCTCGGCGTACGGCAGGAATTCGGGGTTGGTGAAGTCGACTTCCTGGCGCTGGCCCCAGCCGATGCTCGATCCGTCGGCGCGCTGGATGGCGAATTCCGGATGCTTCGCCTGCAGCCACGGCGGGATCGCATACGTCGGCGTGCCGATGATGACGGCGATGCCGCGATCGCGGGCGCCGTCGAGCACCGGTTGCAGCCACTCGAGGTCGAACTCGCCGTCGCGCGGTTCCCATGTCGACCAGACCGACTCGCCCACCCGGATCACGGTGACGTTCGCCTCGACCATGAGGCCGAGGTCGCGGTCGAGTGTTCCGGTCTGCTGGTACTCCTGGTAGTACGCGGCGCCGAACAGGATACGGCCGTCGAGGGCCGATTCGGCAGGGGTGAACTCGTGCATGAATGACTCCGGTGTCATCGTGCGGGCGCGGCGATGCGCCCTGGGCCGACGCGGATGTTGTCGATAACATCCGCTCGAGAGGCAACCTACGCCCGCCACCTCGGCATGCGCAAGCACCGTGACGAATTCGTGACGACGGCCGCGCTATCGGGCGGGAGCGTGCCTGCCAGCCCGACTGCAGGCGTCGTCGAAGCGCCCGCGCCGCCATTTGGGGAGGGGAGCGCTCTCAGCGGCTCCTGGTCGAATCCCGTTCGACCAGGAATGGGTGCGGCGGATCCTCGACAGGCGTCGAACGACCCTCAATCTCGGCGATCAGGCAATTCATCGCGTAGTGGCCCTCCGCCTCGAAGTCGAGGCGTACCGTGCTCAACGACGGCGTGAGGAATGCCGCCTCGGGGATGTCGTCGACGCCGACCACGCTCATGTCGTGGGGAACGCGAATGCCCCGCTCCCCGAGCGCCCGGATGACACCCAGCGCCATGTGGTCGTTGGCGGCGAAGACGCCGGTGATGCCGGTGTCGATCGGCAGCAGCATCCCTGCCTCATATCCGGATCGGGGCGACCAGTCCCCCTCGAGCACTGCGGCGGGCGTCAGGCCGTGAATGGCGAGGGCGTCGGCGAAACCGTCGAGGCGGTCGCGCGAGACGTGCCACTCCATCGGGCCGGTGACGGTCGCCATGGTCCGGTGCCCCAGCGCCAGCAGCGCCTCGGCAGCGACACGCCCGGCGAACTCGTTGTTGGGGCTGGGGCGCCCGTCGACGGTGGTCAGCATGCGCGAGTCGATGAAGATCGGGATATTGCGTGGATGCTGCTCCAGCACCGCCTTTACGCGGTCGGTCTGCGCGGTGGCGAAGATCCCAGCCACCTGCTGCTCGGTGAGCAGGTCGATCGCGTCGGAGATCGACTTATCGTCGTACCCGTCGAGCATCACGACGTCGAGCACGTACCCGGCCCTGCGGGCGGCCTGGTACGCGCCCTGCACGACGCGCGCCGGCCCCATCTCGGACATCTCGTGGGCGAGCGCGCCGATCCTCGTCGAGGTGCGGGAGCGCAGCAGCCGTGCCGCGAGGTTCGGCCGGTAACCGAGCGACTTGATGGCGACCTCGACGCGTCCCCGGGTCTGCGGTCGAATGCCGTCATATCCGCGCAGGTAGCGGGAGACCGTCTGGTGCGAGACCCCGGCGGCGCGGGCCACGTCGTAGATGGTGGCGGGCTTGCCCACGGTCACCGGGTCCATGCTCGCTCCGCTCGCTTCAGGGCACCCCCTGATTCTCCCCCAGCGACGGGATGCGCGCGCGACCTCTCCCCGAATCATCCGGCACCGCCGGTCACTGCGCGGGCGACCGCCCCTCCCGCGGCGTCCACTGCAGCGCGCGGATGTTCTGCTCCGCGAGCTCCGCGGTCTGGGCGAGCCGCGCCGATCTCGTCTCGGGTCTTTTTGCGTTCTGGATCCATTCGAGGATGCCCCGGCGGGCCGACGGCGGGAACGCGTCGAAGTTGGACCTCGCGCCTAGGCGTTCGGCGAGCGCGACCGCGAGGTCGTCAGGCACGACGAGTGCGTCGACGGCGTCGAGGCGGCTCCACGACCCGTCGGCCTTCGCCGCGTCGATGAGCGCTAGGCCGACAGCGGTGACCTGCCCATCGGCCAGCAGCTGCTCGAGTCGGTCCTTGTTCACCTTCGACCAGCCCGAGCCCGGCCTGCGCGGCGTGCAGAGCAGTCCCGACCGGCGCTCGTCGACTGCAGCCGGCTTCGAGTCGATCCACCCGAAGCACAGGCACTCCTCGTTGAGGTCCCGTGCGCTCACGTACTCGTCACCGGGTTCGAGCCGCGCCTTCTTGACGGTCACCGCCCACACGCCGGTCGAGGTCGCGGCGTTCGCCGCGAGCCACTCGCGCCATTCCGCTCGGGACCGCACCTCGACCAGCGGCAGGTCGGGCTTCAGCATGGGGTTCATCGGCGCTCCCTTCCACCACGTGCTGCGATTGTCCCCCACCCGTCTGGCGTCTGACTATGGATGCCACGACCGCCGTCTCCTAGGGTTGCTCACGATGCGCGCCGATGGCGCCGCACGACCGAGACCGGCATGACGCTCGCCCCGAGGAGGCCGCAATGACGCGTGAACTGGTGTGGACGGGGTTCATGACCCTCGATGGCGTCGTCGACTCCCCGGGTGGTCGGGTCGAGGGTCATCGCAGCGGGGGCTGGGTGCTCGAGCACGAGTTCGTTCCTGAGGCGTTCTCGCTGAAGGGCGACGAGCTCGGGGAGACGACCGCGCTCATGTTCGGTCGGCGAAGCTACGAAGCGTTCGCCCCGGTCTGGTCGGGGTCGGAGGACCACGCCGCGTACCAGAACCTGCCCAAGTACGTGGTGTCCACGTCCATACAGACCGACGCCCTCCTCGGCAGCTGGGGCGAGACAGGGATCCTGCGGTCCGCAGACGACGTCGCGGCCCTCAAGCAGACCGACGGTGGCGCGATCTTCATCCACGGAAGCGCGGAGCTCGCCCGCACCCTCGCCGATGCGGGCCTCATCGACCGGTACAACATCCTGATCTACCCGGTGCTCCTCGGCGCCGGCAAAAGGGTCTTCAGCTCCGACGACCGTGACCGGCAGGCGCTGTCGCTTCGAGAGTCGGAGGCCTACTCGAACGGCGTCATCAAGGCAATCTACGACGTCGTGCGCTGACGCGACGTCGACGGTGACGCTACAGCGGAGTCAACTTCTGCCGAATCAGGCCAGGGCGGCGATCACGGAGAAATCCCACTCCCCTCGCCCGGCGCGCTGCGCCCCGTGGAGCGCGCCGGCAGCAGCGCCCAAGGCGGGAGGGGGCGTCAACGCCACCGCCATGGCGAGCGAGATGTCCTTGGCGAGCGCATTCACCGTAAAATGCGCATCCCGAAAGTCGCCGCTGGCAATCATCGACCGCTTCGCACCAACGACCGCGCCGAGGGGCGACGCGCCCAGGACGTCGAGCAACACCTCCGTGTCCACGCCTGCCGTTCGCCCGAGTTCCAGCGCCTCCGCGAGCCCCTCGATTGCCACCGCCAGCCCCAGGTTGACCGCGAGCTTCGTTGCCGCAGCACTCGCCGGAGTATCGAATACGAACACCCGGGCCGGGTCCGACCACAGCGCGGTCAGGTGAACCGCGTCGTCGATCGCGGAGGACTCCCCGCCGAGCAGAACTCCCAGCGCACCGGCCCGCGCCGGACCCAGTGAACCGATCACCGGGGAGTGAACGTAGCGGATCGATTTCGAGCCAGCCCAGCCTGCGAACTCCCTCGCATCGTTCGGCCCGACCGTCGTGACGTCGATCCAGAGCGATCCGGCGGGAATGCCCGGGTAGGGGCAGACCACGAGGTCGCGAACGGCATCTGGGCCGAAGAGCACCGACAGCACAACGTCGGCGCCCGCCGCGGCATCCCCCGCAGTCGGTTCTGCTGAGGCACCCATCGCGACGAGCTCCCGGACCCTTCCCGGTGTCCGGTTGTATACGCGAAGGTCGTGGCCCGCCGCGGGCAGATGGCGCCCGAGTTCCGTGCCCATTCGGCCGGTGCCGAGCAGTGCGACCTTCACCTGTCCGCCGAATGCACGTAGAAGTGATTGCCCTCGGTGTCAGTGACGATCGCGAAGAAGCCGTAGCCAGGGCGTTCCGTGATGTGCTCCGTGACAGCTCCACCGGCCGCGACGATTCGGTCGAGCGCAGCGCTGATGGGCCGCCCCGCTTCGAAATAAGGGAGTGTGCCGTCGCCGTTGGGCTCGAACCCCGGCGTCTCGTTGAGCGAGACGATCGGTTCGCCCGGAATGACGATGATGGCCCGGCCGGCGTCCCTCATCACCTCTGGCGGTTCGTGGCCGAACACGGTGGCGTAGAACTGATTGGCGCGGTCGATATCCCGCGCTGCCATCTCGATCCAGATGGTCTTCATGATGCGAACCCTTTCCCGGCCCGACCATGCGTCGGGTCCTGGGGTCGAGCGTGCTCCTGCCCCCGCCGGGCCTCCAGGTCGCGCTGGGGCGGGGCGCCGAGGGAGGCCCTGCGGGGACCACCCTCGGCGGGGACTCGGGTCGGATAATGGGCGGGTGGTGATCGACGACCGCGGTTCTGGAGGCCTGGGTGCGTTCCTCCGCGCCTGTCGGCAACGGGTCGGCCCGGCGGACGTCGGACTGCCGGTGCACACCAAGCGGCGAACCACGGGGCTCCGACGGGAGGAGGTCGCCGTTCTGGCCGGCGTGAGCGTCGACTACTACACCCGGCTGGAGCAGGGACGCGACGAACACCCGTCGCTACCCGTCGTGCGGGCACTGGCGACCGCGCTCAATCTGGGAGCGGGCGAGCGCTCCCACCTGTTCCTCCTCGCGGGCATTGCCGAACCACGGAGCTATGCGGCCGAGACCCGCTCCTCCGTCACGACCCTGCTCGAGACCCTGGCTCCGGCCCCCGCCTATGTCGTGACTCCGATCGGCGATTTCGTGGCATGGAACGACGCGACCAGCATCCTCTGGATTGATCCGGCAACGCTGCCACCCGAGCATCGCAACCTGGCGCGGATGACGCTCCTCGACCCGCGCATGCGCGATCTCTGGGTGGACTGGGAGACCATCGCGAGAGAGGCAGTCGCGCACCTGAGGGCCGCCGCGGTGCGCTTTCCGCACGATGCGCGGCTCGCGGCGCTCCTCACCGAGCTCCGCGCCCGCAGCCCCGAGTTCGTCGAGTGGTGGGATGAGAACCAGGTGGCGGTGCGCCGGTCGCCCCGCAAGCAATTCACCCACCCCACCCATGGCGAGATCGCGTTCTTCAACGAGGCGATGGAACTCATGGGCGAGGGCCTGCTCTTCATGGTCTACGTACCCGCGGATGCCGTGGCCGTAGCCACCTGCCACGCCCTAATGCGCGTCCCTCCGACCGTCCCGCGTCTCCGGGCGGTGAACCCGGCACGCTAGCCGCGGATCAGTGCGCCATTCGCTCGCTGATCACGCGGGCGGTGGCGGCGGGGTCTGGCCGGTGCATGACCGACTCGGGAACGACCACGAGCTCGGCGTGGTCGATCGCGGAGGCCAGCCGATCCGCAGCGGCCACGAGCACCGCGAAGGTCTGCTCGCCCCGCATGACGGTCACCGGCTGCGCGACGCCGAGCATCGCGGGTGTCGGCGTAGACACCTGGCTCGTCAGCAGCGTGTCGTAGACGGTGGATTGCGCGAGCGGAACCAGGGAGGCGAGAACACCACTGGTGCGGATCTGCTCGATCATCTCCTCTGGCAGGCCGACCGCGTCGCGCTGGAAAGTCATCAGCGCCTCCTCGGGTTCGCCGCGGTCGACGTGGTCCTGCAGGCGCGTGGCGAGATCCGGGGCGGGTTCGTGTACCCCGAAGCGGAATGGCGGTTCGGAGAGGAACAGCGCCGAGCTGGGCACGCCGACCGACGTGGCGAGCAGGGCGAGCACCGCGCCCGACGAGTGGCCGAAGATCGCGGCGTCATCGCCTGCGACATCGATCACCGCCGCGAGGTCCTCGACCTCACGGTCGGGAGTCGATCCCTTCACGTCTCCGCTCGAACCGCGCCCGCGGCGGTCGTAGGCGATCGCCGACAGCCCCGTTCCGACGAGCGCCGCCGCGAGGTCCGCGGCATCCGCCGCGGTCGACATCGCCCCGTTCACGATGACGACGACCGGCCCGGAGCCCGTCCGTTCGAAGGCGATCGACGTGCCGTCTGCAGAAGTGACCGTGTCCATGTCGCCACGAAACCACGGGCGGTGCATTTCGACAAGGCCCGGATCACGTCGGCTACGACGACAGCGCGCTGCGCGCGGTCCGTCGCGCCTCCGCTATAAGGGTGTCCCCATGCTGCGCGAGGAATGTCTCAAGCCTCGCCGCATCCCGCCGGCCGATCTCGCGCAACGCCGTTCCGACGGCCGTCTGCACGAACCGTTCGGCATCGGCCGCGAGCATCGCACAGAGGGCCAGCGGGTGGTCGAGAGTGTGCGGATCGTCGATGTCGCCCTCCCGGATGATCCAGAATGCGGCCACGATCGACGCCCTGCGGTGCCAGCGATTCGGCGAGCGCGCGAGGTCGAACAGCACGTCGCGTGGCCGCTCGAGCAGGAACGCGCCGACGACTCGCGGGGCCGAGCGGTCGAGGTAGTCCCAGGTGTCGAGACGGTCGAGCCGCCGCATCCACAGGTTATACAGCGCCTGCCGCTCAGACGGTGTCGTTCGCCGCTGCCGGGCCTTGAAGTCGAGCACGCTGACGGCGACCATGCGCTCTTCGTAGGCGTCGCTGTCGAGCAGACGGTCGACCTCGTCGAGCGTCATGGCGGTGTGCGCCTTCGCGATGTCGAAGACGGTCGCCATGCGCACCCCGATGACCGTCGTGACGTCGTCGGTCATGCGCGTGGCGATCTTGGCGCGTTCGGTCTCGCGCGCGGCCGCCACGAGGGCGGCGCGCACTGACGCTGCAGTCAACCCTGCGCCTGGCATGGCCGCCCTCCTCGTGTCGTCAGCCGGCCCCGACCTGCAGCTGGGTCATCAGGTCCATGGTGTCGGCGTTCAGCCAGTACTCGACAACCTTGTCGCCGGAGACGCGCAGGATGTCGGTGCCGTGGAAGGTCACCTCGGTTCCGACCGCCGCTCCGGCCCCTGGCACTCCGCCGCCGTAATGACCGGTCGCGACCCAGCGCACCACGACGTGGTCGCCGTCGACGATGGGTCCGACCTCGACCGAGAAGTCGAGGTCGGACATGAGCGAGCGCATCTGCGAGACGAGGCTCACCATTCCCGATATGCCGCCCACTGCGCTGCCGTCTCCCCCGTCGAACATCGCGGCGTGCACGCGGTTATCGTCCGAGATGATCTCTTCGGCGATCGCGGTGTCGCCGTTCCACAGGTCGAGCCACTTCGCGACGAGCGCGGTGGCGGCTTTCCGGTCGAGCTGGGCGGTGTCGTTGTCGGCGAATGCCATGGTGTTTCTCCTTCGAGGTGCGATGGTGGATCGGGCGGATTTTTCGAGGATTATTACAGTCCCGGGTGTTTGGCGGGTGAACTTTTCCACTGGGCCAGGGCGACGATGAAGCCGTTCACCAGGCGTCCGAAACTGCGGTCGACATTCGCGCTCCAGGCGAAAGCGCCGGCCGACTCGTACGAGACGAACCCGTGCAGGGTCGAGCGGAATGCGCGGATGGCGTCGACGGCGTCGTCGCCGTCGAGCTCGTAGGCGGTCAACACGTCGGCGATGACCTGAATGGCCGCGAGCGAGACCGCGGCATCTTCGACATCGTCGGCGGCGGGCATGAGGTTCGACGCTTCATAGCGGGCTGGATGCTTCACCGCCCAGTCCCGATAGGAGTGGGACATCGCGGTGATGGCATCCGCACCCGACCGGCCGACGGACGCCCGGGCGAGCACCTCCCCCAGCTCCCTCTTCGCGTGGACGGCGATGTCGCGGTGCAGACCCGCCATCGAATCGATGTGCTTGTAGAGCGACGGCTGGCGAACGCCGAGCCGGTCGGCGAGGGCGGTCAGCGTGAGCTTGCCGAGGCCGACCTCGTCGGCGAGCAGCGCTGCCTCTTCGGCGACGCGGTCGCGGGTCAGCCCGCGCCTGGGAGGTGATGTGGAGTTCTGTTGCATGGGGCAAGCGTGACGGGCCCGCTGGCTAGTGTCAATAGCCGATTCTGCTCATCAGTTTCAATTTGGCTATTGACACTAGCCACTTGGCGATACATAGTAGCCACACGACTTCTTCCACCCCAACGAACGGAACACATCATGAGCATCGTCCTCGCCACCACGATCGGCATCGACGCCACCCCCGAGCAGGTCTGGGAGGTCCTCTCCGACTTCACCGCCTACGGCGAGTGGAGCAACTTCTCCCGCATCGACGGGGCGCCCGAGCTGGGCACCAAGCTCACGATGCGCATGCCGGGGATGGCCTTCACCTCCACGGTCACCGCGGCCACGCCGAACGAGCAGCTCCAGTGGTCGGCCAAGTTCATCTCCGAGCGCCTCTTCATCGGGCAGCACAACTTCACCCTCGTCCGCAGGGCCGACGGCACCACCCGCGTCGAGAACACCGAGACCTTCTCGGGCGTCTCCGTCACGCCGTTCGAGGGCCTGTTCGCGAGAAGCCACAACGAGGGCGGCTACGCCGCGTTCAACCGGGCGCTGAAGAGCCGGGTCGAAGCGCGTGCCGCCGCTGCAGCCGCCTCGAGCAGCGAGTTCAGCGTCGCGGCTGCGTGAGTGCGGGTGCCCCTGGAGGGACTCGACGCCCCACCGGAGCCGCCTCCACATTCGCGGTCACCGGTGTAAGAGCTCGAAACGCATGAGCGAATGCGGCGGACTGCTCCGGCGGGGACCCCCGGGGATCGAGGGGCCACCCACAGTCACGAATCAAAAAGACCGCGCACTGTCACCCATTGATGCGGGTAGCTCGTACGCGGTCTTTTTGATTCGTGCCCCTGGAGGGACTCGAACCCCCAACCGTTTCCTTAGGACGGAACTGCTCTTCCATTGAGCTACAGAGGCTGGCCCGTCGAGTTTACCCGTCCACGGCCGATTGCCCCGCCCGCGTCGGCATTCGGCGGCGGGGCCACGCGCGGCGCGTGGCAGGATGACCGGATGCTGCTGCGCCCGTTCGACGAAGCCGACACCGACCGCGTCATCCAACTCTGGACCGACTGCGGCCTCACCCGCCCGTGGAACGACCCGCGCCGGGACATCGAACGCAAGCTCGCCGTGCAGCGCGAGCTGTTCATAGTCGGCGTCGAGCCCAACACCGCGACCGGTACCGAGACCGGCACCGAATACGGTGTCGACCACGACACGATCGTCGCCACCGCGATGGCCGGTTACGACGGACACCGCGGCTGGGTCAACTACCTCGCCGTCGACCCGACCGCGCAGGGGCGCGGCTACGGGCGCGCCATCATGGCCGAGATTGAACGGATGCTGCAGGCCGCGGGCTGCCCGAAGCTGAACATGCAGATCCGTGCCGACAACACCGACGCCTTCGGCTTCTACGAAGCGCTCGGGTACCGGCAGGACGCCGCGGTCAGCTTCGGCAAGCGCCTCATCCCCGACGACTAGCCGCCGCGCGGAACGACGCACGCCGCGCCCCGACCGCCACTCCCACCTACGACGCGGGCTCGAGGATCTCGTCCACCGTGCGCGACGACGACCCGCCGATCGTCAGCGCTCCCTCGCGCGCGGCCTTGACCGCAGCCGCGACGGCGCCGGTCACCACGGAATCCGCGCCGAGCGTCGACAGCAGCAGCTCGGGCGCTGGCAGGTCGAGCTCCTCGGGCAGCAGCCGGCGGGCCTCCTCGATCGCCTCGCCGAGTCCCTCCGCGACCGCTCCCGAGATGATCACGCGCTCCGGGTCGTACAGGCTGCCGAAGATCCCCGCGACCCGCGCGAGCACGGCGCCCGCCCGGCGCACGAATGCCCGCGACCACTCGTCGCCCGACCGCGCCAGCCCGAGCACGGCCCGCCCCGTCAGCTCGTCGACGGCAACACCGGCAAGTGGATGCCGCGGCGGCACCTCACCCGCAGCCGCCGCCTCGCGCACCCATTCCGTCAACCGCAGCCCCAGCCCCTCGGCCGTGCCGACACCCTCGACCCTGTCGAACGCGAGCATCTCGCCCGCACCCCCGTGCGCACCGCGCAGCAGATGGCCGTCGACCACGACGCCCGCACCGAGGCGGTCGCCGGCGAGCAGCACCACGTAGTCCCTGCTCCCCACGGCGCCGCCGATGGCACCCTCGGCAACGGCCGCGAGCGACGCGTCGTTCTCGATGCGCACGATCGGCGCCCATTCGGCGAGCGCCGCCGCGAGGTCGGGGTTCATCAGGCGCCAGAAGCCGTCCCGGTGCTGCGGCGACACCCCGCGGGAGTCGACCGGTGCCGGAACTCCGACGCACACCGCGAGAACACTGCACCGTGACCGGCCGAGCGTCTCGAGGGCACCGTCGATGGCGTCGTGCACCGCAGCCCTCCTGCCATCCGCGGTCTCGTGCCTCAGGTCGCGCTCCCGGCGCTCCGACACCAGCACCCGACCGCGCAGGTCGGCGACGGTGGTCGTGAGGTGCGACCGGCCGGCATCGATGCCCACCACCACGGCGGCGTCCGCGCGCAGCTCGAACCTTCGGGCGGGCCGGCCCTTGCTGTACTCGCCGCCATCGCGCGAGTTCGGCAGCTCACGCAGCAGGCCGAGGTCGATCAGCTCGTCCAGCGACTCGATCGTCGTCGACCGAGTGAGCCCCGTGGCGCCCATCGCGTCTGCACTGACGAAGACGCCGGTGTCCCAGGCGAACGACAGCACGGCATCCAGGCTCGCCCGCACTGGCGGCGTCAGTCTGCCCTGCGCTGTCGACAAACCCTTGACCCTTTCGTTGTCCTGTTGCATTATGGTCGAGAACAGTTGATTCGGTGGGTAAATTTACTTGCCGCACCAAGGTCGAATACCAACGACGGTATCGAAAGGACAATGACGTGCCTAGACCCTCCCCCCGCCGCATCGCGCGCACCATCGCCGCGGCGGTCGCCCTCACGATCGCGGGCTCCACCCTCGCCGGGTGCGCGAGCGCCTCCAGCGCCGACACGGTGCAGTTCCACCTCAGCAAGCCCGAGGCCATCCCCTATTTTCGCGAGCTGATCCAGCAGTACAACGCGTCGCAGAGCGACGTGAACGTCGTACTCGACACCTCGTCGAACCTCCAGGCCGGCTTTCTGCGCGGCAACCCGCCCGACCTCGGCCTGCTGAACTACAACATGGAGATGGCGCGCTTCATGGAGCGCGGCGCCCTCAGCGACCTCTCCGACATGCCGGAGTCGGAGCGCATCCTGCCCGAGGTGCAGGATCTCGTCGACCAATACGCCACGTACCCGGGGCGCACCAGCGTTCTGCCGTACTCGGTGATGGCGGCATCCGTCATCTACAACCAGGAGATCTTCGACGAGCAGGGGCTCGAAGTTCCCGAGACCTGGGACGAGCTGATCGCGGTGTGCGACCAACTCACCGCGGCCGGCATCACCCCGTTCTACGGCACCTTCCGTGACCCGTGGACCGTCGCACAGGGCTGGTTCGACTACACCGTCGGCGGTGAGGTCGACGTCGCGGGCTTCTACGACGAGATGAACGAGCTCGGTACCGAGGTGGGACCGCAGTCCCCCGTGTCGTTCGAGAAGACCTTCGCGCAGCCGGTCGACCGCATGCAGCAGCTCATCACCGACTACGCCAACCCCGACGCGGCCAGCCGCACCTACGGCGACGGTAACCTCGCCTTCGCCGAGGGCGAGGCCGCCATGTACATGCAGGGGCCGTGGGCGCTCGGCGAGATAGCCAAGACCTCGCCCGACCTCGCGCTCGGCACCTTCCCGCTGCCGATGACCGACGACGCCGACGACCTCGAGGTGCGCGTCAACATCGACCTCGCCGCGTGGATCCCCGAGGCATCCGACAACCAGGAGGGCGCACGCGCGTTCCTCAGCTACCTGTTCGAGCAGGACGTGATGGATGAATACAACGCGGCCCAGCTCGGATACGGCACGACCGTCGACGCCGCCCCGGTCACCGACCCCCGCATCCTCGGAATGAAGGATTACTACGACGAGGCCGCGTTCTACCAGGGGGCATCGAAGGCCATCCCCCTGACCATCCCCACCGAGAACTACACGCAGTCCATCGCTCTGGGCGATGACCCCGCCGGTGTGCTGCGCACCCTCGACGCCGACTGGGCCCGCCTTGCACTGCGCCAGTAACCCGCGCAGCGCATCCCAGCGAGCCGGCACGCCACCGACAGCGCCAGTCTTCCCACCCTCACCCCGGCAAAGGAGCCGATCATGACCACAGTGATAGCGGCGCCGCCGCCCCCCACCCGCGACACGGTGCCACCGCCGTCGCCGTCGGGCAAGCGCAGGGTAGAGCCGATCTACTACGCCTTCCTGCTGCCGAGCCTGGTCATCTTCACCCTCGCGATCACCGTTCCGGCGATCATCGGCATCTTCTTCAGCTTCACCAACTCGATCGGGTTCGGCGACTGGGACTTCATCGGGCTGGTCAACTACGCGGCCCTGTTCTCCGACCCTGCCATCCTGCAGAGCTACCTCTTCACGTTCAGCTTCGCGGTCACCACCGTGATCGTCGTGAACGTGCTGGCGTTCCTGCTCGCGGTCGGACTCACCGCCAGGATCAGGGCGAAGACGGCGCTGCGCACGGTGTTCGTGATCCCCATGGTGGTGTCCGGCATCATCATCGCCTACGTCTTCAGCTTCCTGTTCTCGAACTCGGTGCCAGCGCTCGGCCAGGCCCTCGGCATCGACTGGCTGAGCGAGAGCATCCTCGCCAACCCCGACCTCGCCTGGATCGGCATCGTCATCGTCACGGCGTGGCAGTCGATCCCCGGCACCCTGCTCATCTACATCGCGGGGCTGCTATCGATCCCGGGAGACGTCTACGAAGCGGCCGACCTCGACGGCGCAAGCAAGCGGCAGCAGCTGTGGCGCATCACGCTACCGCTCGTCTCCGGCTACGTCGTGATCAACGTCATCCTCGGGCTCAAGAACTTCCTCAACGCCTACGACATCATCATCGGTCTGACCAACGGCGGGCCGGGCACGGCCACCCGCAGCATCCCGATGACGATCATCACGGGCTTCACCGGTGGCGACTATGCCTACCAGATGGCGAACGCAGCCATGTTCTTCATCATCGTCGTCGTCATCTCCGTGATCCAGCTCCGGATCTCCCGTGGAAGGAACTCCGTCTGATGTCTACCCAACCCGCCCTCGCCGTCGAGAACGTCGACGCCGCCGCCACCCTCACCGACGGCAAGCCCCGCAGGGGCCCCGCCCGCCGCACCCGTTCGAGCGGCGGCGGCGGCCAGCGGCCCAGCACCAGGCTCACCCTCCTGCTGGTGCTGTGCTCCATCACCGTGCTGATCCCGCTCTACGTCACCGTCTCGATGGCCTTCAAGACGCAGGCGCAGGCCGTCGACGGCAACGCGTTCTCGTTGCCGGCACCGTTCAGCGTCGACGGCTTCGTCACGGCGTGGAACCTCACCGACTATCCGAGGGCGTTCATCCTCTCGGTGCTGATCACCGCAGGAACCGTCGCCGGAACCGTCATCCTGGGTGCGTTCGCGTCGTTCGCGATCACCCGCAACTGGAACCGCCGGCTGTTCCGCTGGTCGTTCTTCTACCTGCTCGCCGCCATGTTCATCCCGTTCCCGGTCGTGGCGCTGCCGCAGATCCAGCTCACCGGGTTTGCGGGCCTCGACAATCCGGTCGGCGTGACCATCCTGCACATCATGTTCCAGCTGAGCTTCAGCATCCTGCTCTTCACCGCGTTCCTGCGGTCGATTCCGGCAGAGCTCGAAGAGAGTGCGAGGATCGATGGGGCGACGACGTGGCAGACGTTCTGGCAGCTGATCTTTCCGCTGCTCGCACCGATGAGCGCGACAGTGGGGATCTTCGCGTTCCTCGCATCGTGGAACGACTTCATGATGCCGTCGCTCATCACGTCGGACCCGTCGCTGCAGACCCTGCCCGTCGTGCAGAGCATCTTCCAGACCCAGTTCAGCAACAACTACAACGTGTCGTTCGCGTCGTACCTGATGGCCATGGCCCCCGCGATCATCGTCTTCCTCTTCACCCAGCGATGGGTCATGGAGGGCGTCACGCAGGGCGCCGTCAAGGGCTGATCATCCAACCGAGAGGAAACACCCCATGACAATCACCGACCTCGCGCCAGCACTCGGACTCGCCGGCGAGAACGCGCCGTGGTGGCGGCAGGCCGCCGTGTACCAGATCTATCCGCGCAGCTTCGCCGACGCGAATGCCGACGGCCTTGGCGACATCGCGGGCATCACCTCCCGCGCCGACTACCTGGGCGCACTGGGCATCGACGCGGTGTGGCTGAGCCCGTTCTACCCGTCGGAGCTGGCCGACGGCGGGTACGACGTGGCCGACTATCGCGACGTCGACCCGAAGCTCGGCACCCTCGCCGACTTCGACGACCTCGTGGCGGCCCTGCACGCCCGCGGTATCAAGGTGGTCGTCGACATCGTCCCCAACCACAGTTCCGACCAGCACGAGTGGTTCCGCGAGGCCATCGACGCCGGCCGCGGATCGGCGGCGCGCGACCGGTACATCTTCCGGGAGGGCACCGGACCGGATGGCGCAACCCCGCCGACCGACTGGGTGTCGGCGTTCGGCGGGCCGGCCTGGGAGCGGGTCGCCGACGGCCAGTGGTACCTGCACAGCTTCGCGATCGAGCAGCCCGACCTGAACTGGGCGCACCCCGAGGTGCGCGCAGACTTCGTGCGGACGCTGCGGTTCTGGTCCGACCGGGGTGTCGACGGGTTCCGCATCGACGTGGCCCACATGCTCACGAAAGACCTCAGCGAGCCGCTGCCGTCGCAGGCGCAGCTCGATGCCATGCCGCAGGACGGCCTGCACCCGCTGCTCGACCGCGACGACGTGCACGAGGTCTATGCCGAGTGGCGCCAGGTGTTCGACTCCTATGACCCGCCCCGCACCGCGGTGGCGGAGGCGTGGGTCGACAAGGCCAGGGTGCCCCTCTACGCGAGCCAGCAGGGCCTCGGCCAGGCGTTCAACTTCGACCTTCTCGAGGCCGACTTCGAGGCAGAGCAATTCCGCGTCGTCGTCACCGACAACCTCGCCCTGGCCGCGGAGTCCGGCTCGTCGAGCACCTGGGTGCTCTCGAACCACGACGTCGTGCGCCACGCCACCCGGTACGGTCTTCCGCACCCCGGTCGCGCTCCCGGAGGGCGTCCTTCGGTCAAGCACGGGCTGGAGTGGGTTCTCACCGGCGGGGTCGAACCCCAGCTCGATCGCGAGACCGGCGAGCGCAGGGCACGCGCAGCCACCCTGTTCATGCTCGGGCTCCCCGGCTCGAGCTACCTCTACCAGGGCGAGGAGCTCGGCCTACACGAGGTCGCCGACCTGCACGCCGACGACCGGCAGGATCCGACGTTCTTCCGCAGCGCAGGGGCGGATTTCGGGCGCGACGGCTGCCGCGTTCCGCTGCCGTGGACCCCGGATGGCGCCACCTTCGGGTTCGGGGCCGACGGCGCGCACCTGCCCCAGCCCGCGTGGTTCGCCGACTACGCGGCATCCACCCAGGAGGGTACCGAGGACTCGACGCTCTCGCTGTACCGGCGGGCCCTCGGCCTGCGGCACGCCCTGCAGACCGGGGAACAGCTCGAGTGGATCGACACCGACTCGGCCGACGTGCTGCGCTACCGCCGCCCCAACGGCTGGGAGGTCGTGACGAACTTCGGCCAGGCACCGGTCGACCTCGATGCGGTGACCGCCGGTGGTATGGCACGCGAGATCGCCCTGTCGAGCGAGCCCATCGAGGGAGCGACGCTGCCGGGCGAGACAACGGTCTGGTTCGCGCCGCAGCGATAGGCGGAGTTACCCAGGAGCGGCGGTCGCGATCACGCGGCCGCCGCTTCTCGCTGTAACGCCGCCTCGGCCCGCTACGCGGCAGGCGTCAGGAACTCTTCCCACTCCGGCGATGCCGGACCGACGCCGCGCACCATCCAGGTGGTGCCGTGCGGTGGCTTGGGGCGCACCCGGAGGGTCCAGCCCATCTCGCCTGGCGTGCGGTCGCCCTTGATGTTGTTGCATTTGAGGCAGCACGCGACGAGGTTCTCCCACGAGTCGGCGCCCCCGCGCGAGCGCGGCAGCACGTGGTCGATCGTGGTCGCCGTGATACCGCAGTACGCGCAGCGCTGGCCGTCGCGGCGCAGCACCCCGCGGCGACTCACCGGCACGAGGCGGTTCGACGGAATGCGCACGTATCTCCGCAGCAGGATGACCGACGGCCGATCCCACGCATCGTGCAGTCCGAAGACGGGGTGATCCGCGTCAGCGGCGATGATCGTGGCCTTGCCGTTCATCACGAGCACGAGCGCTCGCTTCCACGACACCACGGCCAGGGGCTCGAACCCCGCATTGAGAACCAGCGTGCGCATGCTCATCCAATCGACTCATCCCTGCACGGCTTGCAGGGATTCGAAGCGTTCCCGGGGTATCACGTCGTCGGTCGGGGCGAACAGGCAAACAAAAAGGCACCGTCTGAGAAGACGATGCCTAGTTGACGTGGGCGCAGAACTGCACGCCCTGACTGCTGTGCCGTATCAAGAACAGCGCGCTCGCATCCACGGATTGAATGCGGCGACTGGGTGACATCGGCTCTCCGAACCTCTGGTGGACTCCAAGAGCATCAGAATAACCCACAAACCCGCGCGCCCTGCCCGTGCGGCACGCGCTGTAACCCGGAGTTCACCGGCGAGTGGATGCTAGATGCCGACGTACACGTGAATGGCCACCTCATTGGGCAGCTCGAGGCCGCCCTCATGACCATCGACCTCCACGAGCACGTACGAGCCGGTGGAGGTGAACTGGGCCTTCGCGCCGGGCATGACGCCGGCCGCGCGCAGCTGCTCGAGCAGCTCGCTCTCGTACTGCACCGGCTCGCCGAGCCGGCGGATGGTGCCCTTAACCGGGCCGACAGCGCCGTGCACGAGGGTGACGATGTTGACGACGCCGTCGGAGAACTTGGCTGCCGCGTGCAGGCCGAGTTCGTCGAGCCCGGGAATCGGGTTGCCGTATGGCGAGTGCGTCGGCTGGTCGAGCATCTCGATGATGCGGCGCTCCACCGATTCGCTCATCACGTGCTCCCAGCGACAGGCCTCCTCGTGCACGAGTGCCCAGTCGAGGCCGATCACATCGGCGAGCAGGCGCTCCGCGAGGCGGTGCTTGCGCATCACGTGCACGGCCTTGGCGCGACCGTCGACGGTCAGTTCGAGGTGGCGGTCGCCCTCGACGACGACGAGGCCGTCGCGTTCCATGCGGCCGACGGTCTGCGAGACGGTGGGGCCGGAGTGCCCGAGGCGTTCGCTGATGCGCGCGCGCAGGGGAACGATGTTCTCTTCTTCGAGCTCGAAGATGGTGCGCAGATACATCTCAGTGGTGTCAATGAGATCGGTCATCGAGCCCTCTCTGGTGCATCAGCCATCACAGGTAACCCTAACCTGCCACGCTCCCCCCGCATTCCTTCTGTGCACGGGGCGGGCGCCCTGGCCGCGAGTGCGGCCGTCGCTAGAATCGCTGCATGCCCACGCTCGAGATTCCCACCGACCTGCTGCCCGCCGACGGACGATTCGGATGCGGCCCGTCGAAGGTGCGCCCGGAGCAGCTCGCACACCTCACGGGAGCCGCGGCATCCATTCTCGGCACCTCGCACCGGCAGGCGCCGGTGAAGAACCTCGTGAAGCGCGTGCAGGAGGGCCTCGGCGGGCTGTTCCGCCTGCCCGACGGCTATGAGGTCGTGCTCGGCGACGGCGGATCGACGGCGTTCTGGGATGCCGCCGCGTATTCGCTGATCGGCACCCGCAGCCAGAACCTCACTTTCGGCGAGTTCGGCTCGAAGTTCGCCGCCGCAGCCGCCGCCCCGTTCCTCGAGGCACCGGACGTAATCTCCTCCCCCGCCGGATCGCGCAGCGAGGTGCGGGTCACCCCAGGCATCGACGTGTACGCGTGGCCGCACAACGAGACCTCGACCGGCGTGATGGCACCCGTCACCCGGGTGAACGGTGACGCGGGCGCGCTGACCGTGGTCGACGCGACCAGCGCTGCCGGAGGCGTCGACATCGACGCATCGCAGGCCGACGTCTACTACTTCGCGCCGCAGAAGAACTTCGCCTCCGACGGCGGACTGTGGTTCGCCCTGTTCTCGCCCGCCGCGCTCGAGCGCGTCGAGACCATCGCTGCCGGCAACCGCTACATTCCCGAGTTCCTCAGCCTCAAGAACGCCGTCGACAACTCCCGCCTCAACCAGACCCTCAACACCCCGGCGCTCGCGACCCTCCTCATGCTGGAGAACCAGGTGGACTGGATCAACGGCAACGGCGGACTGGCGTGGGCGGATGCCCGCACTCGCGAATCCTCGTCGGCCCTCTACGACTGGGCGGCGACGGTCGACTACGCGACGCCGTTCGTCGAGAACCCGGAGCACCGCTCGCAGGTCGTCGTGACGATCGACTTCGACGACGCGATCGATGCGGCATCCATCGCCAAGACCCTGCGCGTAAACGGCATCGTCGACACCGACCCCTACCGCAAGCTGGGCCGCAACCAGCTGCGCATCGCGACATTCGTGGCCATCGAGCCGGACGACGTGCGCCAGCTCATCCGGTCGATCGAGTTCGTGGTCGAGAACTCCTGACCATGCGGCTCTGGCTCAGGGGTTCCGAGAGGCGTCCCGACCCCGCACCGATGCGCACCGACGACCGCAAGGCGGTGCTGCTCGGTACAGCGGCGTGGCTCGTGGTGCTGCTCTGCCTACTGCTCTTTGGTGGATTCCTCGTCGACGCCGGACAGCGCTGGTGGCTCGTCACCTGCGCCATCGGTGTCGGACTCGGCGTTCTCGGTCTCGTCTACACCCAGCGGCGCCGCTGAAGCCGCTGGCGCGTCCTCGAGCACCGCTGGCTCGCCCGCGTCGTCTGCCGCGGTCTCCGCGACCTCGGTGACGATGGCCTCGTCGTCGGGATCGGTGGATTCGTCGTCGGCGGCGTCGGGGTCCACGAGCACGTCGATGTCCACACCGTCGAGGTCGCCGGCGTGCAACAGCGACGGAGCGTCGTCGGAGTCATCGTCGTCATCGGACTCGTCGTCATCGTCATCGTCGTCGTCGGACTCGTCGTCTTCATCGTCGGACTCGTCCTCATCGGAGTCGTCGTCACCGTCGGAGGACTCGTCATCCTCGTCGTCGGCTGCGTCCTCTTCCTGCGCGATCTGGTACTCGGCGAGGCGATCGACCCACGGCACCCAGGCCGGGGAGAGGATCGCGGTGTCACCGGGGGTGAGCTCGGTCTCGAGCACCGACGGCGCGAAACCGTCGACGTGCGCGATGCTCGCGGTCCAGCGCCATCCGGGATACCCCGCCATGAGCGCGTCGAAGTAGACGGAGATCACGCCGTCGCCCTCGTCGATGAATCCCTGGGGAACCCCGATGGTCTCGACCGGGGTGATCTCCTCGAGGGCGGCGCGAGCGATCGCGAGGTCTTCGGTGGTCATCTCCTGCTCGCGGGCCGCGACCGGCTCGGCGGGCGCGTCATCGACGGCAGCGGCGGGGGCAGCGTCATCGCCCGTCGTCGGGGCGTCGTCGTCGGCGACCTCATCGACCAGGTCGGAGGCGTCGGAACTCATGGCGTCGTCGGCGATGTCCGTCGCCTCGGCCACGTCGTCGCTGTCACCCGTCGACGGAGCCTCGACATCGGCCGCCTCGGCGACGAGGTCTGCAGCGTCGGAGTCGGTCGCGTCGTCGGCGATCTCGTTCGCGTCGGCGACGTCGGACTGCGGGGTCGCGTCGCGCTCAGGCATCCAATTCTTCCGCGACCTTGCGCAGCATCGCCGCGATCTTCTTGCCGTGGCTGGAGTCGGGGTAGCGCCCACGCTTGAGGTTGGAGCCGATACCGTCGAGCAGCTTGACGAGATCTTCGACGATGATCGCCATGTCGTCGGCGGGCTTGCGGCTGAGCTTCGCGAGGCTCGGCGGAGCCTCCAGAACGCGCACCGACAGCGCCTGGGCGCCGCGCTTGCCATCGGCGATGCCGAACTCGAGCTTGGTTCCAGCCTTGACCGTGGTGCCGGCGGCGAGCGCAGAGGCGTGCAGGAAGACCTCGGAACCGTCATCAGAGGTGATGAAGCCGAATCCCTTGTCCTCGTCGTAGAACTTGACCTTGCCGGTGGGCATGGCGAAACCTCTTTCTCGTCGCGTGCAGCCCTTAGCCTAAGCGCTAGCCCATGCCCTTAGTCTTGGGGATGTGGCAAACATGACCCCGGAGTCCCCGAACCGCGTCGAGCGCATCCTCGCCGCGATGATGCTCGCAACGGTGGGGCTCTCGATCGTCTCGTTCCTCGCGATCATCTTCGGAACGCTGTCGGGAATGGGCAGCGCAGACTTCGCCGTCGGAGCCTGGCCCGCCGTGGCCGTATTGCCATATTTCGGCCTTCCGTTGGCCATGATCCTGCTTGTCCTCATGCTCGTCCTCAACATGCGCCGTCGCGCCCGCGACGCGGCTGCAGCACGTAAGGGTCGGTGAATCCTTCGGGACACGGCATGACTGACTATCGCGCAAGGATGCGCTCATGAGCGACACGCTGTCCCTGGCGACCAGGCTGCGCAACCTCGACGACGCCGAACTGGCAGCCGCCGTGCGGGAGCGCGAGCTGCGCGTCGGCTCGGTCAAGGACTTCTTCGACCTCGCCGATGCCCTCCTCGACCGGGCATCCATCCAGCAGAGACTGTGCCGCCTCGACCGCGGAACCCTCACGACGATCGCCGCGATCGCCGAACTCGGGCGCGACACCGAGGGGGCGACGGTGCAGGATGTCGCGACATTCCTCGCCTCGCGTGGAGCGCACCCCAGCCTTGACGACATCACCGCCCAGGCGCACCGCGCGGTCGGGCTGCTGTTCGCCGAGACGGCCTCCGACCGGTTCGCGGTCTACGAGAGCGTCGCCGAGCAGCTGCGCTCGTGGCCGGCGTTCGGGCTGCCGGGCCTCGCCGACCTCGCGGCATCCCTCGCACCGCCGGTGGCCCTCACGTCGCGGTCCGCCGATCCCCGTTTCGTGGACAAGGTCGCGGCCGAACGCGCATTCACGGCCACCTCCGCCGTCGCCGAGATGCTGCTGCAGCTCGAGCGCGAACCCGCAAGGGAGCTCGCCAAGGGCGGGATCGCCCTCCCCGACTCGAAGCGCCTCGCGAACGCGATGTCGGTCGACCTCGAGAGCGTGCCCCGCCTCATCACCATCGCCGACCACGCGGGCCTCGTCGCCCGGGAATCGGGCTCGTGGCTCATCACCGACGCCGGCGGCAGCTGGCTGCTCGACTCCTCGGGCGCCCGCTGGAGCACCCTCGCCAACGGCTGGCTCGTGCGCCTGCCCGCCGACATCCTCGCCGTGCTCGGCGACCACGACGCCGCGTTCTGGGGCGACGAGTTCCGGCAGTTCGTCGCCTGGCTCTACCCCGCGGGCGGCGAGTGGATGGACGACCGGGTCGCCGCGCACACCCGCGCCGCAGAGCTGCTCGGCATCACGGCGAACTCTGCCCCGTCGACCCCCGGCCGCGCGCTCATCCTGCATGGACCGGATGCTGCGGCGAACGCCATGCAGCCGTTGCTGCCACCGGAGGTGGAGCAGGTCTACCTCCAGCACGACCTCTCGATCGTGGCGCCTGGCCCACTCACGCCGCGCGTCGACTATCGACTGCGGTCGCTGGCCGAGGTCGAGAGCCGCGCGCTGGCGTCGAGCTACCGGGTCTCCACCGCGAGCATGAACCGCGCGATGGCATCGGGCGAGACGGCCGACACGGTGCGGGAGTTCCTCGGCCGCATCTCGCTGACCGGAATACCCCAGCCCCTCGACTACCTCATCGCCGAGGCATCCGCCCGCTATGGCCTGCTGCGCGCCGGCGAGATCACCGACCAGTCCGGCAGCCACGGCGGCACCGATGACGACGACCGGGCCGCCCGCAGCTACCTGCGCAGCGACGACTCCCAGCTGCTCGGAACCGTGCTCGTCGACCAGAACCTCTCGACCCTCGGCTTCACCAGGGTCGACCACCACCGGCTCGTGAGCCGAGTGCCGTTCGACTCGATGTTCTGGGTCGTGAGCGATGCGCGCTACCCGGTGGCCGCAGAGGATGCCGGCGGCCAGATCGTCGCGCTACTGCGGCGGCGCCACGCGCGGCAGAAGACCGCCGCGAGCACCGACCCGGTCGACGCGATGATCGAGCGGTTGCGTATCGCGGTGGCCGCCGATGACGATGAACCGGCGGATGCCTGGCTGCTGCGACAGCTCGACTCGGCGATCAAGGCCAAGGTGGCCCTCACCGTGAGCGTCATCATGCCGAACGGGTCGGTCGTCGATTACCAACTCGAGCCCACCAGCGTCGCCGGGGGCAGGCTGCGCGCCCGCGACCGCCGCTCCGACATCGAGCGCACCCTGCCGATGACGAGCATCTCTGCCGTCGCCCCCGCCGCCGATTAGCTCGGGGGCGTAGGCCGGCTACCGCCGTGGACCGGGCCCCGCCGTGTCGTCGAACCGGGGCCCCACCGGCGGGCCGTCCAGCTGGCGCGGTTAGACTTCCGGGGTGAATTCCGCCGGAACTACCCCTGCCGCGCACGAGCCCGGACCCCTGATCGTGCAGAGCGATCGCACCGTGCTGCTCGAGGTCGCGCACCCGCAGGCCGAAGACGCCCGCCACGACATCGCGGTGTTCGCCGAACTCGAACGCGCCCCCGAGCACATGCACACCTACCGCATCACGCGCCTCGGGCTGTGGAATGCACGCGCGGCCGGCCACACCGCCGACGACATGATCGCGGCGCTCGAGCGGTACTCCAAGTTCCCCATCCCCCAGGGCGTGCTCGTCGACATCGTCGAGACGGTCGGCCGCTACGGGCGGCTGGTCATCGAGCGCGACGACGACGGCGTACTCACCCTCACCGCCACTGACACCGCCGTGCTCGCCGAGATCTCGCGCGCGAAGAAGGTCGCCGGCCTGCTGTTCGAGAAGCGCGGCGAGCACACCTTCGTCATCCAGCAGTGGGCCCGCGGCGAGCTCAAGCAGGAGCTGCTCAAGCTCGGCTGGCCGGCCGAGGACCTCGCCGGGTACACCCCGGGCACCCCGCACGAGATCGACCTCGACTCCACGGGCGGCTTCGCCCTGCGCGAGTATCAGAACGACGCGGTCAGCAGCTTCTTCGAGCACGGGTCGGGTGTCGTCGTCCTCCCCTGCGGCGCGGGCAAGACCCTGGTCGGAGCCGGCGCGATGGCGACCGCGAAGACCACCACCCTCATCCTGGTGACCAACATCGTCTCAGCCCACCAGTGGAGGGCAGAACTGCTCCGGCGCACCACCCTCACCGAAGACGACATCGGCGAGTACTCCGGCAGCGCCAAGGAGGTTCGACCGGTCACCATCGCGACGTACCAGATCCTCACCGCGCGGCGGAAGGGCGAATATGCGCACCTCGCGCTGCTCGACGCGCTGGACTGGGGCCTCGTGATCTACGACGAGGTGCACCTGCTGCCCGCGCCCGTCTTCAAGCTCACCGCCGACCTGCAGGCGCGCCGGCGCCTCGGCCTCACCGCCACCCTGGTGCGCGAAGACGGCCGCGAGGGCGACGTGTTCAGCCTCATCGGCCCCAAGCGGTTCGATGCCCCGTGGAAGGAGATCGAGGCCCAGGGCTTCATCTCACCCGCGTCGTGCTTCGAGGTGCGCGTCGACCTGCCCCAGAGCGAGAGACTCGAGTACGCGGCATCCGCCGACGACATCCGCTACCGCCTCGCTGCCACCGCCCCCGCCAAGCTCGACGTCGTGAAGCAGCTCATCGAGAAGCACGACGGGGAGCGCATCCTCGTGATCGGCCAGTACCTCGACCAGATCGAGCAGCTCGCCGAGGCCCTCGATGCCCCGCAGCTCACCGGATCGACGCCCGTCGCCGAGCGGGAGCGGCTGTACCAGTCGTTCCGCGACGGCGAGACGAAGATCCTGGTGGTGTCGAAGGTCGCCAACTTCTCGATCGACCTGCCGGAGGCCACCGTCGCCATCCAGGTCTCCGGGTCGTTCGGCTCGCGGCAGGAAGAGGCGCAGCGCCTCGGCCGGCTGCTGCGCCCCAAGGAGTCCGGCCTGCCGGCGAACTTCTACACCCTCGTCGCCCGCGACACTGTCGACCAGGACTTCGCGCAGAACCGCCAGCGGTTCCTCGCCGAGCAGGGGTACAGCTACACAATCCTCGACTCGCACACGCTCGACGCCGCTGCCGCGTAGGCGAGCACACCGGCCGCGCACAGCAGGCGTTCAGAAGACGCGCAGATACTAAGGTCATGAGCGACGGCCCCAAGATCCTTATTGTCGATGACGAACCCAACATCCGCGACCTCCTGACCACCAGCCTTCGATTCGCCGGTTTCGCCGTGCGGGCCGTCGGAAACGGAGCCCAGGCGATCTCGGCGGTGCTCGAAGAAGAGCCCGACCTGATCATCCTCGACGTGATGCTCCCCGACATGAATGGCTTCGGCGTGACCAAGCGCCTCCGCTCCTCTGGGTACACCTCGCCGATCCTGTTCCTCACGGCGAAGGACGACACCGAAGACAAGATCACCGGCCTCACGGTCGGCGGCGACGACTACGTGACCAAGCCGTTCAGCCTGGATGAGATCGTCGCCCGCATCAAGGCGATCCTGCGTCGCACGATGGCCGAAGAGGAAGACGCGATCATCCGCACCGGTGAGCTCACCATGGACCAGGACACGCACGAGGTGACCATCGGGTCGGAGCAGATCGAACTGAGCCCCACCGAGTTCAAGCTGCTGCGTTACCTGATGCTGAACCCCAACCGGGTGCTCTCGAAGGCGCAAATCCTCGACCACGTGTGGGAGTACGACTTCAACGGAGACGCCGGCATCGTCGAGAGCTACATCTCCTACCTCCGCCGCAAACTCGACCAGTACTCCGCCGAGCCCGTCATCCAGACCAAGCGCGGCTTCGGCTACATGCTGAAGGCATCCCGCAGCTAGCACGCGACAGTGTCTGACCAGCATCAGGCGCTAGCGTGGGTTCCCTGATGCCCGATCCCCTCACCAGGCGCTGGAACTCCGTTTCACTGCGCACCAAGATCACGACCGTGACCGTGCTGCTGGTGACCCTCGGGCTCCTGGTGGCTGGCGTCGGCACCATGACCGTGCTGCGCAACTACCTCCTCGACGAGGTGGACGCCAAAATCGCCGCGACCGCCGTCTCGCTGGAGGGCCAGCGCGATACCTGCGAGACCTCCGGCCCCAACGACTACTTCATCGCCGTCGTCGATTCCGAGGGTGCCTTGGTCTGCACCAATGAGCACCAGGACCCGCCGCCGGTCGTCTCCGAGGTCACCGCCGACGACATCCGCAACTCCACCGGCGAGGCGTTCACCCTCTGGGACTCGACGCGCACCACGCAGTGGCGCGTCGTCGTCGTGCCCGCGATGGACGTCGACAGCGGCGCCCCGCTCGGCCTGATCGTCGGGCTCAACCTCAACGACACGAACCAGATCATCAGCCGTTACGCCGGCATCTTCCTCGGCTTCGGGTTGTCGGTGGTGCTGCTCGGCTACGCCCTGACACGCCTGCTCGTGACATCGACCTTCGCTCCCCTCCGACAGGTCGAAGCGACGGCCGCCGCGATCGCCGAGGGCAATTTCAGTGAACGGATGCCGGGTGCCACACCCAACACCGAAGTGGGCCGACTCAATGGCTCCCTCAACACCATGCTGGTGCGCATCGACAAGGCACTGGGCGACCGCGCCAAGACCATCGAGCAGATGCGGCGCTTCGTGGGCGACGCCAGCCACGAACTGCGCACCCCGCTGGTGTCGGTGCGCGGCTACGCCGAGCTGTACCGCATGGGCGCACTGACCAAGCCGGAAGACGTGGCGCAGGCCATGCAGCGAATCGAGAAAGAGGCCATCCGCATGGGCGGGCTGGTCGAGGACCTACTGGAGCTCGCCCGCATCGACGAGGCGAAGCCCGTGACGCGCACCCCGGTCGACCTGGTTCCGATCGCCTACGACGCGGCGCTCGACACCATGGCCTCCTCCCCCGACCGCACGGTGAGCGTCGTGTTCACCGAACCGGAGCCGCTCCCCGACAGCACCGACCTCGACGACGAGATCGACGACGACGAGTTGGTGCAAGCCGGCCGCAGCGGCGGTTCGGGTGCCCGGCGCATGGCGTTCGCGAGTTCGCAGCTGAACCGGCTGCGGTCGAGGCGCATGCGCCCGGTCAGCGACGACGTGGCTGAGCAGACCGCACCGGTGCGCGGCCACGTCACGTCGATGGACACGCCCGCGATCGTGCTGGGCGAGGAGAACAAGATCCGGCAGGTGGTGACCAACCTGCTCGGCAACGCCATACGGTTCACGCCCGCCGGCAGCCCGATCGAGATCGGCGTGAGCGTCGACCTCGCGGAACGCGTGGCGCTGCTCGACATCGTCGACCATGGCGAGGGCATTCCGCAGCAGATCCGCGACAAGATCTTCCAGAGGTTCTGGCGGGCCGACACGTCGCGCACCCGCGAGACCGGCGGCAGCGGGCTCGGACTCGCGATCGTTTCCGGTATCGTCGCGGCCCACGACGGGTCGGTGGACGTGCTCGAAACGCCGGGCGGTGGAGCGACCTTCCGCGTGGTGCTTCCGCTCCTCCCCGATGGCTGGGTCGCCCCGCCGTCCCCCGCCCCGCGCTAGGCCGCCCAGCCCGCGCGGCGCCTCCCTACCGTGGTGGCGGGGTCGGAAGCATCCGGCTCTCCCAGACATACCCGGAGGCATCAATGACCCGATACCAGGTCGACAGCGAGGCAGTCTTCTCTGCGGTGGGCGCCGTGCGCTCGTCGATGGACCGGATCCAGGCAGAGGTGGGCGGCCTGCACGGCCAGCTCGTGAACCTGCAGCAGTCGTGGACGGGGCAGGCGGCCTCGGCATTCCAGGGCGTGGTTACCGACTGGCGGACAACCCAGCAGCGGGTGGAGGAGAGCCTGGCGTCGATCAACCTCGCGCTCGGCCAGGCCGCGCAGCAGTACGACGATATCGAGCAGCAGAACGCCCGGCTGTTCCTGCGGTAGTGGGGTCCCGACCCGCGGCGCGTGTCCCACGCTCGCGCGTTAACCGCCACAGGGGCGGCTCCCGGAGGAACCGCCCCTGTGCTGGTCTTGCTGCGTGCTGGTATTGCTGCGTTCTGGTATTGCTGCGTGCTGGTGTTGCTGGTATCGCCTGTGGTGCTGGTGGGACTTAGAAGTCCATGCCACCCGTGGGGTCGCCGGCCGGGGCCGGGTTCTTCTCGGGCTTGTCGGCGACGACGGCCTCGGTGGTGAGGAACAGGCCGGCGATCGACGCTGCGTTCAGCAGCGCGGAACGGGTGACCTTCACCGGGTCGTTGATTCCCGCGGTGAGCATGTCGACATACTCGCCGGTCGCGGCGTTGAGGCCGTGTCCGACCGGGAGGTTGCGAACCTTGTCGGCGACGACGCCGGGCTCGAGGCCCGCGTTGAGCGCGATCTGCTTGAGCGGAGCGTCGACGGCGACGCGAACGATGTTCGCACCGGTCGCTTCGTCTCCGACGAGGCCGGTGAGGGCGTCGCTCTCGAATGCGATCTTGCCGGCCTGGATGAGCGCGACGCCACCACCGGCAACGATGCCCTCCTCGACGGCGGCCTTCGCGTTGCGAACGGCGTCTTCGATGCGGTGCTTGCGCTCCTTGAGCTCGACCTCGGTTGCGGCTCCGGCCTTGATGACGGCAACGCCACCGGCGAGCTTCGCGAGGCGCTCCTGGAGCTTCTCGCGGTCGTAGTCGGAGTCGGTGTTGTCGATCTCGGCTCGGATCTGCTTGACGCGTCCGGCGATGGCGTCGGCTTCGCCGGCTCCCTCGACGATCGTGGTCTCGTCCTTGGTGATGACGACCTTGCGGGCGCGTCCCAGGAGGTCGAGGGTGGCGTTCTCGAGCTTGAGTCCGACCTCCTCGGAGATGACCTGTCCACCGGTGAGGATGGCGATGTCCTGCAGCTGGGCCTTGCGACGGTCTCCGAAGCCGGGAGCCTTGACGGCGACCGACTTGAAGATGCCGCGGATCTTGTTGACGACGAGGGTCGCGAGGGCTTCGCCGTCGACGTCCTCGGCGATGATGAGGAGCTGCTTGCCCGACTGGATCACCTTGTCGACGATCGGCAGGAGGTCCTTGATGTTGGAGATCTTGCCGTTGACGATGAGCACGTAGGCGTCTTCAAAGACGGCTTCCTGGCGCTCGGGGTCGGTGACGAAGTACGCCGACAGGTAACCCTTGTCGAAGCGCATTCCCTCGGTGAGCTCGAGCTCGGTTCCGAAGGTATTCGACTCCTCGACGGTGACGACGCCTTCCTTGCCGACCTTGTCGATGGCCTCGGCGATCAGGGCGCCGATCTCGGGGTCCCCGGCGGAGATGGACGCGGTGGCGGCGATCTCTTCCTTGGTCTCGATTTCCTTGGCTCCGGTGACGAGGGCTTCGATCACTGCGGTGACGGCCTTCTCGATGCCGCGCTTCAGGGTGATGGGGTCGGCGCCGGCTGCGACGTTGCGCAGTCCCTCGCGGACCAGCGCCTGGGCGAGCACGACCGACGTGGTCGTTCCGTCTCCGGCGACGTCATCGGTCTTCTTGGCGACCTCCTTGACGAGCTCGGCGCCGATCTTCTCGTACGGGTCGTCGAGTTCGATCTCCTTGGCGATCGAGACACCGTCGTTCGTGATGGTGGGGGCGCCCCACTTCTTCTCGAGTACGACGTTGCGACCGCGGGGTCCAAGCGTGACCTTGACGGCATCGGCGAGAATGTTCAGGCCGCGCTCGAGGCCACGACGGGCCTCTTCGTTGAAAGCAATGATCTTTGCCATGGGGGTTTTTCGTCCTTCCGGGACGTCAGTAACTCTGCAAAACGGTTGGCACTCCTCATGAAGGAGTGCCAGACGATTCTGGCACTCTGCCCCAGAGAGTGCAAGCGAGCGGCGCGCGGGCGGCGGCCAACCGGCGGGCGCGGAGTCGGCTGGCCGCTACGCGCCGGGCGCGTAGTCCGCGCCGAGCAGAACGACGAGCGGTGACTGCGGGTAATCCGTCGACTGGCGGATGTCCCCGACGCCGAGGCTCTCGACGAGCGCGAGGGCGGCGGCTTCGTTGGCGGCGTCGGAATAGTAGACGACCGTGGTCTCGATGTCCGACGCGTCGGCGTTGGCGCGGTTGCCGACGCCGATGGCCGCACCCTCCCAGCCCTCCTCGACGAGGCGGTCGCCCGCGCTGCCTGCGAGGCCCGAGGTCGACGTGCCGTTCAGTACCGTGATCGGGATCGTGGCGTCGAGCCGCGGCTCGACGGTCTCCTCCGCCGGCTCCTCCGATGCCTCGGCGGAAGGGGACGTCGCGGTATCGCCCGACGGCAGGTCGAAATTGATGGAGTTGGTGAACAGCACCAGCGCGACGACCCCGATGGCCACCAGGATGCCCGTGGCCAGCGCCGCCCAGGCGAAAGCGATCCACCCGCGGCCCTTGGCGGGCGGGGCACGGTGCGCGCCGATGCGGGCGATGTCGTCGGGCAGGGTGTCGAACCGGTCGGGCGGGTATGAAGTCGGCATGGGCTGGAGTGGTCCTAGTCGTCGTGTCGCGTCTGGCTGCTTCTGCCGCTGCCGCCCTGCGGCCGGGAACGCGGGCCCACTCGCGAGTGTCGCAGGCGTTGGAGCCGCTTCACGAGCATCGGGTCGTGCCTGACGGCCGCGGGAGTGTCGATCAGCGCATTCAACACTTGATAGTAGCGGGCGGCCGAGATCGCGAATCTCTGGCGGATCGCCTCCTCCTTCGCGCCCGATTGCACGGGCCAGGAGTACTCGAACTCGAGGATGGCGGCGTCGCGTTCGCTGAGGGTCGACGCGTGGGGACGGGGTCTGTTCTCCGAGGAGTCGCCCGATTCGGCATGCTCGCTCACGGTCGCTCCCCTCTGGTCGGGGCAAGCATAGGACTGGAGCGGTGGGAAACCGTGCCGCAACGCGGGCGGCGCAGGGCTCAGGCGGCGCGAGGCTCAGGGCAGTGCAGGACTCAGGCGGTGCGTGCCTCGGAAACCGTCGACGCGGCGATGCGGCCGGCCGGCCGGTACATCGTCACGTGCGGAATACCTGCTTCGATGAAATCGTCGCCGTCGACCGCGAACCCGTACCGACCGTAGAGTCCGGTCACATAGGTCTGCGCGTGCAATACGAACGCGACATCGAGATGTGCCCTGAGCGCCTCCTCGATGAGCAGCTGCGCGAGCCCCTCTCCCCGTCGGTCCTCCCGAACGACGACACGGCCGATGATGTGACGCGCGTCGAGGTGGGAAGGAACGTCGTCGACGAGCACCCGCAGGTACGCAGCCGTGCCCGCGGCATCCATCACCCACAGGTGTATGGTCGACGGTTCCTGGTCGCGGTTGTCGAGTTCTTCTTCGTCGACCTTCTGCTCCACGAAGAACACGTCGGTACGGAGCTTGAGGAACGCGTAGAGCTCGTCGACGGAGAGTTCGCTCCACGTCCTGGATTGCACGGAACAATTCGTCACGGTCGCGAGTTTAAGGTGTGACTGGATGTATCCACGAAAGGAACTGGCATGACGATCGATTCAACTGGACCCACCGTGAGCAAGACCAACGAGGAGTGGCGCGCCGAGCTCGATGCCGACCGCTACGCGGTTCTCCGCGAGTCTGCGACGGAGCGTCCGTGGTCGGGTGAGCTTCTCGACGAGGAGCGCGCCGGTACCTTCTCCTGCGCCGCCTGTGGCGCGACGCTGTTCCCCAGCGGAACCAAGTTCGACTCCGGATGCGGCTGGCCCAGCTTCTACGACGCCACCCCCGACGCCGTCACCCTGATCGCCGACCGCAGTCTCGGCATGGTGCGCACCGAAGTCCGCTGCGCCGCCTGCGACTCGCACCTTGGGCACCTCTTCGACGACGCCCCGCAGACGCCGACCGGCGACCGGTACTGCATGAACTCCCTCTCGCTCAAGTTCACTCCCGCCGCGGCGTGACGAGCGCCCTCGACGCGGCGCACCGCCGACGGTCGCGCTCCAGCGTGACCCCGGCGGCGCCGAGTCGGGCCGAACTGCTCCCCCTCGTCGCTGCCGCTGCGACGGTCGCCGACCACGGGTCGCTGCGCCCGTGCCGGCTCATCGAACTGCGCGGCGACGCGCGACACCGGCTCGGTGCGGCGCTCGCGGCAGCCGCGGGCGCCGACGGCCCCGCCGCGGAGAAGCTCGCGGGCAAGCCGCTGCGCGCCGAACTGCTGATCGCGGTGGTCGCGATCTCGCGGCCGAGTGTCAAGGTGCACGACTGGGAGCAGGAGGCCGTGGCATCCGGCGTCGCCCACATGCTGAGCCTGCTGCTCGACGAGGCCGGGTGGGGCGTGATGTGGCGCAGCGGGCCCATGACCCGCAGCGCCGACGTGCATCGCATGCACGAGCTGGCCGAGAACGAACGCCTGCTCGGGTGGCTCTACGTCGGTGGGGTCGATGAGGCCGCCCGCAAGGATCGCGTGCGGCCGATCGACCCGGAACAGTTCCTCACCGCGATCTGACCCGCCGGGCCCGTAGGTCTGGGTCGTGCGCCCCCACCGGTTATCGCCGGTGCACGGACCGCGGATAGCATTGCGAGTGCGTTCTCCGAGCGTGTCCGCCCCCTTAGCTCAGTTGGCCAGAGCACCGCTCTTGTAAAGCGGGGGTCGTCGGTTCGAATCCGACAGGGGGCTCTGCAAAAGTTGCTGGTCAGGTCCTATTTGGCTCGGGCGCTTTTTCGACCGGGCGTGCGTGGTGGCAACGTTTTGGCAACATCTGTTTTCAGAATGGCCTGATCGAGCGCCACTGAGACTGCATCGAGGTCAGTGTCGAAGAGGTCTGAATAGACGTCGAGGGTGATCGCGGCGGACGCATGGCCGAGCATTCGTTGCACGGCTTTGACGTTAGCTCCCGCGCTGATGGCCAGGCTTGCAGCGGTGTGCCGCAGTTCGTGTGGTGTCAAGCCGTCGACGCCGACCTTCGCTGCTGCGGCATCAAACCACCCCCGTCGAAACGTGCGTCCTCGGAGCCATCCGCCGGTGCGGGCGCCGCCAAATACCGGTTCCCCGGGCTCTTTCGCAGCAATGTGGACCTTCAACTCAGCGAGCACTGACGCCGGGACGGGGATAGACCGTGCCTCGTAGTTCTTGGGCTGCGACTCGAGCTGCACGCCGTCGAGTTCGATCACGGTGTGCTGCACCTCGAGACGTCCGCGGTTGAAGTCGATGTCCATCACGCGCAGACCCGATAGTTCGCCCCAGCGCAGTCCGCAGTAGGCGAGTACGCGAACAAGCAGTCCGTAGCCGTTCAACTCCCCCACGAACCGGCCATCGCCTTCCGCGTCAACGGCTTTTGCTAGGTCGAGGACTTGCCGGTGGGTGAGGTAGCGCCGGGCGGCTTTGATGCTCTTGGGCAGGTTGAGCTTGTGTGCGGGGTTCGCGGGAAGTCGTCCGTCGTTGACAGCCATCTGCAGGCTGCCGGACAGCACGTTGACTATCTTGCGCACGCTTGCCGGAGACTGGGTCTTAGAAAGGCTTCCGGCCCATTCCTGCACCGTTTTGTGGTCGAGCGCGCCGAGCGGGTACTGGCCGAGGCTGGGCTTGATGTGAGTAGCGATAATGCCGCGCGCGCGCTCGCGCGACGTTGGTCGCCAGTCGGAGCGGCTGGCCGTCCACGAGTCGAGCCAGTCAGCCGTGAGCACCCGTGACTTGGATGGGTCGACGTAGGCGCCCCGATTTTTGTCGAGTTCGATGCGGGCCAGGAATAGTTCAGCATCACGTTTGGTCGTGAATCCGCGCTTCTGTGTCTGCAGGTGGTCGGGGCGTCGGTACAGCACCCTATAGCGCCTACCGGCCGCGGTTTGGTACGCCGCAATGCTCCCCATATTTGCCTCTGAGTGCAGTAGCTCTGGACTTTGACACCGTCAGATTAGACCTTCGACGGGCATGAGCGGTGCGGCCCGCCGTTGTCGAGTTCACGCATAGGAGCCATGCGTGCGCTCACCGGGGAGATGAGTCGGGAGACCCGTCGGGCATCGCAGGCATTGCCAATCCAGCTCGACGATCCCTCAGTCGCATAACCTCGCCGAGCAAATGGACCGCCTGAAACGGCAACCAAATCGCGAGGTCCTTTCTCGGACTCATGAGCTCTGTGGAGTGACCATCATCGTCAACCCGGAGCGTGCGGCGTTCCAATAGCCCCCTGTAGGCCCAAGGTCGGCCGTGCGCGAACCCTGACGCAACAGACCACAGGAAGTTCACGTCGATAGTCGTGAACTCCGCGCACTCGGTTATGGGTTTCGTGGCCTTGTAACCCGACCGCGCAGCGTCAGCGTCTATCTTCCGGCGAGTAGCAACTTCGTAGATCTTCTCAAGGTGACGCTTGGGGGCGTCTCCAACGAGGTGGCCCACCGTCTTTTGCTCGTCGTGGTAGTTGCGTGCGTGCCACCGCAAAACCCTCTCGACACGACGGTCTCGACTGTGACGCCCGTCTGGTCCCAGGATCCATAGTGCGGTTGCCGCATTTTCCAACGCAGCACGCGCAAGCGTGGAACCGACCGCGAGGTGCTCCGCCTCGGCGTCCGCGAGCAGAACCCTAATACCGTCGAGTTGATCGACAGAGGCGTTAATCAAGTGGCGAATTGCATGGGAAACCTCGAACGGGTGGGATGCCTTGTCGTCGCCACTCAACGAACTGGCACCCTCAACTGCAAAGTCGTCAGGGTCGGCCACACGTAGGACCAACTTGTTCACCACTCCTGCGAATTCGAGCCACTTAGCCCGAATGGCATCGGTCAAGTCCCCGGTGGTGGTGTAGCGGTGTCCTTCGGTTTGGGGGTTAGGCGCTGAGTCCGAGGGCGGGTTCGGTGGTCACCTCGGTTCCGGTGTCGGGGACGAGGGTGAGGCGGGATCTGGC
>NZ_JAALGE010000031.1 GCF_011057645.1 Marisediminicola senii | reverse complement strand
TCTGGTGGGCTGGGAGATGTGTATAAGGGCCGGGGACCTCCCCGATCGGCGTGACCAGCGCCTTCTCCGGCTTCCCGGGCTCGAACGACCGCCGCCCGCGCGGGCCAGCGGGGGGCGGCGTCTTCGCGCCGGAGCCGCCGACGCCGCCGGAACCGCCGACGCCACCCGACCCGCCGGCCGTCGGGGCAGAAACCACGGGGCGTCCGACCGGCGGGGTGGGCCCGGCGGCGGGAGTCGGTGGGGTGCTCGCGGTCGGGGGCCTGGTGGTGTCGCTCATGACCGGTTCCTTAGGGGGTGGTGAGTGGTGGGGTTATGCAGAAGGCGACGAGGCCGGGGTGTTCGACCCGGAGACCTGGTTCTTCTTGGGCGTCTTCGAGACGGCCTTCTTCACGTTACCCGTGACGAAGTCCACGACCTCGGGAGCCTTGTCCTTGACGAAGCCCTCGGCGTCCTGCACGCGACGCTGCACGGGGGTGCTGTTCCAGAACTTGTCGGTGGCCTTCTTGATCTGCTCGTAGCGCTCGCGCCCCGCGCGGCTTCCGAGTACGTAACCGACGGCGAGTCCGGCAACCAGTGTCAATTTTCCGCGCATGTCGTCTCCTACTATTCGGACGCCTGGATTCGGCGTGAAATCACAATGGGCCCAAGCGTAGTGCGGACTCTCAGCCGAGGAATTTCAGCAAACTATCAGATTCGCGTCGGGTGTGGCCGATTACCGCGGCGAGACCGGTGCCCGAGACCCTCTCGCCGATCTGCACGGGTCCGCCGGGGGTTGACAGCGCACCGGCGATGGGTGGTCCCGTCCAGGTGACCCGGTCGAAGGCTCGCACCGCCGCGGGGTCGATCGGCACCCCGAGCAGGCGTTCCGCGTCGTGCCTGGCGACCTCCCGCAGTTCATCGTCGGATGGCGGTGCCGTCTCGTACGAGAGGCGCAGCACGTGCGCCCCGTCGGCGTCCGCTGCCAGCCACGACCACTTCACCGTCGCATGCGTGATGGCCTTGGCGCGAATGCCCCGCGCCCCGGGGGCGACGATCACGCCGGAACCGCGGGGAGCGGCATCCAGTGCCCGGTCGTCGACGACGAGGGTGGCCAACGTGATGGGCAGTCCGGTTGCTGCGCCGAGCTCCGCGGCCACGACCACCGCGTCGGCCTCGAGCCGCGTGCCGTCGTCGAGGGTGATGGATGCCGCATCGGCGGCCAGCACGGCCCGCCCGAGCAGCACGGTCGCCCGGTCCGCCACCCGCGCCGCGAGGGCGCCCGCGATCTGGTGTACCCCGCCCTCGAGTCCCTGCACGGCGGATCCGGCGGGCGCTGCCGCCCGCAGCGTGAGCACGGCTCTCGCGAGCGAACCGTGGGTGCGCAGCGCGGCGCGCAACCGCGGCGCCACCACGTCGACGTCGAGGTCGTCGGGGTGGGTGGAGTGGATGGCGGTCGCGACCGGCATCACGAGCTTCTCGACCACTGCAGAACCCATGCGGGCGCGCACCAGCCCGCCGAACGAGGTCTCCCCCGCGCCGATCGACGCCGGTAGCACGGCGTCGAGCCGGGCACGCAGCGCGCCGCGCAGCCCGACGACCGCGATCACGTCGCGCGCGAGTGGTGCGGATGGAATGCCGAGCAGTCCAGCGGCGGGGAGCGGCACCGCGGCGCCGTCGCGGGGCTGCAGCCACGCGCCCCCCGGCTTCGGGGTGACCAGGGCGGGGCCGAGCCCGAGCTCGCGCACGAGGGCCGCGACCGTGCCTCCCCTGGTTGCGAAGCTCTCGGCACCGGCATCCAGCCTCACACCGCCGACCTCGTGGTCACGCACCTTGCCGCCGAGCCGGGTGGATGCCTCGACCAGCGTCACGCGAACGCCCGCGTCGAGCAGGTCCATCGACATCACCAGGCCGGCCACGCCGCCGCCCACCACGATCACGTGCCTGGCAGGGTGCTGCCCGCTCGAGGGGGGAGCTGCGGCGACCGGGTCGACCATGGGTCAGGCGACCGAGTGCACGAGCTCGACCACCCGCGTGAGCACCGCGGGGTCGGTCTCGGGCGGAACGCCGTGCCCGAGGTTCACGACGTGCGCGGGGGCGGCCGTGCCGCGGGCGATGACGTCGAGCACATGCGCCTCGAGCACCGGCCACGGGGCGGCGAGCATCGCGGGGTTGATGTTGCCCTGCACCGGGGTGTTCCCGCCCAGTCGGCGGATGCCCTCGTCGAGCGGGATGCGGTCATCGATGCCGACCACGTCGGCGCCGATCTCGCGCATCGCTCCGAGCAGCTCGCCCGTGCCGACGCCGAAGTGCACGATCGGCACCCCGAGGTCCTTCACCGGTTCGATCGCGAGGCGGGAGTACGGGGCGACGTGGGCGGTGTAGTCGGCGAGCGACAGCGATCCGGCCCAGGAGTCGAACAGCTGCGCTGCGCTGGCGCCGGCGAGCATCTGTGCGCGCAGGAATTCGCCGGTGACCTCGGCGGCCCAGGTCATCAGGGCGGCCCAGGTGTCGGGGTCGGAGTGCATCATGGCGCGCGCCCTGAGGTGGTCCTTCGAAGGTCCACCCTCGACGACGTAGGCGGCGAGGGTGAACGGTGCTCCCGCGAAGCCGATGAGCGGGGTGCTGCCGAGTTCGGCGACGGTGCGTGCGACGCCCTCGCTGACCGGGGCGAGGGCATCCGGCTCGAGCGGGCGCAGCGCCGCCACCTCGGCGGCCGTGCGGATCGGCGCGCCGAGCACGGGCCCGCGACCGGGGACGATGTCGACGTCGACCCCGGCGAGCTTGAGCGGAACCACGATGTCGCTGAAGAAGATGCCGGCGTCGACCCCGTGGCGGCGCCACGGCTGCAAGGTGATCTCGCTCGAGAGCGCCGGGTCGAGGCAGGCGTCGAGCATGGCGGTGCCGACGCGCAGGTCGCGGTACTCGGGAAGCGAGCGACCGGCCTGTCGCATGAACCACACCGGCGGGGTCTCCGGGCGGTCGCCCCGGTAGGCGCGGATCAGGTTGGAGGCGCCGGTGCGCCCATCGACGAGGGGATGGTCAGCTGGCAGAGTCACCCCGACAGTCTGCCAGTAGGCCGCTGGGCGGGCGCCCCGTCGGGAAGGGGCCTCCGTCAGGTGCTCTCAGGACCGGGCGCTAAGATCACACAGTGCTTCTTTGCCTGACCGCCAACCACCGGAACGCGAGCTTCGATCTTCTCGAGAAGCTCTCCATCGGTGCACCCAGGGCGGCCAGCGCACTCGTCGAGGGCAGCGACTTCGTCAGCGGGGCCGTGGTCGTCGCGACCTGCAACCGCTTCGAGGCCTACCTCGACATCGACGAGCCCCTCACCGCGGCCAGCGCGGTCGCCGTCGAGGCGACCGTCGACGCGATGAGCTCGGCGAGCGGCGTCACCGCCGACGCGCTGCGCGAGTCGGTGACGGTGCTGACCGGTGACGACGTCGTCGGGCACCTGTTCGCCGTGTCATCCGGCCTCGAATCCGTCGTCGTCGGCGAAGGCGAGATCTCCGGCCAGGTGCGCCGTGCCCTCGAGCAGGCCCGCGAGGCCGGCACGACGTCGTCTGGCCTCGAGCAGCTGTTCCAGAAGGCATCGACCACCTCGCGCACGGTGCGCACCACCACCGCGGTCGGCACCGCGGGCCGCTCGCTCGTGCGCCTCGCCCTCGAGCTGGCATCCAGCCGCATCCGCGACTGGTCGACCGCCCGCGTGCTGATGATCGGCACCGGCGCCTACGCGGGGGCATCGCTCGCCGCGCTCCGCGACCGCGGCGCCACCGACGTCGAGGTGTTCTCCCCCTCGGGACGTGCCGAGAAGTTCGCGCTGAGTCGTGGGGCCCGCCCGAGCACCGACCTCGCGGCATCCCTCGCCGAGGCTGACGTCGTCGTCACCTGCACCACCGTCGAGGGCCACGTACTCACCCCGGCCCTGTTCACCGCCGACACCTTCGGTTCGGGCCGCAGCACCCTGCTCATCGACCTGGGGCTGCCGCGCAACATCGACCCGGCCGTCGCCTCGATCGACGGCATCGAGCTGCTCGACCTCGAGACCATCAGCCTGCACGCTCCCCTCGAAGAGCTCAACGCCACGCGCGATGCGCGCTCGGCCGTGCGCAAGGCCGCCGCCGAGTTCTCCGCCGCAGAGGCCGAGCAGGCACTCGCACCCGCCGTCGTCGCCATGCGCACCCACGTGTTCGGCATCCTCGACGCCGAGATCGCCAGGGCCCGCAGCCGCGGTGACTCCAGCCCGCAGACCGAGCAGGCGCTGCGCCACCTCGCGAGCGTGCTGCTGCACACCCCGTCGGTGCGCGCCAGGGAACTCGCCAGGGCGGGCGACGGCGACCAGTTCGTCGCCGGTCTGAACGCCCTGTTCGGCATCGCGCCGTCCGCCCCGGTCGCGAGCATCGACGGCAGCACCGCGCTCGATGCGGGCGACGACGACCAGGCCGCCACCGCCTGAGCCGGTCGCCAGACATGGATGCCGCCCTCCGCCGCCACGAGCGGGAGCTGCTCCGACTCCGGGCCGAACGCGCCACCGGCCGCGAGTCACTGGCCACCGCGATGCGCGACGTTCGCGCGGCCCGCAGCGACGGCACGGCAGACGACGAGCACGACCCGGACGGCCCGACGCTGTCGGCGGAGTCGTCGCGCATCTCGGGGCTGACCGCGGAGGCCGCCGCGCGGGATGCGGACATCGAGGCGGCGCTCACCCGCATCGCCGACGGCACGTTCGGGCGCTGCATCCACTGCTCGAAGCCCATCGGGGAGGCCCGTCTCGATGTGCGACCGGAATCCGCGTTGTGCATCGACTGCGCCCGCGAGGCCGAGGCGCGGAGGCGGTAGCGCGAAAGCCCGCGATGGCCGATGTTCTCGGGGGCGCGACCCGGGGGCGATCGTCGCCTATGGTGTGACGAGCACCACGTCAAAGGGGACATGATGACCGCCACGCTCGACAACAAATCCGACGACCTGCAGCCGGAGCCCGGCCAGACCATCGAGTTGCACACCGACCCGTCGTTGCCCCCGGTGGGCCTCAGACAGAAGCCGAAGTGGACTCCACTCTCGATCGCGCTGTGGATCGGCATTGCGCTCATCGGCGCCCTCGGCTGGGTGATGATCGCGATCGTGCGCGGAGACGAGGTCAACTCCATCTGGTTCGTCGCGGCGGCGGTCGGCACGTTCCTCATCGGCTACCGCTTCTACTCGCGGTTCATCGAGCGCAAGCTGCTCAAGCCCGACGACCGGCGGGCAACCCCGGCCGAGATCCTCGACAACGGCAAGGACTTCGAACCCACCGACCGCCGGGTGCTGTTCGGCCACCACTTCGCCGCCATCGCCGGCGCCGGACCCCTCGTCGGGCCGGTCCTCGCGGCGCAGATGGGCTACCTGCCCGGCACGATGTGGATCATCTTCGGCGTCATCGTCGCCGGCGCAGTGCAGGACTATCTCGTGCTGTTTTTCTCGATGCGCCGCCGCGGGCGCTCCCTCGGCCAGATGGCGCGCGAAGAGCTGGGCCGGTTCGGCGGCGTCGCCGCCCTCATTGCGACCCTGCTCATCATGGCGATCATCCTCGCGGTGCTCGCCCTCGTCGTGGTCAACGCCCTCGCCGAGAGCCCGTGGGGCGTGTTCTCCATCGCGATGACCATCCCGATCGCGCTGTTCATGGGCGTCTACCTCCGCTTCCTGCGACCCGGCCGCATCACCGAGGTCTCCCTCATCGGCGTCGCGCTGCTGCTGCTCGCGATCGTCTCCGGTGGCTGGGTCGCCGAGACCGCGTGGGGCGTCGACATTTTCACCCTCGACAAGGTCACCATCGCGTGGGCCCTGATCATCTACGGCTTCGTCGCGTCGATCCTGCCGGTCTGGCTGCTGCTCGCCCCCCGCGACTACCTGTCGACCTTCATGAAGATCGGCACCATCCTGCTGCTCGCGGTCGGAATCGTCATCGCCCAGCCGGTGGTGCAGATGCCCGCCGTCACCGAGTTCGCCTTCAACGGCCAAGGCCCGGCGTTCGCCGGCGCGCTGTTCCCGTTCCTCTTCATCACCATCGCCTGCGGTGCCCTGAGCGGGTTCCACTCGCTGATCGCCTCGGGAACCACCCCGAAGCTCATCGAGAAAGAGACCCAGACCAGGGTCATCGGCTACGGCGGCATGCTCGTCGAATCGTTCGTCGCGATCATGGCGCTGGTCGCCGCGATCACCCTCGACCGCAGCCTCTACTTCGCGATGAACGCCTCCGCCGCCCTCACCGGGGGCACTGCGGAGGGCGCGGCCGAGTTCGTGAACGGGCTCGGCGCCATCGGCGGCCAGGGCGTCACGGCCGACCAGCTCACCGCTGCGGCGGCCGCGGTCGGGGAGGAGTCGCTCGTCTCGCGCACCGGTGGCGCGCCGACCCTCGCGGTCGGGATCTCCAACATCCTCAACCAGATCTGGCAGGGCTCCGACCTCCGGGCGTTCTGGTACCACTTCGCGATCATGTTCGAGGCGCTGTTCATCCTCACCACGGTCGACGCCGGCACCCGGGTCGCGCGCTTCATGCTCAGCGACACCCTCGGCAACGTCAACAAGCGTTTCCGCGACCCGTCGTGGCGCATCGGGGCGTGGATCTCGTCGATCATCGTGGTGGCCGGCTGGGGCAGCATCCTGATCATGGGCGTCACCGACCCGCTCGGCGGCATCAACACCCTCTTCCCGCTGTTCGGCATCGCCAACCAACTGCTGGCCGCCATCGCCCTGGCGGTGTGCGTGGCGATCGTGTGCAAGAAGGGGCTCGTGAAGTGGGTGTGGATCCCGGGGATCCCGCTGGTCATCGACGCGATCGTCACGCTCACCGCGTCGTACCAGAAGATTTTCTCCCCGCTGCCGACCCTCGGCTACTGGGCGCAGAACGGCACCTACCGCGAGGCTCTCGCCAACGGCGAGACGTCGCTCGGCGCCGCCACCTCGGTCGAGGCCATGGAGGCCGTGGTGCGCAACACCACGGTGCAGGGCACGCTGTCGATCATCTTCGCGACGCTCGTGATCATCGTGCTGGCGACCGCGATCTGGGTCAGCGTGCGCGCCGTGCGCGCCGGCGGTGAGAAGGACACCGAGAGCGACGTCGAGCCGAGCCGCATGTATGCACCGGTGAGCCTCGTCGCCACCACGGAGGAGAAGGCGGTGCAGAAGCTGTGGGCGGACAGGTCGAAGTGAGCGGCGCCACCGCCGCGCATGGCGGCACCCGCGCCTCGGCTGCGATCGGCGCCATCGCGCGCGCCGCGCGCGGCCTGCGCTGGTACGTGAGGGAGCTGATGGGCGACTCTCGCTACGAGCGCTATGTCGCCCACCTCGCGGCGACGCATCCGGGGGCCCCGGTGCCGACCGAGCGACAGTTCTGGCGCGACCGGCACGCCGAAGAAGACGCGAACCCGAGCTCACGCTGCTGCTGACCGCCGCGCGAACGAGCCGCCGCGGCAGCAGCCGCGGCGACTCCACATCACCAGATCGTGACGCGCTCTTCCGGCGGCAGCCACAGTGCGTCGTTCTCGGTCACCGCGAACGCGGCGTAGAACTCGTCGATGTTGCTGACGATCTGGTTGCAGCGGAACTCGTTCGGCGAGTGCGGGTCGATCGACAGCAGCCGGATGACCTCCTCGTCGCGCGCCTTGATCTGCCAGGCCTGCGCCCACGAGAGGAAGAACCGCTCGGCGCCGCTGAGGCCGTCGATCTCCGGCGGCTCCTCACCGTCGAGCGAGATCAGGTAGGCCTTCCACGCGATGCTCAGCCCGCCGAGGTCGCCGATGTTCTCGCCGATGGTCAACGCCCCGTTGACCTTGTTGCCCGGCACCTGCGCGGGCTCGAGGGCGTTGAACTGCTCGATGAGCGACGAGGTCAGCTTCTCGAACGCGGCACGATCGGCCTCGGTCCACCAGTCGGTGAGCAGCCCGTCGCCGTCGTACTTCGATCCCTGGTCGTCGAAGCCGTGGCCGATCTCGTGGCCGATCACCGCGCCGATCGCCCCGTAGTTGGCCGCCGCATCGCGCGTCTCGTCGAAGAACGGGTACTGCAGGATGGCCGCCGGAAAGACGATCTCGTTGAATCCGGGGTTGTAGTACGCGTTGATGGTCTGCGGGGTCATGAACCACTCGTCGCGGTCGAGTGGCTTGCCGATCTTGCCGAGCTCGCGCTGGAACTCGAACTCGCCGACGGCCCGGACGTTGCCGAGCAGGTCGTTCGCGTCGATCTGCAGCGCACTGTAGTCGCGCCACTTCACCGGGAAGCCGATCTTCGGGGTGAACTTCTCGAGTTTGTCGATCGCCCGCCCGCGGGTCTCCTCGGTCATCCAGGTCAGGCCGTGGATGCTGCGGCGATACGCCTCGACGAGGTTGTCGACGAGCACGTCCATGCTGGCCTTGGCCTCGGCGGGAAAGTGACGCGCGACGTACGTGCGACCGACCGCTTCGCCGAGCGAGCCCTCCACGAGCGAGACGCCGCGCTTCCAGCGCGCACGCTTCTCCGGCGTGCCGGTCAGCGTGCGGCCGTAGAAGTCGAAGTTCGCGTCGACGAAGTCGGTGGAGAGGTAGGCGGCGTTGGAGCGGATGATCTGCCACGCCAGCCAGTCGCGCCACGCCTCGAGCCGGTCGGTCGTCAGTAGCGCGGCGAGCCCGGTGACGAAGCTCGGTTCGCGCACCACGACCTCGGCGAACGCGCCATCGGGCACGCCGACCGCGTCGAGCCAGGTGTCGAGGTCGACGCCGTCGGCGAGCGCCGCGGCATCCGCCCACGGCAGCAGGTTGTAGGTGGCCTGGCTGTCGCGGGTGCGCACGTTGTCCCAGTGCTGCGCAGCGATGGTTGCCTCGAGCTCGAGCACTCGCGCGGCGCGGGCTGCGGCATCCACCCGGTCTTCGTCCGCTCGATCGTGGTCGGCCCGCCCAGCCAGCGTGAACATGCGCTCGAGGAACTCGACGTACTTGCCGCGCACGTCGGCGAACTTCTCTTCGCGGTAGTACGACTCGTCTGGCAGCCCGAGGCCGCCCTGCTCGAGGAACACCAGGTACCGGTCGGGGCGCCCCGGGTCGTTGTCGACGAACAGCTGGAAGAAGCCGGAGGTGCCCCGGCGCTCGAGACCACCGAGGGTGGCCAGCAGGCTGGGGATGTCGGTGACGGCGGCTGCCTCGGCGAGCAGGGGTGCGAGCGGGGTGGCGCCGAGCGCCTCGACGCGCGCTTCGTCCATGAAGCTCGCGTAGAGGTCGCCGAACTTGCGCTCCTCGCTGCCGGGCTCGGCAGTCTGCGCCTCGATGATGATGGCCTGCACGGCCTTCTCCGCCTCTTCGGCGAGGACGTAGAACGAGCCGTAGCGCGCCTTGTCGGAGGGGATCTCGGTGCGGGCGATCCACTTGCCGTTGACGTGGCGGAACAGGTCGTCCTGGGGGCGAACCACGTCATCGAGCTCGGAGAGGGCGATGCCCGACGACAGGGCTTCTGCCGAGGCCGGGGTGGGTTCGGTGGATGGGGAGGATTCGGTACTGAGGGAGGGCTCGGTGCTCATCGCCCCAGCCTATTGCGGGCGCCCGGCACGCACGCTGGACTCTGCGGTTACCCTGCGCTCGAGCCACGCGTACATGCCCGCGTAGACCCCGAGGGCTGCGATCATGCCGAGCGAGAACAGCGCAGCCGACGGGCGCTGCCACTGCAGGTCGCCGCCGGAGAACACGAGTGCCCCGACGATGAAGGCCAGGCTCACCAGTTCGGCCTGCACGACGCGGCGGAAGGCACTCCATCGGTCGTCGAACAGCATCAGCACGTTGACCATCCCGGGCAGCGTGAGGATGGCGCCGACGATGCGAGAGGTCAGCGGCGTGAGGTCCCATGCCCAGCCGGCGCCGAGGGCGGGCTGCAGGAACAGGGCAAGGCCGGCGATCGCCGCGACGATGCCGATCGCCGCGAGCGTGATGCGCACCGCCCGCGGAATGGTCACGTCAGGCGTGTCTGGGCTGCCGTTGTCAGCGCCGCGCTGCGACCACATGACTGCGGCGATCAGCAGCGGCGACAGGATGTACAGGCTCGCCCAGGCGATGAACGAGATGTGGCCGAAGTGAAAGCGGTCCCAGTGCAGCACGGTGGCGACCAGCGCCAGGGTCGCGAAGACCAGCACGGCGGGAAACCCCCGCGACACCCGCGACCACCGGCGGGCCCGCAGCACCTGCACGAAGAACCAGATCCCCCCGACGTATGCGGAGCCGAGGAACATCGCGGTGAGGCCTGGCTCGATGGTCCATGCGAAGAGCACGTCGGTGCTGCGTGGAAAGAGGTAGAGCAGGATGCTGGCGACGACGAGGAAGGGCAGCAGCAGGGCAGCGAGCGCGCTCGTGCTCGGCAGCACGGCATCGGCGCGCCTGGCCATCAGGCCGAGACCCCGAGCGCGAGGTCGACCGCGGACGCCGCGGGGAGTTCGCGCCCGCTGCGCTCGGCCCGGCGGAATGCGTCGGCGGCGTCGCCCGCGAGGATGGGGTCGACGAACGACTGGTGGAACGAGAAGGTGGGCGCGTTGTAGAGGCCCTTCTTCTCGCGCAGCGCTTCCGCCGCACCCAGCAGCCGCCCGGCGCGTTCCACTTTGCCCGCGGCGGCGGCCACCGCAACGAGACCCTCGAGCCCGTAGGCGACGCCCTCGTCGTGGCCGAGCCTGGCCGAGCTCGCGAGGCTGTCGTCGAAGCAGCGGTGCGCGTCATCCGTCTCGCCGAGCAGCAGGTGCGCCCACCCCCGGTGATGCAGGGCGATAGTCACGCTGAGTGCGTCGCCCGTCGTGCGCGCGATCGCGAGGCTCTCGTCGAACCGGTCGACCGCGCGCCGGAGCTCTCCCTGCAGCAGCGCGACCCGGCCGAGGGTCACCAGCGACATCGATTCGCCCCACGGGTCGTCCGACTGCCGGAACAGCGCGAGGCTCGTCTCGAGGGCCTCGTCGGCTCGAGCCGGGTCGGGTTCTGCCGTCGCGAGCAGCGCGAGGGCCAGCGAGACGAGGGCGAGTGCCTCCCCGACGGGCTCGCCGTCGCGGTGGAACAGTTCGGCACTCTCGGTGATGCCGGGCAGCACCTGCTGGTCGGGGTCCTGCCAGAACGTGATGGCCCTGGTGAAGTACAGCGCGATCGCCCGGGTGCGGTCGGGCAGCGGGTCACCCGAGGCGAGCAGTTCGTCCATCCACGCCCGAACCTCGCCCAGCCGGCCGCCGACCCACCAGTAGAGGAACAGGTCCCACGCGAACTCGGCCGCCTCTGCCCATTCCCCGCTGTCGAGCAGGAAGCGGCCGGCGGCGCGCAGGTTGTCGTGGTCGTCGTCGAGCTCGGCGACGAGCTCGCTCTGGCGCGCGCCCTCGAGCGCGCGCCCCATCCCGGAGGCGAGCTCCCGGTAGTATCGCGCGTGCCGTTGCCGGTACTGCTCGACCCTGCCCGCGGCGACGAGGCGCTCCATCGCGAACTCGCGCACGGTGGTGAGCATGGTGAAGTGCGACCGCGCGCCCCTGTCCTGCTGCCGCACCAGGCTGTTGTCGACCAGTGCCCCGAGGATGTCGAGGGTTTCCATGGCGGAGGTGCCGCTGACCGCGCCCGCCGCCTCGAGCGTGAACCCGCCGGAGAAGACCCCGAGCGTCGACAGCAGGGCGTTCTCGCGCTCCCCCAGCAGTTCGCTGCTCCACTCGATCGCGCTGCGCAGCGTCTGCTGGCGCAGCGGCAGGTCCCGCGCACCCCCCACCAGTAGCGGCAACTGGCGGTCGAGCAGCGGGAGCATCGCGGCGGGTGGCAGGATGCGGATCCTCGCCGCGGCCAGTTCGATTGCGAGCGGCACCCCCTCGAGGGCGATGGTGATCCTGCGCACCGCGTCGACGTTCTCTGGAGTGAGGTCGAAATCGGGTCGCACCGCCCGCGCCCGCTCGACGAACAGCCTGACCGCCGGGGACTCCTCCACCGGAGCTGGTGAACCCGCCGGGGCCGCCGGGGCCGCCGATGCCGACGTTGCTACCGACGCCGCTCCGGCTCCCACGGAATCCGCCGACGGCAACGCCAGCGGGCCGACCGGCACGCTGTGCTCGCCTGACACGCGGAGCAGGCTGCGACTGGTGACCAGCACGGTGAGGTCGGCGACCGCGGCGAGCAGGTCGCGAACCACGGTCGCGGCGTCGAGCACCTGCTCGAAGTTGTCGAGGATCAGCAGGGTGGGACGCACGCTGAGAGCCACCCGCAACTTGTCGTCGAGGGGGCCGTCGCCGCTGTCGCGCACGCCGATGGCCTGGGCGATCGACAGCGTCACCAGCGCGGGGTCGTGCACGGTCGACAGGTCGACGAAGTAGACGCCCCCGGTGAAGCCGTCGGCCGCGCGGCGGGCAGCTTCGATGGCGAGGCGGCTCTTGCCGATGCCCCCGGGGCCGACGAGCGTCAGCAGGCGGGTTCGGTCGCTGCGCAGCATCCGTTCGACCTCCGCCTCTTCTGCGTCACGCCCGATCAGTTCGGTGAGCGCGGCCGGAAGGGCGACCGACCCGAGCGTGGGCGCGGGTGCCGGTGCCACGTCGACCGGGAGCGCGCGCGTCTGGTCGAAGCGCTCCGCCAGCATGGTGGCGAGGTCGGCGGTGATCAGCTCCCCCAGCTCGTCGGCGTCGACGAAGTACGTGAACGAGGCCGTGTCGTCGGAGCGCACCCGGTCGAGCAATTCGATGAGGCGGGGTTCGCGCTGCCCCGCGGTCTCGCGGATGTAGATGAGCTTCGGCAGGGTCGGTGCGAGTATGTATTCGTCTTCGAGCCCCGAGACGGTCTCGCCCGGCGCGACCCAGCCGTAGCGCTCCCCGTAGATGCCGACGAACACGTCGCTCTGCCGCAGGTATGCGCGGTACAGCTCGCGCGGCGGGTGCGGGCGCGCCCCGAGCTCGAACATCACGGGCGCGAGGTGTAGGCGGTCGATGGCGACACGGGCGGCGCGACGCTCCCCCGCCAGCTCCCTCAGGGTCGAGCTGACGAAGATCCTCAGCCGTTGGTCGGGCGTGCGGATGCCACGGGCGTTCGTCACCATGACGAGAAGTGTGGGCTGGTTCGGCGGAGCTTTCTGGCGCCATCTGTCGCTGTCGCGGGCGTGCGCGGCTGGATACACTTCCCGCGAGACGGGGGAAGCAGGCGGGGGCAGAGCGAACGGATGCCGCTGGCACCGTGAGGAGGCCCCATGCGACCCGACGAGAACCGGCGACCCGACGAGAACCGGCGACCCGACGAGAACGGGCGACCTGACGAGAACGGGCGACCTGACGAAAGCGGGCGACCTGTGATCCTGGTGCAGGTGTCTGCCGCTGACAGCCGGGCCGACATCGTGCGCGAACTCGAGTCGCGCTACCTGGCCGACTACCGGGTGGTGGGGGTCGCGGGCGTGCCAGACGCCCTCGCCGCGCTGCGCGGCTTCGCCGCCGCCGGGGATCCCGTTGCACTGCTGCTGGCGGACCCGCCGGGGGAGCCAGGCGACGCGGGTGACGACACGTCGATGGGCGAGGTTGAGGCCGCCGCCCCTTCGGTCTTCGTCGAGGCCAAGCGCTCGTTCGCCGACGTGCGGCGAGCGCTCGTGATCGAGTGGGGGGCGTGGGCCCACCAGCACATCGCCGACCGGGTCGTCGCGATGATGGCCGCCGTCGAGATCGATTACTACGTGGTGCGCCCGTGGCGCACTCCCGACGAGCACTTCCACCGCGCGGTGACCGACTTCCTGCTCGAGTGGCACCGCGCGGTCGGCGAGACCCCGGCCGACGTCACGGTGATCGGTGACCCTGCGCTCCCGCGCACCCACGAGGTGCGCAGCCTGCTCGCGCGGCGCGGGGTCGCTCCCCGGGTCATTGCGCCGGAGCCGGGTGGCCCCACGCTCCCCGGCCCCACGCTCCCCGGCCCCACACCATCGGGCACCGCGCCGTCCGGCACCGGACCATCCACCGCGCCAGCCAGTACCGCGCCGCCCGCCGTGCGGTTCATCGACGGACGCACCCTGGTCGACCCGGACGACGCGGAGCTGGCGCGGGCGATCGGACTCACGACGGCGCTGCCCGACGAGGCCGTCGACCTCGCGATCGTCGGCGCGGGCCCCGGCGGCCTGGCCGCGGCAGTGTACGCGGCATCCGAGGGCCTCAGCACCCTGGTAATCGAACGCGACGCGGTCGGCGGGCAGGCCGGCACGAGCTCACTCATCCGCAACTACCTGGGCTTCAGCCGGGGCATCTCGGGTGCCGAGCTCGCCCAGCGCGCCTACCAGCAGGCCTGGGTGTTCGGGGCGCGCTTCGCCCACAGCCGCGAGGTCATCGGGCTCGAGACCGATGCGGGTGGCTTTCGCCTGCGGGTGCGGCCGGACGAGCACCTGGTCGCGCGATCCGTCGTGCTTGCGACGGGCGTCTCCTACCGCAGGCTCGCGCTGGGCGAACTGGAACCGCTCGTCGGCTCCTCGGTGTTCTACGGGGCGGCGGCTTCCGAGGCCAGGGCCCAGGCCGGACGCATCGTGCACGTCGTCGGCGGGGGCAATTCGGCCGGACAGGCGGCGCTGCACCTCGCCAGGTACGCGGCCTCGGTCACCCTGATCGTGCGCGGCGTGCTCGCCGACAGCATGTCGCAGTACCTCATCGACCAGCTGACGGCAGCCGGGGTGGGCATCGTGGCCGGCGTGCGCGTGGTCGGCGGTGCGGGAACCAGGGAGCGCCTCGACCACATCGCGCTGCGCACCCTGGCCACCGACGAGGTCACCCACGTGCCCAGCGACGCCCTGTTCATCACCATCGGCGCCGCCCCGCGCACCAACTGGCTGCCCGATCGGGTTCTGAGGGACCGCTGGGGGTTCGTGCTCACCGGCGCCGACGTGGCGACCGCAGGGGCAGGCCTCGACGCGTCCGCCCGCGCCGCCCTGCCGGCCGACTGGGTGCCAGGGCCGAATGAGAGCTCGGTACCCGGCATGTTCGCGGTGGGCGACACCCGCCGCGGTTCGATCAAGCGGGTCGCGTCCGCGGTCGGCGAGGGCTCGGTCGTGGTGTCGGCGGTGCACGCGTTCCTGGCGAGGGCGCACGCGCACTGAGTTTCCGACAGGCGAGCGGCACCCGCCCGCGCGGCTAGCGTTGGCGGATGCCCGTGCGCAATCCACTCGACCGCGAGATCGCGCGCCTCGCGGTGCCGGCACTCGGGGCCCTGCTCGCCGAGCCGCTGTTCCTGCTCACCGACACCGCCCTCGTCGGACACCTCGGCGCGGTTCCGCTGGGCGGGCTCGGCATCGCCAGCGTCATCCTGTCCACCGCCGTCGGGCTGCTCGTCTTCCTCGCCTACGCGACGACGCCGATCGTCGCCAGGCGCCTCGGTTCCGGTGACCTGCCAGGCGCGATCAGGGCCGGCATCGACGGACTGTGGCTCTCGGTGCTCATCGGCGCCGGCATCCTCGTCGCGGGGCTGCTCGGCGGGCGTGCACTCGTCGAGCTGTTCGGCGCGACTCCCGAGGTGAGCGAGGCGGCCAGCACGTACCTGCTCATCTCAGCGTGGGGGCTGCCCGCGATGCTGCTCGTGCTCGCCGCGACCGGCCTGCTGCGTGGGCTGCAGGACACCCGAACGCCGCTCGTCGTCGCCGGCGTCGGGTTCCTCGCGAATGCGCTCCTCAACGCTCTGTTCATCTACGGCTTCGGCTGGGGCATCGCGGGTTCGGCCATCGGAACCGTCATCGCGCAGTGGGGCATGGCGGCGGTGTACCTCGTGATCGCCGCGCGGGCCGCGGCGCGCACCGGGGTGAGCCTGAAACCGGGGTTCGCCGGGGTTCGCGGCGCCGCGGCATCCGGAGGCTGGCTGCTGCTACGCACCGCGAGCCTGAGGCTGGCGCTGCTCGCGACCGTCGTGGCGGGTACCCAGCTCGGGGTGACGGAACTCGCGACCCTGCAGATCGCGCTGACCATCTATTCCACTCTCGCGTTCGGGCTCGACGCCCTCGCGATCGCCGGGCAGGCGATGATCGGGCACGGGCTCGGCGCTTCCGACATCCCGCGCGTGACGGCGGTGACCAGGCGGCTGACGCAGCTCGGAGTGGTCGGCGGCATCGGGCTCGGCATCGTGATCGCGGCCGTCTCGCCCGTGGCGGCCCCGGTGTTCACCGGCGATGCGGCGATCCAACGGATGCTGCCCGCCGTACTCATCGTGCTGGCCGTCGGAATCCCGCTCGCCGGATACGTCTTCGTGCTCGACGGAGTGCTGATCGGTGCCGGCGACGCCCGGTACCTCGCCCTCAGTGGCCTCACGAATGTCGCGGTCTACCTGCCGCTGCTCGCGCTCGCCACCGCGGCGGGCACGCTGACCGCGGTGTGGACCGCGTTCGGCATCGGGTTCATCGGCGCCCGCGCGCTCACCCTCGGGCTGCGGGCGCGGGGCACCCGCTGGATCGTGACCGGGGCGCGCTGACCGGTTCAGCGCTGAACCGGCCAGCGCTCACCCGCCCGCGCTGACCCCGCCCGCGCTGACTCGGCCCGCGCTGACTCGGCGCTGCCCGCTGGCGACTACCGTGGTGGGTATGCCACCCCCCATCCGTGCCTCCGACGTTACGCGCGCCCAACTGACCTCCTGGCGCAACGCGCTGTTCGTCGTCTTCGGGCTGTGCGGCATGGGGCTCGCCAGCTGGGCTGCCCGCATTCCCACCGTCAGCACCGCCCTCGACCTGCGCACCGACCAGGTGGGCGTGCTGCTGTTCGGGCTCGCAATCGGCTCGATCCTCGGGCTCATCGCGTCCGGCCACCTGGTGGCCCACTTCGGCTCCCGCGCCGTGATCGTGTGCACGCTCGTGATCGCCCCCATCGGCATGGCCACCGCGGGCTTCGGCGCCACCGCGGCACAGAGCTTCGCCATCGCCTTCGTCGGCCTGGCCATCTACGGTGCCGGAATGGGCGCGTGCGACGTAGCCATGAACGTCTCCGGCGCCGCGAACGAACGCGCCATCGGACGCACCATCATGCCGATCTACCACGCCGCATTCAGCTTCGGCACGATGCTCGGCGCCGGCCTCGCGGCCCTCGCCGAGCTCGCGGGCATTCCGCTGCACGTGCACCTCGGCGTGCTCGCGATCGTCATGGTCTGCGCCGCATTCACCGTAGTGCGGTTGCTGCAGCCGGAGACCGCGGCCGGCGTCGGGGCAGACGGAGCGGACGAGACCGCGGAGCCGGTTGGCAGCTGGCGCGAGCGGCTGGGCATCTGGCGCGACCCGCGCACGCTGCTCATCGGGCTGATCGTGCTCGGAATGGCATTCGCCGAGGGGTCGGCGAATGACTGGCTGTCGTACGCGATGGTCGAGGGCCACGACACGACCGAGTCCACCGGTGCCCTCGTGTTCGGGGTCTTCGTGACCGCCATGACGGTCGGGCGCCTCGCCGGGGTGCGCCTGCTCGACAGGTTCGGCCGCGTGCCGGTGCTGCGGGTGTCCGCGGTGTTCGCCGCCGTCGGCCTGCTCACCCTCATCCTGGTGCCGGTGACCTGGATCGCCGTGGTCGGCGTCGTGCTGTGGGGCCTCGGCGCATCGCTCGGGTTCCCGGTCGGCATGTCGGCCGCCGCCGACGACCCGCGCACCGCCGCCGCGCGCGTGAGCGCCGTCGCCACCATCGGCTACATCGCGTTCCTCGTCGGGCCTCCTGCCATCGGCTTCATCGGCGAGCAGGTCGGCATCCTCAACGCGCTGCTCGTCGTGCTCATCCTCGTCGCGGCCGCGGGCGCCGTGTCGTCGGCCGCCCGCGAACGCACCCCCATCGAAAGGCACTGACCATGCGCATCGTCGTCGCCCGCTGCTCCGTCGACTACGCCGGCCGGCTCAGCGCTCACCTCCCGCTGGCCACCCGGCTGCTCATCATCAAGGCCGACGGCAGCGTGCTCGTGCACAGCGACTCGCTGAGCTACAAGCCGCTCAACTGGATGAGCCCGCCGTGCTCGCTCACCGTGCTCGACCCCGACGAGCTGCAGCTCGAGGTCGGCGTCATCGAGACCTGGCGGGTCGCCCAGGCCAAGACGGGCGACCTGCTCGTGGTGTCGATCCACGAGATCATGCACGACTCCGCGCACGACCTCGGAATCGACCCCGGACTGCAGAAGGACGGCGTCGAGGCCCACCTGCAGAAGCTGCTCGCCGAGCAGATCGACCTCCTCGGCGACGGCTACCGCCTGGTGCGCCGCGAGTACATGACCGCAATCGGGCCCGTCGACATCCTCGCGACCGACGACACCGGCCGCTCGGTCGCGGTCGAGATCAAGCGGCGCGGAGACATCGACGGCGTCGAGCAGCTGACCCGCTACCTCGAGTTGATGAACCGCGACCCGCACCTCGCCCCGGTCGACGGCGTGTTCGCCGCCCAGGAGATCAAGCCCCAGGCCCGCACGCTGGCGCTCGACCGCGGCATCCGTTGCGTCACCCTCGACTACGACGAGATGCGCGGCCTCGACGACGGGCACTCCCGCCTCTTCTGACGGAAATTCAGAGCAGCGATGGATGCCGGAGCGCCAGGCCGCGCGCGTGACCCCCGCAATTCACCGGGTCCGCCTAGGCTGACGTCGATGAAACCTGACTGGACGTGCATCCTCTTCGATCTCGACGGCACCATCGCCGACTCGGCCCCCGGCATCACGTCGACCCTCGCGCACATGTTCGAGCAGCTCGGCATTCCGGTTCCGCCCCACGAGGAGCTGCTGCGCTGGGTCGGCCCGCCGATCATGGACTCGTTCCGCGACCTGGCCGGCATGACCCTCGACGAGGCCACCCGCGCCCTCGCCATCTACCGCACGCACTACTTCGACCACGGGGTCCTCGCGAGTTCTGCCTATCCCGGTGTCGGTGACGTGCTGCGCGGCATCCATGAACGGCACATCCCGCTGTCGCTCGCCACCTCGAAGCCCGAGAAGCCCGCGATCGCGATGCTCGACAACGAGGGACTGCTCGACTACTTCGACGTCATCACCGGCGCCTCGGACGACGAGGTGCGCAGCGCCAAGAAAGACGTCGTGGCGGAGGCGCTGGTCAGGCTCAAGGCCATCGGGGCCGACGTCTCGCGCCCGGTGCTCGTCGGCGACCGCGAGCACGACGTGCACGGGGCGGCGGCGAACGGCGTGCCGACCATCATCGTCGATTGGGGCTACGGCACCGAGGCAGAGCGGGAGGGCGCCATCGCGGTGGCCACGACGCCGCGCGAGCTCGAACTGCTGCTGTTCGCCGACCTCACCGACGACGACGACGCGTAGGCGCCGCGGGACCGGCGGCCCCGCAGCCCCTAGCCCCGCAACCATCCCCAGCCTCATCCCACCCCGCACCACCCACGCAACGAAGCGAACAGAGAGATCACCCACATGACCAAGCAGAGCGTCCTCTTCATCGGCGGAACCGGCATCATCAGCTCGGCGGCGAGCGCCCTCGCCGCGGAACGCGGTTTCGAGGTCACCCTCCTCAACCGCGGGCAGAGCCCGATCCGCCCCGTCCCGCAGGGCGTCGAGGTCATCACCGGTGACATCCGCGACCCAGAGTCGGTCGCGGCCGCGATCGGCGACCGCCGGTTCGACGTCGTCGCCGACTTTCTGTCATTCACCCCCGAGCACGTGCAGGCGAACATCGACCGGTTCGAGGGCAAGACCGGCCAGTACATCTTCATCAGCTCCGCCTCGGCGTACCAGACTCCCCCGGCGCGGCTGCCGATCACCGAGTCGACCCCGCTGAACAACCCGGAGTGGCAGTATTCACGCGACAAGATCGCGTGCGAGAACCTGCTCGTCGAGGCGTCGCGCGAGCGCGGCTTTCCGGTCACCATCGTGCGTCCGTCGCATACCTACGACGGCGCCGCCATCCCGCTGATGGGCGGCTGGACCGCCATCGACCGTATGCGCCGGGGCCTTCCGGTCATCGTGCACGGCGACGGATCGTCGCTCTGGGCCCTCACCCACACCCGTGACTTCGCGAAGGCCTTCGTCGGGCTGCTCGGCAACCCGCTGGCGATCGGCGACTCGTTCCACATAACCTCCGACGCCGTCGTCACCTGGAACCAGGTGGCGACCATGCTGGCCGATGCCGCGGGCGTGACCGCCGATATCGTGCACGTCACCTCCGACACCATCGCCGCACTCGTGCCGGACGAGGGACCATCGCTGCTCGGCGACAAGACCCACTCGGTGATCTTCGACAACAGCAAGGTGCGGTCGCTCGTGCCCGACTTCGTCGCGACCATCCCGTTCGCCGCCGGGGCCCGCGAGATCGTGGAGTGGCACGACGCCCACCCCAACCTCGCCGAGGTCGACCCCGAGGTGAACGCGGTGCTCGACCGCCTCGTCGCGACGGTTCGCCCGGCCGCGAACTAGCCGCACCGACGGGTGGGGCTGGCGGCGGGTGGGCCCCACCTGCAGCGAACCAGCCTCAGCGCGCCAGTCGTTCCACGATCGCACCGAACACCCGCGGCAGTCGCTCCGCCGCGGGCACGATCGCCCCGCGCAGCGGCGACTGCGCGAGCGCGACCAGCCCGCCGGTGAGCACGCGAAAGTCGCGGGTCGCGCGGTGCCACTCGGCCTCGTAATCGCCTGGCCGGCCTGCCACGATGCTGCGCACCGCCCCCGATGCCTGCGCGAACCCGAGGCGCAGTCCCTCCCCGGTGATGGCATCGACGTAGCCGGATGCGTCGCCGACGAGCAGCACGCGGCCGCGGGTACGCGCGCTCGTGCGCTGGCGGAACGGGCCGGCCCCCCGGCGCGGGCTGCTCAGCTCGGTCCCCGCCAGCCGGTCGGCGAGCTCGGGCACCGCGGCGACGACCGCATCGAAGTCGGTGTGCTGGGGTCCGAGCACCGCGATCCCGACGGTGTCGTCGGCCACCGGCGTCACGTACAGTTCGGCGTCCCGCGTGTAGTGCACCTCGATCAGGTGGCTCCACGGTGCGACGGCGTGGTGCTGGCGCAACCCGAACCGCCGCCCGCGACGGATGGCCGGCATCGCCAGTCCCAGCTCGCGGGCAACGGAGGAATGCAGCCCGTCGCAGGCCAACAGGTACCTGGCGTCGAGGCCGGAACCCGTCGTGACGGCGTCCGTCGTCTGGGTCACCGCGCCCACCTTGGCCTCGACCCGCTCGATGCCGAGTTCGTCGACCCGCCGGGTGAGAGCGTCGTGCAGGGTCGTGCGCCGTACGCCGCGCCCCGGTCCCCCGCTGAACCGGTGGTCCACCCGGCGCCCCGACGCGCGGTAGCTGACCCCGGCGAGGGGCCTGCCCTCCGGCTCAACCCCGAGCCGCGCGAGCAGCGGAAGCGCCCCCGGCATCAGGCCTTCGCCGCAGGCCTTGTCGATCGTGCCGGCGCGCTGCTCGACGATCGTCACCGTGAGGCCCGCCATGCTCGCGTCGATCGCCGCGGCAAGCCCAGCCGGGCCACCGCCGACCACCAGCACGTCGCGCATCACGCTTTCCGCATCAGGTCGTCGTCACGGTTCGGTGAGCGACCGCAGCGCGCGGTCCTCGGTCGGAATGCGGTACCTCAGCAGCAGGATCGCGTTCAGCACCGTGAACGCGATCGCGGTGATCCACGCGCTGTGCACGAGGGGCAGGGCGATGCCCTCGACGACCACGATCAGGTAATTTGGATGCGGCAGCCAGCGATACCGGTACGGCCCGCGCTCGACGCGACCCATCCCCGGCACCACGATCACCCGCGTGTTCCACTGTCGGCCGAGCGACGTGATCACCCAGTACCTGCCGGCCTGGCACAGCAGGGCGATGACGAGCATGGGCCACCCGAGCCACGGGATGAACGGGCGGTCGAGCAGGAACACCTCGGCGACGCACGCGACGAGCAACCCGGTGTGCAGGGTCACCATCCACGGGAAGTGGCCTTTGCCGTGCTCCACCCCGCCGCGGGAGAACGCCCAGCGGGCGTTGCGCGTCGAGATAACGAGTTCGACGAGGCGTTCGACGCCGGTGGCGAGGATCAGCAGAGCGTAGGCGATCACTCCGGCCACCTCATCAGAACGAGTTCGGCCGAGATGCCGGGGCCGAGGGCGAACAGCACCGTGTTCTCGCCCGCCGGGTGCTCGCCGTCGGCGATGGACTCCGCCAGGATGTGCAGCACAGAGACCGACGACAGGTTGCCGACGGCGGCGAGCGAGCGCCAGCTGATGTCGAGGGCACCGGCGGGCAGCCGCAGGCTGTCGGAGAACGCCTCGAGCACCTTCGGTCCCCCGGGGTGCGCGACCCAGCGCTGGATGTCGCCGGTGCTGCATCCATTGTCTGCGAGGAAGGCCGACATCGTGCCACCGAAGTGCTCGGCGACGATCTCGCCCACGCGCGCGGTGAGCACGATGCGAAATCCGGTGTCGCTGGCGTTGAAGCCGATGACGTCCTCGGTCTCCGGGTAGAGCTCGCTGCGGGTGCCCACGATGTCGGGCCCGGTCACGGCCATGCGCTCTGCCCGGTTCGCGCCCACCATGACGACGGCCGCGGCACCGTCACCGAACAGCCCGCTCGCTACGAGGTTGGCGACGGATGCGTCGTCACGCTGGAACGTGAGGGAACACAGTTCCACCGCCACGAGAACCGCCACCGCGTCAGGGTGGCCGACGAGGTAGTCATCGACCCTGGCGAGCCCGGATGCCCCGGCGACGCAGCCGAGCCCATACATCGGCACGCGCTTCACGTCGGAGCGCAGGCCCATCCGCGCGACGAGCAGCCCATCGATCGACGGTGCCGAGATGCCGGTGACCGAGGTGAACATGATGTAGTCGACCTCGTCCGGCCGCACCCCCGCGGCATCGAGCGCGTCCTGCAGGGACCGCTGCGCGAGGTCGGCCGCCAGCTCGATGAACATGTCGTTCGACTGGGTGAAGGTGCGCGGGTCGGCGTAGCGCTCGATCGGCATCACCAGGTGCCGCGTAGCGACGCTGCTCGAGGAGTGCAGCCGGTCGAGCAGGGCCCGGGTGGCGCGGTCCTCAGTGATCATCGGACCGATCGTCGCGGTGATTTCGCGCTGGGTGTGGATGTGGGGCGGCAGCGCCGAGCGCACCGCCGCGATTCGAGCCATTCGAGACGGTAACACGCACCGGCGGGGGATTCACACCGCCCATGATGCGAGCATTCCGGTCCCATAAGCTGAGGTGTTGACGATCGTGGATGCCTCCGCGGTTGTCGCGCATTTTCCCGGGTACGACACCGAACGACAATGAGAAGGAGTCCCACGATGAGTGGATTGGGGAACCTCGGCCGCAAGGCCGCCGACATGCTGAACAACCCGAAGACCCGCGACGCACTGAAGAGCGAGAAGGCAGAGGGCGTGAGCGATTCGATCCTCGACACCGCAAGCGGGCTCGCCAACAAGGTCACCGGCAACAAGCACGCCGACAAGATCGATAAGGCCCGCGACGCCGCTGACAAGAAGATCGGCAACGACGACGCCCACGGCACCGGCGAGCGCCCCGGCACCACTCGCTAGAGCAACCGCTCCCTCAGTTCCGACAGCTGGGCCCGCAACGCCGCGGGTACCCGGCCGTCGAAGGTGTCGAAGAACTCCTCCGTCGCGGCGACCTCTGCCAGCCACGACGCGGTGTCGACGTCGAACAGGGCATCCCACTCGAGGTCGCCGAGGCGCCCGCCGTCGTCGCCCAGCCCGTCGGTGTTGAGGTCGGCCCTGGCCGGCATCAGTCCCACCGCGCTGTCGACGGCCTCGAGCCTGTCGTCGACGCGGTCGAGGATCCACTCGAGTACGCGACTGTTCTCCCCGAACCCCGGCCATACGAACGAACCGTCGGCGTCCTTGCGAAACCAGTTGACCTGGAACATGCGCGGCGCACCGCCTCCCTGGCCGAGCCGCTCGCCGACCTCGAGCCAGTGCGCCCAGTAGTCGGCCATGTTGTAGCCGCAGAACGGCAGCATTGCGAACGGGTCGCGGCGCAGCTCGCCGACGGTGCCCTCCGCGGCCGCGGTCTTCTCCGACGAGATCGTCGCGCCGAGGAACACCCCGTGCTGCCAGTCCCTCGCCTCGACCACGAGCGGCACGTTGGTGGCCCGGCGCCCACCGAAGATGATGGCGTCGATGACGACGCCGTTCGGGTCGTCCCAGTCGTCGGCGATCGACGGGCACTGGTGGGCCGCGACCGTGAACCGCGAGTTGGGGTGCGCGGCCGGCGTCGTCGAGGCGGGCGTCCAGTCGTTGCCCTGCCAGTCGACGAGGTGGGCGGGTGGGGTGTCGGTCAGTCCCTCCCACCACACGTCGCCGTCGTCACGCAGGGCGACGTTGGTGAAGATGGTGTTGCCCCACAGCGTGTCGACCGCGGTCTGGTTGGTCGAGGCGCCGGTGCCGGGGGCGACGCCGAAGAAGCCGGCCTCCGGGTTGATCGCCCGAAGCGTGCCGTCGTCGCCGGGGTGGAGCCACGCGATGTCATCGCCGATGGTCTCGACCGTCCACCCCGGGATGGTCGGCTTGAGCATCGCGAGGTTGGTCTTTCCGCAGGCAGAGGGGAACGCCGCCGCCACGTGGAACACCCGCCCCCGCGGGTTCGTGACCTTGAGGATGAGCATGTGCTCGGCCAGCCAGCCCTCCCTGCGCCCCATCACCGAAGCGATGCGCAGCGCGAACGCCTTCTTGGCGAGCAGCGCGTTGCCGCCATACGCAGAGCCGTACGACCAGATCTCGAGGGTCTCCGGAAAGTGGCAGATGTACTTGGTGTCGCTGCACGGCCACGGCACGTCGGTGTCGCCCGGACCGAGCGGTGCCCCCACACTGTGCACGGCGGGAACCCACGGGGTGTCGTCGCCGATCAGGTCGAGTGCCGTCGACCCCATCCGCGTCATGATCGCCATGCTCGTCACGACGTATGGCGAGTCGGTGACCTGCACCCCCAGCCTGGCGAGCGGCGATCCGAGGGGGCCCATCGAGAAGGGCACCACGTACATGGTGCGGCCGCGCATGCTCCCGGCGAATACCCGCCGCAGCGTGGGCCGCATGGCCGAGGGGTCCGCCCAGTTGTTGGTCGGGCCCGCGTCGACCTGTCGCTCCGAGCAGATGAAGGTGCGGTCCTCGACGCGGGCGACGTCATTCGGGTCGCTGCGTGCGAGAAAGCTGTGCGGGCGGTGTTCCGGGTTGAGCTGCGTGACGGTGCCCCTGGCGAGCATGAGCCGGGTCAATTCGTCCCATTCGCGAGTGGACCCATCGCACCACACGATGTCATCGGGGGTGGTCAGGGCGGCGATGGAGTCCACCCACCCGATCACCGATTCGGCGATTCTCTCCGGTGCCCGGTCGGCAGCGGGCCGGGGTGCGGTGGGCCGGGGTTCGACGGTGATGGTCACGGCTGCTCCTCTGTAAGAATCGGGGTGCCCCACACTCTGGCGCCCATGGCGCCCCACTTACCCGGTCTTGACCACGGAAGAATCGCGATTCTTTCGCTATCGTCAAGATATGGACAATCTCGGGATGCTGGGGCAACGCGTTCGCCACTTCCGCGGGCTGCGCGGCCTCACCCTCGACCAGCTCGGCGCCGCGGTCGGCATCGCCGCCAGCCAGCTGTCCCTCATCGAGAACGGACGCAAGGAGCCACGGCTCTCGCTGCTGTCCCGCATCGGCGAGGTACTGGGCGTCACGGTGGCCGAGTTACTCGACGACGCCCCGCCGAGCGAGCGGGCCGCGCTCGAGCTCGAGCTGGCCGCGGCGCAGCAGACGTCGGTGTACGCGTCACTCGGGCTTCCCGTCATCCGGGCATCGAAGACCCTGGGTGACGACACGATCACCGCCATCATCGGCCTGCACCGCGAGCTGGCGAGACGGGCGAGGGAGGCTATCGCCACCCCCGAGGAGGCCAGGCGCGCCAACACCGAGCTGCGCCAGTCGATGCGGGCGAGGAACAACTACCTGCCAGACATCGAGGCCGTCGCGGAGCGGGCGGTGCGGGCGGCCGGTCACACGGTCGGGGCGCTGACCCACCGCACGGTGAGCACGATGGCGTCGCAGCTCGGTTTCGAACTGGTGCACGTCGGCGACCTGCCGCACTCCGCACGGTCGGTCATCGATCTGGAGAACGGGCGGGTGTACCTTCCCCCGGCGTCGATCCCGGGTGGGCACGGCCTGCGATCGATGGCGCTGCAGGCGATCGCGCACCGGCTGCTCGGCCACACGCAGCCCGTCGGGTATGCCGACTTCCTCCGGCAGCGACTCGAGATCAACTACTTCGCGGCGGCGTGCCTGATGCCACTGGCGCAATCGGTCGACTTCCTGCGCGCGGCGAAGGCCGACCGCAACATCGCGGTCGAAGACTTTCGCGACGCCTTCGGAGTGACGCACGAGGCCGCGGCGCTGCGCCTCACCAACCTCGCGACGGAACACCTCGGCATCGAGCTGCACTTCCTCAGGGTGGGCGGCGACGGCGCGGTCTACAAGGCGTATGAGAACGACGGACTGCGCCTGCCGGTCGACGTGACCGGGTCGACCGAGGGGCAATTCGTCTGCAGGCAGTGGAGCGCCCGCCGCGCATTCCAGCGCACCAACCGCACCACGGAGTTCTACCAGTACACCGACACCCCCGAGGGAACGTTCTTCGACTCCACGCAGACCGGCACGACCGATTCCGCTGAGTTCTCGATCACCATCGGCGTGCCATTCGTGCACTCGAAATGGTTCCGCGGGCGCGAGACCGCGGTGCGTGCGACCTCCACCTGCCCCGACGAGAACTGCTGCCGACGGCCGGCGCCTGGCCTCGCCCAGCGCTGGTCGGGCCGGGCGTGGTCGAGCGCGCGACTGCACGCGCACATCCTGTCGCCCCTGCCGTCCGGCACCTTCCCCGGCGTCGACGACCGGGAACTGTACGAGTTCCTCGAGGCGCACGCGGCGGCCGACGCCGCGGACTGACGTCGCCGCTCAATACCCCTTCCGCCAGCACCGTTCGATGCCCACCCATCCGGGCCACCGTTCCGGATCATGGTTCTGTGCCACAGTGAAGGGCCGGGCTGCTGCAGCCGACCGGCGAGCGACGAGGAGACGACGAGATGCAGGCCGTGATCGACTTCCTCCGCCGGCTGCTACCTCCCGTCGTTGGGGTCGTCGCCGCGATGGCCACCGCCCTCCTGGTGCTGTACATCGCGGGCAGGACCGACCTGACGATCGGCCCCGTTCTGCTCCTGACCTACGGGCTCGCGATCGCCGTGGGCATCCTCGCCACAATCGGGCTCAAGAAGCGCATGGGCCTCGGCAAGTACGCGCCGGAACCGCCGAGCGACACCTGACCAGGGCCGCTCCGGCAGGAACAGCTCCAACTGGATGAGCTCCAACAGGACCAACTCCAACAGGAGCAGGAGAGGCAGTCCGTGCTGGCCGGATTTTCATCGACGGCCAGCACAGACTGATGCCGTGGAGGGACTAGGAGCCCTCATCGGCTGACGCTGGCGAAATGATCGGGGGGTACCATTTTCGCCGTTCCCCAGGTTCGGGCCCGGAGCGCGTTTCGCGCCGCTCGGGGGAAGCGGCGCGGTTATGACGATAGCAGCGCGGAGGGACAGACAGGTCGGTTTGTCCTCCTTGGTCCTGCCCCCAGTTCGGGGGTCGGACACACCCGACCATCGCCTCGTCCGCGAATGCCCGGGGTGCATCCATCGAAAGAACCGCGCGTGTGGCACCCGACCGCCGTGCCGGAGTGGGAACCGGACGACACTGGACGGTGCTGGAATAGTGGACCGACCCTGGAGGCCCCATCTTTCGTTCACGACGCGCCAGTTCAGGGCGCTCCAGTTCAGGACGCACCAGTTCACGGCGGCCGATCTGGACCCTCGGCGGTGTCGTGCTGCTGGCCGTGGTGGCGATCGCCGCGGGCCCGGTGTTCGAGTGGGCGGCGGGGTCCGCGGCACCCGCGGGCGAATCATCCACCTACCCCTCGGACGCCACGGCGCGCGAGGTGCTCGCGACCCTGCCGGTGAAGGGCAGGGAACCCAGCACCGGGTACGACCGGGAGGGCGTGTTCGGTTCCGCCTGGCTCGACGTCGACGACAACGGCTGCGACACCCGTAACGACATCCTCGCCCGCGACCTCACCGACATCACGAAGAGCGGCCCGTGCCGGGTGATGACGGGCGAACTGGTGTCGCCGTTCGACACCAGCACCGTCGAATTCGTCCGCGGGGAGGACACGTCGGAGCTGGTGCAGATCGACCACGTCGTCGCGCTGTCGAACGCGTGGCAGACGGGCGCCCAGGCACTGACCCAGGAGCAGCGCATCTCGTTCGCGAACGACCCGCTCAACCTGCTGGCGGTGGACGGCGCATCCAATTCGGCGAAGGGAGCGGGAGACACCGCAACGTGGCTTCCGGCGAACCGGTCGTTCCGGTGCGAGTACGTCGCGCGCCAGGTGTCGGTCAAGGCCACCTACCGGTTGTGGGTGACGCGCGCAGAACGCGACGCCATGCAGCGCGTGCTCGCGACCTGCCCGGGACAGCCGGCCTCACCTCCCCGCTGGGGCCGGTGCCGGCGGGTAGGTAGTCGGCGGGCTGTCCGGCTGGCTGGGCGCTACTCGCCCGAAGAGAGGTCGGCGTCGGTGATCCCTGGCCAGAGCGGGCGCCCGAACCCGCTCTCGAGCCGCGCGATCGTCTCGAGGTCGGGCCAGCTGCGGCCCTGCAGGATGCCCTGGATGGTGCTGTGGTCGACCCCGGTCGCCTGGGCGCATTCGCGGAGGCTGCGGCCGTCCATGGCGCTGCGCACATTGAGCGCGAACAGGCGGGCGACCTCGCCGCTGCAGTCGGTCGACGGCGCATCCGGCCAGTCGCCCGAGCGCTCGCGCGGCGACGATCGGCGTGGTCTGGGCATGCCTCGAGAGTAGAACGAGAAAGCCCGCCAGGATGAACCTGACGGGCTTCTCGATCGTGCGTTGTGGTGTGTTCAGCTTTTGAAAAACCGCTGGTCAGAAGGCGCGGTCCGTCCATCGTTGTTTCAGCAATTCCACGTCAAGCACGGAAAAATTCCACGACCGGAAGCCAACGGCACAGTCAAGAAGCTCAATGGCAGTCCCCGTTTCGGGTAACTAAACCTAGGGGCACGTCAAACGAGTCAGTCAAATCGGCAGCAGAACCACCAAACGACCTAAAGAGTTCTTATTTACGTGAGGATTCGACCTTCAGTGGTGGGGCAGCTAGCGCGGGAAATCACCGCGCATGGGTCCCATGCGCTCATCGGTGCCCCGTCGTTTCAGAGACCTAGCGTGAACGGTGCCGCGAAGACCAGCACCTAGGCACGACAAAGACGACCGCGGGCGAACGCGGCAAAGACTAACATCACACGTCGGCGATGACTGTTTTGGGGGGAGCGTGATCGTGCGGCCGCCGCGGTCTTTCAGACGTCCCTGCCTGGAGCACGTCAGCGGGCACCGGCCACCCATCCTGGCGGCGGTTCACCTGCCGGACGCTAATGAGCGAAATGCCGGTAACGCAGTCCGCACATTGGGATTCGCCATAAGTGGCAAACCTGGGATTGTCGCTCCGGGGCCTCTACGAGAACGGGCGGTGACCCATGTGGGTCACCGCCCTTCTTTTGAGCCCCGTCTCAGCAGAGCGCTTCAGGCCGTCGACTTCAACGACCGACGACCGATAAGGAACCAACTCAACGGTCCCACGAGGGGAAAGGCTAAAGCAACCAAGACCCAAATTGCGCATGCCAACTGAGGGATGTGCTCCCGAGCCTTGTAGATGCTGATGATGGCAAGCGCTGCGGCCGATAGCGCCAACACTATGGTCGCGGTCCACCCGTAGTTAAAGATGTCTGGCATCATTTGATCCTAGTTCGAGGCAGCGCTCTGGTCCTGAACTGTGAGGACCAAGTTGGTGGTGCCAGTTCCTCCGATCACTACGAGCGTGTACTGAGTCGACAGCACAACGGTGGCAGGAGTGCTTCCCGATTGCTGGAGCCGGACACTGGTGAATTCTGGCGTCGTGCATTCGAGGCCGGCAGAACACTGAACCTGTTCCGTGTCGTAACTGATGATCTGTGCCGCAGAGGTGCCAAGCACATAGGTGGCACGAAAGCTGAGCTGCACACCCGTGAACCACCCCGCCACCAGACAGTTGTTATAGCGCAAGCCGGACTGTGTGCATCCGGTGACGCTACGTGGCGAACCTTCTCCTGAACTCACCGCCGGTGACTGGAGCGACAAGACGTTCACGGAGCCGTCAGCGAATCGGCGCACCTCGATGGGGCCGTCACTACCTTCAACTAAATTAACCGATACGGGATCAATCCCTGTCTGTGCATCAAGCGGGACGCCCGCCTCAAGCTTCTCGAGTAGTGCAACCTGGTTCGACGCCGACACTTCGTGCTGCGTCCAAGTTTCGGACAGCTCTGCCACTAGTTCTTGTGGAAGCAAACTGGAGGACGCATCGGCGGGGGCGGATTGCTGAATGGAGTCAGAGTAGGCCGATGCATTGCCCGAGACCCCCAGGCTGAGCGAAAGAGCGAAAACTGATGCCATAACTAGCCGATTGGTTTTAATGAGTACTCCTCTAGTTTATCTTGCAGTATTGCAGCGGAAAATGCATTGGGATCAGCGTTCCACCTAGGTGAGGATTCCGCAGTCCGCCTTTTTGGGGATATCTGTGTACCCCTGATACGGGGCATTCCAGTCCTGACAGCGGTGGATCCGACGGTCCCGGCGTGCTTCCTACACGGTGGGATGCGCACCGACCCCAAATAGACCCGGTCCGGTCGAGCTGAGCCACTACGCGGTCTGACTCTCTGCCACGCAGCGTTCAGGGTTCCCAGGGCACAGCGACATACCTGTCCTCGCCCATCCTTAGGCAGCCAATTCCTCACGGGTCCGAACAGTTATTGTCGACCGTCACCCTGGCTCGCGCGGGCTTCTTCGAACCGTCGTCAGGCGACAACGACCGCTTCATGTGTGACGTCCGCTGGCGCGGCGGACCCGGCGCGGCGTTGGACAACCTGTGCAAGTTTTCGTTGCACGCGAGTCTTGTCAAATCTCGCATCGACAGCGATTTGTCCGCGGGTATACGGGTACCCATGAATAACCCGAACGTGGTCCAGGTCCCCAACCTCCGTAAGCTCCTCTCATACCCACGCGCCGCTGGCGAACGGGTCACAAGCGAGGACGTACGTGGTGCTGCAAATCTCGACCGGGATGTACTTCGACGGAGGGACTGTATGGGAGACCTCGCACCGCCGTGTGTTCCATACCAATTTGCTTCGTGGGCGCGCTGATGACATCGACCTGCCGGTAGGTACCTTGCAGTTTGCTTCAAGGGGCGAAGCGGTCGCCATCACGGCCGTGGACCGATTGCCAAAGAAGAACCGTGATGGGTCCGACACGTTTCATATCGCGACGGGCGGGGAAGAACTACTTGCCGATGTCGCCGACGTCGTCGCCTTCGGTCTGGACGCGCTCGTCCTAGAGAACTATGACCTCGCTCGGCAATTGATGGGCGCCAATCAGGGTGGCTCCCCTCGACAACGAGCCCGCCTGCGGCGGACGTTCACGCCTCAGCGATTTGTCACCGACGAGGAAATAACGGATCTAGTCGAGCTCTTCACCCAGCTACTGGCGCTTCAGCGGCAGCACTTCGAGCAGGCAATGCGCGCAATCCGCCGCGTCGTGGATGCGGCGATATTGGCGGATACGGATGTGACACTTGCTTACAGCCTTTATGTCGCTGCGCTCGAATCCCTCTCAGCCGGTACCGAGGTACCCACTCCGGCGTGGGACGACTACGACAGGTATCGTCGTCAGGTCATAGACGCCGCTGTTGTTGGGTTACCCGACACTCGTGTCGACGAGATTCGCGCCGCGGTTCTGAGTATCGACCAGCTCTCGTTGCGACGGAGGTTCCAAGCGTTCGTCATCGAGCACACGGAGTCATCCTTCTACCGGAACGAAGCCAAGGATGCGGACCGTCCTATTCGAGCGGTAGAGCTTCCCCGGGCGTTAGATTTCGCATACCAGACGCGCTCTACATCTCTGCATGAGATGCGGGAGCTTTCGCCGGAGTTGTGGGTCATTGCCGGCACCGCTGACACCACACGTGTGGACGGTCGATGGGTGCTCACCCTGGAGGGACTGAACCGGCTTAGTCGGCATGTGATTCGCCGCTTCATCAACCGCGCCCCAACCGGTATTGACGTCGACTTCGACTGGAATAGCGCGCTTCCCGGCGTAGTCCGGATGGAGCTCGACCCGACGATGTGGCTGCATGGCTACACTGATTTCCACGCCTCCGAGGGTCCACGTCTGTTCGGCATTACCCTCACGATGCTTTCTTCTGCATTGGCTGGTCACGGGCAGGCCGCGGACATGCAACTCCCGCTTACGCACCTCGAGCGACTTTTAGCGGGGCAAGCCCATTCGGCGGCTCGGGTTCCGTTGATCGCCACATACCTCCTTTGGCACCGCGTCACTCCGCAGGAGAAGCATCGTCCAGACGCGGAGAAGATCATCGACAGCTACATCGATGATCTTGACAATCCGTCAACCCCTGCGCTGGCCCTAGGTATCCTTCTCAGCGAAAAACATCCCTGGACAACCGAACAGCTGGACAATCTCATCCAGACCCGCACAACCGAGCTCAGTCGTCGGCGCACCACGCTCGAGCTACCCAACGCCATGGACGCTGCGTTCCAGCTGACTCTGGCGTTAGCCCGATGGGCAGACAAGGACTTCGCGGGAGCAACCAAAGCCGTCGCCGCAGCGGTCGACCTTGACCCGGGCAACGAATCCCTCATCGCCATCGAGGCGATGGTTCAGTGCGGCACCTTTCCACTGATCGACCTGTCTCAGTACGTCATATCGGGATCCTTGGTCTCGCCAGAGATCGTCGATGACCAGGTCGACGACGGCGATATCCCTGGCACCATCTCGATGCCGTTTGAATCGCGCGCTTGAGAAGGAGGATGGTCCGTGAGTCGATGAGCCTTCGGGCGATGGTGCCGACTGGATGGACGCAACCGGTATCAAAGGGTTTACCGATGAGGCGCTCGGTGACGCGTCGAAACAACCAAAACGCGGCGATACCTCCGTGCTCATCGCAATCGCCCTTTCGGTCGCCTCCGCGAATCTGCCGAAGATAGAGGCCTACACCGCCCGGCCCGGTTCGACGGTGAGAATCACATCCAAGAACACACCATTGAACGGCGACGACGTTTCCGACGGCCACACGCTGCAACTCCGGGCTTCGCGAGGCGGAGAAGCGCCATGCGGCGGCGGGCACGCTTATGGAAACTCAGCGATTTCTCATGACTGGCCCAACCGCGGTGCCTTTTCTCCGGTAATTGAACTTCCTGCGTCTGTGTTGATCGTGTCCCTAGCTTGCTCTCGTCGTGTCGAACCGCCGCCACCGAGGATCTGAGGTGCCGTGGTTCTGCGCGCCCAGCCGAGTGATGTGGCAGCTAGCACGCCGCCGATCATTACTAGCCCAAAGGAGCCGAGGCCGATCATTGTGATGATCATGATGTGGAGACCGGCCGAGAAGAGGAAACCTATTCGTTGCCAGGGACGCGAGCAGAGGATCAGCACCGCAATCGAAAGTTCGATCATCATGGTCCCCCAGGTTGCCGCTACCGCGAGCAGCGGTACGGCAGTGAGATCTCTGAGGACGTCCGCGAAGGGCCCCGACACCCCGAAGTACTCCATACGTGACACGTAGTAGACAGCCGAGCCGTCTTGCCATGCCTCAACGGACATTTTGGAGATGCTGCTGTTGAGGTAGATGTACGCCATCTGAAAACGGAGGAGCCAATGGGCTGCCCAGCTCACGCCGTAGAGAAGCCCGCCAAGGCGGTACGTTGTCTCGCTTCGGCGCCAAACCCAGATTCTGTTGTCCGAGACAGAGATGATCGCGATGCATGCTGTCGCTGCGACAGCAGCCTGATCGCCCCCTTCCGGGAGGTCTATTGCAAGCGCAATCGACAGCGACACATACAGGTGTAGCCAAGCTGTCAACCTGGGCGCAAATCCGATGACCACCAGGGCTAACGCCACAACGAGGAGCCATCGAGCGAGCTCGGGTTCGCCCCAACAGAATGCCGAGATTACTCCGAGGGGCTCACATCGGGCCAATGCGGGCGCCTCTCCGACCGGAACGAACATGTTGTCCGCGGGGGTCGAAATGAGCAGTGATAGCTGAGCTAGTGCAATGAGAGTTCTGCCGATATCGAAAGCCCGGTTACTGAGGTCGTGACTGCTGCTCAACGCTTTTCGAACCGCCGACGTTAGACGACCCACCGGTGCCTTCAGCACGTCACGTCCAGGTACGCCACACGCTCATCGATACGCCAGCCGGAGTAATCCGCGCGATAAGTCCAGGGCACGGGTCTGGTCTCGCTGAGAAGAATCTCCCCGCACAGCGTCGGATCCGGTGACGTGTTCTTTGCGACGGTGGGCTGAAGCTCCGTCATCGCAACCACGAGGCAATCCTCAGACACCGTGAGAGCCGAACATTCCTGCCAGCTGGTATCGACGAAGCTGAGAAGAGCCATCTCGGGTCCTTGTGAGCGGTGGTCCCGCGCAAAACCGAACAAATTGTCCGCACGCGAGTTAGGGAACTCCGAGGCGCTTTCGACGAACGCTCCGCCTTCCCGCACGAAGTACGCAGTCAGTTCGGGCGAGTCTGGAGCCTTGGTGAAGAAGGACCAACTTTGAGGCATCAGCGTTCCGAACAGGGTTCGCGCCGGGCCGCCGTCCCTCACGGACACCACATTGGAGGGCATAGTAAAGAACAAGGAGAGGCCGAACAGCACAGCGAATGTGGCCAATGAAACAAGTGCCACGGTCAATTGGCCAGTAGTTACATCCTCGGCCCCACCTGAGACTTTTTCGTCTGTTGTGGGCGGCGGCGCTTCGCTAGTCGCTGAGGCCGTTAGCAATGGTGTTCACCATTGTGTCTTTCTCGATAGTGCTGGGCGCTGATCCCTGCATTTCGGGCAAGTAGACAAGGTAAATCACTGTCACTGCGACCCCGGCGTGAAAACCGGCCACGGCGCCGTAAACAACCGCAGCGGCGCCGGCAGCAACCACGGCGGCGGCGGCCAACCATGTGGCTGTCCAGGCCCAGTTGCTGCCTGCTGTCGCGTACGTGTCTTTGGACGTCGGCTTGATGTCATAGACCTGTTGTGCGTAGGCATTCAGGCTGGTAGCAAACTCCTGCAACGCTCTGTCTACGTGAACGGGCGAACCGCTTTGGAGATTCGCCGAAATGCGAGCGACCTCCACGGGGTGAGCGGCGTGGTAGTCAGCGATGAACAGGTTTGCACCTGTCCGGTCGGTGCCCTCGGGCGCCTGCGTGAAGCCCAACGATTCAGCCAAGCCAGGACTGTCGGTAGAGATAGCCCCGTCACCGAACACGAGAAACTGCAAAACGTCGGCCTCCGAGTATTTCGCGGCCGGTAGCTGGGCTTGAGCGACGGTGGCTCGAGATTCGCCACCGACCACAGCCACTGCTGCGGACTCTTGGGTGGCTCCTACCGCAATGCCGCTGCCGCTCAGTACGAGAGACGAGGTGATCGTGACGCCTACGATAAACTTCTTTGTTTTCTTCATAGTTCCCCCTGTTATTTTTCGTGCTTACAGATCGAGCTGAAGGGTCAAGTCCCTGGTGGTGGTGTAGCGGTTGGTGATCTTTCTGTTTGCTAGGCGCTGAGCTCGAGAGTGGTTTCGGTGGTCGCCTCCGTCCTGGTCTCGGTGATGAGTGTGAGACGGCTTTTGGTGA
>NZ_JAALGE010000030.1 GCF_011057645.1 Marisediminicola senii | reverse complement strand
GACCTCCCGACGCCCGTCCGCGTTCACCCCGGTCGCGACGAGGACGACGGCGTTGATCACCCGGCCGCCCTCGCGGACCTTCATGGTGAGCGCGTCGGCGGCGACGAAGGTGAACGGTCCCGCATCCCCCAACGGGCGGTGCCGGAACTGCTCGACGTGCTCGTCGAGGTCCGCCGCCATCCTCGACACCTGCGACTTCGACAGGTTGTGAATGCCGAGGGTCTTGACGAGTTTGTCCATCCGGCGGGTGGAGACCCCGGCGAGGTAGCAGTCGGCGACGACGGTGATCATCGCCGCTTCCGCTCGCTTCCGCCGCTCGAGGAGCCACTCCGGGAAATAGGTTCCCGACCGGAGCTTCGGGATGGCGACGTCGATGGTGCCGACGCGGGTGTCGAGCTCGCGCCGCCGGTACCCGTTCCGTTGAGCGGTGCGGTCAGGGCTGGGTTTGCCCCATTCGGCGCCGGCGACAGCATCGGCGTCGGCGGAGAGGAGGGCGTTGATCATGGTCTGCAGCAGACTGCGCATCAGATCTGGGGACGCGTCGGTGAGGGCTTCACCGAGCAGGCCGGCAGGGTCGACAATATGGGGAGCGGTCATCGTGATGATGCCTTTCGAGTCGAGGTAAGAGACTTCTCGAAGGATCACACGGTGACCGCGTCCACGTCTTCACGACGAGCCGGGCCACCGCGGCTACACCACTATGCGGGACTCAACTCGCGATCCACTCGGTCGTTCGTGAAACGGGAGGGTGGGAACCATGAGTTTTTCGTCCGAAACGCGTCGCAAACTAACTCCCTGCAATTGCCGGCTTTCTACGCCCATTTACTTGCTCGGGGAGGCAGCTGACGGCGTGAGGGCCCTCATGTGCATGAAGGAGCCATTGGGACACGGCCCAGGGGGATCGCGGCGACGAAGAAGCCGCGGGGGCCCGGGGCCGCGGACGGCAGCGCACGGTCTGACGGCCCACCGGCGCCGTAGCTGCGGGCGGCGGCATCCATCGCCCTAGACTCCCCCTCATGTCACGACCAGTTGCAGTCATCACGGGGGTCGGACGGCCCGTCGGTATCGGCGCGGGGATTGCCCGCACGCTCATCGCCGACGGGTGGGATCTCGCCGTCAGCTACTGGACGGGGTACGACGACCGGGTCAACGGCGGGGCGGCGGGTCTCGACGCGCTGTTCGAGGAGTTCGGCGATCGTGCGATCGCGGTTCCGGTGGACCTGGAGAGAACGGATGCCGCCTCGACTCTCATGGGTGCGGTCAACGAGCGGCTCGGCACGGTCAGCGCTCTGGTGCTGAGTCACGCGGAGGGCGTGGACTCCAGCATCCTGACCACCACCGTCGAGAGCTTCGACCGGCACTTCGCCGTCAACACGCGGGCGAGCTGGCTGCTCATCGCCGAGTTCGCCCGCCAGATCGGGCCCGACGGCGGCGCGATCGTCGCACTCACGAGCGACCACACGACGCACAACATGCCGTACGGCGCGAGCAAGGGCGCCCTCGACCGCATCGTGATCTCGGCGGCGAAGGAGCTCGGGCACCTGGGCATACGGTCGAACGCGCTGAATCCCGGCCCGGTGGACACCGGGTGGATGACTGAGGAGGTGCGTGCGTCGGGCATCGCGCGGCAGCCGACCGGGCGGCTGGGGACGCCGACCGATGTCGCCGACATGGTGTCGTTTCTGGTTGGGCCGCGCGGTAAATGGGTCACGGGGCAGTTGCTGTACGCCGATGGTGGGTTCGCGGCGAAGTACTGAGCGGGTGCTTGGCGATAGGTTGAAAGCGTGGTGACCGTCCAGCCGTATAGTCCGGACTGGCGCCTGCGTTTCGAGCGAGAGGCAGCCACTCTCGAGATCGCACTGGCTGATTCCGTCACCGCAATCGAGCACGTCGGCAGCACGGCGATACCCGACCTGGCAGCGAAACCCGTGATCGATCTCGCCGCGTGCGCCATCGCCGGTATCGACCCGTTCGCCCTGCAGCCCTCCATCGCGAGTCTTGGCTACAGCGTGTACACGTCTGGGCCGAAGACCCACGCGGTCTACACCAAGAGCAACGACACAGGCAGGACAGCCATCCTGCACGTCTTCACGCCAGAGTCGTGGCCCACCTGCAACCAGAGGGTGTTGCGAGACAAGCTGCTGCATGACGAGAGTGCACGCGAGCGGTACGGGCAGTTGAAGCTTGACTTGGCCGCCTCCGGCCTTGCCGGAATGGACTATACCGCAGCCAAGCTGGAACTGCTGCAGGAGCTACTCGACGAAGAACGAACATCGCGCGGTCTGTCGCTGATCACTGCTTGGGAGAAGTAGCTGCACCTGGGCGTTAACTGAATGCCGCCGGCGGGTTTGCTGCAAAACAACGAGCGGCTCACGGGCGCGTACCCCGTTCCCAGCGGCACGCCGGTGTTCGAGTCCTAACCTGTGCTCATGATGTTGCCGTCAGCCGCCGAGAACGTGGCTACGGCGGTTGGCGAAAGCGCCGGTGCGCGATGACCGTGCAGGACCGCTTCTCGGTCGACAGCCGCTCGGCTTTGCCGCAATCCCTGCGGCTGGAGAAGGTCGAGATTCCGTCGGCGCTCCTCGCCCTCGACACGACACCCGACGTCGTCGACGTGGTCATCCTGGGGGCCGGATGCGCGGGGCTGTCCACCGCAGTCGCCCTCGTCGACGAGGGGTTCGCCGGCAGCATGTGGCTCATCGACGGGCGCACCGACTTCACCGACGACCGCACCTGGTGCTTCTGGAACGTCGACCGCAACCCCTTCACCGACACCGCAATAGGGGCGATGGATGCCTGGTCCGTCCGCTCCAGCGGCGACACCGTCGACAGCGCACAGCCGTCTACGCCATACCTAGTACTGCCCGCGACGACGTTCTACCAGTCGGCACTCGACCGGCTCGGCGAAGCGAGCGCCGACACCGACACGAACCCCGCGGTACACCTGCGGCTCGGCGAACGCGTGCTCGAGCAGGTCGAGGAGGGCGGGGTGACCCGACTCGTCACCGACCGCGGCACGGTGCGCGCCCGCACGGTGATCGACGCGCGCGGGCCCCGAGGGCCGCAGCGGCCGGCGGCATCCACCACTCTTCTGCAGCGTTTCGTCGGGGTGCGCATCCGCACCGGTGCGCCGGTGTTCGACCCCGAGAAGTGCATGCTGATGGATTTCGACGTCGACCAGGCCCGCGGCATGCACTTCATGTACGTCGTTCCGCTGTCGCCGCGTGAGGCGCTCGTCGAGAACGTGTACTTCGCCGACACCGGGCCGACCGAGGCCGGCTACCGAGCGGAGATCGACGCGTATGTCGCCGACCGCTTCGGGCTGGCGCCCGGCGAGTTCGTGGTCGACGGCGTGGAGCGCGGGGTGATTCCGATGACCGATGCGCCGCAGCATCCTGCAACCGGCCCCCGACGGTTCGACGTCGGTTCGGGCGCCGGAGCCACCCGGCCGAGCACGGGGTACGCCTTTCTGCGCATCCAGCGCAGTGCACGCGCGATCGCCCGGGCCGTGGTGCGCGACGAGCCCTACGAGCTGCAGCTGTCGCCGAAGCGCATTCGGGCATTGGATGCCGTCTTCCTGCGCTTTCTGCGCGACCATCCCGAGCGCGGTCCGCTGGTCTTCACCCGCATGTTCACGCGGACTCCCCCGGCCCCCCTCGTGCGCTTTCTGTGCGACACCAGCCGCCCCCGGGATGAACTCCGGCTCATCCTCGCGCTCCCCATCCACTGGTTTCTCGCCGCCGCCGTCAGAACGATCTGGAGCAGGGCCCGTGCGCGCCTCCACCGCTGACCGCAGGGTGGGCGGGGTCGGCGGCGCTGGCGGCTCAGCCGGCGTCGCCGAGGCGCTGCCGGCCGCGGCCCGCTCGGCGTTCGCGCGCCGCTTCACGCTGCCGACCCGCGTGTTGTTCGTCGTTCTCATTGTGGTGTCGCTCGCGGGGGCGCAGATTCCGCTGTGGCTGCAGTACCTGCCGCTGGCGGCGAGCCTGGTGATCTTCGGACTGCCGCACGGTGCCCTCGACCACCTGGTTCCCGCGCGGCTGGCGGGAACGCGGCCCAGCACGCGCTCCATTGCGCGCGTGGTCGTGCTTTACGCGCTGCTCGGCACGGCGACCCTCGCGCTGTGGGCGATCGCCCCGATGCTCGCGTTCGGCCTGTTCATCCTGCTCACCTGGTACCACTGGGGGCAGGGTGACCTGTTCGCGGTGCTTGCCCTCGACGGCGCCCACCACCTCCGATCGCGGGCATCGAAGGCCGCAGCCCTCCTCGTGCGCGGGGCGCTGCCAATGGTCGTGCCGCTCGTCGCGCAGGGAGACACCTACCGTTCTGTGGAGGCGGGGGCCACCTCAGTCTTCGGCGCGACCGGAACGCCGTCGCTGATCCCCGCCGTCGACCCGGCCATCGGCACCGCGCTCATCGTCGGAGCCCTGGTCGCGTACGCCCTGGTCACCGGCATCGCCGCCCGTCGGTCGCGTCAGTCCCGTCGGAGCTGGCTCATCGACATCGCGGACGTCGCCCTGCTCGCGGTGTTCTTCGCCGCCGTTCCCGCGGTACTCGCCATCGGACTCTACTTCTGCCTCTGGCACGCCCTCCGTCACATCATCCGCCTCTCCGGCATCGACCCGGCGAGCACGGCGGACCTCGAGGCGGGTCGCCTGGGTCGCCCGCTATGGCGCTTCGCAGTGGATGCTGCGCCCGTCACGCTCATCGCCCTGGTCATCCTCATCGGGCTGGCGGTCTTCGGCCCGCGTTCCACCGCGGATCCCGAGTACCTCCTCGGCGTCTACCTCGTGCTGCTGTCGGCGTTGACCGTTCCGCACGCCGTCATCGTCACCGTGATGGACGCCCGACAGAGGGTGTGGGTCACGAGGCAATGAGAAGCTTGTTTCATGACTCCTCAGCCTGCGTTCGCGTCAGCCCAGGTCGGGCAGCTACTGGATGGCCGCTATCGCCTCGATGAATTCGTAGGATCGGGCGGAATGGCTACCGTGTTCCGCGCCACCGACGAGCAGCTCGGCCGCACCGTCGCGGTCAAGGTCTTTCCGCCCGGTGTCGCCGATGCTGTCGATGACGCCAGACGGGCATCCGAAATGCGGCTACTCGCCTCGCTGAACCACCCGTCGCTGGTCACCCTGTTCGATGCGAAGGTCGGCGGGCAGGGCTCGGCCTACCTCGTCATGGAGTACGTCGACGGGGAGACCCTCGACGAGCGGATCCAGCGTGGGCCCGTCGACCCGCGCGACGCCGCGTCGCTCGCCGCCGACATCGGTGAGGCACTGCATGTGGTGCACCGTGCCGGGATCATCCACCGCGACGTCAAACCGTCGAACATCCTGATGCGGCCGCCGCTGTCGGCCAACCACTCGTTCCGCGCCACGCTGGCCGACTTCGGCATCGCGTACCTCGTTGACACTACCCGGGTCACCGCGACCGGCACGGCCATCGGCACCGCCGCCTACATCGCGCCGGAGCAGGCCCGCGGTGCAGCGCCGACGCCCGCATCGGATGTCTACGCGCTCGGCCTCGTTCTCATCGAGGCACTCACCGGGCGGCGCGCATTCGCAGGCCACACGCCGGTGGAGTCGATCGCGGCCCGGTTGTCGGTGTCGCCCGAGATCCCCCACCAGTTCGGGCAGGGCTGGTATGCGCTACTCACCGCAATGACGGCGATCGACCCGGAGGGGCGCCCGGCCGCGCTCGAGGTGTCGACGCGTGGGCGGGTGCTCGACGCCGACGGCGGCGGGGCGGAGACGCGCACGGTGCCGGTGGTGGGTGACAACGCCACGAGGGTCATGCCGAGTCACGGCGACGACGCGGCAACCACGCCGTACGTGCCTGGGGCCGCGGCTGCCTCTGCGGCGGCTGCCTCCGCTCCCACCCTCGCGTACACGCCGACGCCCGCGGCTGTTCCCACGAGAACAGAGCCGATGCGCGCGGCCGCAGTCGACACACCAGCGACCAGAAAGGCCCGAACGTCGCGGGCGAAGCCCATCGCCCTCACGGTAGCGATCGTCGGCCTTCTCTTCGCGATCTTCGGCATCATCCGGTTCGTGGACGCCGTGAATCCTCCCCAGCCCGACCTTCCCGTCATCGGCGAGCCACTCGACACCAACCTCCAGCAGCTGCTGGATGAGGTGACGCCATGATGCGGCTGCGATCCACAGCGGTCGCCGCCATCGTCGCCGGCACGCTGCTTCTCGGCGGATGCGCGGCCGATGACGGAGACCTCGACGCGGCGATCTCCTGGCAGATGCAGGATGGGGTGGTCGCGGTCGCCGACGCGGCAGCGGCCGGCGATACCGAAGGTGCCCTCGGGCAGCTCGACACCCTGCAGGCGCAACTGGTGGCCGCGCAGGCAGAAGGCACCGTGAGCGAGACCCGCGCCGCCAGCATCCAGGCCGCTATCGACCTGGTGCGGTCAGACCTGCAGACTCCCGCGCCCGCCACCGAGCCGTCGCCGAGTGAGTCGGCACCCAGCGAGCCGACGCCGAGTGAAGAGCCGACGCCCAGCGAGACGCCAACGCCGACGCCGAGCCAGGAGGCGCCGCCGGCGCCGTCCGAGCCAGGCCCTCCGTCGCCATCCCGTGAGACCGAAGACGAGAGAGAACAGCGCGAAGACGCCGAAGACGACGCCCGCGAGCGGGCCGAAGAGAAGGCCGACGACGAGGCCGAACGGGAAGCCGAGAAGCGGGACCGCGAGAACGAGAACTAGTCGGTCAGCTGAGCCTGAATTGCGGGAGCCCGTTGTCGGCTTCGCGGCTTTGGTAACAGCAGCGCTGCATCCACCCTTCGACTACGTGCCGACCACATCGAAAGCGCATGTCGATCCCGGAGCTCGCGCAAGCCGCTGATCTGCCGTGATCAAAGTCGCGTCGAGCCGTTCGGCCAGAGCGACGTACGCGGCGTCGTAGGTGCTCATGTTGTGGCCGAGCAACCATGACCGTTGGGCCAGCACGCGAAAAGGCCATAGCTCGATCGGCAGGCTCCAAAATCCGTCGACTGCCAGAAGCGCTTCGGTCTCGCTGAGCGAACCGGAGTTCCTCCGGCGGCGAAGCACGTTGGTGACCTCGATGGGCAGGTGATCGGGCGCGTGCAGTTCCGCGCCGCTCAGTTTCGATGCGATCGACGAGCCGACCGCTGCCGGATGCGTGAGCAGCAACACGACCGCCGACGCGTCAACCACGAAACGGGGAGCACTCACTTGCGGTCTGCGTCGATGGCCTCGAGTATCTCTGCGGTGTTCACAGAGGGATAGTGCACGGCCCGCGCCCTGATTTCGGCAATGGCGTCGTCGATAGATGGACGGTCAGCGAGTTCTCGCAACTGCAGGGACAGATACTCCTGCAACGAGCGACCGGATCGCGCCGCCCGCGCAGCAAGGGTGTCTCTGACGGCGTCGGGCACGTCGCGGATAGTAATCGAGATGGCCATGCTGCTATTTTCGCAGCACGACAGTCATACTGCAATCAACGGTCATGTCGATCGACTTCGGGCATGTTGCGAGTGGTCGGTGCCGTGCCGGTCGGCGGGCGAGCTGCCGAAGCATCCACCTTGATCTCATCGGGCTGCGGCGGTGCCTCGGGCCGCAGAAAGTATGCGCCCAGTGACCCGGCCAGTGTTGCGAATACGACCACGGAGTAGACCGCCAGAGTCACCTGCAGCAGCCGCACGAGCGTTCCGTCACTGTCGATCGCCGCGCCTGTGATGGTCGCCATTGCGGCCTGGAACAGCGCGTCGCCGTAGTTCATCGAGTCGTCGAGAACGAAAAGCAGCTGACTCGACGCGAGAACGACGACGGCGGTCACGGCGGCGAGCCAGGCGATGCGGTTGGAGAGCAAGCGGCCCGCCGAGCGGGATCCGCGCACCCCGGCCGAGAGCACTCCGCCCAGGCGCGCCACCCGGGCGACCCGCGCGAACCGGAACAGCGCCAATGCCCGAAAGAACCGCAAGAACGGCAGCGCCAGAAACAGCACCTGCCACCAGTGCCGCCGCCAGAACAGCGCGCTATAGCCCGCGATGTGTGCCCGCAGGATGAACTCGGCCACGAACACCGCCCAGAACACCCAGCCGAGCACCGACAGGGTGGTGACGAGCCACGGTGCTTCGGCGATGTTCTGGCCGAGCACAACGAACAGAAAGATCAGGCCGAGCACGCCCATCGGGCGGTCGAGCCGTGCGGCCACGATCTCGGAGCGGCTTTCGCGAACTTCGGTGGCGGTCTCGGTGCCGTCTTTCGTGCCGATCTTGGGTGCGGCGGTCACTGCGCGCTCCCCCGCTGCACCGTGGGCTCGACTCGGCTCTCGGGCCCGTCAGCCCACGGTGCGCAGCGGTTCGGCACGTGCTCTCTCAGACCGCGGTGTGGTCGGTGGTGTCGGGAACGGCGCGCGCGGCATCCGCGATCGCATCTTCTGGGCGCGGTTCGACGGGGTCGCCCGCCGCTGCCGCGGTCGACGCAGCGGAGCCGGCTGCCTGCGCACCGAGCGTGGGCACCACCCGCCCCGCGGTCATCGCGGTCGCCAGAGCCGCCGCACTCGTCGACGCCATGACGTCTTCGAGCCGGAGCGGGGTGCCGTCGGGTCCGGAGAGTGGGATGCGCCAGTTCGGGTACTCGTCGAGCGTGCCGGGCTGGTTCTGGGTGCGGCGGTCGCCGACGGCGTCGGTCAACGCGATGTTGAGCAGGCGCGACGGGGCTAGCGCGAGGTAGCGGTGCAGCGCAGTGATGGTCTCGGTCACCGATGCGTCGTCGGCCAGCAACCCGCGGCTGCGGATCTCGTCGAGCCAGCTCGCGCGCTCGGCTTGATCGGCCGCCGCTTCTTCTTCTACCGGGCGGGTCAGTAGCCCGAGCCGGTCGCGCAGCTTTACATGCTCCCCCGCCAGGTACCCGGCGTTCGGCGGAAGGTCATGCGTCGTCACCGACGCCAGGCACAGCTCGCGCCACTTCTCGGCGGGCAGCGGATCGCCGTTCTCGTCGCGTTCGAACCACAGGATCGAAGTGCCCAGGATGCCGCGTTCCAGAAGGTAATCGCGGGCGGACTGCTCAACGACACCGAGATCTTCTCCCACGACCACCGCGCCGGCCCGGTGCGCCTCGAGCGCGAGCACGCCGATCATCGCTTCGTGGTCGTAGCGCACATAGGTGCCCTGGTCGGGAGTGCGGCCGGCCGGCACCCACCACAGGCGGAACAGCCCGATGATGTGGTCGATGCGCACGCCGCCCGCGTGCCGCAGCACATTGGCGATGAGGTCGCGGAACGGCGCGTACGCAAGCTCGGCCAACTTGTCTGGGCGCCACGGCGGCTGCTGCCAGTCCTGCCCGAGCTGGTTGAACGCGTCCGGCGGTGCACCGACCCGCATGCCGGTCGCGTACGCGTCGCGCAGTCGCCATACGTCGGCGCCGCCCGGGTGCACGCCGACCGCGAGGTCGTGCATGATGCCGAGCGACATGCCCGCATTCACGGCCTTGCCCTGTGCACGCTGCAGCTGCTCGTCGAGCAACCACTGCAGCCACATCTCGAAGTCGATCTCGGAGCCGTGTTCGGCGGCGAATCGGGCGACCTCGAGCCCCGTGGCATCCCGAAGCCCCTCGGGCCAGACGCGGGCATCGTTGCCGTTGTGAATCGCGAGAACGCTCCAGGTCGCGAACTGGCGAAGGCCCGCACCCTGCCGCTGGCAGTACGCGGCGAAGTCGAGCTCTCGTCCGGCGCGGCGGGGTGCTGCGTACAACACCTGCAGGGCCTCGCGCTTCGCCGTCCAGGAGGTGTCGCGGTCGATCACGTCGGCGGTGTCGAGGCGTTCGTGAACGGATGCTGCGAGCCCATCGATGCGCGCCCGGCCCTGGTCATCGAGCCAGGCATACTCGGACACGTCCTCGATCCGCAGGTACAGCGGGTTGAAGAACCGCCTGGACGACGGCAGGTACGGCGACGGCTCCAGCGGCACCACGGGCTCTGCCGCGTGCAGCGGGTTGATGAGTACGTAGTCGGCGCCGAGCTCCGATGCCGACCACACCGCCATGTCGGTCAGGTCGGTGAGGTCTCCGACGCCCCAGGACTGCGCCGACCGCACGCTGTAGAGCTGCGTCGCGAAGCCCCACGAGGAGCCGTCCTTGAGGGTGGCGGGCAGCCCGAGCCACGGCGGGGTGACGATGAGGGTGGTCTCGGCGGTGTGGGTTTCGGCGGTGCGAGCCTCGCCCGTCTCGGTCGGGGGCGTGGATGCTGCGCTCACCGTGTGATAGCCGAGGGGCAGGTCTGCGGGCAGCGGGATCAGCACCTCATCCACGACGTCGCCGTCGACCGTGCGGTGCTCGCGTGGGGTGCCCGGATCGGCGAGCATTCGGGTCGACCCGCTCTCGAGGTGCAGGTCGACGGTCACTGTGGAGCCGTGCGGCACGTGCACGGTCAGGCTCGCGGTGTCGCCCCGCGTGACGACGTGCGAGGGCGGCAGCATCCGTCGCCACCCTGCCTCGGTCTTGGCGGCGATGGCAGCCGCGGGGTCGGATGCATCGACGCCCATCGCGGCGAGCACTTCGACGATGGCGTCGTCAGGAACCTCGACGACGTCGTCTTTCCAGTTCTCGAACGAGGTGGAGACGCCGTAGGCGTGCGCGAGGTCGTGCAGGGGTGACGTGGGAGGGGTCATCTGCCAATTGTCGCGGAGTTGCGGGGTGGGGCGAAAACGTGGGGGTCCCGTTTGATTCAATCGGACCGCGATAGTCGGGTGCGCGGATGGTGCTCGCGTCAGGATTGAGACATCGAAAGGGGGCAACCGTGATCGCGGAACTCAACCGGCTCGTCGAGTACATCGACGGGCACCTCACCGAGGAACTCGAAGTCGCCCAGCTCGCCAGCACGCTTGGCACGACGGAGTACCACCTGCGGCGGATGTTCTCGTCGCTGGCCGGGATGCCATTGTCGGAGTACGTGCGCCGGCGCAGGATGTCGGTCGCGGCGGCCGAAGTGCTGGGCGCCGATGACCTGTTGGGCATCGCCGTGCGTTACGGGTACGGCTCGACCGAGGCATTCGGTCGGGCATTCCGCGCCGTGCATGGCGCCGGTCCGAGCGACGTGCGGCGTGACGGCGGACCCCTTCGAGCACAACCGCAGATCAGGTTTCGCCTGACAATAGAAGGGAACAGCACCATGGACACTCGCATCGCCGAACCACCCGCCTTCCGGCTCATCGGGCACTCGGCCCGGGTGCCGCTCATTCACGAAGGCATCAACCCGCACATCCAGGAGCTGATCACGTCACTCCCCCAGGCCGAGCACGCGCGACTCAAGCAGTTGAGCAACACCGAGCCGCCGGGACTGCTGCAGGTGACGGCGGATGTCGACCCGGACTACGTCGAGGGAACGCACCTGACCTACCTGCACGGCGTGGCAGTGGATGCCTCTGCCGATGTGCCGCAAGACCTCGACGTGATCGAGGTGCCCGAGGGCGAGTGGGCGGTGTTCCGCACGGAGGGCCCGCACCCGGCGGCGCTGCAAGAGACCTGGGCCGCGACCGCTACCGACTGGTTCCCGTCGAACCCGTGGCGGCTACGCCCGGGGCCGTCGATCGTGGCGGTGCTCGACCGTTCCGAGGACTTCAGCACCGCGACCTGCGAGCTGTGGTTGCCGGTCGAGCGGGAGTAGGCGAGGTCGCCGGGTGCCACTCGTGCCGGCGGTTGCTCCGAATTGACGAAGGGGACCCGAAGCGTCCCCTGATGGGCGCGAAATACGCCTTCTCTCAACTACTGTCGGCGCATGGGGACATGGAGTGGGGAACCGTTCGGCAACGACGCGGCTGGCGATTTCGGGTGGGAACTCGACGACCAGAAGCGCTGGAACGTCGTGAAAGACGCACTGCAACGCGCGGTGAGCAGCGGTGCGCCGCTCGACGCCGACACCGCGTGTATCGCGATCGCCGCCGCCGAGGTGGTTGCCCACGGGTTGGGACGTCCGACCCAGAACGACGCGTATACCGACAGTGCGGTCAACTTCGTCGCGCGGGCACGCAGACCGTCCGCACGTCTTGCCGCGACGGCAGCCCGCGCGGTCGAGGTCGCGTCGTCGCCCGATGGTGAGCTCGCGGAGCTGTGGGCGGAGGGTGACGAGCAGGAGTGGCGTGACGCGAACGCCCGGCTGCTCGCCGCGCTGACAGGGCGATAGCCCGCTGAGTCAGTGCCGGGTGAGCTTGCGGCTCATCTCGAACTCGCGCTGCGTGACATCGAGGGGGTAGGGCTCGGTGTGGCCGGTTAGCGTGTACCCGCGGCGTTCGTAGAACGCTCGCGCTCGGTCGTTGTTCTCGTGCACGGACAACTTCAGTTCGTCGGCGTGCTGCGCCGCCCAATCCTCGATCTGGTCGAGCAGGGCGTCGGCGACGCCGGCGCCGCGTCCTCGATGGGACGGCGCGACGTAGACGCCCAGCAGCATCGGGGGCTCCGCGGGGTCGAAGAATGACGCTCGCATCGTCCCGACCCAGCGTCCGGTGTGATCGATGGCGACCAGGGCCGTGCCGGTGTCAGAGGTTCCGCGTTCTCCGCGCATGCGCCACTCTGCTTCGTTGTGCTGGAGCGCAGCATCCACTGTCTCGACATATGCCTCGGGAGTGTCGCGCAGCATCTCGAGTCGAAGATCGCGAACCTGCTGCCAGTCGTCGGCTGTCGTCGGTCGGATAGTGACGTCTTTCATATTTCGAGCCTACGAGCGGACGCGAGCTCGCCTCGCAACACATGCGCTCGATAGCGTGGATGCATGAACCCGACGTGGATCGAACACCGACGTTTAGACGACGGCGAGGTCGTGGGCTGGATGGAACCCGTCGGTGACGGCTTCGTCGCCTTCGACCTCCTCGGGCGGCGGCGCACTGACGTCGTGGACTGGATGGTCGCCGAGGAGACGCTCGACTCGATCGGGCTGGCGTTCCTCGCCGAAGCGTATGCGCTGCGGCGCGATGATGGCAGCTGGCTGCGGGTGCGGATCGCCGAGGTGTCGACGACCGGGATCCGCGTGAAGAAGGACGACTGGGGCGACATGAGCGCGCCACAGGTGTACTACTCGGTGGCGTTTCCGGTGAGCGAGGAGCAGTTGCGTCCGCTGTCGCGTGAGGAAGCGGCATCCATCGGGCCCTTCTGAGAGGGCTCAGCGGCGCGATACCCGGGTAGTGGGGCTAGGCGAGATACGTGTCGAACTCGTCCCACGGCACGAAGGGCGTGCTGCCGTTCCAGTCGGAGTCGGCGCCGTCTTCGGAGATGTGGCGGTGCTCGAACAGCAGCGGCACTCCTGGCGTGACGAGGGCGTCTACGCGGTCGGTGCCCGCGGTGGGGATCTCGATCACGCCGCCGCCGTCACGGACGGTGGCGAGGAGCTCGGCCTGGAAGGCGTCGATATCGACGTCGACGCGCAGCAGGAAGCGGTGAGTGCCAATGGTCAGAGTGGTGAGTTCCATACGTATTGCGTTCCCTTGGTTGCCGATCAGCCTAGGCCCCACGAGGCCGGGTCGGCTGGGAGAGGAGCGGTTGGCAGCCGGGGTGGTCCGGTGCACGCGGCGCATCGTACGACCCCGGCTGCCGGGAGGAACTAGCGCGCTGTCAGTACTCGATGCGACCGTGCCGGTTGTGGAACTCCCCCGTGGGGCCGTCGGCGCCGACGAGCGCGAGCATCACCGTCGCGTCGGTACCCTCGGTCACGGTCTGGTGCCCGCTGTGGTGGTTGAAGTCCGTGGAGGTGTATCCCGGGTCGCTCACGTTGATGCGAAAAGTCGGCAGGTTCTTGGCGTACTGCACGGTGAGGGCGATGACGGCAGCCTTGGATGCCGCATACGGAATGGCAGGCACGGGAAATTCATCGTGTCCTTCGGTGCTCAGGAAGCGCGGCCAGCCGACCCCGGACGCGACGTTGACGATGACCGGGTTGTCAGACAGCCGCAGGAGCGGGAGTGCGGCCTGGGTCACCCGCACGATACCCAGCACGTTGATGTCGAGCACCTCCTGCATGGCGTCGGGGGTCAGGTCGTCGACGCCGAACGAGGTGCCGAGGATGCCTGCGTTGTTGACGAGCACGTCGAGTTCGGGCAGCGAGGTGAGCGCGGCGTGGACGCTCGCCTCATCGGTGACGTCGAGTTGCACGGGGATGGCGCCGAGGGCGCGAGCATCGGCGCCGTTCGCGAGCTCCCGCATCCCGGCATACACGGTGTGGCCGGCGTCGATGAGTCGGCGAGCGGTTTCGAGGCCGAGGCTCTTGTTGGCCCCGGTGATGAGTGTTGTTGTCATGTGCCCATCCTGAGCGCTGCGCGTCGGAGCCCACAGGCACCCTGTGACGGGAGGACTGTCAGTACCACTCTCGGTCGTCGCGAGTGACGCAGGATGGGGGAATGAGTGAATTCGCCAACGTGCTGAGGTCGTGGCGCGACCGCGTGAACCCGGCCGATGTGGGCCTCCCCGCCGGTGGCGGGCGACGCACCAGCGGGCTCCGACGCGAAGAACTGGCGGCCCTCGCCGGCATCAGCGTCGACTACATCGTGCGGCTCGAGCAGGGCCGGGCAGTGAACCCGTCTCCGCAGCTGCTGAGGGCATTGGCAATCGCCCTGCGGCTCAGCGACAGCGAACGTGACCACCTGTACCGGGTGGCGGGGGCGGCGCCGCCCTCTGCCGACGTGGTTCCGCAACACATCAGTCCTGGGGTGCAGCGCATCGTCGACCGGTTGAGCGACGTGCCGATGGCCGTATTTACCGCGACCCACGACATCATCCTGTGGAACCCGCTGTGGGCGGCCATCAACGGCGACCCGTCGACGTACTCGGGCATCGAGCGCAACCTGGTGTGGCGACACTTCACGTCGGGACACGACGGAACCGAATTCGACGCCCAGCACGAGGAGGACTTCGCCAGCGACCTGGCCGCAGACCTGCGTACGGCCGTCGGGCGATACCCGCGTGATCGGGCGCTTGCCCAGCTCGTTGCGCGCCTGCGTTCGGAGAGCACCGAGTTCGAGCGTCGGTGGGCCGAGGCCAAGGTGGCAGAGCACCGCTCGAGCCGCAAGACGGTGACGAATACTCCTGTCGGGCCGATCCTCGTCGACTGCGACGTACTGACCGCCCCCGGCAGCGATCTGCGCATCGTCGTCTACACGGTTGCGCCGGGCACGACGGACGAGGCCAGGCTCGACCTACTGCGGGTGACCGGACTGCAGACCCTGGTGACGTCGGCGGACTGACGCACGGGCGGAGCCACACCGCGCTGGCTCGAGATCGACCCGCCTGCCGTCATGGGCTGGCGTACTGTTGTCGTGGTACCTCAGACCCCGGTACCGACTTCTTTTGCGATCGGTGTCGGAGGACGGGTGTGTGGGGTTGCGGGGGTCTGCGAGAACCTGGTCTGGTGTGGCGCGGCGATGTGGTGACCCCCGGTGAGTAAGCCCTCCGAGCAGTCAGCGAACACCGCTGAACTCTGCATGCCGTTCATCGAACTGCTGCCCATCTCGGGCGCCGCAGTGTCGGTCGTCGACCAGAGGGGTCTGCAGGTCAGCGTGGCCGCGAGCGACGACGTCGCCGCGCGGCTCGAAGAGCTGCAGTTCGACCTCGGTGAGGGGCCGCAATTCGATTGCGTGCGATCCGGCAAGCCCGTACTGGTATCAGACGTGAACGATGCCCTCGGAATCCCGTGGCCCATGTTCCAGCGGGGAGCGTCGTCGCTCGCGGTCGGCGCCATCTTCACGCTGCCGCTGCGCATGGGTGCGGTGACCGTAGGGGCAGTGACCCTCCACCGCGAACGACCCGGCCCGCTGACCGGCCAGGAGTTGCTCGAGGCAACCACCCTGGCTGCGGCAATCACCGGGGTGGCCGTCGAGCGGGCATTCCATGCCATCTACCGCGACGAAGACGACGAGACGGTCCACCATCCGGGGATACGCCGTGACGTTCACCAGGCCACGGGCATGATCCTCGTGCAGCTCGACATCTCTGCGACCGAAGCATTTGCCCGGCTCCAGGCACGCGCCTTCTCGATGGGCACGAGCGTGCAGGCGGTGGCGCTCGACGTGCTCGAACACCGACTCGATTTTTCCGACCTCCCCGATTGAGACAGCTCGTGAAGACAGCTGAGAAAGCAGACCGCCGTGATTGAGACCACCCGCGAGGCGCAGCTCAGCGCCGCCTTCGCCAAGATCGCCAAGACACTGACCACCGACTTCGACCTGGTCGACCTATTGCAGACCCTCGCCGAGGAGTGCGCCGCGATACTCGATGTCGACGCGGCCGGAATCATGCTCGTCGACTCCACCGGTGAGCTGCAGCTGATCGTCTCCACCAGCGAGGAAGCCAGCCTCGTCGAGGTCATGGCCCTGAACGCCGGATCAGGTCCGTGCGTCGACTGCTTCACCACTGGTGAACCGGTCACCGTCGGCGACATCGCGAACTCGGGAGGCCGGTGGCCCGAATTCGCGCAAGAGTCAGCGCGGACTGGCTATAAGTCGTTTCATGCCACTCCCCTGCGCCTGCGCAACCGAGTCATCGGCGTGCTGAACCTGTTCGGCACAGAGGTCGGGGCGCTGAACGACCAGGACATCGCCGTGGCCCAGACCCTCTCCGACGTATCGGCGATCGGGCTGCTGCAGGAGCCGAACATCGCCGACACGATGATCATCGCCCGGCAGCTGCAGCAGGCGATCAACGCCCGCATCCTGATCGAGCAGGCGAAGGGTGTCGTCGCCCAGCTGACGAAGGTTCCGATGACCGACGCGTTCTCGCTCCTGCGCGCGTATGCCCGCGAGCACGACATGACCCTGAAGGCGGCGTCGCAGGCCGCCATCGACCGGGACGTCACGGCGACAGCGCTCGACGAGTTGCGTGCGAAGGCCGAGGGGTCAGACGCTCAGTAGGGGTGGTGCGGGGTCGCGATGCGAGGTGCGCGGGGTCGTGATTGGGCTGGTACGACACACTAGCGCGTCGTGCGGAACCGCTTTCCGGTGACCGTGCGGGGCGTGAGCTCGAAGTAGTTCCACTTCTCGGGTCCGGTCATCGTGGTGAGGGCCAGCACACCGGATTCGTGGATCTGCGCGTCATCGTTCAGCCGGTGCGCCTCGCCACGGATGACGACGCTGAACCGCTTGCCGCCGTCGGTCCCGTCAACCTCGACGGCGACCGCGGGATGCTCGGTGAGGCTCACGATCTTCTTGCCCGGCGCGCTGCGAAAGAACACCGATCCGGACTTCGCGAGGTAGTTGATCGGAAAGATGTCGGGGCCGAGGTCATCGGTGACCGCGAGCCGCGCGATGCTGTTTGCGGCGAGGAGGCGCCAGCACTCGTCTGCGTCGATCGACTCGGGCTCACCGACCGGGGCCGTGGTCGAAGCGGGGGTGATGCCGGGGTTGATCGTCAATGCGTGTCCTCTGGTTGCGTGCGTGCATATCCAGTCTCGGCGCGCATCGGTGCTGCGGGCAGAGGCTTAGGTCCCGCCCACGGGGTAGCTTCGAAATGTGGTCGACCGTCGTGGTGGCCGGGGCGCGTGCGGTGACCGGCGCCGCGGCATCCACGGTCGAATGAATGTCGAAAGGAACGAGTCGCCGTGAACGAACATTTCGACCTGGTCATCTTCGATTGCGACGGGGTGCTGGTCGACAGCGAGGTTCTGGCCGTCCAGATCGACCAGCGCGCCCTTGCCGAAGTGGGGTGGGAACTCTCGATCGACGAGATCGTGCACCGGTTTCTCGGCAAGTCGTCGGCGACGTTCACCGCAGAAGTCGAGGCACACCTGGGGCGCGCACTGCCGGCGGACTGGGACGCCAAGTACAACGCGGCCTATTTCGAGGCGTTCGAAACCAGCCTGCAACCGGTCGACGGAATCCACCAGGCGCTCGACGCCATTGCCGCCCAGACCTGCGTCGCATCGAGCGGCGGGCACGAAAAGATTCGCAAGACACTCGGCCTGACGGGGCTCTACCCGCGGTTCGACGGACGCATCTTCAGCGCCACCGAGGTGGAGCACGGCAAGCCCGCGCCCGACCTGTTCCTGCACGCCGCGTCGCGAATGGGCGTCGAGCCCGAGCGATGCGTCGTGGTCGAGGACAGCAAGTATGGCGTGCAAGCTGCCCACGCGGCGGGAATGCACGCGTTCGGGTACGCCGGCGGACTCACCCCGCCCGACTGGCTGCACGCGGAGGGCGCAACCGTCTTCACCTCGATGGCGGAGCTGCCCGAGCTGCTGTTCGCGCACGGTCCGCGGGGGTAGCTGGGGCCGGGTGCGGGGGTGCTTGCGTGATGCGGGTCGCGTTCGGGTCAGTTGCTGCTGCCGCCGCCGCCTCCGTCGCCGCCACCGCCGCCAAAGCCGTCACCTGCTCCACCGTTGTTCCAACCCTGCCCGCCGAGCGGCCAGTATCCGAGCTTCGAGTAGCTGCTCCCGGCCGCCGCCGCTCGTGCTTCGTGAGCCCCGTCCGACGAGCCGCCGTAGGCGCGCCCGCGGCCGCCCATCGAGCGGATGTCACCTGATACCGAGACATTCGCGAACGTCTCGGCGAATCCGATCAGCACGGGAACGTCGATGGATGCCGCGGCTCCCCCGTCGCGCGCCAACCCCGCGAGTGACTGCGCCCACTCGGTCTCGTGCCCGAACAGAACGGACCACCCGAGCAACCGCTCGGTCTGCCGCAGAACGTCACCGGGTGCGGACGCGGCCTTGCGCAGCATCCGCACCCTCTCATCGTGGGCAAGCGCGACGTACGTCCGCACGCCCAGCACGTCGTCGCGCGCCTCGCCGCCGGCGATGGTGAGCCCGCCGTGCCGGAGCACGGTGAACAGGGCCGTCGCAAGTGCGAACAGCGCAACCGGGATGACGGCGGCCGATCCGATGACCGTCACGACGGCGAGGAGTGCCAGTTGGACGATCAGGAGGGCCAGGCGCCAACGGCGGCGTGCGGGGTCGATCAACCCGCGGCTGACGAGCTGGTGGTCGGCCATCGCCTGCGCGATCGCCAGACGCTGCATGAGTAGTGCGTCGCGCGGGTCGACGCGGGCTTCATCGCCCGGATTCGCTTCGTCGCCGAAGATGGCGCGGTACGTGGCGTGCTCGACCTTGTTGTCGTGGAGGGTGCCCTCGCGGGGTGCAGGGTTCGGGGGAACGTTCGCGTCTGACGGGTTCGTCGCCTGCGCGGGCACCCGGGCAATCAGCACGTACGGCGTATCCGGCGAGGTCGGGGGCAGCACGTCGAGGGCGCCCCGCACCGCGAGGTCGACGATCTGGGCACCGACACCGCCGCGTTTCGCGCCCAGCAGGGTGGCTGCCGAGAGCACGCTGAGGTCGTGGGGAGGCTCGAAACGGGCAGCGATGTTTCGCGTGCGACCCGGTGCGTTCAAAAATGCGATGGCCGCCAGAACGGCGAGAATGGCGCTGGTAATCAGCACAGCGATGGCGGTGACGTCTTCCCCGGACATTCTCCGAGGGTACGCGGCGCCCTCGATTTGGCAAGGAGGCTCACTTTTGGGATGCGGCCACCCCACGGGCGGACTCCCTAGTCGCCGCCGCCTCCCCCACCGCCGCCGTCTCCCCCTCCGCCAGCGCCGCCGCCTGCGTCGCCATAATCGGCGCCGCCCGAGCTGCCGCCCGAGCTGCCGCCCGAATGACCGCCCGACGAACCGCCGCCTTCGGTGCTGTTGCCGTAGTCCGGAGCCCCGACCGACCCAGACCCACCGGCGCCAGACCCTCCGGACCCACCAGACCCAGAGTCACCATCAGAACCACCCGACACCCCAGAATCACCCGGCGCGCTCGTGTCATCGTCGAGCGAACCCGTGCCATCCGTCAGGGAGACGCCCGCAAAGGTGTCCGAGAACCCGATCACCACGAGAGAGTCGACAGACGCCGCATCCGACTCGTCTTTCGCATAGAGCGCGAGTACTCGCGCCCACTCCCGCTCGAAGCCGAACAGCACCGCCCACCCGAGCAACCGCTCGGTCAGGCGCAGAACCTCACCCCGGGTCAGCGCGGTCGTCGGACCCTGCAGCATGCGCAACCGGTCCGCTTCCGCGAGCGAGATGTACAGCCGCAACCCGGCCACGTGACCGCGAAGCGCCACACCCGCCGCAGTCAGCGCGCGGTACCGGCCGAGCGTCAGCGCGATCGTCGCCAGCAGCAGTATCCCGATGGGCACGATCAGCCCAGGCGCGACACCCGACCCCAGCGCAAGCAAGGCGACCTGCAGCACCGGCAGCACGGGACGCCAGCGCTGGCGCGGCCCGTCGACGAACTCCCGCGATGCGAGCTGCGTGGTGGCCGTCGCCTGCGCGATCGACAACCGCGCGTTGAGCTTCGCGTTCCTCGGATGCACCCGCACCCGATCCCCCGCGCGCGCGTGCGCACCGAAGATCGCGCGGTAGACGGCGAGTTCGACCTCGTCGAGAACAGGAGTCCCATGGATGCCGCGAGCCGCAGCATCCACTTGTGCACCGTCACCAGCACTCGAGGCCACCTCCGCGTGCCCCCGCACACCACGGGCCACGAGTGCGTACGGGGAATTCGGTGTCGGGGGCGGAACGATGTCCAACGCCCCCCGCACCGCGAGGTCCACGATCTGCGCGCTCACGCTCCGCCGCCGTGTGCCGATCAGCGTGGCCGAGCCCAGCACGCTCAGTGCGGGCGGCTCGTACTGGGCGATGATCGCCTGCCGGCGCGGCGGCTGGTTCGGACCGCGCAGAAAAGCGAACAGCGCGATCATGGCGACCACGATGCTGGCGATCAGCAGGATTACGGCAACAGCGGGATCCTCGGTCATGGCCCGAGCCTAGCTGTCGACATTTGCTCAGCGCGGCAGTGCGGAACGCACCACGGCCTCCCAACGTGACCTGTCCGAATCGTACTATCGCGAACGCGGGGTACATCTCCCCCACAATGCTGAGGTTTGGTTGACGCCCTCTGGCGCGCAGGGGACACTGGCTTCGGGGAGTACGAACCGGGGATCCCAGAAACCGGTGCCCCATGAGCCACACCCGCACGACGACCGCCCTTCTGCGCGGCGCCGCCGTCGTCGCGGCCGTGCTGTTGCTCAGTGGATGCACCGGCGCCCGCAGCGTGGTCGATGACGCCGCCCGTTCCGCACAACAGCAGCTCGGCTCAGCGGTCGATGAGGCGGCCATCCGCCTCGCCGCGACCGAGGCGGTGCAGGCGAACACGATCGCGCCCACCGCCGTTGCCGGAGTCGCCGCCGCGAAAGCCGTCGCCCGCAGCGACGACATGGCGACCGAGATCGGCAGCGCCTGCGCGATGACGGTCGACCTGGCCCAGGACGGGGCGTCGGCAGACACCGAAGCGACCTTCTCGGTGATCGCGACGGCCGCTGCAGGCTTCACCGAGGGTGCGGCGCTGGCCGCCGATGCCGCATCGGTCGCGACGATCTACCAGGCGATCACCGACGGCAGCGAGGACGAGGTCTACGGCGCGCTCGCGGTGCTCAGCTTTCAGGACCTGTACTGCTGACGTAGCGCGGCGGGTGGTCACCCGCACCGCCGCGTCGCAACTTGCGCAACTGTTTCGACCTGTACAGTGACCGCATGGTTGAGACCGCGCTCGTCGGCCGCATCGACCCGCCAGAACTGCACGTGATGAGCTACAACATCCGTCGCCGAATGCCGCACTTCGGGCGCCGCGGACCCGACAGCTGGCGCACTCGCAAACCCCTGATGCGACGGATGCTGGCGCGCGAGCAACCTGCACTGCTCGGTGTTCAGGAGGCGATGCTCGACCAGTCCGCGTTCGTGCGCGAGGCCCTCGGCGACGACTATCGCGAAGTCGGGCACGGACGCGACGGACACCACCGCGGCGAGCGCTGCCCCATCTTCTGGGACTCGTCGCGCCTGCGCCTCGAGACCTGGCACCAGGACGCACTCTCGGACACCCCCGAGGTTCCGGGCTCCCGCTCGTGGGGCAACAAGGACCCGCGCGTCCTGGTCTCTGCGGTGTTTACCGACCGCGAGACCGGGCTGCACTTTCTCGCGATGAACACGCATCTCGACCACCGGTCGCCGGGGTCGCGACTGCGGTCGGCGCAGCTCATCCGCTCGCGGGTCGCCGCGACGTCGCTTCCGGTAGTCATCACGGGCGACTTCAACGCCGACGCACACTCGATCGCGCACGCGGCGCTCGTCGAGGAGGGGCCGCTCGTCGACAGCTGGACCGCGGCAGGCAACCGGCTCACCGAGTCGTGGGGAACGTTCCCGAACTACAGCCCACCGGTGCTCGGCCGAAAGCGCATCGACTGGATCCTCACGACGCCCACCGTCGACGTGCTCTCCGCCGCGATCAACGTGCGTCGCAACCCCGGCGGCTGGCCGTCGGACCACACGCCGATCCACGCGGTCGTGCGACTGCCCGAGCAATAGGGCCGCAGCGCCCGGGCACCACTCGCTGCCCGCTACTCGTCGGTGAGGCCCGCGTCGTGCACGGTGCGCGCGATCTGCACCCGGTTCGTCGCCTCGAGCTTGGCGAACAGGTGCCCGATGTGCGTCTTCACCGTCGCGACGCCCATGAACAGCTGCGCGGCGATCTCGGCGTTCGAGAGTCCGCGCCCGACCGAGATCGCGACCTCCCGCTCGCGGTCGGTCAACCGCCCGAGCAGTTCGGTGGCGCGCTGATGGCGGCCGTCCGACCCACCCGTCACCGTGGCGATCAACTGCGCCGTCACGCTTGGCGACAGGATCGACTCCCCCGCGGCCACCCGATGCACCGCGCGCACGAGCTCGGCCGGCGGGGTGTCCTTGAGCAGGAACCCGACCGCCCCATGCCGCAGGGCCGTGAGCACGAGCTCGTCGGTGTCGAAGGTCGTCAGCACGATCACCCTGGCGCGGTCGTCGCGCGCCGTGAGCGCCCGGGTGGCTTCGAGGCCGTCGAGCCGCGGCATCCGGATGTCCATCAGAACGACGTGCGGCGTGACCCGGGCGACCATGTCGAGGGCCGCGTGCCCGTCGCTCGCCTCGCCGACGATCTCAATGGTGGGCGTTCCGCCGAGGATCATGCGCAGCCCCGCCCGCACCAGCGCGTCGTCGTCGACGATCGCCACGCGAATCACCCGCACGTCGACCGCCCCGCCCGCGTCGACCGCCCCGCCCGCGTCGAGCGCCGCGCCCGCGTCGACCGCGCTGTCATTGACCCCGCCGGTCGAAGAACTACCGTCGCTCATCGCCATGGCAGGCTCGCCTTCACGACGAAGTCCCCGGCGGCGTCGATACCGTGCTCGAGGGTGCCCCCGGCGAGCGCGGCCCGTTCGCGCAGCCCGGTGAGACCCATGCCGCTTCCCGCGCCGATCGCCGGGTTCCTGGCGTCGGAATTCATCGTGGATGCCTCGCCCGCCGCCAGCGCGGACCCGAAAGCACCCCCGCGCCCGGCCCTCCCGCCGACGCCATTGCGTACCTCGATGCGCAGCTCCCCCTCCGCCGCGGCGATGGTCACCGACACCGCGGCACCGTCGGCATGCTTGCGCGCATTCGTCAGGGATTCCTGAATGATGCGGTAGGCGGTGCGTGACAGCACCTCCGGCAGTACCACGGCGGGCAGCCCGTCGAGCGGCGCGGCATCGCTCGCGTCGGTGTCGAAGGCGAGGCCGGCAGCATCCATCGTCACCGGCATTCCGGCCTCGCGCGCATCGGCCAGCAGGGCAGGCAACTCGCGGAGGGTCGGCTGCGGGGGTTCCGCGATACCGTCGGTGACCTGGCTGGTCCGCAGCACCCCGAGGATCTGCCGCAGCTCGGTCAGGGCGAGTTGCGCATTGTTCTGGATCACCGCCGCGGCCTCGGCCGTCTGGTCGCGGGTGAGGTCGGTGCGGTAGGTCAGCGCACCGGCGTGCAGGCTCACGAGCGAGATGTGGTGCGCGAGAACGTCGTGCATCTCGCGGGCGATGCGGGTGCGCTCGGATTCGCGGGCGGATTCCTCGCGGAGCGCCTGCTCGCGTTCGGCCGTCTCGGCGCGCTCCTGCAGCGAGGTGATGAGATCGCGACGGGCGCCGATATAGAACCCGGTAGATGCGCACAGCGCGTAGACCGCGACGCCCAGCGAGATCGACAGCCAGGTGAGCATCGGCTCGGCGGTCGTCGTGGGAACGGCCGGGCGCACGACCAACTCGTAGAATGCCGCCCCGAAGACCCAGACGACGCCGACCGCGAGCACGGACTTCCATCGACGACGGGTACTGAGCGAGACGGCGGCGATCGTCGCCGATCCGATGGACATGGCCGACACCGAAGACAGCAGGCCCGTGAGCGTGGCGGTGAGCACCGGCCAGCGACGACGCAGCGGCAGCAGGCACAGCGACACGACCCCGAACACGAAATCGACGATGAGGATGGCACCGATGATGGCCGAGGTCTCGAAGGGCAGGTTCTCGGGCTCGAGGCCGAGGAACTCGCCGATGACGAACACCAGCAGGAAGAGTCCGACTCCCGCCGCGACGAGGTAGCGCCAGATGCTCGACCAGGGGCGCAGGCGGGGTGGAGGCAGCGGCGCGGGCGGAGGAGGCGGGAGCGGCGACGACGGGGGTGACCCGGCTCCCCGCGATGGCACGAAGACCGGCGGTGCCACGGGGAGGGCAGTGCTCAGCCGATTCGTCACCATTCCAGAGTAGGGCGCGCCCCGCGGATAGCGGCCAGACGGGGGTATCCGCCGCCTCCGACTAAAGGATGACCTACCTCGGCGCGAGGGATGGCGAGCGGCACCAGGGGGTGGAGCAACAGGCAGCCGAAAGCCGCACCGGCCCGATACCCCGTGCCGATCCGCTGCACCGCGCCCGCCGAGACGATGGATGCATGATCACCGCAGAGAATCTCACCAAGCGCTACGGCAACCGCCTCGCCGTCGACGACGTCTCGTTCACCGCCCGCCCCGGACGCATCACCGGGTTTCTCGGACCCAACGGCGCGGGCAAGTCCACGACCATGCGCATGCTCAGCGCGCTCGCCACCCCCACCTCCGGCACCAGCACGGTGCTGGGCGTACCGTTCGGTGCGCTCACCAACCCCGGGCGACACGTCGGCATCCTGCTCGACGCCGGCGCGCAGCATCCAGGCCGCACCGGACGCGAATCGCTCGCGATCTCCTCGCAGCTCATGGGCATGCCACCGGAGCGCGTCGACGACGTGCTCGACATCGTCGGGTTGACCGCGAAGGAGGGCCGGGCGCGCATTCGCGGATATTCGCTCGGGATGCGGCAGCGCCTCGGTCTCGCGAGCGCACTGCTCGGCGATCCATCGGTGCTCATCCTCGACGAACCGGCGAACGGACTCGACCCGGCCGGCATCCGCTGGATGCGCGGACTGCTGTCGTCGTTCGCCGCCGCGGGAGGCACGGTGCTGCTCTCCTCGCACCTTCTGCTCGAGGTCGAAGCAATCGCCGACGACCTGATCATCATCGGCGACGGAAAGGTGCTCGCCCAGGGCAGCGCCGCCGACTTGCTCGCCGCCCCCGGCACCGAGGTGCACAGCCTCGACGATGCCGCACTCCAGCGCGCGCTGGTCGCCGCCGGATTCGAGGTCACCGTGACCGCCAGCGGCCTGACCACCTCGGCGACCGTCGACGACGTGGGGCGGCTCGCACTCGCCTCCGGGGTCGTCGTCACCGACCTCCACCCCGCGGCCACCGCGGGGCTCGAAAGCCTGTTCTTCTCCATGACCGCCCAGCACGGGCGAGAGGATGTCTCCGCATGAGCACGCCCCGCACCACCCACACCCCCGGCCGCGCCGACTCCCGAACCCCGATTTCTGGCAGTACGGATTTCCGCAGCACTGGTTCCGTCAGCACCGGCCCGGCGCGCACCGCGGCGCCGATCCGCGGCATCCCGTTCCTGCGCCTGACGGCGGTCGAGCTGCGCAAGCAACTCGACACGCGAGCCGGCCTGTGGTTGCTCGTCGCCATCGCGGTCGTCAGCGCCGGGTTCATCGCGCTGACGCTGTTCACCGCGGAACCGGAGACGATCACCTGGACGTCACTGACCGCCGCGGCATCCATTGGTCAACTACTGCTGCTTCCGTTGATCGGCGTCATGGCGGCAACGAGCGAGTGGTCGGCCCGCACCGCGCTGACCACCTTCACGCTCGAGCCGCGGCGCACCAGGGTGAACGGGGCCAAGCTGGCATCGTCGGCGACCCTCGGGCTGCTCGTCATGGTCGTGACCCTCGCGGTCAGTGCGCTGCTGAACGCCGCGGGAATCGTGTGGCGGGATGCCGACGGGTCGTGGGCGCTCGACTGGGGCGTTGTCGCCGGCACGACCCTCGCGCTCGTGCTGCTCATCTGGCAGGGCGTCGCATTCGGGCTGGCGTTCCTCAGCACGCCGATCGCCATCGTTGCCTACCTCGCGCTGCCGACGGTGTGGACCATCCTCACCGTGACGATCGAAGCGCTGCGGGAGCCCGCCCAGTGGCTCGACACCAGCCTGACCTTCATGACACTGATGTCGGGCAGCATGACCGCCGACGACTGGCCGAAACTCGCGGTGTCGGTGCTCGTGTGGATCGGTGTTCCGATGGCCTACGGGCTGTGGCGCACCGCCCGCCGCGAGCCGTAAGCGCGTGACAACGAACGAAGGGCCCGATGCATCGCACCGGGCCCTTCGTGCTGGGTTCGAAGCGCTACCCCGCGTTGGGCAGAAGCACCTCGATGACGCCGTCGACGACGCGGGTCTCGAAGCGGGGCTGCGGGGCGGTCGCGGGTCCCGCCTCGACCTCACCCGTCGTCATCGAGAACACGCTGGCATGCCACGGGCACACGACGCACGGGTCGCCCCCGTCGCCGGAGACCAGCTCGCCCTCGTTGAGCGGCGCGGAGAGGTGGCTGCAGGTGTTCGACAGCACCTCGACCTTGTCGCCGCGACGGAGTACCAGCAGGGGCAGCCCCGCGACCTCGGCCTTGTTCAGCTCGTTGTCGGCGAAGTCGTAGAGCGGTCCGAGCAGCTGCCAGCCCTCGGGAAAGCGGTGCGGGATCTCTTCGGCGTGGTTGACGCCCGCCGCCTGGCGGTAGCTGAGATGCCCGCCGATGAAGCCAGCTCCGGAGACCAGGGCGAGTCCGACGAACCCGAGCACCTTGCCGCTGGTGTGCTTGCCGCGCGCCCGCTGGATGAACGAGACCGCATACAGCCCGGTGGCGACGGCGTTCGCGGCCGAGTGCACGATGCCGACGCGCATCTGCTGCTCATGCATCTCCGACCAGTCGGTGTAGCCGGTCGCGACCGCGGGGGCGGCACTGAGCACGCCGAGCCCGACGAGGAACTTCGACGCCTTCTCCATGCCGGGGATCAGGTCGAGAGCCCCGGCCGAGATCCACGCGCCGGCGGGCACCAGGATGATTGCCGGATGCACGGCATGCCCGACGGGAACCCCGTGCAGCACGTCGCGCACCGGCTGCGGCTGGATGATCGTGTTCACGATCCCCTTGACCTTGTTGACGATCGGGTCGAGCGCCTCGGCGTTCTCGAGGGCGGTGAGTGCCTTGACGAATCTCAGTTCTCGCACGGTGTGCCTCTTTCAGGTCTGCGGTGGTGCGCGGGGGCACCCGGTGACGACGACGGGATGGCTAGGTACCAGCGGACCCCATGCGGGGGCCGCACACAACCCCCTCGCCCACATGCGCCCACCAATGTGCCCGTGGGGTAGCATCCGGCTCGTCGGTGCCCGTCTACGCCTGTTTTGCGTCGGCCGCAACCCGTGGCCCGAAAATGTTCAGCGCCGTACATTGGTCTCATGACAAACACCGAGAAGTCCGAACACACCGAGCACGACGGAACCCACGTCGAGACCGAGACCACCGAGACCTCCGAGAGCACCGGCTCGAGCTGGACCGACTCGCTGCCCGACGGTTCGGGATCCGACGGTGGCGACACCGGCACCGAAGCCGGCGAGGCTGATGCGGCTTCCGGTGGCGGCGACAGCTGAGCCTCTTTCCCCCTCGATCACGCCCCGCCAGGTCAGCCTGGCGGGGCGTTTTCATTGCCCGTCGACGCAGAGCCATCGAGTCAGTGCCCGTCGAGTCAGCGCCCGTCGAGGTAGGCCCAGCGGCGGTCGACCCGAACGAAACGGCTGACCTCGTGCTGCTCGTCGACGGTGCGGGTGGTCGCTCCGGTGCCCGGGTCAGTGGTCGTGAGCGTGGAGAACGCGCAAAACTCGACGGTGCCGTCGGCATCCAGCATCCCGCCGCCCCTCGATTCGATGATGTCGAGGCGAAAGAACCGGCGCGCGGCATCGAGTTCGAGCGTCGCGGGCCGCGTCGACGGGTGCCAGGTCGCCAGCAGGTACGCGGCGTCACCGGTGACATACGCCGAGTATCGCGATCGCATCAGGCGTTCGGCGGTGGGTGCGGCCGCCTCGCCGCCGTGGAACGGCCCGCAGCACGCACCGTACTGTTCCCCGCTCAGGCAGGGACAGCGAGTGGATGCCGCGAGCGGCGCGAACTCGAAAGCGGCGGGTGTCGTCACCGCTCCATTCTCGCCCGAGCGTCAGTGCCTCGGGCGCGGGTGCTGCACCGCGCCGACCGGTCCGCGCAGAATCCCGTGTCGGTACCCCGTGAGACGATGAACCAATGGCGAGCGACATCCGTCCCCTGGTAGACGTGGGCGACATCATCCGTCTCGTCGGGCGGCCCGCGTTCGACCGGGGCCGCGAATACGCGCGAAGCAAGGCCGTCGCGCCGACCTCGTACACCTCCGCGACCGGCGTGCTGACCGCCCGCGTGACCGGCACCGGGATCGTGCCGTATCGCTGTTCGGTCACCCTCGTTCCGCGCCCCGGCGAGTCGAGCAAGCCGGTCGACAGTCGCTGCAGCTGCCCGATGGGCGTCGACTGCAAGCACGTCGCCGCCATGCTGCTCGAGCACAACGGCGAGGCCGTGCGCGCCCTCGACACCGGCGGCATCGGCCCGGCGAGCAAGCTGACCGGGTCGGGCTGGGCTGCGCCGTCGCGCGCGTTCGCCTCCTCGGCCGACGCGTTCTTCTCCGCCGCCGACAACCTGGTCGAGCAGCCCGCGGCGCAACCGGCGGGCCCCCGCACCTGGAAGGACGCCGTCTCGGCCATCACCCCGCGGGTGCCGCAGGCGCCTGGCGCCGCCCGCACGCAGCTCGGCCTGATCTTCGAGCTGCGGGAGCAGACGCCGCGCACCCACAACCGCTGGCGCGGACCCACCGCGAAGAGTGCCGGCCGCACCATCGACCAGTCGGGCGACTACCGGCTCGGGGTGCGCCCGGTCACCCGCAGCGGGGCCGGCAATTGGGTGCGCACCACCGTCACCTGGAACACCCTGACCTACCAGTCGAACCGCCTCAACCTCGACCCGGCGCAGCAGCGCTGGTTCGCACAGTTCGGCGCGCTGTACCGGGCGACCCGCGAATTCACCGTCGGACACGACCTCGACTGGGTGTACCTCGACGACTTCCACAGCCCGCTGCTCTGGGGACTCCTCGATTCCGGGCGCACCGCCGGCATCGCCATGGTCGGCGGCACCCGGGGCTCCGAGGTCGTCATCGGGCGCGAGGCGACGATCGGCATGGAGCTGAGCGCGTCCACGGCCGACGACGCGAGTGCGGGGGTTCCCGACGGCGCGGACGGCACAGTGGATGCCTCGGCGCCCGGCACCGCGGCCGGGCTCGCGCTGACGGCATCCCTCACGATCGACGGGCGCGAGTACCCCGCGGCGGCCGCCTCCACGATCGGCGACCACGGTGTCTACGCGTGGCAGAACGAGCCGCGCATCGTGACGCTCGCGGCGTCATCCACCCCCATCACCGAGGAGCACCGCCGGTTGCTCGGGCCGACCAAGGCCGTGACCGTGCCGGCGAGCGATGTCGGCGAGTTCTGGGGTGAGTACTTTCCGCGGTTGCGGCGCGCGGTCACGGTGACGAGTGCGTCGATCGACCTACCGGAGCTCGTGCCGCCCGTGCTCGTGCTGACCGCCACGTTCGCGGCGAAGCACGAGCTGACGCTGGCGTGGCACTGGGACTACCAGGGCACCCGCCGCCCGATGCGCACCACGGGACGCGACACGGCTGCCGACGATGCCGCCGAACCGCGCGACGACGCCGTCGAGCTCGACACCCTGACCCGCGTCGACACGGCGCTCGGCCTTGCCTCTACAACCCCCGCTCCCGGCACCCCCGCTCCCAGCACCCGCGCACCCGGCACCCGCCCGTCCGGCGCCCCGTCGCCCACTCCGATCGTGCTCCGCGGACTCGACGCCGCCGAGTTCGCCTCGACCGTGCTCCCCCGCATCGACCTACCCGGCGTCCGCGTCGACGTGGTCGGCGAGCAGCCCGACTACAAGGAGCTGACCGCGGCACCGACCCTGACGGTTACCACGGTCGAGACCGAGCACCGCGACTGGTTCGACCTCGGGGTGCTCGTGACGGTGGAGGGGCGGCAGGTTCCGTTCGCCCCGCTGTTCTCCGCGCTCGCGACGGGCAAGACCAAGCTGCTGCTCGTCGACAACTCCTACCTGTCGCTGACCCAGCCGGTGTTCGACGAGCTGCGACGACTCATCGACGAGGCGTCCGGGCTCGACGAATGGGAGACCGGCGTGCGCATCAGCCGGTACCAGGCGAGCCTGTGGTCGGAGTTCGAAGACCTCGCCGACGAGACCGAGCAGGCGCAGGGCTGGCGGGCGAGCGTCTCCGGGCTGCTCGCGGCCGAGAACGTCGACCCGGTCGCGGTGCCTGCCGCCCTCGACGCGACGCTGCGCCCGTACCAGCTCGACGGCTATCACTGGCTCGCTTTCCTGCACGCGCACGGGCTCGGCGGCATCCTCGCCGACGACATGGGACTCGGCAAGACGCTGCAGGCCCTCGCCCTCGTCGCGCACGCGGTCGAGAAACGTGAGGCGGCTGCCAGGTCGTCTGCCCTCGATGTCGCGATGGATGCCGCACCGCCCGCATCCCCCGCGAAGCCGTTCCTCGTCGTCGCCCCCACCTCCGTCGTCTCCAACTGGCTCAGCGAGGCGCACCGCTTCACCCCGTCGCTCGCGGTGCGCGGAATCACCGCGACCCAGACGAAGAGCGGCCGCACGCTCGCCGACGACGCGGCCGGAGCCGACCTCGTCGTCACCTCCTACGCACTGTTCCGCCTCGACTTCGCCGCCTACCAGGACGTCGAATGGGCGGGGCTGATCCTCGACGAGGCGCAGTTCGTGAAGAACCCGGCGTCGAAGGCGCACCGCGCCGCGGTCGACCTGAACACCCCGGTGAAGATCGCGATCACCGGCACCCCGATGGAGAACAGCCTCACCGACCTGTGGGCGCTGCTGCAGATCGTCGCGCCCGGGCTGTTCCCGTCGGGGCGGCGGTTCGCCGAGGAGTACGTTCGCCCGATCGCGGCGGGTGGGCAACCCGAGCTGGTGGCGAAGCTGCGCCGTCGCATCCGTCCCCTCATGATGCGGCGCACGAAGGAGCTCGTCGCGACCGAGCTGCCGGAGAAGCAGGAGCAGGTGCTCGCCATCGACCTCGCGCCGCGGCACCGCGCGCTGTACGACACCGTTCTGCAGCGCGAGCGTGCGAAGCTTCTCGGGTTGATCGAAGACCTCGACAAGAACCGGTTCATCGTGTTCCGGTCGCTGACCCTGTTGCGCATGCTCAGCCTCGACGCGTCGCTGGTCGACGAGAAGTACGCCGACATTCCGTCGAGCAAGCTCGATGCGCTGTTCGAGCAACTGGGAGACGTCGTCGCGGAAGGACACCGGTCGTTGGTGTTCAGCCAGTTCACGACCTTCCTGCGCAAAGCGGCCGAGCGGCTCGACGCGCAGGGCATCGCGTACGAGTACCTCGACGGGTCGACGCTGCACCGCGCAGACGTGATTGCCCGGTTCAAGGACGGCACCGCCCCGGTCTTTCTCATCAGCCTCAAGGCCGGCGGATTCGGGCTCAACCTCACCGAGGCCGACTACGTCTTTCTCCTCGACCCGTGGTGGAACCCCGCGACCGAGGCGCAAGCCGTCGACCGCACGCACCGCATCGGCCAGACCCGCAACGTGATGGTCTACCGGCTGGTCGCGAGCGGAACCATCGAGGAGAAGGTGATGGCGCTCAAGGAGAAGAAGGCGCGCCTGTTCGACGCGGTCATGGACGACGACGCCGCGTTCAGCACGGCGCTGACCGCGAGCGACATCCGCGGGCTGCTGGAGGGGTAGGGCTGCGCGCAGTCCGGGTCGCGCAGTGCGGAGAGCGACATGCGGCGGGGTCGTGCTGTTCGGCCTAGACGATCCCGAGCGGGATGGGCTCCCCCGCGGGCAGCTCGACCCGGATCGCGTCCCCCGGCGCGACGACTCCCCCGGCGGCGACCACGCCCATGATGCCCGCAGTCAGCACGACGGTGCCGTCGTCTGCCTTCGAGACCATGGTCTTCATGAGCCCCTTCTGAAAGCCGTTGATCAGCGAGCACGGGCTGCGCAGCCCGGTCACCTCGACGATCGCGGTCTCGCCGAGGTGTAGCCGCGTGCCGAGCGGCAGGCTCAGCAGCTCCATGCCGCGGGTGGTGACGTTCTCCCCCAGCTCGCCCGCGCCGACGGTGAAGCCCTTCTCGGCGAGGTCGGCGAACAGCTCCTCCGGGATTAGGTGCACCTGCGTCAGGTTTCGCCTGGTCGGATCCTTCTTCACCAGGTAACGGTGCGTCACCGTGACCCCGGCGTGCACGTCGCCCTCGATGCCAAGGCCCTCGAGCAGCACGACCGAGTCGACCGGCGGCTTGCTGAAGTTGTGCGCGCTGTCCCTGTTGACGGATGCCACGGTGCCGGGCAGCGGCGCCGCCGCGGGCTCGGCGGCCTGGGCGGGTGCGGGTGCGGTCGCATCGGGCGCAGTCATGCTCACGATTCTGCCCCACCGCCCGGCCGGTTCTGGCCGCGCCGGGGTCGCGCCGCGCGCGCCCACCCGGGACTGTCGCAGGTTGCGGTTAGCGTCGAGGCATGCGCATTCTCCACACCTCCGACTGGCACATCGGGCGCACCTTTCACGGCACGTCGACGATCGAGCCGCTTCGCTCGGTGCTCACCGCCCTCGTCGCCGAGGTCATCGCCCGGGAGGTCGACGTGGTCGTCGTCGCGGGCGACATCTTCGACTCGGCGACGCCGGCGGCCGAGTACTACTCGGTGCTCACCGACACACTGCGCGCGCTGCACGCGGCGGGCGCGGTCGTCGTGATGACGAGTGGCAACCACGACTCGGCAACGCGACTCGGGTTCCAGGCGGAGTTCGCCGGGCTCGCCGGCATCCACATCTGCACTCGCCCCGAGAATGCGGCGACACCGATCACCGTGACCGACGAGCACGGGCCGGTGCACTTCTACGGCATCCCCTATCTCGAACCGTCGCTCGTGCGGCACCTCTACCCGGGCACCACGCTGCGCACCCACGAGCAGGTGCTCGCCAACGCGATGACCGACATCCGCGCCGACCTCGCCGAACGCGGTGGGCGTTCCGTCGTTGTGTCGCACTGCTTCGCCGTCGGTGTTCCGGCCAGCGACGTGGAACGCGACATCACCTCCGGTGGCATCGACCTGGTGCCGGCCGAGGTGTTCGACGGGCCGGACTACGTCGCGCTCGGCCACATCCACTCCCGCAACACGATCAGCGACCGGGTGCGCTACTCCGGGGCGCCCCTGCACTACTCGTTCAGCGAGGCGGGCAAGCCGCGCGGCGGCTGGCTCTTCGAGGTGGATGCCACGGGGCTGGTGCCAGGTCGTACCGAGTGGGTATCCCTTCCCATCCCCCGCGACCTCGTCGTACTCACCGGCGAGCTCGACGACCTGCTCGGTGACGCGCAGTACGCGCGGGCGGAGTCATCGTGGGTGTCCGTGGTGCTCACCGACCGGGTTCGCCCGATGGATGGCATGCGCAGGCTGCAGGAGCGGTTCCCGTGGTGCGTGCGACTTGATCACCGACCGGTGGGGGCGGATGCGGCATCCACCGAGACCTACACCGAGCGGCTGCGCGGCAAGGACGACCAGCAGATCGTCGCCGACTTTCTCGGCTACGTGCGCGGCGGCGTCGGGCCGACCAACTTCGAGCGGCGCGCGATCGCCGATGCGGTGGCAGACCAGACGGCAGCGGAGGCGCTCGCATGAGGATCAAGCGGCTCGCCATCACCGGATTCGGCCCGTACAAGACCACCCAGACCGTCGACTTCGAGGCATTCGAGGGCGACGGGCTGTTCCTCATCACCGGCAAGACCGGCGCGGGCAAGTCGAGCATCCTCGACGCGATCTGCTTCGCGCTCTACGGCACGGTTCCCCGCTACGAGGGCACCCAGCAGAAGCTGCGCAGCGACCACGCGGCGCCCGACGACCCGACGTCGGTCGAACTCGAGTTCACCGTCGACGCCGACCGGTACCGGCTGATCCGGTCACCGGAATACGAGCGACTGAAGAAGAACGGCACCGGTACTACGCCGCAGAAGGCGACCGCCGAACTGGCGATACTCGTCGGCGGCGAATGGGAGGGCATCGCCGCCATCCCCCGCACCGTCGCCGCCGAGATCGACCGCATCGTCGGGCTCACCAAGGAGCAGTTTTTGCAGGTCATCCTGCTCGCGCAGAACCGCTTCCAGGAATTCCTGCTGGCGAAGGGAGACGAACGGCAGAAGCTGCTGCGATCGCTGTTCGGCACCCGCAGGTTCCTCGACATCGAGACGACCCTCGTCGAGCGGCGCAAGAAGCTCGATGCCCAGCTCGGCAGCGTGCGGGAATCCCTCGCCCAGGATGCCGCCAGGGTCGCCAGCCTGATCGACCTCGACGAGGTGCCAGAGCCCTCGCTGGCGTGGTTCGACGACGTGCTCGCCGGGCTGCTCGCCGACCGCGAGACCGTCGACGCGCAGGCATCCGCGGCGCGCGCCGCCTACCGCGACGCCGACCTCGCGCACCGCGCCGTCGAGTCGAGCGTCGCGCTGCAGATGCGGCGTGCCGAGGCAGAGGCACGGCTTGCCGCCCTCGACGCACAGCACGCCGCGGTCGACGACGATCGGGCACGGGTCGCCCTTGCCCGCGATGGCGCCGCGGTGTGGCCGCGCGTGCAGGCCAGCGCCGACGCCGATGCCGCGGCCCAGCGCGCGAGCGAGCGGTTGCGGGTCGCGCTCGAGGCATACGGGGAGGTCTCGGATGAGAGCGATGCTGCCAGCACCGGAACCCCGGATGCCGACACGCTTGCCCGCGCGATCGACGACCTCACCCGCACCCTCGGCACCCTCGACGAGGCTGAGCGCGACGAGCGCGCCCTCGACGCCCTCGCCCGCGAGATCGCCGCAGCCACGAAACGGGTCGACGACCTCACGGCGACACTCGCGCGGGCGACCGCCGACCACGACGAGCTCCCGTCGCTGCTCGACGAGCTCGCGGCCGTGATCTCGGCCGTCACGGCACGCGCGGCGGCAAAGGTGGATGCCGCGGAACGCGTCACCCGCATCACCGCGGCCCGCGCGGCTGCGGCATCCGCCGACACGCTCACCACGAAGCACACCGCCGCCCTGCAGTCCGCTGCAGCCGACGCGGCAGCCCATGTCGCAGCGGCCCACCGGGCGTCACAGCTGATGGACCTGCGCCTCGCGGGCCACGCCGCCGAACTCGCGACGGGCCTGCGCGACGACGAACCGTGCGCGGTCTGCGGTTCGACCGTGCACCCGGCGCCCGCCACCTCCGATGCCGAGCCGGTGACCCTGGCCGACGTCGAGGAGGCCCGCGCCCACGCCGAGACCCTCCGCCAGCGCGCCGACACCGCGCACCTCCGCGCCACCGACCTCGGCACGCAACTCGCCGAGGCGCTCGCCCGCGCCGACGGCAAGTCCATCGACATCCTCGACGCCGAGCTCGCCGATGCCGAGACGCGACTGGCCGACGCGCGCGCCGCCGCCCGCGAGGCAGCCCAGCTCACCGAGCAGCAGGCCGCGGCGCGCGGGCTCCAGCAGGCCCTCGCGGCGCGCATCGTCGAGCTGCGAGAGAAGCGCGATGCGGCGGTGGCCGAGGTCGTCACCGCCACCAGCACCCGGGACGGCATGACCGACCGCGTCACCCGGGCGCGCGGCGCCCACGACACCGTGGCGGCGCGGGTCGCCGAGCTGCAGCACCGCCTCAACGCCACCCAGGCCGTCGCCGACG
>NZ_JAALGE010000002.1 GCF_011057645.1 Marisediminicola senii | reverse complement strand
TCCTCCGCGGCACCGCTCGTGCGCATCATCCGTGAATTTCGTCCGCAGGTCGTGCACACCTACGACGAGACCGGCGGGTACCCGCACCCCGACCACATCCGCACCCACGCGATCGCGATGTACGCCATCGAGGCGGCGGCCGACGCCGCACGGTACCCCGAGGCCGGCCCCGCCTGGACGGTCTCCAAGGTCTACTACGACCGCATCTTCAACTCCGCCCGACTCGACGCGGTGTACGACCGCCTGGTCGAGACAGAGCCGGGCTCGGAGCGCACCACGAACATGGCCGAGCTCAAGGAGCGCATGGGGGAGCGGCTGGCCGAGCGCCCCCTGACCGCGACGACGCACATCCCGTGCGGTGAGTTCTTCGACACGCGTGACGCGGCCCTGCGCTCGCACGCCAGCCAGGTCCCGCCCGACAGCCGGTTCTTCTTCTGGCCGAACGACCTGCAGCGCGAGGTGTGGCCGTACGAAGACTACGAACTCGCCGTCTCCCACGTGGAGACCTCGCTTCCCGAGAGCGACTTCTTCGCGGGCATCGACGACGACGGAGCCGGTGACGGCGACCTCGGGAGCGCATCCCGCAGTACCGAACAGAGGGTGGCATCATGACCGCGGCAGCATTCGTGACGACCATCGGCGCCCGGTTCGAGACCGAGGAGTTCGACCCCAACACCGTTACCCCCGGCGTGCTCGGTTTCATCGCAATCTTTCTCGTCGCGGCCGTCGCCGTGTTGCTCGTGCTCGACATGACGCGGCGCGTGCGTCGAACCCGCTACCGCGGCGAGATCAAGGAACAGCTCGATGCCGAGGAGGCCGAGGCCGCCGCGGTGGCCGAGGCCGAGCGTGCGCTGCGCCGCGACCAGCCGGAGTAGCTCCCGCGAGCTGTTCGGCGCCCTGTTCGGCTAGCCGAACACCGGCGGGTCGGTCGCGACCAGAAAGATGCCGGTCCAGTGGCACAGGAACGCGGCGAGCGTCAGCGTGTGGAAGATTTCGTGGAACCCGAACGTGCCGGGGACCGGGTTCGGCCGCTTGAGCGCGTAGACGACGGCACCCACGGTGTAGCAGAGCCCGCCCACCAGGATGAGCGTCATCATCGTCGCGTTCGCGGCGTAGAAGTCGACGATGAACGCCAGGGCGGCGTAGCCGAGCAGCAGGTACAGCGGAACGTACAGCCAGCGTGGCGCCCCGATCCAGAAGATGCGGAATAGGATGCCGAGGCCGGCGCCACCCCAGACCAGCCAGAGCAACAGCGTCGACTTGGGCTCCGGCAGGGCTAGCACCGTGATGGGCGTGTACGACCCCGCGATCAGCAGGAAGATGTTGGCGTGGTCCATGCGCTTGAGCAACAGGCGCGTGCGCTCGCTCCAGTCGAAGCGATGGTAGAGCGCCGAGATGCCGAACAGCAGCATCGACGACGCGACGAAAACCGCTGAGCTGATCTTGGCCGCCGACCCCTCGGCCGCGGTGATCAGCACGATGCCGAGCACGATGGCGAGCGGGAAGGTGCCCGCGTGGATCCACCCCCGCCAGGTCGGCTTGCGATCGGCCAGGTCGATGGCATCGTCGAGAAGAGGAATATTCGGGATGTCGGAGCCGGGCTCGTCATCCACGTCGACTTCGTCAGGGCGCCGTGTCATCCGCCCAGTGTATTCCGCTCGCCGGGCCGGTATTCCGCGCCGGCCGCGCCCTGACGCCGAGCGTTCGCGCAGGTGGGTTAGCGTAGTGGCGTGCCCAAACGAGACGCTCCTCTCGGCCGCGGCCTGCTCTATGGGCTGTACCAGAATCGCATCCGGCGGTGGCTCGGCTCCCAGCCGCTGCCTCGCCACATCGCCATGATCCTCGACGGAAACCGTCGCTGGGCCAAGCAGCGCCTGCTCGAGACCGCAGCCCACGGACACCGTGCGGGGGCGGCCAAGTTCCGCGAGTTCCTCATCTGGTGCGACGACCTCGACATCGACGTCGCCACCCTCTACCTGCTGTCGACCGACAACCTCACCGGCCGGCATTCCGAGGAGCTCGACGGGCTGTTCGAGATCATCGCCGACCTCGCCGAAGAGCTCTCGCAGTTTCGCGACTGGCGCGTGCAGCACGTCGGGCAGACCGACGGCCTGCCCGACGCGCTCGTGAAGAGCCTGGCCGACGCCCAGGAGCGCACGAAAGACAACACCGGGCTGCACGTGAACCTCGCGGTGGGCTACGGCGGCCGGCGCGAGATCGCCGACGCCATGCGCAGCATCGTGCGCACCCACGAGAGCGAGGGCGGTGCACTCGAGACCCTCGCCGAGATCCTCACCCCCGAGCTCATCGGCGATCACCTCTACACCGGGGGGCAGCCCGACCCCGACCTGGTGATCCGCACCTCCGGCGAGCAGCGCCTCAGTGACTTCATGCTCTGGCAGAGCGCGCACAGCGAGTTCTACTTCGTCGAGGCGCTCGGTCCCGACCTCCGCGAGGTCGACTTCCTCCGCGCGCTGCGCGACTACGCGCGGCGTCACCGTCGCTTCGGCAGCTGAGCCGCCACCCGCATTCGACGGGGCGATTCAGGGCCATTCGAAACAGACGCGACGCGGGGAGTTAACCCGCAAGACACGCACTGAACGTGTGTCGTATTGCCGGGGCCGAGGAGACAGACGTAGTTTCAAGTCATCAGGTATGTCGCCTGATCGAGACGGCCACGCAAGTTCGTTTCGGTATAGCTAGCCGGCCGTCGGTATGACTGGATCCGGGTGCCGGGCACCCGGGGATGGAGTACTTGTGCCCCCCATCAACACCACCACCTCGACGGGCAACACCGCAGCGAAGGCCAGCACCACCCAACGGACGTATGTCGTAGACACGTCCGTTTTGTTGTCTGACCCGAAAGCGATCTTCCGCTTCGCGGAACACCAGGTCGTACTGCCCGTCGTGGTGATCGCCGAGCTCGAAGCCAAGCGCAACGACCCGGAGATCGGGTATTTCGCACGGCAGGCCCTGCGCAACCTCGACGAGCTCCGCGTGCAGCACGAGCGGCTCGACTTTCCGATCGCCGTCGGGGAAGACGGCGGATCGCTCAGGGTCGAGCTCAACCACTCGGCGATGTCGGTGCTGCCCTCCGGCCTGCAGCTGGGAGACAACGATTCGCGGATCCTCGCCGTCGCACTGAACCTCGCCAACGAGGGCCTCGCAGTGACCGTGGTGTCGAAGGACCTGCCGCTGCGCGTCAAAGCAGCATCCATCGGCCTGGCCGCCGAGGAGTACCGGGCAGAGCTCGCCGTCGACTCCGGCTGGGTGGGCACCGACGACATCACGCTGTCGGCCGACCAGATGCAGCGCCTGTACGCCGACGAACGCCTGCACACCCGGGTCGTCGCTGACATCCCGATCAATACCGGCCTCGTCGTGCACTCCGACCGCGGGTCGGCCCTCGGCAGGGTCACCGCGCGCGGCGAGATGCGCCTTGTGCGCGGCGACCGTGACATCTTCGGGCTGCACGGGCGCTCCGCTGAGCAGCGGTTCGCCATCGACATGCTGCTCGACCCCGAGATCGGCATCGTCTCGCTCGGCGGCAGCGCGGGAACCGGCAAGTCGGCCCTCGCGCTGTGCGCCGGCCTCGAGGCCGTGCTCGAGAAGCAGCAGCACCGCAAGATCATGGTCTTCCGCCCGCTGTACGCGGTCGGCGGTCAGGAACTCGGATTCCTGCCGGGGGATGCCTCCGAAAAGATGAACCCGTGGGCGCAGGCGGTCTTCGACACCCTCGGTTCGGTGGTGTCGCCGAACGTGCTCGACGAGGTGCTCGAGCGCGGGTTGCTCGAGGTGCTGCCGCTGACACACATCCGTGGGCGCTCGCTGCACGATGCGTTCGTGATCGTCGACGAGGCGCAGTCGCTCGAGCGCAACGTGCTGCTCACGGTGCTCAGCCGCATCGGGCAGAACTCGCGGGTGGTGCTCACGCACGATGTCGCCCAGCGCGACAACCTGAGGGTGGGTCGTCACGACGGCGTCGCATCCGTCATCGAGACCCTCAAGGGGCACCCGCTGTTCGGCCACATCACCCTGATGCGGTCGGAGCGGTCGGCCATCGCGGCGCTGGTGACCGAGATGCTGGAGTCCAACGACCTGAATTGACAGTTCCTTACGAACTGACGACAGGAGGGGTGCCAGACGGGCCGCAAGCGCTTAGGGTCGAGAAATGACGCTACTGCCCGCGGTTCTTCTCGGCTCGCTGGCACTCGTCTTCGTGTGGGGGCTCATCTCGCCCCGCACCCAGTGGATGGTGCTGGTCGGCTGGACCCGGTCCGACTTCAGGGCGAGCGAACCGGGGCGCGCGGTCTACAACGCGTCCCGGTTCGTCTCGCTCGTCGGGGTGCTCACCATCCTCGCGATGGTGCTCGCGTGGGCGGTGGGCGGCCTGACCTTCGGCGGCCCGCAGTCGAGCCGGCCGCCGAGCGTCGCCGAGCGGGTGTGGGGAGAGCCGAGGGCCTACGTGGTCGACCGGGTATTCAGCGCGGTGGGGGAGCCGCCGGCCGGGCTGGTCGACCAGCGGGTCTCTGGCTACCAGTTCGTGCAGGCCGACCTGCGCAGCCCCGCCTACCTGTGGGAGACCGGCGCGATCCGCGCGGCGGGGCAGGCCGCGCAGCCCGGATTCATCGGCGTGCAGCCCATTCCCGAGTCGGTCGCCCTCGACACGGCCGACATCGTCGTGCACGTGCGGGCAGACGAGCGCTGCATTCCGCAGCAGGTGATGCTGCGGGGAGTCGAGGGTGCGGTGCAGGTCGGCGTGTTCTTCGGCCAGCCGATCCCGGCGGACGGCATCCCCACCGACGCCAGCGACGACTGCGCACAGGAGCCGGAGGAATCCGCGGCGCGGGCCTACCTCATCCCGATCGACCTCACGGAACCGCTCGGCGACCGGTCGGTGCAGACACTCGACGGCACGCCCGTCGCACTGGTGCCCGCCCCGGGCGACTAGGGCGCCGAGGCGGGCAGCGGGTCAGGAACTGCGGCGAACTAGCCGCAGGTCCGACCCGCAGGTCAGACCGGCGCCCGGCTCAGACCGGCGGGCGGGTCATTGCGACGAGCTCGGTCAGACCGGCGGGCGGGTCATCGCGAGCACGTCGAGGGCGGTGTCGAGCTGCTCCTCCGACACCTCGCCGCGCTCCACGAAACCGAGGTCGATGACCGACTCGCGCACGGTGATGCCCTTGCTCACGGCGTTCTTCGCGACCTTCGCCGCGGCCTCGTAGCCGATGACCCGGTTGAGCGGCGTGACGATCGACGGCGACGACTCCGCGAACGCGCGGGCCCGCTCGACGTCGGCCTCGAGCCCGTCGATGGTCTTGTCGGCCAGCACCTTGGTCGAGTTGGTGAGCAGGCGGACTGACTCGAGCAGCGCGGTGCCCATCACGGGGATGGCGACGTTGAGCTCGAACGACCCGGAGGCTCCGGCCCACGCGATGGTGGCATCGTTGCCGATCACGCGCGCGCCGACCATGAGCACGGCCTCGGGAATGACCGGGTTGACCTTGCCCGGCATGATCGATGAACCGGGCTGCAGGTCGGGAATGCGCAGTTCGCCGAGGCCGGTGTTCGGGCCCGATCCCATCCAGCGCAGGTCGTTGCAGATCTTGGTGAGGCTGACCGCGATGACGCGGAGGGCTCCGGATGCCTCCACCAGCCCATCGCGTGCACCCTGGGCCTCGAAGTGGTCGAGGGCCTCGGTCAGCGGCAGCCCGGAATCCTCGGCCAGCAGCGCGATGACCTGCTGCGAGAAGCCGGCGGGGGTGTTGATGCCCGTTCCGACTGCCGTGCCCCCGAGCGGCACCTCGGCGACGCGCGGGATGGTGGCTTCGACGCGGGCGATGCCGAGCCGCACCTGGCGGGCGTAGCCGGCGAATTCCTGCCCGAGGGTCACGGGCGTGGCATCCATCAGGTGGGTGCGACCCGACTTGACGACGGTCGCCCACTCGGCGGCCTTCGCCTCCAGGGCGACGGCGAGGTGGTCGAGCGCCGGAATGAGGTCGTGCAGCAGCGCGCCTGTCACCGCGACGTGCACTGAGGTGGGAAAGACGTCGTTCGACGACTGCGAGGCGTTGACGTGGTCGTTGGGGTGCACCCGCTCGCCGCGCAGGCCCGATGCCATCGTCGCGAGTACCTCGTTCATGTTCATGTTCGACGAGGTACCACTGCCGGTCTGGTACGTGTCGACCGGGAACTGGTCGTGGTGGTCGCCGTCGATCAGGCGGTCGGCTGCGCCCACGATGGCGTCGGCGATGCCCTGGTCGAGGATGCCCAGCCGGCTGTTGATCACGGCCGCGGCACGCTTGACCCTGGCGAGCGCCACGATCTGCGCGGCTTCGAGACCGGAGCCGGAGATCGGAAAGTTCTCGACCGCACGCTGGGTCTGCGCACCGTAGAGGGCGGTGGCGGGAACGCGCACCTCGCCCATGGTGTCGTGCTCGATGCGGTATTCGATGGGGGAGCTGCTCACGTCGATGTGCTTTCTGCTGGCCGGTCGGTGGATTCGGTCGTGGTTCAGATGGCGGGGGTCGGCTCGATCTCGCCGACGACGATGTCTTCGACCACGCGGCCCTCGAGCAGCCGGTAGTTCGCCCCCACCACGGCCAGCGTACCCGCGGCGACGGCGTCGCTGATGAGCTCGGAGACCTGCAGCAACTCGCCGATGGTGTCGCGCAGGTGCTCGCGCCCGACCTCGTGGCTGTCGAGCGCGCCGGGGTCGATGGGGTCGTGGGGGATACCGGCGACCCGGCGCACCGCGGGCACGATGGCCGAGACCAGCCCGGCGATATGCGGTGGGAGCGCCGCGGCATCTGGGCCCTGCGAATCCATCGCGGCCCGCACGGCGCCGCACTCGTCGTGGCCGAGCACGACGATGAGCGGAACGTTCAGCACCGCGACAGCGTATTCGAGCGAGCCGATCACGCTGTCGGAGATGATCTGCCCGGCGTTGCGCACCACGAACAGGTCGCCGATGCCCTCGTCGAAGATGATCTCGGCGGCGAGGCGGGAGTCGCTGCACCCGAACAGCGCCGCGCGGGGCTCCTGCACGGTGGCGAGCTGGGCGCGCCGGTCGACGTCCTGCCGCGGGTGCTCCGGCGTTCCGGCGACGAAGCGCTCGTTACCGTCGCGCATCTCCTGCCACACGGCCGCGGGTGTTCTGAGTTCGGTCATTGGTCGCCTGCTCCTTGCAGTTCAGAGATGACGGATGCCGCGAGCACGGCGAATTCGTCCTCGCTCGCGGTGCCGTGCAGAAGAACCGGGGTCTCGCCGATCGTCGCAGCGAGCGAGAACGCGTAATTGCCCGCATCGTCGTTGTCACGCCGGTCGTAGACGTCCCATTCCACGCCGCCGATCTGCTGCGTGGAGGTCGGGCCACCGCGGCCGAGTTTCTGCGCGATCCACCCCGGGGTGGGGTCGATACCCTGCTCGAGGGCGATGAAGCGGTCCTCCGGGGTGAGGAAACCGATGTACCAGGTGAAGCTCTCGTCGAGGGCGGGTTCGAGCTCGGCGCGGTTGGCGGACCACTCCGGGGGCAGCACGGGGGTGGCGAGCTGCTGGTCGACCCCCGGTTGCGCCTGTGCGGCGACGGTCACGTAGTCGGTGGGCTCTGCCGGCGGCTGGTCGGGGCGCACGACGACGAGCACAATGAGCAGCACGATCGCGAGCGATGCGCCGAGGGCGAGCAGCAGGTTTGAGATGGTCTGGTTGGTGCGGTGCTTGATGCTCGCCGCGGCCTTACGGGCTGCGGTCTCTTCTGGAGTCTCCGGCCGACCGAGTTCGGCGACGATGCGCCCCTGCTTTGCCACGAATCGCCGCCCGTTACCGTGCGCCGTTGCCGCGAGCGGCGTCGAGCCGTGCCTTCGCGCCGATGAGCCATTCGTCGCAGCGCTGGGCGAGGGCCTCGCCACGCTCCCAGAGGGAGAGGGACTGCTCCAGGGTCGATGACCCCTGCTCGAGCTCGGATACCACCGCGATTAGTTCGTCGCGGGCCTGCTCGTAACTGAGCTCGGCGACGTCGGTCTTTTCTCTGTCTGCCACGGGCCCAGTCTACCGAGGGGTCGCCTGGTCAGACGGCGGGCCGTCGACCGTCGTGGAGACGGTTCCCTTGGCGAGGGTGAGCAGGAGGCGGTCGCCGTGACGGGCGGCGGCACCGTCACGGAGGATGGAGCCGTCAGGGAGCTGCGCGATCGAGTAGCCGCGCTCGAGGGTGCGCTGCGGCGAGAGGGAACGCAGGTGCGAGCGCAGCCCGTCGACCCGATCGGCGGCCCGCTCGAGGCGCACCTGCACGAGTTCGTGGCTGCGGCCGATGTACCTGCCGAGCTCTTCGGAGCGCGAATCGACTATCCAGTCGGCGTTCGCGACCACCGGTCGCGACCGCAGCTGTTCGAGCCGGTCGATCTCGCGGCTGACGAGGGTGGTCATGCGCATGCCGAGCCGGGCCCGAACCTGACGTACCTTGTCGAGTTCTTCGGCGACGTCGGGTACGACGCGCTTGGCGGCGTCGGTGGGGGTGGAGGCGCGCAGGTCGGCGACGTCGTCGAGCAGCGGCCGGTCGGCCTCGTGCCCGATCGCGCTGACCAGGGGAGTGCTGCACGCCGCTGCGGCGCGCACGAGGGCCTCGTCGCTGAACACCAGCAGGTTCTGAAAGTCGCCGCCCCCACGCGCGACGATGATCACGTCGACCGTCGGGTCGCCGTCGAGCTCCCGGATGGCCGCGGTCACCTCGGCCGCCGCCCGGTCACCCTGTACCGCCGCGTGCACGACCCGGAACTCGACCGAGGGCCAGCGCAACTGCGCGTTTCGGAGTACGTCTTTCTCGGCATCCGAATCCCGACCCGTGATGAGCCCGATGCGACCGGGAAGGAACGGCAGGGCGCGCTTGCGGCTCGCGTCGAACAGGCCCTCTGTGCGGAGGGTCTGGCGCAGCCGCTCGAGCCGTTCGAGGAGGTCGCCGAGTCCGACGTGACGCATCTCGAACACCTGCATCGTGAGAGTGCCGCCCTTGACCCAGTAGTTGGGCTTGAGGAGCGCCACCACGCGGTCGCCCTGCTTGAGGTCGTCTGGCAACTTGGCGCGCACCGACGACCAGATGGTGAAGCCGATGGTGGAGTCGACGGCGAGGTCCTTGAGCTTGCCGTAGACCGTTCCGCCGGAGATGCCCCACTGGGTGATCTCACCCTCGACCCAGACGGTGCCGAGGCGGTCGATCCAGCCCTTGATCTTGGCCGACAGCAGGGCAACCGGCCACGGCTCGTCGACGGTGGCGGGCGGGGTGACGATCGTCATGCGTTCGAGTCCTCGCTGTGGTGGTCATGGTGTTGTGGTGGTCGTGGTGCGGTGGTGTCGTGTCGTGTCGTGTCGCCGAGGTCGTGCGGCGTGGTCGTGGTGTCGGTCGGCGCCCAGCGACCTGACCGTACACTGGACGCGTGAGCAATATCACCAACGGCGCCATGGTCGTCGACCTCGAAATGCCCCGCATTCCGCAGGTTCGCAACAGGCTAAAGGATACCCCGGTCACCGGCACGAAACGGGTGCTGCTTGCTGCGCCCCGAGGCTACTGTGCAGGAGTGGACAGGGCGGTCATCGCCGTCGAGAAGGCCCTCGAACGCTTCGGCGCCCCGGTCTACGTGCGTAAGCAGATCGTGCACAACATCCACGTCGTGTCGACGCTCGAGAAGCAGGGTGCGATCTTCGTCGACGAGGTCGGCGAGGTACCCGGGGGATCCCACATTGTGTTCTCCGCCCACGGCGTCTCGCCCGCCGTCGTGCAGGGTGCGGCCGACCGCAACCTCGACGCCATCGACGCCACCTGCCCCCTCGTCACCAAGGTGCACCGCGAGGCCGTGCGTTTCGCCCGCGACGACTTCGACATCCTCCTGATCGGCCACGCTGGCCACGAGGAGGTCGAGGGCACCATGGGTCACGCGCCCGAGCGCACCACCCTGGTCAACAGCCCGGCCGATGTCGCAACCCTCGAGGTGCGCGACCCCGACAACCTCGTCTGGCTCAGCCAGACCACCCTCAGCGTCGACGAGACGATGGAGACCGTCGCCCTGCTGCGCGAGCGGTTCCCCAACCTGCACAACCCGCCGAGCGACGACATCTGCTACGCCACCCAGAACCGCCAGGTGGCCATCAAGAAGGTCGCCGAAGACGCCGAGCTCGTGATCGTGGTCGGTTCGGCCAACAGCTCGAACACCGTGCGCCTCGTCGACGTCGCGCTGGAGTACGGGGCAAAGGCCGCCTACCGGGTGGACTACGCGAGCGAGATTCGCCAGGAATGGCTTGACGGCATCTCGACGGTCGGCGTAACGTCCGGCGCATCCGTTCCCGAAGTCCTCGTCCAGGAAGTACTCGACGACCTGGCCGATGCTGGCTACGGCGACGTGCAGCAGGTCGTGACGGCCGAGGAAGACCTCATGTTCTCGTTGCCGAAAGAATTGCGCAAGGATGCCGCCGGGCAGCCCGATTCACGGGGACTCGGCGGTCGCACCCGAAAACTCGATTGGCAGAGATGACGAACGACGAACGACCGCGGCCCCGCTACGGCGAATACGCGACTCCGCAGCAGCAGGCGGAGACCGTGGCGCACTCCCTTCCTCCCGTGCCTCCCGTGATCATGCCCGCCGACCACGCCGGCGCGGTCTCCCCGGTACCGACACCACCGGCGGCTGGCACCACCGGGCCCACTGCGCCCGGTGCGCCCGGCGCCCCCCGCACCCGGCGCCGCTGGGACCTCATCCTCAGCGTCGCCCTACTCGCCTACGGGCTATTCACCGTGCTGAGCGGGCTCGTGCAGTACTCCAACCTCGGCGCGATGATGCAGCAGGTCTACGACACCCAGGGCGTCGGCGACTTCACCGAATACGACCTCGCCCGCACCATCGGCTTCACCCTGATCGTCGTCAACACGGTCATCTACGCGATCACGCTCTACATCACCGTGCGGTTGCTGCGCGCGACGCGCCTGGCGTTCTACGTTCCACTCATTGCGGGTGTGCTGGCCTCGATCGTCACCGTCGGGCTCATCGTCACGCTGATGCTGTCGGACCCCGCGTTCGTCACCTACCTCGGCAACGCGTCCTGATCCGATAGAGCCATCGCGCCCCGGTAACGACACCGCGGGCGCACCGACCGAAGTCGATGCGCCCGCGTTTAGCCTGAGTACGGCGGTGCCGGGGCGGCTCACGCCGCCGCCGGCCCGTCGCTACTTACCGGAGTGGCCGGCCGAGCCGAGCTGGCGGGTCGCGTCGACGACGCGCGCGGCCATCGCGGTCTCGGCGATCTTGCCCCAGGAGCGGGGGTCGTAGACCTTCTTGCTGCCCACTTCGCCGTCGACCTTGATGAAGCCGTCGTAGTTCTTCAGTACGGTGTCAGCGATCGAGCGGCTGTACGCGTATTGCGTGTCGGTGTCGATGTTCATCTTGATGACGCCGTTGGCGACCGCGGTGGCGATCTCGTCGTCGGTCGAGCCGGAGCCACCGTGGAACACGAGGTCGAGGGGGAGCGGGCCGGTTCCGTACTTGGCCTGGATGCCGGACTGGATCTCGCCCAGCAGCTCTGGACGGAGCTTCACGTTGCCCGGCTTGTACACGCCGTGGACGTTGCCGAACGTAAGGGCGGCGATGTAACGGCCCTGGTCGCCCATGCCGAGTGCTTCGACGGTGGCGATGACGTCATCGAGCGTCGTATAGAGCGAGTCGTTGATGTCGTGGCTGACGCCGTCTTCTTCGCCTCCGACAACGCCGATCTCGACCTCGAGGATGGCGTTGATGGCCTTCATGCGGGGGAGCAGGGTCTTCGCGATCTCGAGGTTCTCCTGCAGCGGCACGGCCGAGCCGTCCCACATGTGGGACTGGAAGATCGGGTTGCCACCGGCGCGAACCTGCGCCTCGGATGCCTCGATGAGCGGCATGACGAAGCCGGCCAGGGCGTCCTTGGGGCAGTGGTCGGTGTGCAGGGCCACGGTGACCGGGTAGTTCTTGGCGACCTCTGTCGCGAACGCGGCGAACGCGAGAGCTCCGGACGCGCGGTTCTTGACGGACTGTCCGGCTAAGTAGTCGGCGCCGCCGGTGGTCACCTGGATGATGCCGTCGGATCCGGCCTCGGTCAGGCCCTGGAGCACCGAGTTGATGGTCGACGAAGACGACACATTGATGGCGGGGTAGGCGAACCCGCCCTGCTTGGCCTTGGCGAGCATTTCGGCGTACTGCTCCGGGGTTGCGACAGGCATGTTCTCTCCTAGTGGGGCGGGCGTCCGTGCGATATGGACGTCTGTGAAAGTCTAGCGAGGCCCCGATCTAAACTGACGGCGGAGGCCGGTCGGCGTCTGTCGAGCAACGAGGAGCGTGACATGGCCCGCAAGTCGCTCGTCAGCACCGTGTCAGACGCACTGCTCGATGCCATCGTGCGCGGCGAGATCGCGGCCGGCCAGGCGCTGCCGACCGAGGCCGAGATCGGCGCGGCGCACGACGTGAGCCGCATGACCGTGCGCGAGGCGCTCAAGACCCTGCAGGCGCAGAACGTGGTGCGATCCCTCCCCGGCCGGGGCACCTACGTCAACCCGGTGACCGCCTGGACCGACCTCGACCCGATCCTCCGCGCGACGACCGAGGGGGCGGGAGACCAGTCCGCCGCGTCGCAGCAGCTCGTCGAAGTGCGTCGCATGATCGAGACCGGCGCCGCCGCACTCGCGGCTACCCGGCGCACCGACGCCGACCTCGACAGCCTCGAAGAACAGCTGGGACGGATGCGGCTGGCGCACGACACCGACGACCTGGCGGGTTTCGTCGGGGCCGATATCGCCTTTCACGACGTCATCCTTCGGGCGACGGGCAACGTGTTCGTCGGCGTGCTGTTCGAGCCGCTCGCGCGGGTGATGCTCGTCAAGCGGGAGCAGACCTCCGCCGTGCCGCAGATCCAGGTCAACGCGATCGCGCAGCACGCCCTCATCCTCGAGGCGCTGCGCTCCGGCGATCCGGAGCGCAGCCGCATCGCCATGGACGACCACATGACGCAGACCGCGAACGACCTGAAACGGTTCGTTCTCGGCGGGGGCTGATCCGCCGACAATTCGCCCGGGCCGGCGGGTGGTAGTCGCGCCACCTCTTGTATCCGCCGGCCCCACGAGTAAGATGTCAGACATCAGACTACGAGGGAGTATCCGATGACCGATCCCGCCAGCCCGCAGGCGACGCCCCCGCGCGCTCTACTCGCCTCCACCGCGCTCGCCTCGATCGTGCTCGCCGAGTTTCCCGCCGAGCGTGAGGTCGACCCCGCCGAGGTGCGCGCGACCGTCGAGGCGTCTGGCGTCGTGCTCGTCGTGCTCGACGACGACCCGACCGGCACGCAGTCGGTGGCCGACCTGCCCGTGCTCACTGCGTGGGAGCGCAGCGACATCCATTGGGGCCTCCGACAGGGCGCACCCGCGATTTACGTACTCACCAACACGCGCAGCCTCGACCCGGCGACCGCACAGCAGCGCAACCGCGAGATCGTGCAGAACACCCTCGCCGCCTCCGCTGAGCTCGGCGTCCCCGTCGCCTTCGTGAGCCGCAGCGACTCCACGCTGCGCGGCCACTTTCCGCTCGAGACCGACACCATCGCCGCAACGCTCGCCGACTCTGGCGCCGACGCGATCGACGGCGTGGTCATCGTGCCCGCCTTTCCCGATGCGGGCCGCGTCACGATCGGCGGCACCCACTACATGCGCTCCGGTGACGAGCTCACCCCGGTCGCCGAGACCGAGTTCGCCCGCGATGCGACCTTCGGCTTCACCAGCAGCGACCTTCGCGAATACGTGGACGAGAAGACGGCCGGCCGGGTGCGAGCCGCCGACGTGGTGACCCTCCACCTCGGCATCATCCGCGCGGGCACCGAGGCGATCGCCGACGCGCTCCGCGACGTGACCGGCGGCACCCCGATCGTCGTCGACGCAGTCACCGAGAACGACCTGCGCGCACTCGCGCTCGGACTCGCCGCCGCAGAGGCCGCCGGCAAGCGGTTCCTCTACCGCGTGGGCCCCCCATTCGTACGCGCGCGCATCGGCCAGGCCGTGCGTGCCCCGCTGACTGCGGCCGAGGTCTATGGGCCGGCTGGTTCCGACGCCGTCGGCGGTCTCGTGGTCGTCGGCTCCCACGTGGGCGTCACCACCCGGCAGCTCGCCCGGCTGACCGCCTCCCGCCCGGTCGCCCGCGTGCTCGAGGTCGACATCGCGGCGGTGCTCGACGACGCGCTCACCGACGCTCACCTCGACGCGGTGGTGGCCGACGCAACAGCGGCCCTGGCCACCGGTGACGTCGTGATCCACACCAGCAGAACCCTGAGGACGGCGGATGACGCGGCCGCGAGCCTCGACATCTCGCGGCGGGTATCCGCCGCCATCGTGCGCGTGGTGCAGCTCATCCTGGCCGCCCGCCCGCCCCGCTTCGTCGTCGCGAAGGGCGGCATCACCTCGAGCGACGTCGCCGCGCACGGGCTCGGCATCCGGCACGCCATCGTGCGCGGACCCATGCTCCCCGGCATCGTGTCGCTGTGGGAGCCCGTCGACGGGCCGGCCCGCGGCATTCCCTACATCGTCTTCGCAGGCAACGTCGGCGACGACGACTCCCTGGCCCGCGTCGTCGAGACCCTCGCCGCCCCATCCACCACCCATGAAAAGAGTTCTCATGTCACCGTCGACTGATTCCGCGAGTTCCGACACCGCAACTGCTGACTACTCCGTCGCCGTGCTCGGCCTGGGCGCGATGGGCCTGCCCATGGCCACCCGCCTCGCCAGCGAACTGACCGTGCACGGGTTCGACATCGCCGACCCGCGCCTGACCCTCGCCGCCGAGGCGGGCATCCTGCCCTTCGACTCCGCCCGCGGTGCCGTGACCGGTGTGGACGCCGTGGTGCTCGCGGTGCGCAACGGCGCCCAGCTCAACGACGTGCTGTTCGGCGACGACGGCATCGCTGGGTCGCTCGCCGAGGGCGCGGTGGTGATCATGACCAGCACCGTGGGCATCGCGGACGTCACGGCCGCCGCGGCCCGCCTCGCCACCACCGGAGTGCAGCTCGTCGACGCGCCCCTCAGCGGCGGACCGGTGCGTGCCGGGGCGGGCGACCTGCTCATCGTCGTCGGCGCCGAGCCCGCGGCGCGCCGAAAGGCGGCCCCGGTTCTCGACCTGCTCGCGTCGACGCTCAGCGTGATCGGCGACAAGCCGGGCGACGGGCAGGCGTTCAAGACCGTCAACCAGCTGCTGTGCGGCGTGCACATCGCCGCGGGAGCCGAGGCCCTCGCGCTCGCCGCCGCCCTCGGCCTCGACGTCGAAGCGACCCTCGCCACCCTCTCCGCGGGAGCGGCCGGGTCGTTCATGCTCGAAAACCGTGGACCTCGGATGCTGCAGGCCTACGACGACGACGGAGCGGAGGTGCTCAGCCGCCTCGACATCTTCGTCAAGGACATGGGCATAGTGACGTCGGCGGCCCGCGCCGAAGGTGTCGCAACGCCGGTAGCCGCAGCGGCCGAGCAGCTGTACCTGCTGGGCCAGGCAGCCGGGCTCGCGGCATCCGACGATTCCGCCATCATCAAGGTGATCGCGCCCACCCCACCCGCCTGACCCGACCGGGGCTGGCACGCCCCATTCCATCTCCACCCGTTCGCCCGCCTCGCTAGGCTGGGCGGCAGGTCGATTCGCCGGTGTCTCGCATCGCAGCGATCGATTCCCCGACGACCGAAGGACACATCATGGCCAGCTCCGAGCACGCGGAACTCTTTCTCCACCCCGACCGCAACCTCGCTATGGAGCTGGTGCGCGCCACCGAGGCCGCCGCCATTCGCGCGGTGCCGTTCATCGGCCGCGGCGACAAGAACGCCGCAGACAAGGCCGCCGTCGACGCGATGCGCAAGTTCCTCGGCACCGTCAACTTCGACGGCGTCGTGGTGATCGGGGAGGGCGAGAAAGACGAAGCGCCCATGCTCTACAACGGCGAGCACGTCGGCAACGGCCGCGGACCGGCCTGCGACATCGCCGTCGACCCGATCGACGGAACCTCGCTGACCGCAGCCGGGCGCCAGAACGCCATCTCGATGATCGCCGTCTCCGACCGCGGCAGCATGCTCGACGCATCCAGTGTCTTCTACATGGACAAGATCGTCGCCGGGCCCGAGGCGGTCGGTGTCGTCGACATCCGCAAGCCCATCGGCGAGAACCTCCGCGCCCTCGCCAAGGCCAAGGGCAAGCCCGTCGACGAGATGCAGATCGCCGTGCTCGACCGTCCGCGGCACGCGCAGCTCATCGACGACATCCGCGCCGCCGGGGCCGGTACCCGCCTGATGCTCGACGGCGACGTCGCCGGTGGCATCAACGCGGCCCGCACCGGTACCCGCATCGACATGTGCGTGGGCATCGGCGGCAGCCCAGAGGGTGTCGCGAGTGCTTGCGCCATCAAGGCCCTCGGCGGACTCATCCAGGGCCGACTCGTTCCGCTCACCGACGAGGAGCGACAGAAGGGGTTGGATGCCGGGCTGAGGTTCGACCACGTGTACGAGGCCAACGACCTCGTGAGCAGCGACAACACGTACTTCGTCGCGACCGGCGTCACCGACGGCGGCCTCGTCGACGGCGTTCGCCGCCAGGGACCGGTCATCCGCACCGAGAGCATCGTGCTGCGCGGACGCTCCGGCACCGTGCGCCGCGTCATCGCCGAGCACGTCGCCGAGAAGTGGCTCGGCGACTTCGAGTTCGGTTCGGTGAACGGCTAGCTGTACAGCTAGCCCTTCGACGTTGCCGTGGGGTCGGGGTGTGCCTCGCCGACGGCGTGCAACCGCGCGGGATGCAGGGGAGCGCGCCGCTCGTCGGCGTCGAGGGCGGCCGTCAGCTCCGGTGCGGTGAGCTGCCGCGGCGACTCGTCGATGCCCGGCAGGGTCGCGATCACCCTGGACTCGTCGAGCAGGTTCAGCTTGCGTGCCGACGGCAGCACCTGCCGCTCGAGCGACCCGACGAACGAGTTGTAGTTCTTGACCGTTCCCTCGATCGACCGCCCGAGCTTCTCGACATGGGTCGCCACGGTCGAGATGCGCCCGTAGAGCTCGCGGCTGAGGTCGAACAGCTGCTTCGCCTCCTGGGTCACGACGTCTTGCTGCCAGCTGAACGCGACGGTCTTGAGCACCGACCAGAGGGTGACCGGTGAGGCGATCGCCACCCGCTTGCTGAACGCGAATTCCATGATGGACGGGTCGGCGGCGAGTGCCGACGACACCAGCGACTCGCTCGGGATGAACGCGATGACGAGCTCGGGGCTCGACGACAGCCCCTGCCAGTAGGCCTTGCTGCCGAGGGTGCTGACGTGGTCGCGCACCGCGGCGACGTGCTGTGTCATCAGCCGGTCGCGGCGGGCGAGTTCGCCGGGTGACGCCGAGTCGGGGATGGCGCTCGCGTCGATGAAGGCCGAGAACGGAACCTTGGCGTCGACGGGGATGCTCTTGCCCCCCGGCAGTCGCACCACCATGTCGGGGCGTCCGGCGCCGGCGTCGGAGGTGATGCTGTTCTGCACGTCGAAGTCGACCCGCTCGAGCATGCCTGCCGACTCGACGACGTTGCGCAGCTGGGTCTCGCCCCACACGCCGCGGGTGGCGTTGTTGCGCAGCGCCGCGGCCAGCGAATCGGCGGTCACCCGCAGCCGCTCCTCCGACGCTGCCGCCGAGCGCAGCTGCTCTCCGAGCTCTCCGTGCTGCAGTTGCCGCTGGTGCTCGAGCTCCGACACCGTGCGCTGCATGGTGCGCAGGGTCTCCTGCACCGGGGTGAGGGCCTGCAGCACGGCGCTCTCTGTCGTGCCGCGTTCGGCGGCGGCGTCGCGGTCTGCCGTCTGGCGCGCCACCAGCTCGAGGTACTGCTCGCGCTGGGCTCGCAGCTGGTCGCGGAGTGCGGTGGCCGTGGCTTCGGCGGATGCTGCGGCGGCGGCCATGCGGGAGTGCTCTGCCGCGGCATCCACCCTCGCCTCCGCCAGCTCGAGCGCGTGACGGGACTCACTAAGCCTCGGGTCGGCGGTGCGGAGCCGCTGCTGCGCGGCGAACCAGCCCAGCCCGGCACCCAGCAGGATGCCCACGATGAGCACGAGGATCAGGGGGAGCACGTCGGTCATGAGCACAGTGTGCCAGCGGGGTGCGACATCGCCGTGAGGCACCCCGCTGCCGGATTAGCATGGCCTCATGACCACTGTTGATCATTTCGTGAACGGCGCATCGTTCGCCGGAGAATCCACCCGCACCGCGCCCGTCTACAACCCGGCCGCCGGCACCGTGTCGCGGGAGGTGCGCCTTGCCACCACCGCCGACGTCGACGCAGCCGTGCGTGCGGGGCGCGAGGCCTTCGCGGAGTGGGCGGGGGCGTCATGGGCCAAGCGGCAGGGCGTGCTGTTCACGTTCCGCGAGCTGCTCAACGCCCGAAAGGGCGAGCTGGCCGCCATCCTCACCAATGAGCACGGCAAGGTCACCTCCGATGCGCTCGGCGAGGTCGCCCGCGGACTCGAGGTCGTCGAATTCGCCACGAGCATGCCGCACCTCGCCAAGGGCGAGTACAGCGAGAATGTGTCGACCGGGGTCGACGTGTACTCCACCCGCCAGCCGCTCGGCGTCGTCGGCATCATCAGCCCGTTCAACTTTCCGGCGATGGTGCCGCTCTGGTTCTTTCCCATCGCCATCGCCGCGGGCAACACCGTCGTGCTCAAGCCCAGCGAGAAGGACCCGTCGGCCGCCATCTGGCTCGCGGAATTGTTCCAGGAGGCCGGCCTGCCCGACGGCGTGTTCAACGTCGTGCACGGCGACAAGGAGGCCGTCGACGCGTTGCTGCACCACGACGACATCGCGTCGATCAGCTTCGTCGGCTCCACCCCGATCGCCAAGTACATCTACGAGACCGCGTCGGCCGCCGGCAAGCGCGTGCAGGCCCTCGGCGGCGCGAAGAACCACATGCTCGTGCTGCCCGACGCGGACCTCGACCTCGTCGCCGACTCCGCCGTCAACGCCGGCTTCGGCTCGGCGGGGGAGCGGTGCATGGCGATCAGCGTCGTCGTCGCCGTCGAGCCCGTCGCCGATGAGCTGATCGAGAAGATCGCGCAGCGCATGGGCACCCTGACCGTCGGCGACGGCACGCGCAGCTGCGACATGGGTCCGCTGATCACCCGCCAGCATCGCGATACGGTCGCCGGGTACATCGACATCGCCATCGAAGACGGCGCCACGGTCGTCGTCGATGGCCGCGGAATCGACGTCGACGGCGACGCCGACGGGTTCTGGCTCGGCCCGACCCTGATCGACAACGTCTCGACCGACTCCCGCGTCTACACCGACGAGATCTTCGGGCCGGTGCTCTCCGTCGTGCGTGTCTCCTCGTACGACGAGGGCCTCGCCCTCATCAACGCGTCGAAGTACGGCAACGGCACCGCGATCTTCACGAACGACGGAGGGGCCGCCCGGCGGTTCCAGCGCGACGCGCAGGTCGGCATGATCGGCATCAACGTGCCGATTCCGGTGCCCGTCGGCTACTTCTCGTTCGGGGGCTGGAAGGACTCGCTGTTCGGCGACACGAAGGCGTACGGGCCAGACGGCGTGCACTTCTTCACCCGCCAGAAGGCCATCACCAGCCGGTGGCTCGACCCGTCGCACGGTGGCGTGAACCTCGGGTTCCCGCAGAACTAGGCGCCCAGGCACCTGACGCGGCGTCGGTCGGGCCAGCGCCCGGCCGTCGTCAGTGCGTCGGGCGCGCCCGGAAGAGCACGATGCCCACGGCCGCCGCACACAGGCCCGCGATCGCCGAGAACACCAGTGCCGGAACGGTGGCGGGACCGGCGTCGCCGCCGGCCAGGGTCGTCGCGAGGGTGAGGCAATTCGCGAGGCAGACGACCGCGACCGCGGTGTAGATCAGCCAACCGTGCCGCCGAAACCACGCGGCCCACTGCGCCTTGAGAACGTCGCGCGAATTATCCACGCGGCAACGCTAGCGGAACGCGACGACCGGTCGCGCAGCGAGGGCGGCCGCTGGCGTGCCGATGCGGGCGAACTGCGACCCCGTGGCATCCGCCAACTCGTCGAGGTCGGATGCCCCATGCCGCTTCGCCGCGTGAACGATGATCGCGGCGCACGCCTGGGCGTCTGCCAGCGCGTCGTGGTGGGCGAAGTCTTCGAACCCGGCGGCCATCGCCGCGACCGGCAGTCGGTAGGAATCGAGGTGGTAGGTCTTGCGGGCGACGCCGAGGCTACACAGGTGGCGGAACGACGGCACGTCGACCCCCGATGCGCGGCACGCCCCGGTGATGACGCCCATGTCGAAGCGCGCGTTGTGGGCGACGAGAGTGTCGCCGTCGGCGAACGCCACCAGGTCGGGCAGCTGTTCGACCCACAGTGGCGCGTCGGCCACGTCGCCCTTCTCGATGCCGTGGATGCGGGTGTTCCACTCGAGGAACTCGTCGTGTCCGAGAGGCGGGCGGATGAGCCATCCGGCCGCATCGACGGCGACGCCGCCCCGCACCTTCACCAGGCCGACGGAGCAGGCCGACGCACTCGACGAGTTGGCGGTTTCGAAGTCGATGGCGGTGAAATCCAGGGGCATGGCGTCATGCTCTCACGCACGACCGTCACCGCCGGCGCACACGCCCGGTACCCTTGACCCTCGTGGCTTTAACTATTGCAATCGTCGGTCTGCCCAATGTCGGCAAGTCCACCCTGTTCAACGCACTCACCAAGAACTCGGTCCTCGCCGCGAACTACCCGTTCGCGACGATCGAACCGAACGTGGGCGTGGTGAACCTCCCCGACACGCGGCTGGACGCCCTGGCGGCCATCTTCGGCTCCGAGCGCATCCTGCCCGCCCCGGTGTCGTTCGTCGACATCGCCGGCATCGTCAAGGGCGCGAGCGTGGGCGAGGGCCTCGGCAACAAGTTCCTCGCTAACATCCGCGAGGCCGACGCCATCGCGCAGGTCATCCGCGGGTTCATCGACGATGACGTCGTGCACGTCGACGGCAAGGTCGACGCGGCATCCGACATGGAGACCATCAACACGGAACTGATCCTCGCCGACCTGCAGACCCTCGAGAAGGCCCAGGCCCGCTACGACCGCGACCTGCGCGCGAAGAAGATCACCCAGCTCACGATCGATACGACGGATGCCGCGGTCGCCTGGCTCAACGATGGCAAGCCGCTCTCGGCTTCCACCATCGACCTCGAGCCCATCCGCGAGCTCGGGCTCCTCACCACCAAGCCGTTCATCTACGTGTTCAACGTCGACGAGGCCGTGCTCGGCGACCAGGCGAAGCTCGATGCGCTCGCCGCCCTGGTCGCTCCGGCGCAGGCGATCTTCCTCGACGCGAAGCTGGAATCCGAGCTCATCGACCTCGACCCGGACGACGCGGCCGAACTGCTCGCCAGCACCGGGCAGACCGAGAGCGGCCTCAACCAGCTCGCACGCATCGGATTCGACACCCTCGGCCTGCAGACCTACCTCACCGCCGGGCCCAAGGAGACCAGGGCCTGGACGATCCCCAAGGGGGCGAAGGCCCCGCAGGCTGCGGGAGTGATCCACACCGATTTCGAGAAGGGCTTCATCAAGGCCGAGATCATCGGCTTCGACGACCTCGTGGCCGCGGGCTCGATCGCGGAGGCACGCTCGGCGGGCAAGGCACGCATCGAGGGCAAGGAATACGTCATGCAGGATGGCGATGTGGTCGAGTTCCGGTTCAACAACTAGACGTAGTCATAATCTGGAGCGAAACGCATGACGCGGTCAGGTGCGTTCGCAAACTCTCCCTGACGTAAACTCTCCCTTTGAGCTGAGTCAACCTGGTTAACAAAGCTCGGGACAGAGGCACTTGTGAAGTTACTGCCGTACCTATCAATCGTGTTCTTCGCGATGCTATTCGTGGTGTTATTCCTGCGGCGGGAGGCAGTGCTGTCCGATGCCGCCGCGATCACTCTCGCCTTGCTAGCTGTTGTCGGGTTCGCCAGTTGCACAGTCTGGGCGGGTATCCGCGCAATTCGTGCTCCGAAGGCTCGTCAAGAGTCTGGGCGAGCCTCGCCTCCGACAAATTGATGACCAACATCAAGGTGCAGACCGACCGGGCCGCGATGGTCGCATCGGTTCGGCGGTGGGCGGATCCCCGCGGCCACCTAGTCATCGTCGTCGACTGACCGAAGGGCGTCGCAAACACGACGATCGCCGGTGGTTGGTCGACGGCGGTGCGCTTCTGGGCGATGGAAGAATGCGGGTTTGCTCATACCCGGGCGGTCAGACATCAAGACGGCGACGTGGTGGGGTTCAGGTTCAACAACTAGGAACCGTTAATGAGCGCCAACTAGCCGAGCCGTGACTTCTCCGTGCCGCGCACCTTAGTAATGGTTGTCATCAGGTGGTAGACGACGATCGCCGCGACCGTCCCGAGGATGATGCCGCCGAAGCTGAGCTCGCCCGTGGTGATGGTGAAGTCGGCGATGCCCATGATGAGCGCGATGCCGGCGGTCAGCTGATTGACGGGCTTGCTGAAATCGACCTTGTTCTCGACCCAGATGCGCACCCCGATGATGCCAATCAGTCCGTAGAGCGCCGTGGTCACGCCGCCCAGCACGCCAGCCGGGATGGTGTTGATTACTTCACCGACCTTGGGTGAGAGGCCCAGCACGATTGCGGTGAAACCGGCGACCCAGTAGGCGGCGGTTGAGAAGACGCGGGTGGCAGCCATGACGCCGATGTTCTCGCCGTAGGTCGTGGTCGGTGAGCCGCCACCGATGCCCGAAATGACGGTCGCGAGACCGTCGGCGAAGAGTGCTCGGCCGGTGAGGCCGTCGAGGTCGCGGTCGATGAGCTGGCCGACACCCTTGATGTGCCCGATGTTCTCGGCGATGAGCGCGAGTACGACCGGTACGAACATCAGGTAGATGGTCAGGTGCTCTGCCGAGAACTCCGGGGCGGTGAACTGGGGGAGTCCAACCCACGGGGCGTCGGCGACCTTGCTGTACTCGACCTCACCGGCGATGGCTGAGGCGATGTAACCGACGGCCACGCCGACGACGATGGAGAGTCGGCCGAGGAAGCCTTTGAACACCACCGCGGCGAGGATGATGGCGAGCAGGGTGATGATGGCGATCAGCGGCGACTGCGCGAAGTTGTCGCGCGCGGCCGGGGCCAGGTTGAAGCCGATGAGGGCGACGATGGCGCCGCTCACGATGGGCGGCATGAGCAGGTCGATCCAGCGTGTGCCGACGACCTGCACGAGCACGCCCACCAGGGCGAGTATGGCGCCGACGATGATGATGCCGGCGAGGGCTGTGCCGGGTCCGCCCGCTGTCACCGCGGCTCCGATGGGGGCGAGGAATGCGAACGACGAGCCGAGGTAGCTGGGCAGCTTGTTGCGCGTGATCAGTAGGAAGAGCAGCGTCCCGATGCCAGAGAACAGCAGCGTTGTGGCCGGCGGGAATCCGGTAATGAGGGGCACGAGAAAGGTCGCGCCGAACATGGCGACTACGTGCTGCATGCCGAAGCCGACGGTGCGCCCCCAGGTGAGGCGCTCTTCGGGGAGCACGATCTCGTCGGAGCTGACGGTCTTGCCGTCGCCGTGCAGTTTCCAGGTCAGTGCCATGGTGAGTCTCCTGACCCGCGGTTATGGCGCTGACAGCGCCGGATCGAGCGTAGTGGCGGGGCAGGCTCCATGAGGCATCTGGCGAACACGACCCTGGGCGGGGTGGCGCGTTTGTCGGAGCTGACGGAAGGCGCTGCTGGTTCGGCCGCCTCGCGTCCAGCCCCGGTCAGCGACCAGAGCGGTGCGCCTCTCACGCTGCCGTTCGGTGCCTGCAGCAGTCGATCTAGACTGGCGGAGACACATGACGACGCGCACGAGAGTGACCCTCTGCTGGGTGGTCCTCAGCGTTCCAACGTGGTGGAGTTCCGGTTCAGCAACTCGGTTCCGGTCACCAACCCGGTTCCGGTCGACCAATCAGGGGGAGCAGTACCAGTGACGCAGCAACAGATTCTCGAGCCCGACGGCCGTGCCATTCCGTACGTCGAGGAAGGCAGTGGGCCCATCGCGCTGGTGTTGATCTCGAACCTCGTCCTGGGGTCAGACGGCCTCGGAGCTGTCTCGCACTACCTGGCGGACGAAGCAGACTTTCACGTCGTGCGGATTGGACCCCGCGACGGATCGGCGCCTTCTGAAGCATCAGCGCAGGAGCGGGCGGATGACTCTCTCGCCGTCATCGACCACCTCGGCCTGGCTCACACCTGGATCGGCGGATACGCAACCGGTGGAACCGTGGCGCGTGTCTTTGCGGCCCAGCACGCGGAACGGGTGAACGGGCTGGTGCTGCTCCGGGTCGAGCAGAAGCAGGTCGAATTGCCCCCGGTGATCCCCGTGCTCATCGTCCAGGGTGCTGAGGATGTACTCACCCCGCCGACGAACGGCGACGAGCTCCGGACCGCGGCCCCTGAGCGCACAAGCGTCACGACCATCGACGGGGCGGATCACCTTTTTCCGATGTCGCACCCCATTGAGACGGCGATGGTCATCGAGGAGTATCTCGACTGGGACTGAGTGGTCAAGGTGGCGCGGTGGAGGAGTTCCGCTTCACCATTGTGACGACGAATCACGTCGTCAGAACAACGCCGGAATCTGCTGGATAAGCCAGGAGAAGCCGATCATGGCGATCGTCGCGACGGGGAAGACGAACACCGCGAACAGACCAGCGCGCGATCTGGCGGGCTGCTCTCCCGGGCCGACGATCGGGTCGTCCTGCACTCGGCCGCCGAGGTAGGCGCGCAGCTGCACGATGACACCGGCGGTGAGCAGGATCGCCCCGATACACGACGCGGTGAGGACACCCACGGTCCCGAGCGGGTGCGGCAGGAGGAAGAGCGCGCCGACCATCGCCGCGAGTAGCAGCATCCACACGATCCAGCTACCTAGCGGACCCTGGGCGACCGCCCGCATGATGGCACGCGGAGTGAGAATGAGCAGGGCAAGGGCGGCCGCAACGATCGCGACCACAACGACATGTCCCACGGTCACCTGGAGGGCCGATTCACCGGCGAACCCGGCCTGGAGGCCGAACGTGGCGAGCAGCATGCCGCACAGGCCGAGAACGATCCCGAGAAGCCACCCGTGATCGATTCGATCGGATGACGTCGGAGACTGCTCGGGCGCGTCGTCTTTCGCGTACGCCCTGGGGTCACCAAATGCGGTCAGGGCACTCTCGCCGGACTCGGCGACGTGGCTCTCCACGAGCACGAGGGAGTCGCCGATCCGTGTTCCCGGCACCCCGATGAGACGCTGCTCGAGCACGAATTGCTCGATCCAGCTCTCCTCGACACTCGGCGCCAGCCGCGTGTAGCTGTCGATGGATCCGAAGCCCCTGGTCCCGCCATTGTTCATCGTGACGTCCTGTCGGTTCATGGTGGTCGTGTCAGCGGCCGCGGTGGTGTTCGAGTGCACCGTCGGTGAGCTCGCGGGTGATTGCGGTGAAGGCAGCCCAGCGGGCGGCGAGCGACCGTGCATGCGTGCGCCCCTGATCGGTCAGTGCGAAGTACTTGCGTCCCGGTCCTCCGTCCCCCGCGCGCCACTCGACCTCGACGTATCGGGCCTCCTCGAGGCGTGCGAGCAGGGGGTAGAGCGTGCCGCCCTTGACGTCGCCTAAGCCAGCTGCGGCGAGGCGACGGGTGATCGCGTAACCGTAGCTCGGGCCATCGAGGAGCGCCCGCAGCACGCAGACACCGAGCACTCCCCGCAGCCACTCACTGGGCCACTCGTCAGCATCCATGACTAGATCGTACGACTGACTAGTCCGTCTGGCAACTAGTCAGTTGTCGACCGACGAGGGCGCGGCCTGTTGATCCGTTCGCCGTCGGTGGGAAGACAATGGCGCAGACGGCTGTTCGCATACGGGACGCGGTCTCGGTGTCGAGAGCCAGTCGCCCATCCGGTGGAGCTGGTGAAGGCATCCAGAATCGAACCCGTCGAAGCCGACCGAGTAATTGGTCACCACAGAATCACCGATGAGAGGAACACGTCGTGCCAGTTATTGCAATTATCGGAGCCGGACCGGGGCTCGGAGCCGCCGTCGCACAGAGGTTCGGACGCGAAGGCTTCTCCATCGCGTTGATCTCGAGGAGCCAGCCGAAGCTCGACGACATGGCCGCCGAGCTCAGGGGGAGCGGTTTCGCTGCCAGCGGTTTCGCGGCAGACGTACGGGAGCCGTTGGCGCTGGAGGACGCACTCGCGCGCGCTGCGGAAGAGCTTGGCCCCATCACCGCCCTGCAGTACAGCCCGCTTCCGTCGCGGGACTACCTCAAACCGGTGCTCGAGCTGACCCCTCAGCTGGCGCTGGAAGCATTGCAGTTCTCGGCTCTCGGACTCATCCACTCGGTGCGGGCAGTGCTGCCGGCGATGCGTGAGGCGGGCAGCGGCAGCGTGATCCTGATCAACGGGGGAACCTCGGTGAAAGCGCGCGCCGGTTTTGCCGGCACGTCGGTCGCGTTCCCCGCCGAGAGTGCATACGGGGAGATGCTCCACGATGCGCTCGAGGATGAGGGGATTCGCGTGAAGCAACTCGTCATTCCGGGAGCCATTCCGCAGCTCGACCTGTCCAATGGAATCCACGATGTCGCAGACCGCATCTGGAACCTCCACGTCGAGGATGGCCCGTTCCGCACCATGCTCATCCCGCTCGAGGACGGCAAGGAGTAGCACGCTACCGGCCCCGTCACCCGGCGCTCTCCCCGAGGAGACCGTCGGGGCGGGGCCTGTACGGCTCCGACATTCCTGCACAGCAGGATGGGCGAGTGAGTGCTGTGCAACCCCGCGCTACCCGCGATGACCGGTGGCTAGCGTGGCCGGGTGCCGTCGATTACGCCCCGTTCCATGCTCAGGCTGCGCGTCAGCATCGTGGGAATCGAGCCGGAGATCTGGCGCACCATCGACGTCGACGAATCGTTGTCACTCGCTCAGCTGAGTGACGTTCTGCAGGTGGTCTTCCACTGGGAAAACGTCTATCTGCGGCGGTTCACCGACGACGACCCATGGGTGATCCGTAACGGGATTCCCCGGGTAGATGGGCCGGTGCGGGCATGGGGCGACCCCTCGCGCGACTATGCGATCGACGGTATGCAGCATTACGCAGGCGCGACGGTCGGCGAGGCCATGCAACACGGCGGGCCGCTCTGGTACCTCTACGACGAGAGTGACGAGTGGGTGCATTTCATCGAGCAACTGACCCGCTACGACACCGCGCCGGAGCACGCCCCGGCCGAGCTCATCGCGGGCGAGCGAAGAGCACCCTTCGACGATTGCGGCGGTGTCGGGCACCACGAGAAGCTGGCTACGGCACTCGCCAATCCGTCTCATCCCGACCACCTCGCGGGTGTCACCTGGGCTGCCCGCTCGGCTGGTCGCTGGGGCGTCGTCGACCCGGAGTGCCCCGACCTCGCCGGCGCCCGGGCGGAATTGGCCCGTCTGTTCATGCCGCCGTCACACGACATGTCCGGGTTGGTCGGCATCTCGCGCCTGACCGCCGGCTCCCCGCTCGTCGGGCTCGCTGCCATGCTGCCCGTCTCTGCTCGATCGAACTTACGACGGCATCTGCACCGCGATCAGATATTTCCAGAGCCGACCCTCGCCGACTCTGATGAGATCGCCCGACTCGTGGCTCCCTATCAATGGCTCCTCGATCGCGTCGGGTTCGACGGTCTCCGATTGACTAAGGCCGGGTGGATGCCGCCCGCCATCGTTCACGATGGCATGGCCACCCTCGGCTGGCGATACCGCGGGGGCGGGTCCTACCGCGAAGAGCTGACCCCATCGATTCGCACCCTTCGAGTCTCTGCGGAGCGCTTGAACCTCGTCCGCGCTGTCAGGGGTCGTCTCATCGTGGGAGCGGCAACCTGGGAGGCCATCGGAAGGCCCGCAATTCTCGCAACCAGGATCGCCCGCATGCTGTTGCGCCAGGAGATGCTCGATGTGCGCCGCAAGGCGGGCACACTGCTGACACTGGGGCTGGCCGATGGTGGCATCACCGTACGAAGCGACGCCGAGCGGCACGTGGTGGGAGCGTTGACCGAGATCGGGTATGCCGATGGGGAGTGCCGCCCCTTACAACCGAAGCGCTTCGGCGCTCTGGTGGCACCGGTTCTCGATGTTCTAGGGACCCTGGGTCTATGGCGCACTCCTGCCCCGCCGGACGATGCATTGCGTGCCCTTGCCAGGCTCGCGCTGTGGTGAATCCGAGTTGGCTCAGACCCGGCGGAGCACCTTCTCGATTGATCGGCCCTTGGCAAGGTCGTCGACGAGCTTGTCGAGGTAGCGGATCTTCTGCATGAGGGGGTCTTCGATGTTCTCGACCCGGATGCCGCAGATCAGCCCGGTGATCGACGACGCCTGCGGGTTCACGGTCGCCTGGGCGAAGAACTGCTCGAAGGTAGTCTCGTCATCCAGGTGCCGCTGCAGGGCGGCACGGTCGAACCCCGTCAGCCATTCGATGGCTTCGTCCAGCTCTTCCCTGGTGCGGCCCTTGCGTTCCATCTTCGCCACATAAAGGGGATAGACGGCGCCGAACGGTGTCGTGAAGATCCTGCTCATGGCGCCGAGCCTACTGCGGGGTCCGCGCGGCGACCAGCGACGCATCCACCCCTCGGCCCCCGACCTGTCACGCATCGTGTCGGCGGGGTGAGCGGGGTGACGCGAAGTCAGCGGGGCGTCACCACCACCTGCACGACATCGCCGATCTGCTTGCCGAGCGACTTGCGCACCGTGGCGCTCAGGGAGACCATATGGCCGCCGGTACCGGTAGGCATGTGCGCATAAGTGGCCGGTGAGCACCGTGGTTCCTGAATTGTGAAACCAATCCCGCGCCGCGCGCACCATGGTTCCTGAATAATGAAAGCCATCATGGCCGAGCAGAAGACCCTCCCCACGGATGCCAGCGTCGCCGACTTTCTCGATGCGGCGACGCCAGCCCGGCGCCGCGACGACGGCCTCCGCCTCGCGCAGATCTTTCGCGAGGTCACCGGCACCGATCCCGCGCTGTGGGGACCATCGCTCGTCGGCTACGGCTCGTACCAGTACGTGTCACCGGCCAACCCCCGCACCAGCGGCACCTGGCCGAAAACCGGGTTCTCGCCCCGCAAGGCGCAGCTCTCGCTGTACGGTCTGAAGGACCTGCCCGCCGGCGCCGCCCTGCTTCCTTCACTGGGCACGTACACCGAAGGCGCCGGGTGCATCTACGTCAGAAAGCTCGACGACATCGACCTCGACGTGCTCCGCCAGCTCATCTCGATCGCCTGGTCCCGCGCCGACGATCCAGCATCGGGGGAGTAGCCCGGCACTCCGTCTCGGCGCCCCGACTCGGGGCCCTCTCGTACGCCTGAGCTCGCTGATCTCCGCTGTGCTCCGCCGTATGGCGACCCGCCAAGGGCGGTGGATCCGTCGCCTCCGCCTCCGCCACCGCGCCGTTACTGCATCGTGACCGCCGATTCGCACAACTGTGACCCGCACAATACGAGACTGTTGCGTTTATGTGGCGAAATGCTACGGGAACTGCGTGCTTTCTGCGTGGCGCCCAGCACGTGGCGGCGGTGCAATGGACACGCGACCCCTCCCGCCCCCATCGGTCGTTCAGCACGCACCCGTGCGATCGGCGCCTGTGTCCCAGGTCGTCGCCGCCCCAGACCCCGGCTAGGAGTGCCGCACCATGAGCAACACCGATCGTGTCGCAAGCGAAAGAGCAAGTCTCAGTCTCCAGGACGTCGTAGAGCAACTGTCCGAGGCGGTGCATCGCGCCGTCAGCATCACGACGCTGGACCGCAGCGTGCACGTCACCAGTGAGCGCAAGGGCGCACACCTCCGAGCCGTCGCCGGCCCCGCAGCGGGCATCCCGGCCTTGGGTTCCCCTCACCTCACGGTTGAGATCCACAGCAGCGAGTCGCTGGTCGGTCACCTCTGGGTCGCTGGCTCCGAGACCCAGCCCGCCCTAGGTCGCGCCGAACGCGAGGCCGTCGATTCGGCAGTGGTGCTCGCCGCGGGCATCATCGACGGCGAATTGACCACCCTCCGGTCGTCGCGGCACGCGATCATGGGCATGCTGCTCTCGGAGAAGACCCACGAACGGCGCGGTGCGTACGCCGCCGCAGTCAACCGCCAGTGGCTGCAGCGAGGGCAGGACACCGTGGTGCGCGCCATCATGGTCGACGAACCCCTCAACGCAGTGGGCTCCATGGCGTTCGGCCGCTACCTCGCCGGACTGCGCCCCTCACCGCTCTGGCTCGTGGCCGATCGCCCCGGATACCTCTTCGCCGTCGGGCCGCGCCTCAGCCAGGAAACCGACCAGACCATCATCGACGAGGGGCATCGTAGGGGCGTGCGCATCCTCGGCATCGGCACCGCCTCGCCCCGGCGGGCCGCCGAAGACCTCCTCGAGGCCGCGGACCAAGCGGCGACGGCCGCAGAACTGTCGGCGAGCATGTCGGAGTTCGGGCCCGCGGTCGACATCAAGGATCTCGGCGGGTGGGCGCTGCTCAGCGCCGTCAAATGGGACCCGGCCTGGCTCGAGGTGATCTCCCCGGCCGCGGTCGTGCTCACCGCCAAGGGTAACGAGATGCAGCGCCACACCATCGAGACCCTCCTCGATGTCGGCGGCCAGGTGACGGCTGCCTGCGAGCAGCTGTTCGTACACCGCACCACGCTCTACTACCGGCTCGAGAAGATGCCGACCGTCGTGCGTGAGGCCATGGCCGACGGCATGAAGCGCAGCACGCTGCACCTCGCCCTCAAGCTGGTGCGGCTCTGGGAGTCGAGCGGACGCGTGGCCAAGTAGCGGCCCCGTTCGACCAGCTGACGTACAGCCCGCCCCGCGCACGCGGGGCGGGCTTCGTCGTGTGAGCACCGAATTGCGCCCCCGCGGTTCATGCCCTACCTTATGAAGGTAAGCCTTACCTAACCGGCCCAACGGGGCGGGCCGGGACCATCGAACGCCCATCCGGCGCCGATGCGTGGCGCCTTTTCTCGAGTGACAAGAGTGGAGTTCCGCATGCGTGCGAACCGTTTTCTGCTGACCGCCGCGATGGCGACCATCGCTGCCGTGGGCCTGACCGCGTGCGGGGGAACCGCCGACGACAGCACCGACGGCGCGGCGCCGGCCGCCGCAGCCGAGGGCTTCCCTATCACCGTGGAGAGCGCACTCGGCACTGCGACCATCGAGGAGAAGCCGGAGCGCGTCGCGACGGTCAACTGGGCCAACCACGAGGTGCCACTGGCCCTGGGTGTCGTGCCCGTCGGCATGGCGATGGCCAACTTCGGCGACGACGACGGCGACGGCCTGCTGCCGTGGGTGTCGGAGAAGCTCGACGAGCTCGGTGGCGAGACCCCGGTGCTCTTCGACGAGACCGACGGCATCGACTTCGAAGCCGTCGCCGACACCGATCCCGACGTGATCCTCGCGGCGTACTCCGGCCTGACCCAGGAGGACTACGACACGCTCAGCGAGATCGCCCCGGTCGTGGCCTACCCCGAGGCGCCCTGGGCGACCTCGTGGCGCGACGTGATCACAGTTAACGCCGCGGGAATGGGCATGGCAGAGGAGGGCGAGCAGCTCGTCGCCGACATCGAGGGCGAGATCAGCACCGCTGCGGCCGAGTACCCGCAGCTCGAGGGCAAGTCGACGATGTTCCTCACCCACGTCGACCCCACCGACCTGAGCGAGGTCAGCTTCTACACGTCGCATGACACGCGGTCCGCGTTCTTCGAGGACCTCGGGCTCTCGACGCCGTCGAGCGTCGAGGAGGCCTCCGCCGACAATGACCAGTTCTCGGGCACCGTCAGCGCCGAGCAGGTCGACGTGTTCTCCGACGTCGACATCATCGTGACCTACGGCGACGACGAGCTGATCTCCACCCTCGAGGGCGACCCCCTGCTGTCGCAGATGCCCGCCGTCGCCAACGGTGCGATCGTCGCGCTCGACGGCTCCGGCCCGCTCGGCACCGCCGCAAACCCGACCCCGTTGGCCATCTCGTGGGTGCTCGACGACTATCTCGCCCTCCTCGCCGAGGCGGCTGACACGGCGCAGTGACCCGCACCGCCCCCGCACCCGATTCGGGCGTCGCCATCGTGCGGCGCCCGAATCGCGTGCGCCTGGGCTGGCTGGTCGCCGTGCTCGCCCTGCTCGTGGCGCTGTCCCTACTGTCGCTCGCGATCGGCTCACGCGACGTCACCCTGGCCGACATCGTCGCGGGCCTCGGCGGGTCGGTCGACACCCTCGGCGAGGCGTCCGTCGTCAAGCGGGTGCCCCGCACGGTGCTCGCCGTCATCGTCGGTGCGGCCCTCGGCCTTGCCGGCGCCGTGATGCAGGGCGTCACCCGCAATCCGCTCGCCGACCCCGGAATCCTTGGCGTCAATGCGGGAGCCTCCCTCGCCGTCGTGATCGGCATCGCGTGGTTCGGCCTCGCGTCGGCGACTGGCTACATCTGGACCGCCATCGTCGGCGCCGCCGTCGCGGCGGTCTTCGTCTATTCCGTCGGCTCGCTCGGCCGCGGCGGCGCGACCCCCCTCAAGCTCGCACTCGCTGGCGCGGCGACCTCGGCCGCCCTCGCGTCGTTCATCACCGCCGTCGCGCTGCCGCGTGGCGACATCTCCGGCATCATCCGGTCGTGGCAGATCGGCGGCGTCGGCGGGGCATCGTTCGACAGCATCCGCCAGGTCGCGCCGTTCATCGTCGTCGGGTTCGCCGTCTGCCTGCTCTCCGCCCGCAGCCTCAACTCGCTCGCCCTCGGCGACGATATCGCCGCGGGCCTGGGGGAGCGCGTCGCGGTCGTGCGGGCCATCGCCGCCCTCGGCGCGGTGCTGCTGTGCGGGGCGGCGACCGCGGTCGCCGGGCCGATCGCCTTCGTCGGGCTCGTCGTTCCGCACTTCTGCCGGCTGCTGGTCGGAGTGGACCAGCGCTGGCTGCTGCCGTTCTCGGCTGTTGCCGGTGCCTGCCTGCTCGTCGTGGCCGACGTGCTCGGCCGCATCGTCGCGCGCCCCAGCGAGATCGACGTCGGCATCATTACGGCACTGATCGGCGCGCCCGTGTTCATCGCGATCGTGCGCCGCCAGAAGGTGCGCGCGCTGTGATTCGGGTGAGAGCGAGGAGCGCCGCGGCAGCGGCATCCATCACCCCGGTCGCGGCCGGTTCGACGTTGATCGACGCAGAACCCCGCAGCCCGGTGCGCACTGCCGACCTGGTCGCCGGTGCGCGATCCCGCCGGCAGGGTCGTCGACGCGTGGTCATCGCGATCCTGTCGGCGCTCATCGTCGTCGTGTTCGCGGTGAGCCTGATGGTCGGGCAGACCTTCTACTCGCCGGCCGAGGTGGTCGGGGTGATCCTGGGGCAGGATGTCGCGGGCGCCACGTTCACGGTCGGGCGCCTGCGCCTGCCGCGCGCGGTGCTCGCCATCGTCGCCGGGTTGAGCTTCGGGCTCGCCGGCGTGACGTTCCAGACCATGCTGCGCAACCCGCTGGCGAGCCCCGACATCATCGGCATCAGTGCGGGAGCGAGCGCGGCCGCGGCATTCGCCATCGTTACCCTGTCGCTGGGTGGCGCGGCGGTCTCGCTGTTCGCGATCGTCAGTGGGCTCGGTGTCGCGCTGATCGTCTACGGCCTCGCCTACAAGGGCGGGGCGGCGGGCACCCGGCTGATCCTGATCGGCATCGGCATCGCCGCGATGCTCGAGAGCATCATCAACTACATCCTCTCCGGCGCTGGACAGTGGGACCTGCAGGAGGCGCTGCGCTGGCTCACCGGCAGCCTCAACGGCACCACCTGGGCGCAGGTGGTGCCCGCGCTCGTCGCACTCGCGATACTCGGCCCGCTGCTGCTCGGGCGGTCGAGGGATCTCTCGGCGCTGCAGCTCGGCGACGACACCGCATCCGCGCTCGGCGTCCGGGTCGAGCGCACCCGGTTTCTCGTGATGGTGGCCGCAGTCGGGCTGATCGCCTTCGCGACGGCGGCATCCGGGCCGATCGCCTTCGTGGCGTTCCTGTCCGGGCCGATCGCCGCCCGCATCCTGGGCGCGAACGGGTCGCCCCTGATACCGTCGGCACTCGTCGGTGCGCTCCTCGTGCTCGTCGCCGACCTGGCCGGCCAGTACGCGTTCGGCACCCGATTCCCCGTGGGCGTCGTGACCGGCGTGCTCGGGGCGCCGTACCTGATCTTCCTCATCGTTCGAACCAACCGCGCGGGAGGCTCCCTGTGACCGCTGCCCATCACCTCGTCGCCGAGGGCCTGTCGCTCGGCTACGGCGACCGCACCGTCATCGACGGGCTCGACCTCGCCGTGCCGCCCGGGCGGGTGACCGCGATCGTCGGCCCGAACGCCTGCGGCAAGTCGACGCTGCTGCGGTCGATGTCGCGCCTGCTCGTGCCCCGCGACGGCATTGTGCTGCTCGACGGCAAGCTCGTGCACCGCATCCCCGCCAAGGAGCTCGCACGCACCCTCGGGCTGCTTCCGCAATCGCCCGTCGCCCCCGAGGGCATCACGGTCGCGGACCTCGTCGGGCGGGGCCGCCAGCCGCACCAGGGCATGCTGTCGCGCTGGAGCAGGGCCGACGACGAGGCGGTAGCCGAGGCATTGGATGCCACGCAGACGACGCAGCTCGCCGATCGCGCGGTCGACGAACTCTCGGGCGGGCAGCGCCAGCGTGTCTGGATCGCCATGGCACTCGCCCAGCAGACTGACGTGCTCCTGCTCGACGAACCCACCACGTTTCTCGACGTGAGCCACCAGATCGAGGTGCTCGACCTGCTCACCGACCTCAACCGCACCCGCGGCACCACCATCGTGATGGTGCTGCACGACCTCAACCTCGCGGCCCGCTACTCCGACCACCTCGTCGCGCTGTCGGGAGGGCGCGTGCACGCCGCGGGAGCCCCCGCCGACATCCTCACCGAGGAATGCGTGCTCAGCGTGTTCGGCATCGACAGCCGCGTCATCACCGACCCGACCTCCGGCAAGCCGCTGATGCTGCCGATCGGTCGGCACCACACCGGGTCGGTCGTCGGCGCCGCCCCTCAGCTGGGAGAGCTCGCGTAGCAGCGGCGGAACGGGCGGGTGGATGCCGCGGCGCCCGCCGCGCGTCAGGCCAGGTCCCTCAGGCGCGCCGAGATGCCGGCCCCGGCGCCATCGCGTCGCTCGTAGGTGACCGCGATGATGAGCAGCACGGCTCCGACCACCGCCAGGGTGATCCACCACGGCATCGAGTCGATACCGCGGCCGATCTGCACGGCGAACACGAACACGTTCTCGATGGGCAGCACGATGATGCCGATCATGAACGGTGCCGCGAGCCGGCGGCTCGCACCGACGAGGATCGCGCCCAGGGCGATGGCCATCACGAGGATCGCCCGCCAGGTCAACGGGTCGGTGAACGTCGCGAGGATGGAGGCGAGCATCATCACGATGATGCCGGGGGCGAGCAGCGCCCACGACCCCGTCCAGCGGGCCGGCCAGCTGGCGAGGGTGCCGCGGGCGTCGGACGGACCGGCGCCTGTCGGAGACCGCAGGGTGAGTACTCCGGCGGCGAGCAGGAACACGCCGAGGGGAAGCGAGAACCACTCGACGCGCAGGTCCCGGGGACTCCACGCCACGATCGCGGTGGTGAAGGCCAGCGCGAACACGAACCACACGGGGGGAAGGTGCGTCGCCCGGGTGCGTGACCTCGCCGCGATGGCCACGACGGCGAGGAGGTAGGCGAGCATGAGCGCCCACATCGTCCAGATCGTGTGCCAGTCCCGGTCGATCGCCGTCCACGCCGCCACCCCGACGTAGAGCGCGGCCGGCGCGTACAGCCAGCGGTCGAGCACCCACTCGCCGGCGCTCGGCGGCGACGACACCCCCTGGTCGGTCGACATCCGCGCCCCGGCGGCGTCCCTCGCGAGGAGCCGAGCCGCGACGGCCGCCGGCACGGCTCCCGCGACGCCGATCGCGATGCACGCGATCACCAGCGGAAGCGATGCCGGCACCACGACATCGAGGCCGGTTCCGCGGTGCCCGCTTCCCCAGAGCACGCCGAGCACGGCGCCCGCCGCACCCGCGAGGATCGCGACCAGTAGCGTCGGTGCTCGCAGCGTGCCGAGGCGTGCGGCACGTGCATCCACTCCCCGCCCGAGCCGCGAACCGATGACGAGCAGTGCCCAGGATGCCGCGACCAGTGCGTATCCGCGGGCGATCGTCGAGGCTGGCTGCGCCGCGCCTGCCGCGAGCACGACGAGGGTCGGCGTGACGGCGAGAGTGAGTCCGACCGCGTACAGCGCCCGTCCGCGGCCGCCGCGCACGGTGACGGCCATCCCGACGACGGCCGCGCCGAGGGTGGGCGGCAGCAGGTATGGCTCGACGGTGAGCACGCCGATGCCGGCCATCGCGAGCAGGCACCACAGCGCGCCCGTTGCACAGGCCGCGGCAACCCACCAGCCGTAACGACGACCGGCTACCGTCGATGCGAGCGCCGATCCGACACCGAGTATCACGAGCACCAGGAACGTGGTCGGCAGGCCAGCGGCCACCCGCCCGAGGGCGAGCCCGACGGCGATGCATCCGGTCAGCAGGGCGGACGCCTCGATGGCGATCCGAGCGGCACGGGCGTCCGGTTCCGCCAGCCCGCGCGTCGTGAGCGTCGAACGGACCAGCCCGGTGGTGGGCAGCACGACGGCGACGATCGCGGCGATCACCGGGAGGGTCACCGGGGATGCGCTGCCGACGAGCACCTCCGCGCCGAGGCAGACCACCGCGACGGCGAGCGAGGGAACCAGCAGCCCCGCGGCGAGCGTGCGCAGCGGCATCCCGAGCCCCGGCCGTCGCGAGACCAGCAGCGTCGCCGCGAACAGGAACATGATGCCCGTCGACATGGCCGTCCAGCCGCTGCGTTCGAACACCACCTGAACGACGCCGAGCACGAAGGGAACCGATGCGACGACCAGGATCGCGTACCAGTAGGCGGGACGGATGCTGCGCACGAACGTCGCGACGATCGCGCCGACCAGCCCGATCGAGGTGGTCAGGCACAGCATGGCGATGGTACCGACGCCGACCTGCCCCAGCGCGGCAGCCACCACGACGAGCGCGTAGGCGTACCCACCCCCGACGTAGATCGCACGGGACCCGGGAGGCATGGCCGTCGACAGCACGCCGATCGCGAGCACGATGGCGGCTCCAGCCGGAACGGTGACGGTGCCGACGTTCCACGACAGCAGGCCGCCGAGTACCAGGGCGAGGTGCGCGCCGACGATCACCGGTCCGCGGATGCCGACGGCGGCGCCACGAACGCGGGGAATGCGGGTGAGGGCGAGCCCCCCGGCCACCGCGAGGCCGAGCGCAACGGTGACCTGGCCGGCGACGGACAGGCTGGGAAGGCAGGCCACGACGAGGGCGGCCAACACTCCGAGCCAGGCGGCGAGCGATCCGACCGGGTGCGTCCAGCGGGCCATCCTGCCGCCGTGTCGCCCGGTGCGCCCGGCGAGGGTGGCGAATCCCGTGGATGCTGCAGCGATCCCGACGGCCGCGGCGAGCACCCCGGCCGCATCCATCACGACTATCGCACCGCCGAGGGCGGCCCCTCCGGCGGTGGCCGCGCCGACGAGCAGCACGGTGACCGTCGACGGCAGCACGCTGGCGACCGCGGCCCAGAATGCACCGGCGGTGAGGACCGCGCGATCGACCGACCGGGGCAGGCGGGGCAGCGCCGCCACGGCGACGAGCGCGAGCGCACCCGCGAGGGGAGCCAACGCGAGGTGCCACTGCAGGCCGAGTCCGCCCGCCACCCCGGGGTCGTTCACCGCGCCTATGCTGCCGGGCGCCGCGGTGCTGCCCGGCGCCAGGAGGGCGTCGAGGTCGAGCGCGAGTGCGAGTGTGACGGCGGCGCCCGCTGCCGATGCTCCCGCCACGGCGCTCCACGCTCGGGGGGCGAGCTGCCGGGTCGACGCGACGGCGAGCACGCCTACCGCCGCGAGAACCGCGGAGACGGTGAGCCAGTACTCCGCGTTGCTGCCCGCGCCGATCAGGCTGAGCGAGAACACCGCGGTGACCACGGCGGTGGCCTGCGCGATCGCCAGGACGTGACGCTCGGCCGTGAGCGTTCCGTCGAAGCGGGAGGCGACACCGCGCACGACGTCGGCCATGCCGAGGGCGACGGCGGCGCAGCCCAGCATCCCGACGACGACGGCGAGGCCGGTGCTCGCCGCGAACCCCGCCATCACCGGCACGGCGGTGAGCCCCAGCACGCCGACCCACAGCCAGGTCCTGATGCGCGCGAATGCCGCAGCGGCGGTCATTCCGGCGCCGGCCACAAGCGTGCCGACGGCGGCGACCGCCCACGGGCTCGTGCCGACCGGAGCCGCTGCCGTGAGCGCGTAGACGTCGAGGGCGAGGAACACCGTGCCGAGGCCGCCGATGGCTTCCGCCGAGAACTGCAGCCGCCGACGGGCGAGCAGCCACGCACCACCGAGGAACAGCGCGGTGACGATCCCGACGATGCCGCTGCGCGACGAGCGGTCGGTGAGGTCGGGGTTGAAGAACGTGAACACGATCGCGGCGATGGCGACGAGCCCGGCACCCGCGACGGCGAGTACCGACTGCAGGGTGGCGCTCGATTGTGGGGCCGGTGGCGTCGGAGTGCCGTCACCGGCACGCGGGGGAGCGGCGGGCGGCGGCGGGGCGGTGACCGAAACATATCCCGCGGAGGCGGCAGTCTCCGGTGAGCGAGCGGGGCGCGCACCCGGGGCAAGGACCGCCGTGGCCGCTCCGGGCGCTGCGGCCGCTGCGGCCCGCGCGGGCCCGCGCACCGGAACGCGGTCGAGCGTCACCTGGCGTGCCCGCAGGGCCATGGCCGCCCGGCGCGAGAGCTTCCACAGTTCGGCGCCCACCGGCCCGTTCAGGTCTGCCCCGCACTCGGCGCAGGTTCCCCCGGTGACCTGCCCGTTCTGGCACACCGGGCAGGAGTCACGGTCGAGCAGCTGGGTGATGGCGACGCGGCTCCATGGTTCGGACGGGATTGGCCGCTGCGATGACCCGGCCGATGACCCGGGCGATGACCCGGGTGGCGTCGATGCGGTGCTGCGGCCTTGGGCATCCGGAGTCATCGCGTGCCTGCGTCGTCGGCTTCGACTCCAGCGGTTGCACGGCCCGCGCTGCCCGCGCCCGCACCGCCATGGCCCGCACCGCCACACGTGGCGTCCGCGTTGGGAACCCAGACCAGGATGTCGCCTGGCTGGCATTCGAGCACGCGGCAGATGGCATCGAGGGTGGAGAACCGCACCGCCTTGGCCCGCCCGTTCTTGAGCACGGAGACATTGACGGGCGTGATGTCGATCGCCGCGGCGAGGTCGGCGACCGACATCTTCTTGCGCGCCAGCTCGACGTCGAGGTTGATGACGATGGGCATCAGACGACCTCGGCGAGGTCCTGCTGCAGCTGGCGGGCGTTCTTGAGCAGGCCGCGCATCACCACGATGAGCAACGAGAGGCCGGCTCCCACGACGACGCCCAGGGCGCACAGCAGCATGATCGAGGGGGATGCCGCGCCCGCGCCGGTCAGGATGACGCCGGATGCCGCGATCAGCACGGTTGCGAGCACGATGCACCCGAGGATGATGTCGACGAAGCGGAAGGCGTCGTCTCCGAAGATGCTGGCGGCTCGCACCATCGACAGGAGCTGCCACACGCAGACGAGCACGACCTGCACGCAGAGCAGAAACAGCACGGCCACGACGATGCCGGGCACCTCGAGCCGGCTGAGATCGCTGTAGCGTTCCGCGGATTGCCGAGCGACGCCCGGAACCATGAAGAGCTGGCAGGCGAGCAGCAGCGCGATCATGGCGACGAGAAGTGTTTTGAGGGTGAGGATGGTTGCCCTGTGCATGGTGACCTATCGACTATCGGTATATGAATATCGACAAACGATACACATGGCACCGCGAATTGCCAAGCAGTAGTCACTTTTCGTCAGGGATGACGGGCCGCGCAGCATCCACCTCGCCAGGATGCTGGACGGCGCGGTCAGCCCAGCATCCGCCTCATGACGATGCGCGGAAAGCCGCCCGCTATCGCGGTGGTATCGGCGACCTTCTCGAAGCCAGCCCGCTCGAACATCTCGCGGGTGCCGACGTAGGCCATGGTGAGGTCGACCCTCTGGCCGCCGTTGTCGACCGGGTACCCCTCGACGGCCGGTGCGCCGGACTCCCTGGCGTAGTCGACGGCGCCCTCCATGAGTGCGGGGGTGAGGCCGCGCTTGCGAAACCCCGGTCGAACCCGGATGCACCACAGCGACCACACGGCCAGGTCGTCGACGTGCGGGATCTTTCGGGAGTGCGCGAACGGGTGAAGTTCCGATCGGGGCGCGATGCCCGCCCAGCCGGCAACGTCGCCGTCGAGATGGGCGATCACCCCGGGGGCGAGATGCCGTGAACAGAGCTGGCGCACCCGGTCGGCCCGCGCCGGGCCCGTCAGTGCGCGGTTCTGCGCCGAGTCCAGCCGCCACGAGAGGCACCAGCACACCGACGATACGGGGTTCTTCGGCCCGAGCATCGTCGCCACGTCGTCGAAGTCATGGGCCGGTCGCACCTCGATGGCCATCGCATCCTCCCTCGATGCCATCGTGCCATCACCGCCCGCCCCTGAGAAGGCTCGGGGCGCGCGCCGACCCTGTGCGCCCCGCGCACGAGAGAGCGGGCGGCACCCACCGATGAGTGGATGCCGCCCGCCAGGGCCCCGCGGGGCTACGCGTCCTTCAGTGCCGCATCGTGCTGGGCATGCGCCTCGGCGATGAGCTTGTGCAGCTTCTCGTCTTCTTCGAACTTGGCACGGTACTTGGGCTGGGCGCCCGCAATCGTCTTCTCTTCGTCGACGAGCTTGTCGAAGATGCGCACGCGCTCGTTGATGTCGGTCGTGTACGTGAGGTCGATGTAGTCGGTCGCGTGGCGACGCGCACCCGAGATCGCGGTCTGCGCGCGCCCGGCCGGGCTCACCAGCGACGCGATGACCGTGACGATGAGCACACCGAGGATGACGGTGAGGGAGAGGCCGGTCTCGATCTCGAACACGGGAACGGGCTCGCCGCCGTTGATGAACGGGAGGTTGTTCTCGTGCAGCGCGTGCAGGATGAGCTTGACGCCGATGAACGCCAGGATCGCGGCGAGTCCGTACGACAGGTAGATGAGCCGGTCGAGCAGTCCGTCGATCAGGAAGAACAGCTGGCGGAGGCCCAGCAGCGAGAACGCGGTGGCGGTGAAGACGATGAAGACGTCCTGCGTGAGGCCGAAGATGGCGGGGATCGAGTCGAGCGCGAACAGGATGTCGGTTCCACCGATGGCGACCATGACCAGCAGCATCGGCGTGAGCGCACGCTTGCCGTTGTGGATGGTGAACAGCTTGTCGCCGTCGTAGTAGTCGGTGGTGTGGAACAGCTTCTTGGCGATCCGGATGATGAAGTTGTCGGCGGAGTGCTCGTCGCTGCTCTCCGGCTTGAGCATGTTGCCGGCCGTGATGATGAGGATGAGACCGAACAGGTAGAAGATCCACGCGAAGCTGTTGATGAGGGCAGCACCGAGGAAGATGAAGCCGGTGCGGGCGATCAGCGCGAACACGATGCCGAAGAGCAGCACCTTCTGCTGGTCCTCACGGGGCACCTTGAAGCTCGCCATGATGATGAGGAACACGAACAGGTTGTCGACCGACAGTGCCTTCTCGGTGATGTACCCGGCGAAGTACTCACCACCGGGCGTTCCGCCGCCGAAGACGAGGATGCCGACGCCGAACAGGATGGCGATTCCGACATAGATCGCCGACCAGAAGGCCGCTTCCTTCAGCGTGGGAATGTGCGCCTTGCGCACGTGGAAGACGAAGTCGAAGGCGAGCAGCCCGATGATGAACGCAATGGTCAGGGCCCAGACGAGCGGTGATACTTCCATCGAGGTGACTCTTTCTTGTCTGCTGTGCGGTGCGGGGGAGCGACGGCGCGCGTCGCGGCAAGTCGGTGACGGGTCACCCGTCTGCACACAGCTTAAAGGCACAACCCCGACCGGTTGTGCGGGTGGAGGGGACATTCGGTGCGCTCGTAGTCGCCTCAGGTGGTGACATGCCTCACCAGGAACGCCGCCACGGCGTCGGTGACGAGGGTCGCGACGTCGTCGGCCGGGAGCGGCGACGATGCGAGGACTCTCATCGAGTGGTCGGCCCCCGGCACCGGAACGACCTCGATCGGCGGACGCCCGCCGGTGCGCGGGCCGCTGATGCGCCCGCTGCCGGTGTGTGCGTCGCCGTCGCGTACGTCACGAGTGTGCGCGTCGATCGCGGATGAGACCGCGGCGGCCGACCCGAACGTGTCGCGGTCGCCCTGCAGCACGAGCACCGGCACCGCGGGCAGCAGCAGCTCGTCGATGCGCGTCTTCGCGGGTGACCCCGGTGGGTGCAGCGGAAACGCCAGGCACACCACCGCCGCCGCACCCAGCTCGGTCGCCGTGCGGCAGGCGACCCTCGCGCCGGCGCTGCGGCCGCCCACCACGACCGGCAGCGACCCGGCGATTCGCACCACGGCCGCCGCGGACTCCCGCCAGCCCGTGTCGAGGGTGGCTGGGCGCGGTGCGACCCGCTTGCCGGCGACGCGCCACGGCTGCTCCTCCCGCACCACGGTCACCCCGTGCGCGGGCAGCACGGCCGCGATGGCGGCGAGGTCGACGGCGTCGATGCCCCCGCCTGCACCGTGCCCCAACCACAGCACGGCTCGGGGGGTGGATGCCGCGGCGACCGTCAATCGCGCCGGCCCGAGCGAGGTGGGCACGGCGATCTGCATCCGATGACGCTACTCCGTTCGTGCCGGCGCACCGATGGCACAATGGCCGGATGGCGCTCCACATCACCGGCGACGATGCCGCAGACACCCTTCTCAGCGACGACGCATTCGCCCTCCTGCTCGGCATGCTGCTCGACCAGCAGATCGCGATGGAAGCCGCGTTCGCGGGCCCCGCGAAGATCCGCGACCGCATCGGCGGACTGGCCCCCGCCACCATCGCGGAGTACGACCCCGACGCGTTCGAGGCCGTGTTCCGCGAGACGCCGGCGGTGCACCGGTTTCCGGGATCGATGGCCACGCGCACGCGCGCCCTGGCGACGGCGGTCGCGACGGAGTGGCACGGCGACGCGGCATCCATCTGGACCGAGGGCGACCCCGACGGCGCCGAGGTGCTCGGGAGACTGAAGTCCCTGCCCGGTTTCGGCGACCAGAAGGCCCGCATCTTTCTCGCCCTGCTCGGCAAGCGCCTCGGGCTGACCGCGGCCGGCTGGCGCGAGGCATCTGCTCCCTACGGAGAAGAGGACGCCTTCAGGTCGGTCGCCGACATCGTCGACCCCGAGTCGCTGGCGAAGGTGCGCGAGACGAAGCGTGCGGCGAAGGCCGCCGCGAAGAACGGCTGATCGCCGCGGCAACTGGCCGGGTGCCCGTCAGCGGTTGCGCCAGGCCCGCCACGCGCCGGTCGACCAGAGGGCCCAGAGTACGAGCAGGGGTTGGAACGGCAGCCGGATGCCGCGCGCGAGGTCACTCTCGAGGCCGAGCGAATCCGTGCGCGTGACGAACTGCGAGACGTTGCCCGGAAAGATTGCGACGAAGAACGCTGCCGCGGCCCACCCGACGGGAACCCGGAACCGCTTCGACACGATGAGGAGTGCCCCCAACGCGATCTCGACGACCCCCGACGCGACGACCACGAAGTCCTTGTCGAGCGGCACCCAATCGGGCACCTGCGCCTGGAATGCCTCCCGCGCGGTGGTGAGGTGGCCGATGCCGGCGAGGAGCAGCACGGCGCCGAGCACGATGCGTCCGATGGTGCGGGCGATGCGGGAACTGCGGGACGGGGTGCGGGATGCCATGGCTGCACCATACGCGCTGCGGTACTGCGGCGCGGCACTGCGGTACCGGGGCACTGAGTGCTGCCCGCTTACGCGCCATCCGGGTCGAGCGCCGACCGCAGCTCGTCGCTGATGTCGGGGGGAGTGTCGACGTCGACGGCGAGGGCCTGCACCGCCCGGCTGTAGAAGTTGCGCGCGGCGGCGGCGAGCGCGATGTCGACGATCTCACGGTCGCTGAATCCGACGGCGCGCAGGCGTTCGCTGTCGGCGTCGGTCATCGCCGCGGCATCCACGCTCACCCGCTCGCTGAACCGCATCATCTCGACCTCCGCCTCGCTCAGGTCGGCGTCTCGGTAGTCCAGGGCGATGCGCACCAGCTGCGGCTCGTCGAAGTAGAGCAGCGATCGGCGGCCGTGTGCGAGCATGCAGTGCCTGGAGCGCAGGGCGCGCGCGGCGGCGAGGGTGATCAACTCGTACCGGCGCTTGTCCATCGGGCCGGCGATCGCGGCGATCAGGTCGTCCCACGCGGCGACGGCCCCGGGGTTGAGGCTCAGCGCCTTGGTGTGCGACCCGACGTAACCCTGATCGTGCACATCACCCGCGTACAGCTTGGCCACCAGCCCGGTGGCCTCCGACTCCGGCGTGGTGCGAATGATGGACATGGCGGCCGCCTTCCGTGTGGTGCGTCCATGCTGGCACCGGGGGGCGATGGGCGCCACGGCCGTTCGATGTACGTCGGATGCGGCATCCACCCCGCCGGCTTCTTGGGAGAATGGGCTAATGCTGCCCGCCATCGCCACGTCGCTGCCCCTGTTCGTGATTCCCGGTGGCGATTTTCCGGCGTGGGCGCCGTTCGCGTTCGGGGCGATCGCCCTCGCCAGCTTCGCGGTGATCGTCTACCAGGCGGTGCGGTACTTTCGCGACAACCCCGGCGACGGCACGAGGCGCGACGAGCGGGGCGACGATCCGGGCGAGCGCGACCGAGGGGACGGCTACGGTGATGGGCCCGGTGACCCGCCGCGATAGCGGGCAATCGCCAGTGGCACCATTCTGACACCACTCATCCTTGTAATGACACCATTGTGGTGTCATACTCGACGCATGGAACTCGAGCAGTACGTCACCGACCTGCAGCGCCACCTGATGGATGCCGCGGCGAACGGCACGGACGACACCCGTGCCGCCGCCGAACGACTCGCCACCGGCCTCGACGCTGCCACCCGGCTCGTGCTGCTCGACGCCCTGTCGGCCGCGGCCGGCGAGATCACCCGTGACCTCGCACCCGGATCGGTCGACCTGCGCCTGCGCGGCCGCGACGTCGAGTTCGTCGTGACCCCACCGGCCGCAGAACCCGAGGGCGACGAGCGCGGCGGGTCGTCGATCGACTACGACGACGCGAGCACCTCGCGCACCACGCTGCGCCTGCCCGACGCCCTCAAGGCGCGGGTCGACGACGCGGCCGCCGCCGACGGCATATCGGTCAACAGCTGGCTGGTCCGCGCCATCGCGGCCGGCCTCGAACCGAAGCAGCGACGGTCGGTGCAGCGAACGCTCCGCACCGGCGACAGCTTCGTGGGCTGGGCGCGCTAGACACGCGCCCCGCCGCACCCCAGTAGCCCCGCGACCGCGGGGTCTATCCACAGCGCCCGGATGCCGCCGCGCTGTCACCCGCGAACGCCCGAACGAAAGGCAAGCGCCAGCATGCCCAGCTACCAGACACCAGATCCCATCGACGTCGCCATCACCCTCCAGGTCGGCGCCGTCGAGCTCATCGCGACCGATCGCGCCGATACGGTCGTGACCGTCGCTCCCACCAGCGCCAGCAAGGCGGCCGACCGCCGCGGCGTGGAGGAGACCTCCGTCGACTTCGATGGCCGGCGGCTCACCATCCGGGGTCCGCGTGCCCGCATCAGTATCATCGGACCGACCGAGTCGGTCGACGTGCGCGTCGAGCTGCCGACCTCATCGCGCGTCACCGCCGAGCTCTCGTACGGCGGGGTGCGCACGACCGGGCGCCTGGGCGCCACCCGTATCAAGGCCATGACCGGTCCCGTCGATATCGACGCCACCGCCGACCTGTGGCTGCGCGCCGGTCACGGCAACGCCACCGTGGGAGCGATCGACGGCAGCGCGGAGGTCACGGCCGACCACGGGCAGATCCGCATCGACACGATCGCCGGCGACGCGCTGCTGCGGGCGTCCCACGGCAGTATCCAGCTCGGCGAGGCCACCGGCGCCCTCGACGCCAAGCTGTCGTACGGCGACCTCGAGGTCGTGCGCGCCGACGCATCCGTCACCGCCAAGACGGCCTATGGCAGCATCCGGCTCTCGCGGGTGTCAGCCGGGTCCATCGACGTCGAGAGCGGCTACGGACAGGTCTCGGTCGGCGTGCGCCCCGGCGTGCTCGCCTGGCTCGACCTCTCCACCAAGGGCGGCCGGGTGCGCAACGAACTTGACTCGGAGGGCGCACCCGCCCCCGCCGACGCTACGGCGGCCCCGGACGCCACCGTCGCGGTACGGGCACGCACCGCACACAGCGACATCAGCATCCAGCGCGCCAGGTAGTGCGGACCACGACACGAAAGAAGACGACCCCATGACCGCCGCAATCGACATCCGCGGGCTCCGCAAGTCCTACGGCACCACCACCGTGCTCGACGGCGTCGACCTCACCGTCGCCGCGGGCACCGTCACCGCCCTGCTCGGCCCCAACGGCGCGGGCAAGACCACCACCGTGCACATCCTCTCCACCCTCGTGCGGGCCGACGGCGGCACCGCCACGGTCGATGGATGCGACGTCGCGCGTGACCCCGACGGCGTGCGCGCGGCCATAGGCCTCACCGGCCAATTCTCCGCCGTCGACACGCTGCTGACGGGGGAGGAGAACCTGCTCCTCATGGCGCGGCTGCGACACCTGGGCGCGAAACGGTCGAGGGCGCGCGCCGCGCAGCTGCTCGAGCAGTTCGACCTGGTCGACGCCGCGCGAAAACCGCTCGCCACCTACTCCGGCGGAATGCGCCGCCGCCTCGACCTGGCGATGACGCTCGTGCAGGCTCCTCGGGTGCTGTTCCTCGACGAGCCGACCGCCGGCCTCGATCCCCGCAGCAGGCACACCATGTGGCAGATCGTGCGCGACCTCGTCGCCGATGGCACGACCGTGCTGCTCACCACCCAGTACCTCGACGAGGCAGACGAGCTGGCGGGCCGCATCGCCGTGCTCGACGGAGGCAACATCGTCGCCGATGGCACGCCAGACGAACTGAAGCGGCTCGTTCCCGGCGGACACATCCGCCTGCGCTTTCGCGACGAGGGCGCATTGGATGCTGCCGCCCACGCCCTCGCATCGAGCGGGGCCACCAGGCCGGCCGACGGTGTGCCTGCCGACACCGCCGCGCTCTCGCTCACCGTGCCCACCGACGGTGGGGTCAGCGTACTCCGCGCGCTGCTCGACCGCCTCGACCGCGCCGGCCTCGAGATCGACGACCTCAGCATCCACACCCCCGACCTCGACGACGTGTTCTTCGCCCTGACCGGCGGAACCCCCCGCGAGAACCGCGGCACCACCACACCCACGAAAGGATCCGCATCATGACCACGCTCGATACCGCCCCCGCGCCATCAGGTCGGCGGGCGGCATCCACCAGGCCCCCGACGCACGTCGTCGCCGACGCGGTCACCATGCTGCATCGCAATCTGCTGCACATGGTGCGCTACCCGGGCCTGTCGGTGTTCACCATCGTGGTGCCCGTGGTTTTCCTCCTGATGCTGGTCTTCGTGTTCGGCGGCACCCTCGGCGCCGGCCTGCCCGGTGCAGTTGCGCCGGGTGTCGAGGCGACCGGCGGACGTGCCGCGTACCTCGCCTACGTGATGCCCGGCATCCTGCTCGTCACCATCGCCGGCACGGCGGGCGGCACCGCGACCACCGTGTCGATGGACATGACCGAGGGCATTACGGCGCGCTTTCGCACCATGGCGATCTCCCGCGCCGCGGTGCTCGCCGGGCACGTGCTGGGCAACACCATCCAGGCACTCATCGCGGTGGCGCTCGTTCTCGTCGTCGGCATCGCCATCGGCTTTCGTCCGACCGCGTCGCCCGTCGAATGGCTGGCCGTCGCCGGGCTGCTCGCGGCCATCGCGTTCACCGTGACCTGGCTCGGGGTCGGCATGGGCATGCAGGCGAAGTCCGTCGAGACGGCGAGCAACCTGCCGCTCATACTGTCGTTGCTCCCGCTGCTCGGCAGCGGGTTCGTGCCGACCGCCTCGATGCCCGATGCGCTGCAGGGGTTCGCCGACTACCAGCCGTTCACCCCGTTCATCGAGACCGTGCGCGGGCTGCTGCTCGGAACCCCGTTCGGCAGCAACCCCGCGCTCGCGATCGGCTGGTGCGTGCTGCTGACCGTCGTCGGCTTCGCGTGGTCGATCGCGCTGTACGAGCGCAAGTCGGTGCGCTGAGCACGGCGAGTTGTGGCGCATACTTACCCTCCACAGGATGCATCCACCGACCAGGCCGGTCAGCAATCGTGAGGGGTGCCGTGTACCAGAGGTTCACTCGGGGGCGAGAGATCGTTCGCGCATGGGGCCGTGGGCTCACCGCCGCCGAATTCATCATCCGGCGCGGCGACTCCAGCCTCGACATCTACCCGTCCGATGCCACCTCGGGCGTTGTGCCGGGGGAGTCGGCCGACCGCATCCTCGTGCTGGGGGAGGGCATCGCCGTCGGCATGGGCGTGCTCACCCACGAACTGGCCGTCGCCGCGCAGTTCGCCCGCCAGCACGCGTTCGTCACCGGTCGCGGCGCCGAGTGGGCCTCCGTGGAGGTACCGGGGTTCCGGTTGCGGCGCACGGTCGAGGCCATCGACGCCGAACGGCCCAGGTTCTGTTCCACCGACGTCGTCGTGCTGATGATCGGTGTCACCGACACCCTGATGCTTACGTCGCGCGCCCGCTGGCGCCGGGAGATGACGGCGACGCTCGACGCGGTGCTCGAGCGCATCCCGGTCGATGCGCACGTGCTGGTGACCGACATCCCGCCAATGGAGAATGCGGGCAGCATCTCGCGTGCGGGTCGAATGGCCGCCGGACACCAGGCCCGGATGCTCAATGCAATCACCCACGAGCTCATCGATGCCCGCCCGCGCTGCACCACGGTGCCGTTCCCGCCCCACCTGCGAGGGCAGCTGTGGCGGCCGGAGGGGCAACAGGTTCCCTATGCCGGCCTGTTCGCGGCCTGGGCGCAGGAGCTGTGCCGGGCATGGAGCGTGCCAGCCACGAACCGCCGCAACCCGCCTTAACGGCACGGTGATTGCTAGGCTGGCACGACAATCGAATAACGGGCCCACAACGCGATGCGGGAGAGTCCGGGCCAGCGTTTCGACGCTTCCCCGGACACCGAAGGTGCAATACTCCCCACCAATCTCTCAGGTACGTGTACCGCATCGAACAGGCCACTCTGAACCAGAATCGACCGGCGCACCCAGCCGGTCGGCCCGTCACAGAGGGGGAGTTCCCACAGCATCACTCACGTGTGCCCGCAGCCCACCACTAGCGGACGACGTGACGACCTGGAGAACTCGTGACCCACCAACTTCCCACCACAGACCGACTGTCCCCGCTGAACGACATCCACGTCGCGGCCGGCGCCAGTTTCACCGATTTCGCCGGCTGGCAGATGCCGGTGCGGTACGACAGCGACCTGGTAGAGCACCACGCCGTACGCACGGCAGCGGGCCTCTTCGACCTGTCGCACATGGGGGAGATCCTGGTGCTCGGGCCCGAGGCATCCGACGCCCTCGACTACGCGCTCGCCGGCAAGCTCTCGGCCATCGCGGTCGGCCAGGCCAAGTACAGCCTGATGCTCGACCGTGACGGCGGCATCGTCGACGACCTCGTCGTCTACCGCACCGGCGAGGATCGCTACCTCGTGGTCGCGAACGCCTCGAACCGCGAGGTCGTGGCCGCAGAACTGCTGAACCGCTGCTCGCCGTTCGACTGCGCCGTCGAAGACGAGAGCGACAACATCGCCCTCATCGCCGTGCAGGGCCCCCGTGCCCTCGAGATCCTGCTCGAGGTGCCGGGCATCGGCGTTCCCGGTCTCGCCGAGCTCAAGTACTACCGCGCCATCGCCGGCGAATTCGGCGAGCACGCACTGTTCGTCGCCCGCACCGGCTACACCGGCGAGAACGGCTACGAGCTCTACCTGTCGCCCGAGGTCGCCCCCGCCCTGTGGGACGCGATCATGGAGACCGGGGCGGGCAGTGGACTCGTGCCGGCCGGCCTCGCCAGCCGGGATACCCTGCGCCTCGAGGCGGGCATGCCCCTCTACGGCCACGAGCTCGGCCTCGACACCCAGCCGGCGCAGGCCGGCCTCGGTCGTGTCGTCGCGCTGGGCAAGGAAGGCGACTTCGTCGGACGCGCCGCGGTCGAGGCGGGCGCGCCGGCCGATGCCCGCGTGCTCGTCGGCCTGCAGATGTCGGGCAGGCGCGCGGGTCGCGCCGGCTACGCCGTGCTGTCGGGCGATGCCACGGTCGGCGAGATCACCAGCGGGGCACTGTCGCCCACCCTCGGATACCCGATCGCCATGGCCTACGTCGACCCCGCCGCCAGCGTTACCGGAACCGAACTCACCGTCGACGTGCGCGGAACCGCCATCCCGGCATCCGTCGTCCCCCTTCCCTTCTACTCCAGAGAGGCATGACCATGCCAGACAGAAAAGACCTGCAGTACACCGCCGAGCACGAGTGGGTGCTGGTGGAGGACGACGTGGCGACGGTCGGCATCACCGCATACGCGGCAGACAAGCTGGGCGACGTCGTCTTCGTCGACCTGCCAGAGGCCGGCTCCGACATCGCGAGCGGCTCCGTCGTCGGCGAGATCGAGTCGACCAAGTCGGTCGGCGAGTTGTTCGCCCCCGTCGATGGCACCGTCACCGAGTCGAACCAGGCCGTCGTCGACGCGCCGGAGCTCGTGAACAGCGACCCGTTCGGCGAAGGGTGGCTCATTCGCGTGCGCTTCGAGGCCCTTCCGGAGCTCATGAGCTTCGACGAGTACACCGCGCTGGTCGGCGAGTGATGGCACAGCACGACCTCGCCGCATTCGCGTCGCGCCACATCGGCACCGACGAGCAGTCGCAGGCCGCCATGCTCGAGGCGATCGGGTACCGCAGCGTCGATGAGCTGGTGGATGCCGCCGTGCCCGCGTCCATTCACGTCGATGCGTTTCGCGACGCCGCAGATTCGGTGCTCCCGCCCGCCGCGACCGAGCGGGAAGCGCTCGCCGAACTGCGCAGGCTCGCCGACCGCAACACCGTGAACCGGTCGATGATCGGCCTCGGCTACTACGACACGATCACCCCCGCGGTGATCAAGCGCAACGTGTTCGAGAACCCCAGCTGGTACACCGCGTACACGCCGTACCAGCCGGAAATCTCGCAGGGCCGCCTCGAGGCCCTCATCAACTTCCAGACCATGGTCAGCGACCTCACCGGCCTCGCCACCGCCAACGCGTCGATGCTCGACGAGGGCACCGCGGTCGTCGAGGCCATGCTGCTCGCGCGCCGCGCATCCAAGGCGAAGACCGACGTGTTCATCGTCGACGCCGACGCGCTGCCGCAGACCAAGGCGCTGCTCGCCAACCGGGCCGCCGCCGTCGGCATCCAGCTCGTCGAACTGCCGCTCGCGACCCTCGGTGGGGCGGACCCGCTCGCCGGACACGACGCCTTCGGCCTGTTCGCCCAGTACCCCGCGGCGTCCGGTCGCCTGTGGGATCCCTCCGCCGTCATCGCCGCAGCGCAGGGTATGGGCGCCATCGCCGTCGTCGCGGCCGACCTGCTCGCCCTCACGCTCGTCACCTCACCAGGCGAGCTCGGTGCCGATGTGGCCGTCGGCACTAGCCAGCGCTTCGGTGTTCCGCTCGGCTTCGGCGGACCGCACGCCGGCTACATGGCCGTGCGTAAGGGACTCGAACGCCAGCTGCCCGGCCGCCTCGTCGGCGTCTCGCAGGATGCCGCCGGCCACCCGGCGTACCGGCTGTCACTGCAGGTGCGAGAGCAGCACATCCGCCGCGACAAGGCGACCTCGAACATCTGCACCGCGCAGGTGCTGCTCGCCGTGATGGCCTCGATGTACGCCGTCTATCACGGCCCGCAGGGCCTGCGCCAGATCGCCCTCGGCGTGACACGCAAGGCACGCATCCTCGCCCACGCGGCCAGCGAAGCCGGGCACACGTTGCTGTCGGCCAACTACTTCGACACCCTCACCCTGAGGACGAAGACGGATGCCACGGCCATCGTCGAGCGCGCCCACCGCGCGGGCTACCTCTTCCGCCTGGTCGACGACCGCCACCTGCAGCTGTCGGTCGACGAGACCACCACGGCCGACGACCTCCGCGCCGTCGCCGTGCTGCTCGGCGAGGAACTCTCCGACGAGCCGTACGTGCGCGACATCGACGCCTGGATCCCGCTCGACCTGCAGCGCACGAGCGAGTTCCTCACCCACCCCGTGTTCAACACGCACCGCTCGGAGACGAGCATGATGCGCTACCTCAAGCACCTCTCGGACTACGACTACGCGCTCGACCGCGGGATGATCCCGCTCGGGTCGTGCACCATGAAGCTGAACGCGGCGACCGAGATGGAAGCCGTGTCCTGGCCCGAGTTCGCGAACATCCACCCGTTCGCGCCCGAGTCCGACGTCGGCGGCTACCTGGCCATGATCGAGCAGCTGCAGGACTGGCTGGCCGACGTGACCGGTTACGACGCGGTGTCGCTGCAGCCCAACGCGGGCAGCCAGGGCGAGCTCGCGGGGCTGCTCGCGATCCGCGGCTACCACCTCGGCCGCGGAGACACCGAGCGCACCGTCTGCCTCATCCCGCAGAGCGCCCACGGAACCAACGCGGCGTCCGCCGTGCTGGCCGGAATGCGCGTCGTCGTGGTCGCCTGCGACGAGCTCGGCAACGTCGACCTCGCCGACCTCCGCGCCAAGATCGAGCAGCACGCCGACACCATCTCCGCGCTGATGATCACCTACCCGTCGACCCACGGGGTCTATGAGCACGAGGTCGGCGCGATCTGCAAGTCCGTGCACGACGCGGGCGGCCAGGTCTACGTCGACGGTGCGAACCTCAACGCGCTGCTCGGATTCGCGCGGTTCGGCGACTTCGGCGGCGACGTCTCGCACCTCAACCTGCACAAGACGTTCTGCATCCCACACGGCGGGGGAGGGCCCGGCGTCGGTCCGGTCGCCGCCAAGGCGCACCTGGCCCCGTACCTGCCAGGCCACCCGATGGCGCAGCGCGAGCTGATCGGCCAGCGCGACGCCGCCGGCCGCCGGTCGCGCGCGTCGGAACTCGTCGGAGCGGGCGGCGTGCCGTTCGTCGACGGTCCGTCGTACCCGGAGTCATCGACCTTCCCGCTTCCGACCGAGCCGGATGCGGCACCGGCGACGTGGCACCGCGGTGCCGTGTCGGCCGCGCCGTACGGCTCGCCCAGCATCCTGCCCATCTCCTGGGCCTACGTGCGCATGATGGGATCGGCCGGCCTGCGCGAGGCGACGGGGGCTGCGGTGCTCGCCGCGAACTACGTGGCCGTGCGGCTGCGCGAGCACTACCCGGTGCTGTATTCGGGCGACAACGGGCTGATCGCGCACGAGTGCATCCTCGACCTGCGCCCGATGACCGCGGCCACCGGCGTCACGGTCGACGACGTCGCCAAGCGCCTGGTCGACTACGGATTCCACGCGCCGACGATGTCGTTCCCGGTCGCGGGCACCCTCATGGTCGAGCCGACCGAGAGCGAAGACCTCGCCGAGATCGACCGGTTCATCGAGGCGATGATCGCGATCCGCCACGAGGCAGACGTGGTCGCGAACGGGGGCTACCCCGCCGATGACAACCCGCTGCGGAACGCCCCGCACACGGCACAGTCCGTCATCGACGGTGAGTGGACGCATCCATACAGCAGGGAAGAGGCGGTGTACCCGGTTCGCAGCCTCATCAGGTCGAAGTACTGGCCGCCGGTCAGGCGCATCGACCAGGCGTACGGCGACCGCAACCTGGTGTGCTCGTGCCCGCCGCCGGAGGCCTTCGAGTAGCACCGGCATTCGAGTAGCACTGGCATTCGAGTAGCGCTGGCAGCACGGTGAACTGCGGAAGGGCCGTCCGATCGGGTGATCGGGCGGCCCCTCTGTAGTGGATGCAGCGCTATCGAATCAGTGGTCGGTGGCCTTCTCGGCTCCGTGCCCGGTGAGCGAGCGCACCTCCATCTCGGCGGCGATCACCGGGTTCTCCAGCGTGCGCTGCGAGATGCTGCCCAGCCAGCCGAGGATGAAGCCGAGCGGGATCGACACGATGCCGGGGTTGTTCAGTGGGAACCACGAGAAGTCGGCCCCCTGGATCATCGCCGTCTCGCTGCCTGACACGACCGGCGAGAACGCGATCAGGAAGATCGCCGACCCGAGGCCGCCGTACATGCTCCAGAGGGCGCCCCGGGTGTTGAAGCGCTTCCAGAACAGCGAGTAGATGATCGTCGGCAGGTTCGCCGACGCGGCGACGGCGAAGGCCAGCGCGACCAGGAAGGCGATGTTCTGCCCCTGCACGCCGATGCCGCCGATGATGGCGAGGATGCCGATGACCACGACGGTGATGCGTGCGACCTTGACCTCCATGCCGGGGGAGGGCTTGCCCTTCTTGATGACGCTGGCGTACACGTCGTGCGAGAAGGAGGCCGCCGCGGTGATGGTGAGCCCGGCGACGACCGCGAGGATCGTCGCGAACGCGACCGCCGAGATGATGCTCAGCAGCACCGGGCCGCCGAGTTCGAACGCCAGCAGCGGGGCCGCCGAGTTGACGCCACCGGGGGCCGCCCGGATGGTGTCGGCACCGACCAGCGCTCCCGCGCCGTAGCCGAGCACGAGGGTGAACAGGTAGAACAGGCCGATCAGCCAGATGGCCCAGACCACAGAGCGGCGGGCTTCCTTGGCGGTCGGAACCGTGTAGAAGCGCATCAGCACGTGCGGAAGTCCCGCGGTGCCGAGCACCAGGGCGAGTGCGAGCGAGATGAAGTCGAGGCGCGACAGGTCGGTCAGGCCGTACTGCAGGCCAGGGCTCAGCACGCCTTCGCCGCCGAGCTCGGCGGCCGCTCCCAGCAGGGTCGACAGGTTGAAGCCGTGGATCGCGAGCACCCAGACGGTCATGATGCCGGCGCCCGCGATGAGCAGCACAGCCTTGATGATCTGCACCCAGGTGGTGCCCTTCATTCCGCCGACGAGCACGTAGATGATCATCAGGATGCCGACCACCGCGATCACGACGGATTGGCCGACACGGTCGTTGATGCCCAGCAGCAGCGAGACGAGCCCGCCGGCGCCGGCCATCTGCGCCAGCAGGTAGAAGAAGCACACCGCGAGGGTCGTGGTGGCGGCCGCGAGGCGCACCGGTCCCTGCTTGAGGCGGAACGACAGCACGTCGGCCATCGTGAACTTGCCGGTGTTGCGCATCAGCTCGGCGACGAGCAGCAGCGCGACCAGCCACGCGACGAGGAATCCGATCGAATAGAGGAATCCGTCGTAGCCGTTGATGGCGATCGCGCCGCAGATTCCGAGGAAGGATGCCGCAGACAAGTAGTCGCCCGCGATGGCCGTACCGTTCTGGGGGCCGGTGAACGAGCGACCGGCGGCGTAGTAGTCGGCTGCCGTCTTGTTGTTGCGGCTGGCCCGCAGCACGACGATCAGCGTGACGGCGACGAATGCCCCGAAGATCGAGATGTTCAGGACCGGGTTGCCGACCCCGGGGTCCGCTGCCGCGGCGAGCACGACGCCCGCGCTCACTTGTGGGCCGCCTCAATGGTCTCGAGCTCGCCGCGGATCTCGGCGGCGATCGGGTCGAGGGTGCGGTTCGCGTACGACACATACCACGTGGTGATCGCGAAGGTCGACACGAACTGGCCGAGCCCGAGCAGCAGGCCGATGTTGATGTTGCCGATCACGGGGGTGGCCATGAACTCGTGGGCGTAGTCCGCGAGCAGGACGTAGGCGAAATACCAGGCGAGGAAGCCGATGGCGACCGGGAAAACGAAACTCCGGTGCTTCTTCTTGAGGGCGACGAAGTTCGGTTTGCTCTCGACCTGTTGATAATCGATGACCGGTGTGGCGGGCGTGGAATGCGGTGCAGCGTTGCTCACAAATCCCCCTCAGATGGGTTCACCCGTAGGCGTGCGCACGGCGGTGTGCGGCGCGCCAATCATAAGGGCCTCTCAGGATCGATCGCCAGCGCCACGCTCGGGCGTGTTTCACGAGACTGCGCGCCGTGAACGGGCGCTACGACGCGCCGAACACGTCGGGGAAGGTCGCCGCCGCCCAGCCGTACCCGACGAAGACCGCGGCGTCGATGAGGATGTGCGCGAACACCAGGGGGAGCAGTCGGCCGTAGCGGCGGTAGAGCCAGCCGAACAGGATGCCCATCGCGAGGTTGCCGAAGAACGCGGGCACCCCCTGGTAGAGGTGGTAGCTGCCACGCAGCAGGGCTGCGCCCACGATGATGGTCCACGGTCGCCAGCCGAGGTCGGTGAGGCGCGCGAACAGGTAGCCGATCACGATCACCTCTTCGAGCACGCCCGCCCGCACCGCCGAGAGCAGCAGCACCGGCACCGTCCACCAGTGGTCGTCGAGGGCGGCAGCCTGCACGTTCAGCCCCAGGTCGAGGGCGCGGCCCGCGAGGTAGAGCACGATGCCGGGTACGCCGATGACGAGCGCGAGGGCAGCTCCCGATGCCAGGTCGCGGCCGGTGCGCGAGAAGTCGATGCCCAGGCGCGCGAGGTGTGGCCTCGCAGAACTCCAGAGCAGGAACACCACGAGGGCGACCGGCACCAGGTCGACCGCGATGGCGAGCAGCTGGTACACCAGGTCGAAGATCGGGCGGGGGCTGAGCGACCGGTTCAGGGTCGTCGTCTGCGACCCGATCGATTCTTCCCTGGTCGCCGCGTTGATGATCGAGATGAGCGAGTAGACGGCCGACGCGCCGAGCGAGAGCCCCAGCACGATGGCGATCTCCGCGCCGATCCGTCCCCGGGAGGGCACCGCACCGAGGGGTGGATTGGGCACTGGTGATCTCCGCATCTCGGGAAGTCCGGACATTGGAGCCGCCCGAGAAGTTACCGAGCGACCCTCAAACGACCGAATCGTGCAGATATCCGGTCATTCACGCAACATTCTTGAAGACGACGCTCGAAAGCCACGTCAGGGTTTCCGCTGTGTAACTTTTCTTCCCTCAGTTTTGCGTCACGAAAACCCCCACTTAGGGTACTTACATCCACGCGCGGCCCAGTCCATTTCGTGCTGCCGTCGCGCACTTTGCACAGGAGGAACAGTGAAACGCAACAGACTCGGCCTGGCATTCGCCGGCATGGGCGTCGCCTCGGCGCTCGTGTTGACCGGATGCTCGGCAGGCGCAGACGACGACGCTGCACAGGCGGGCGATGGAATCATCACCACCAACGGCAGCGAACCGCAGAACCCCCTCATCCCGACCAACACCACCGAGACGGGCGGCGGCAAGATCACGACCTCCATCTTCGCCGGACTGGTCACCTACGACGCCGACGGCGCCATCGAGAACGACGCAGCCGAGTCCATCGAGTCCGACGACTCGACCATCTGGACCGTCACCCTGCGCGATGGCCTCGAGTTCACCAACGGAACCCCGGTGACCTCGAACTCCTTCGTCGACGCGTGGAACTACGGCGCCTACGGCCCCAACGCCCAGAGCGCCTCGTACTTCTTCGACAACATCGTCGGCTACGACGAGGTGCAGGCCGAGCTCGACGACGAGGGCAACGTCGTCACCGAGCCCACCGCCGAGACCATGAGCGGCCTGACGGTCGTCGACGACACCACGTTCACCGTGGAGCTGTCGGCACCCGAGGCCGACTGGCCGCTGCGCCTGGGCTACACCGCCTACTACCCGCTGCCCGAGGTCGCGTTCGAGGACATGGAAGCCTTCGGCGAGAACCCGATCGGCAACGGCCCGTACATGCTCGACGGCGAGGGAGCCTGGCAGCACGACGTTGGAATCGACCTCGTCACCAACCCCGACTACGACGGCCCCCGCGAACCGCAGAACGATGGCCTGACCATCACGTTCTACGCCAGCCAGGACGCCGCATACGCCGACGTGCAGGGTGGCAACCTCGACGTGCTCGACGCCGTTCCGGACAGCGCGTTCGAGACCTACGAGGACGAGTTCGGTGACCGCGCGGTCAACCAGCCGGCCGCAATCTTCCAGGGCATGAACCTGCCCTACTACCTCGAGCACTGGTCGGGTGAAGAGGGCAAGCTGCGCCGCGCTGCGATCTCCCACGCGATCAACCGCGAAGAGATCACCGACGTAATCTTCCAAGGAACCCGCACCCCGGCCACCGACTTCACCTCCCCGGTGATCGACGGCTACACGGATTCCCTCGAGGGTGCCGACGTGCTCGAATACGACGCGGAGCGTGCCCAGGAACTGTGGGCAGAAGCCGACGCGATCTCGCCCTACGGCGACACCGTGTTCGACATCGCCTACAACTCCGACGGAGGACACCAGGCATGGGTCGACGCCGTGACGCAGAGCATCGGCAACACGCTCGGCATCTCCGCCCAGGGCAAGCCGTACGCCACCTTCGCCGAAGCACTCGGCGACCGTGACTCCGACGCCCTCACCGGTGCCACCCGCGCCGGATGGCAGGCCGACTACCCGTCGCTGTACAACTTCCTCGCGCCGCTGTACCAGACCGGTGCAGGCTCCAACTACGAGGACTACAGCAGCGAAGAGTTCGACGCGCTGCTCGCCGAGGGATCGACCGCCGCGACCGTCGAAGACGCCAACGCCGTCTACCAGGATGCACAGGAAGTCCTCCTCGAGGACCTCCCCACCATCCCGCTGTGGTACTCGAACGTGACCGGCGTGTCGGCTGACACCGTCGACAACGTCACCTTCGGTTGGGACTCCGTGCCGCTGTACTACGAAATCACCAAGGGCTAATCAGCCTTACGCTGGTCGGTGACCAGCACCGCCGACGCCCGGGAGGCCGCCAGTCTCCCGGGCGTCTGGCGCGTGGTCACCACACCCCGAAGCAATGACTCCCCACGACTTGATTTCCCAATGATTGCGATTTCCATGCTCCAGAACTCCGGTACGGCCGACTGATGCTCGGATACGTCGGGAGGCGACTCCTCCAGCTGATCCCCGTCTTCTTCGGGGCAACGTTCCTCATCTACTTCATGGTGTTCTCCCTCCCGGGAGACCCCATCGCCGCCCTCTTCGGAGAACGACCTCCGCCGGACAGCGTGATTGCCGCGATTCGGGCCGAGTACAACCTCGACGAGCCGTTCATCGTGCAGTACTTCCTCTACGTCGGCGGGATCCTCACCGGCGACCTGGGCACCACCTATTCCGGCCGCCCCGTCGAAGACCTGCTCGCCCAGGCGTTCCCGATCACCTTCCGCCTCGCGATGCTCGCCCTGTTCTTCGAGGCCGTCGCCGGGATCCTGGTCGGGCTCATCGCGGGCCTCCGCAAGGGGAAGCTCTTCGACGCGAGCGCCCTCGTGGTGAGCCTGCTGCTCATCTCGGTGCCGACCTTCGTGCTCGGCTTCATCCTGCAGTACGTCTTCGCCATCCAACTGGGGCTGTTCCGCACCACGGTCGGACCGGGCGCGCCCATCCAGGACCTGATCCTGCCGGCCATCGTGCTCGCCTCGGTGTCGTTCGCCTACATCGTCAGGCTCACCAGGGCGAGCGTCGCCGACAACGTCGGCGCCGACTTCGTGCGCACCGCGACGGCCAAGGGCCTGTCCCGGCCGCGTGTCGTCACCGTGCACGTGCTGCGCAACTCGCTCATCCCGGTCGTCACCTTCCTCGGTGTCGACATCGGTTCGCTCATGGTCGGCGCCATCGTCACCGAGGGAATCTTCAACATCAACGGGGTGGGTGGCACCGTGTTCCGTGCCATCACCCTGGGCGAGGGGCCGACCGTGGTCTCCTTCGTCGCCGTGATGGTGATCATCTATATGCTCGCCAACCTGCTCGTAGACCTGCTCTACGCGACGCTCGACCCCAGGATCCGCTATGTCAAATAACCTGCCAGAGACCTCGCAGCACTTCGTCGCCGACGCGTCGGCAACCCCGGTGCACGTCGTCGACAGCCTCGACGAGACCGATAAGGCGCGCAGCACGTGGGCCGACGCGTGGGATGCCATGCGCACCCGGCCGATGTTCTGGATCGCCCTCTCGCTGATCTTCGTCATCGTGCTCGTCGCCGTGTTCCCCCGGCTGTTCACCGCAGAGGCCCCGAACTCGGGGTGCCTGCTGCCCAACAGCAACGGCGGGCCAGAAGCGGGGCATCCATTCGGCTTCACCCGCCAGGGCTGCGACGTGTTCGCGCGCGTGATATTCGGTGCGCAGGCCTCCCTCGTGGTCGGGCTGCTCGCCACCGCGCTCGTCACGGCGTTCGGCATCGTCATCGGCGCCCTGGCCGGCTACTACGGCGGATTCCTCGACGCGGTAGTCTCGCGCGTCGGCGACATCTTCTTCGCCATCCCCACCGTGCTCGGTGCCATCGTGCTCATCTCCGTGCTGCCGGAGCGCACCCCCGTCGTCATCGCGCTGGTACTCGCGATCTTCGCGTGGCCGCAGATCGCCCGCATCATGCGCGGCGCCGTTCTCTCCGCCCGCAGCGCCGACTACGTGACGGCGTCCACCGCGCTCGGGGTGTCTCGGTTCCGCATCCTCATCCGGCACGTGCTCCCCAACGCCATCGCCCCGGTCATCGTCGTCGCCACGACGTCGCTCGGATCGTTCATCGTCGCCGAGGCGACGCTGTCGTTCCTCGGAATCGGGCTGCCGCCGAACATCATGTCGTGGGGCAACGACATCGGGCAGGCCCGCACATCGGTGCAGACGGCGCCGATGGTGCTGTTCTACCCGGCCGCGGCGCTGTCCCTCACCGTGCTGTCATTCCTCATGCTGGGCGACGTCGTGCGCGACGCGCTCGACCCGAAGGCGCGGGCCCGCCGATGATTGGAAACCAGGCAATGACCTCCCCGCAGAGCTCCAGCGACCGCGCAGCGGCCGCACCGCTCCTCGAGATCAAGAACCTCGAGGTCGGATTCAAGACCCAGCGCGGTTTCATTCCGGCCGTCGAGGGCGTCAGCATGCGCCTCGAGGCCGGCCAGACCCTCGCCATCGTGGGGGAGTCCGGTTCCGGCAAGTCGACGACCGCGCAGGCCATCATCGACCTGCTGCCCGGTGCAGGCAAGGTCACCGGCGGCCAGATCCTCTTCGAGGGACGCGACCTCACGACGCTCGCGCCCAAGGAGATGCAGGCCGTGCGCGGCAACCTGATCGGCTACGTGCCACAGGACCCGATGTCGAACCTCAACCCGGTGTGGAACATCGGTTTCCAGGTCGAGGAGGCGATCAGGGCCAACGGTGTCGCCAAGGGTAAGGCCGCGCGTGCGCGCACCATCGAGGTGCTGCAGCAGGCCGGTCTCGCCGACGCCGAGGTGCGCCTCAAGCAGTATCCGCACCAGTTCTCCGGGGGCATGCGCCAGCGCGTGCTCATCGGCATCGGCCTGTCGTCGCGCCCCAAGCTGCTGATCGCAGACGAGCCCACCTCGGCGCTCGACGTGACGGTGCAGCGCAAGATCCTCGACCACATCGAGACCCTCACGCGTGACTACGGCACCTCGGTGCTGTTCATCACCCACGACCTCGGCCTCGCCGTCGAGCGCGCCGACCAGCTGGTCGTCATGTACAAGGGCAAGGTCGTGGAGTCCGGCCGTTCGGTGGACATCCTCGCCAACCCGCTGCACCCCTACACGCAGAAGCTGGTGGCGGCGGCCCCGAACCTTGCCTCCCGGCGCATCCAGTCCGCCCGCCGTCCCGAGAGCACCAGGAAGCTCGACATCGCGTCGATCGGCTCGGTCGACGACCGCATGATGGCCAAGGCCGACGCGCGCGACAGCGGCCCCAGCGAGAACCTGGTGACCGTCGACGACATCACCAAGATCTACCGGATCCGCCGCGGTGGATTCAAGACCGACGAGCTCAAGGCAGTCGACGGCGTCTCGTTCACCATGCCGCGCGGCACGACGACCGCGATCGTGGGGGAGTCCGGCTCCGGCAAGTCCACCGTCGCCAAGCTCATGCTGCAGCTCGAGACCATCACGTCGGGGTCGATCCGCTTCGATGGGCAGGATGTCGCGAAGCTCAAGGGCGCCGACCTGCTCAAGTTCCGCCGCCGCGTGCAGCCCGTGTTCCAGGACCCGTACGGATCGCTCGACCCGGTCTACAGCGTCGGCAACACGATCTCCGAGCCGCTCAGGGCCCACGGGATCGGCGACAAGAAGTCCCGCTCGGCACGCGTGTACGAGCTCCTCGAGCAAGTCGCGCTGCCGGCATCCACCGTCAACCGCTACCCGAACGAACTCTCGGGTGGCCAGCGGCAGCGCATCGCCATCGCCAGGGCACTCGCCCTCAAGCCCGACGTGCTCGTGCTCGACGAGGCGGTCTCCGCACTCGACGTGCTCGTGCAGGGCCAGGTGCTCGAACTGCTCACCGACCTGCAGGCCGAGCTCGAGCTCACGTACCTCTTTATTACGCACGACCTCGCGGTGGTCAGGCTCATCGCCGACACCGTGTGCGTGATGCAGAGCGGCAAGATCGTCGAGCGGGCCACCACCGACGAGGTCTTCGACAACCCGCGGGAGGAATACACCCGCACCCTTCTCGAGGCCATCCCCGGCGCGCACTTCGAGTTCGGCCGCTGACCGCACGACGGTCAGGCGACGCCAGTCGACCGTCGCCCCGCACCGGCCGATCCATGGCCGAGGCACCCGAGTTCGCCCCCCGGAAACGGGGGGCGAACCCCGTATCAGGCGCGGCGCGGTAGACTGGCGGGCGCAGGGCACCACCGACGTGATCCTGCGGATCCCAGAGACTCCCACTCCAGCGCCCGCTGGGTGTTGGTCATGCCTCCTCGCGCATCATCCGATCGAGGCTGCCAGACGCCCGAGACGGTGCCCAGTAACCAAGGACACAAACACAATGGCCATTGCCACCCGCAAAGACCTGCGCAACGTCGCTATCGTCGCCCACGTCGACCACGGCAAGACCACCCTCGTCGACGCGATGCTGAAGCAGACCAACTCCTTCGACGCCCACTTCGAGGGCGAAGACCGCATGATGGACTCGAACGACCTCGAGCGCGAAAAGGGCATCACGATCCTCGCGAAGAACACCGCGATCTCCTACAACGGCAAGCACGCCTCGGAGCACGGCGCAGGCGGACCGATCACCATCAACGTGATCGACACCCCCGGCCACGCCGACTTCGGCGGAGAGGTCGAACGCGGCCTGTCCATGGTCGACGGTGTCGTGCTCCTCGTCGACGCCAGTGAGGGCCCGCTTCCGCAGACCCGCTTCGTGCTGCGCAAGGCACTCGAAGCCAAGCTGCCCGTCATCCTGCTGGTCAACAAGACCGACCGTCCCGACGCGCGCATCGACGAGGTCGTCGCCGAGAGCCAGGACCTCCTCCTCGGCCTCGCCAGCGACATGGCAGACGATATGCCCGACCTCGACCTCGACGCCGTGCTCGACGTTCCCGTCGTCTACGCCTCCGGCCGCAATGGTGCCGCGAGCGACAACAAGCCCGAGAACGGCACCCTGCCGGACAACGACGACCTCGAGCCGCTGTTCGACGCGATCCTCACCCATGTGCCCGCCCCCGTCTACGACGATGAGCACCCCCTGCAGGCCCACGTCACCAACCTCGACGCCTCGCCGTTCCTCGGCCGCCTCGCCCTGCTCCGTGTCTTCCACGGCGAGATCCGCAAGGGCCAGCAGGTCGCATGGGTCCGCCACGACGGCAGCGTGCAGACCGTCAAGATCACCGAGCTGCTCAAGACCAAGGCGCTGACCCGCTTTCCGACCGAATCCGCGGGCCCCGGCGACATCGTCGCCGTCGCTGGCATCGAGGACATCACCATCGGTGAGACCCTCGCCGACCCAGAAGACGTTCGGCCGCTGCCGACGATCACGGTCGACGACCCGGCCATCTCGATGACCATCGGAACCAACACCTCGCCGCTCGTCGGCAAGGTCAAGGGCCACAAGCTCACCGCGCGCATGGTCAAGGACCGCCTCGACCGCGAGCTGATCGGTAACGTCTCGATCAAGCTCGTCGACATCGGCAACCCCGCCGCGTGGGAGATCCAGGGCCGTGGCGAGCTTGCCCTCGCCATCCTCGTCGAGCAGATGCGTCGCGAGGGCTACGAGCTGACCGTCGGCAAGCCCCAGGTGGTCACCAAGCGCGTCGACGGCAAGGTGCACGAGCCGTTCGAGCAGCTCACCACCGACGCCCCCGAGGAGTACCTCGGCGCGATCACGCAGCTGCTGGCCGCCCGCAAGGGTCGCATGGAGAACATGAGCAACCACGGCACCGGCTGGGTGCGCATGGAGTTCCTCGTGCCGTCGCGTGGCCTCATCGGCTTCCGCACCGAATTCCTCACCATCACCAAGGGCACCGGTATCGCCAACGCGATCTCGCACGGCTACGAGCCCTGGGCCGGCGAGATCGTCACCCGCACCAACGGGTCCATCGTCGCCGACCGCTCCGGCGTTGTCACCCCGTTCGCGATCGTCAACCTCCAGGAGCGCATGACGTTCTTCGTCGAGCCCACCCAGGAGGTCTACGAGGGCATGGTCGTCGGCGAGAACTCACGCGCAGACGACATGGACGTCAACATCACCAAGGAGAAGCAGCTCACCAACATGCGCCAGTCGACCTCCGACACCTTCGAGCGCATGACGCCATCGCGTCGTCTCACGCTCGAGGAGTGCCTCGAGTTCGCGCGCGACGACGAATGCGTCGAGGTCACCCCCGAGGTGGTGCGCATCCGCAAGGTCGAGCTCGATGCCAACGCCCGGGCGCGGTCGACCTCCCGCCTCAAGAAGCAGAACGCATGACCCGAAGGGTCCGGATGGCGCTGTCCGCGGCGCTGCTCCTCGGCGGAATGACGACCCTCGCCGGGTGCAGCGTGGCAGACAACGTGGTCGGCGGTGTCGTCGACGAGGTGCGGGGCGGGGTGGATGACGCCGTCACCGACGTACTCGGCGGCGCGGGCGTCTCCACCGACGGCAACGTACCGAACGGCTTCCCGACCGACGCCGTGCCGCTCACCGGCACCGTCGCGGGCGGCGGGGCCGGGACGGACGCGACCGGCTGGGTCGTGCGCACAACCCTGGCGAACGCCGGCGAATTCGCCGCAGCGCAGACCGCGCTCGAAGGGGCGGGGTTCGAGGGCTCGGCGGTGAACGCCGACGAGACCAGCGGATTCGGCACCTTCACCTCCGACCGGTACACCGTGATCCTCACCGTCACCACGGGCTCCGACGACGTCGTCACCGCGACCTACGTCGTGACCCCCGCGGCCTGAGCCGCAGCATCCACGAAGCCGCGTCGGGGCATCACGCGAACAGCGGAGCGCCCAGGTAGCTGCCCTCCGAGGCGCCGGGCGGCACGGCGAAGATCGCCGACCCGATGTGCCGCACATATTCGTTCATCGCGTCATTCGCCGCGAGGTTCGCCTGCACCGGTACGAACTGGGTTCGCGGGTCGCTCTGGTAGCAGAGGAAGAACAGTCCGGCGCTGAGCCGCCCGAGGTCGTCGTTGCCGTCGACGAAGTTGTATCCCCGGCGCAACAGCACTGCTCCTCCCGTGCTGTCGGGGTGCGCGAGTCGAACGTGCGCGGCCTCGTCGATGAGCGGTATCCCGTCTCCGGTGGTGCGGTCAAGGTCGAGTCCCGCGAATTCGTCACCGCCGGTGAGTGGCGCCCCATCGCCCTTCGTGCGGCCGATGACCCTTTCCTGCTCGCGGAGGGACGCGCGGTCCCAGGTTTCGATGGTCATGCGGATCTTGCGGGCGACCAGAAACGAGCCACCGGCCATCCAGGGCTGCGACTGTGCGGCCGATGCCCACACGTGGTCGTTCACGAGCGCGGTGTCCTCGGCCTTCACATTGGCCGTTCCATCCTTGAACCCGAACAGGTTGCGCGAGGTCACCTGCCCACGGGTCGTCGACGACGTGCGCCCGAATCCCAGCTGCGACCAGCGGATGGATGCGCGACCGAAAGCGATTCGAGACAGGTTGCGAACCGCGTGCACGGCGACCTGGGGGTCGTCGCTACAGGCCTGAATGCAGAGATCCCCGCCGGTCTGCGACTCGACCAGCGCGTCCCCGGAGAAGTGCGGCAGATCGATCAGCTCCTCCGGGCGACGGGATGCCAGGCCGAAGCGGTCCCGCCCGTCCGCCGACTGGAACAGGCCGGGCCCGAAGCCGACCGTGATCGTCAGCCCCGCGGGAGGCAGTCCGATGGCCTCGCCCGTGTCAGAGGGTGGTGCGTCGTATGCGCCGCCGACCGCGCCTCCGTCCCCGGCATCGAGGCCGCGCGTCAGTTGGGCTGCGGCGACGGTCCAGTCCCTGAGCAGGTAGATGAGCTCGTCGCGGCTAATGTCTCCCACGTCGAAGCTCGCGAAGTGCAGGCGGTCCTGGGCCGCGGTGACGATGCCCGACTGGTGCGTTCCGTAGAACGGGTAACTGGATGCCGCCCCCGACGTCATCGCCGCACCCGCAGCGAGCACGGCCCGGTCCGCGGCGATGCCGACCCCCGCGCCCACCGCACCGGCGCCGACGAGCCCGAGCAGACGGCGACGGGAAAGCCCGGGCTGCTCGTTCGCCGACGGTGTCGCGGTGAGACGTTCTGCGCCGGGTGCCTCGTCCGCAGCCATCAGTCCACCAGTGCGGCGGTCAGCCGGGAGAGGGGTTCCGCGAGCGCGTTGACGCCGTCCGCGAGCCCCTTCACCTGGTCCGTCGTCAGGTCGTCGTAGTAGGTGAATCCCGACTCGAGGCTGCCGAACGTGGCCAGCTGCGCCTCGAGCTCCGCGAACTCCGCGTCGAGGGTCCCGACGAGTTCGGGGTCGCCCGGCTCGACGATGTCCCTGACACCCTCGTAGGCGACGCGCGCGCCCTCGAGGTTGCCCTGGAAGTCCCAGAGGTCGGTGTGCGACCAGATCTCCTCTTCTCCGGTGATCTTGCCGGAGGCGACCTCGTCGAGCAGTCCGATGGCGCCGTTGCTGATCGCGTCGATGGTCACCGAGTAGTCCGTGGCGTACACGGCATCGAAGAGCGCCTGCGTGTCGGTGGTCAGCAGGTCGGAAAAGTAGGAACGCTCGTCGGCGGTGAGGGCCACGTACCCGGAATCCGCCGGCGGCCACAGGTCCTTCTCGATGCGGTGCCAGCCGGTCCACTCGTCGCCCTCGGCGACGTCCGCCTCGCGGAAGTCGATCGACGGGTCGAGGTCGCCGAACGACTCGGCAACCGGTTCGATGCGTTCGTAGTAGGCCCGCGACGTGGCGTAGAGCGACCGCGCTGTGTCGTCGTCGCCGGCGCGGTATGCGTCGAGGAAGGCCCGGGTGGCCGGCACGAGCTGCGCGACCTGGTCCTTGACGTAGGCGACGTAGTTGGCTGCTGCGGCGTCCAGTCGCTGGGCCTCGTCACCGGTCGGTTCGACGGTGGAGCCGGAATCGGTGACCGTGAATGCGGCACGACCGACGCCGTCACCGATCATGCCCGGCTTGCACACGGTGAAGTACTCCCCGGGCTGCAACGCGAGGGTGAGGGTGCGGGGGGCGCCCGGTGCGATGTTCTCCACCTCGCCGACGATGCGCAGGCCGTCGTCGGCGAGCAGGTAGAACTCGGTGGCGATGTCCGTGCTGTTGGTGACGTCGAATGCGACGGTTCCGCTGGGTGCGCTCGTGGAGGAGAGGACGCAGTCGTCGGCTGTGCTCTCGACCGAGAGTGCCGCAGCATCCGCCCGCTGGCTGTTTGCGACGCATCCGGCGAGCGCGACGGCGACCGCGATCGCCGTCAGGGCGGAAAGGCCGAATCGTATAGTCGGTGCGGTCATGAGGATGCTCCCTGTGCTGGCGCTGCTGCGCGATCCGCAGTGCTGGATGGTGGGGTGGATGCCGCGGCAGCGGTGTCCGCGACGGCAGCCCCCGCAGGCGCCGCCGTGCGCGGTCGTGCACGCTGCCGCCGCGCGGTCACGATGAACACCGTCAGCACGGGCACGACGTAGCAGGCCCACGCGATGGCTTCGAGCCACGTCGTCGCCGGCGAGAAGTTGACGGTGCCCTTGAGCAGCGTGCCGTACCAGCTCGACGGCGGGATGATGCCGCTGACGTCGAACGCGAGGGCGCGCAGCCCCGGCAGCACGCCGGCCTCCTGCAGGTCGTGGACGCCGTAGGAGACCACGCCGGCCGCGACCACGATGAGGAACGCGCCCGTCCAGGTGAAGAAGCGCGTGAGGTCGATGCGGAGCGTCCCGCGATAGATCAGGTAGCCGAGCACCACGGCGACGCCGATGCCGCCCGCCGCCCCCAGCAGCGGGAACGTCGTCTCCCCGGTGGCCTGCACGGCCGCCCAGATGAAGAGTGCAGTTTCGATTCCCTCGCGGCCGACGGCGAAGAACGCCACGAGGACGAGTCCCCATCCGCTGCCGTCCAGGTGGCGGTTCACGTGCGATCGGAGCTGGCCGCTCAGGTCCCGCGCCGTGCGCAGCATCCAGAAGATCATCCAGGTCACGAACGCGGCAGCGACCAGCGACAGTGCCCCGCCGATCAGCTCCTGCGCCTCGAAGCTCAGGCCGTACGCGCCGAAGGTGAGTACCGCGCCGAGGCTGAGCGACACCGCGACAGCGAGGCCGACACCGAGCCAGATACGCTGGATGACGTCGTGACGGCCGATTCGCCTCACGTACGCGATCAGTACGCCGACCACCAGCGCGGCCTCGAGGCCTTCGCGGAGGCCGATCAGGAAGTTTGCGAGCACCGGCGTCTTTCAGGAGTTGAACTATGGTTAGCCTAACCTTACAAACGCCGACTCTAGGCCCGGGCGTGCGTCCTGTCCACTGAGAGCCCACGGAGGGCCGAGAACCTCCCGGCATCCGGGCACGTCCTGTTCGTGCACGCGCACCCCGACGACGAGACCATCTCGTCGGGCGGGACCATCGCGACACTGGTCGACGAGCGCTCCGGCGTGACGGTGCTCACCTGCACGCGCGGGGAATGCGGCGAGGTCGTCCCGGCCGACCTGCAGCACCTCGTCGAGCGGCAAGATGCCCTCGCCGCGCACCGCGAGGTCGAGCTCGCCGCCGCCATGCGGGCGCTCGGCGTGACAGACCACCGCTTCCTCGGCGAGCCGAGTGCGCGCATGGCGGGCCGCGAGCCCCGCCGCTACCGCGACTCCGGAATGGTGTGGGGCGAGTACGGCGCCGAGGCACCGCCGTCGCTCCAGGCCGACTCGCTCGCCGCGGCCGACAGCGGGGAGGTCGCCGCCGATGTCGCCACCGTCATCGCCGCGACCGGCGCGACCGCCGTCGTGAGCTACAACGCCTACGGCGGCTACGGCCACCCCGACCACATCGCGGCCCACAATGCCGCCCGAACGGCCGCGCGCGTCATGGACGTGCCGTTCTTCGCCATCGAACCCGACGACCTCGGCGGCCCAGACGGCTCTGGCGGCTACGAGAGCCCCGATGGCGTCGACCGTCCCGGCGTGGACCTCGTCGAGTACGAGGTCGACGTGACCCCGGTGCTCGACCGCAAGATCCTCGCCCTGCGCGCCCACCGCAGCCAGCTGACCGTCGACGGCGACACGATGGTCATGTCCGGTGGCCAGGTCGCGCCGATTGCGAGCGTCGAGAGGTTCCGGCTCATCGACGAGACGATGGATGCGGCATCCACCCCACCACCACCGGGCCCGGGCTCCGCGGCAGTCGCCATCGCACTCTCGCTCGTCGCCGGCCTCGCCATCGGCGCGCTCGGAACCGTCGTACACCAGGTGCGCGTCGACCTCGGCGTCGCGGTGCCTCTCGGCGTCATCGGTGCGCTGTTCACCGTCGCCGCCCTCGTCGTCGGGCTGCGCGTGCTCACCGACGGGCGCCTACTGCCGGGCGCGGCGACGGTCGGGCTGCTCGCCGCCGTCGGCATCCTCTCGCTCGAGAGCGCGGGCGGATCGGTGCTCATTCCGCAGTCGACCCTCGGCTACGTCTGGCTGTACGGGTCGGTCGGCATCGCGTTCCTCGCGCTGGCGTGGCCGAAAGCCGTCCAGCCAGCGGAGGGTACGATGAAGACTTCGTCTGCATCGAAGGGAACCACCGCACCGTGACCTACGTCATCGCTCTTCCGTGTGTCGATCTCAAGGATCGGGCGTGCATCGACGAATGCCCCGTCGACTGCATCTACGAGGGTGACCGGATGCTCTACATCCACCCCGACGAGTGCGTCGACTGCGGCGCGTGCGAGCCCGTGTGCCCCGTCGAGGCCATCTACTACGAAGACGACGTGCCCGACCAGTGGGCCGAGTATTACAAGGCCAACGTCGAGTTCTTCGACGAGGTCGGCTCCCCGGGCGGCGCCGCGAAGGTCGGGGTCATCCACAAGGACCACCCGATCATCGAGGCCCTTCCCCCGCAGACCGTCGGCGCCGAACACTCGGTGTGACGCTCTCCCTTCCCGACTTTCCGTGGGACGCCCTCGTTCCCTTCGCGAAGCGGGCACGCGCGCACCCTGACGGCATCGTCGACCTCTCCGTCGGATCGCCGGTAGACCCGACGCCCGCGCTCATCCGTGACGCCCTCTCGGCGGCGACCGATGCGCACTCCTACCCGCAGGTCATCGGCTCCGTTCCACTGCGCGAGGCCATCGCGCACTGGTTCGACCGCCGTCGCGGCGTCGCCGGCCTCACCGTCGACCAGGTGATGCCCACGATCGGCTCGAAGGAGCTCGTCGCCGGCCTGCCGCTCTGGCTCGGTATCGGCGCGGGCGACGTCGTCGTGGTGCCGCGCACCGCATACCCGACCTACGCGATCGGGGCTGCCCTGGTCGGCGCGACCGTCGTCGCGAGCGACGACCCTGCCGAGTGGCCGGAGAACACCCGCCTGGTCTGGGTCAACAGTCCCGGCAATCCCGACGGACGCGTGCTCGGCGTCGATGAGTTGCGCGCCGCGGTCGACCGGGCGCGCGAGCTCGGCGCCGTCATCGCGGGCGACGAGTGCTACGCGGAGCTCGCCTGGGACGCCCCGTGGGCGGGCAGCCCGACTCCCAGCATCCTCGATCCCGCGGTCACGGGCGGCGACACCTCCGGCGTGCTCGCGGTGTACTCCCTCAGCAAGCAGTCCAATCTGGCCGGGTACCGCGCCGGCTTCATCGCTGGATGCCGCGACACCGTCAGTGGCCTCGTGGCGATCCGCAAGCACCTCGGGCTCATCACCCCCGATCCCGTGCAGGCGGCGATGCTGGTCGCCCTCGGCGACGACGAGCACGTGACGCAGCAGCGAGACCGCTACCGCGCGCGCCGCACGGTACTGCACGACGCGCTCCTCGCGGCCGGGTTCCGCATCGACCACAGCGAGGCGGGACTCTACCTCTGGGTCACCAGGGGCGACGACAGCTGGAGCACCATCACCGCGCTCGCGGACCTCGGCATCCTCGCGGCCCCCGGGTCGTTCTACGGGCCGGCGGGGGAGCGCCACGTCCGGCTGGCGGTCACCGCCACCGACGAGCGGGTCGGCGAGGCCGCGAAGCGCCTCCGCGCGGCCTCGTTCGCCTGACTTGGCGGCCGGGTTCGCGCGACATCGGCGGTGAACCGCCGGATGTCACGGCTGGGCGCGACTGCCATTTAGGCTGTACGCGTGAACGATGACGCCACGACACCCGACGACAAGGCCACACTCACCTATCCCGGTGGGTCCGCCGAGTTCCCCATCCTCCGCAGCACAGACGGGGCGTCGAGTATCGACATCTCCACGCTGACCAAGCAGACGGGATACACGACCCTCGACCAGGGCTTCGTGAATACCGCGTCGACGAAGAGTGCGATCACCTACATCGACGGCGACAAGGGCATCCTGCGCTACCGCGGCTACGCCATCGAAGACGTCGCCAAGAACTCGACCTACCTCGAGACCGCATACCTCCTCATCTACGGTGACGTGCCGACCGCCGACCAGCTCGGCGAGTTCGACGAGAAGATCCGCCGCCACACCCTGCTGCACGAAGACCTCAAGAGGTTCTTCGACGCCCTCCCGCACAGTGCGCACCCGATGTCGATGCTGTCCAGCGCCGTCTCCGCCCTGTCGACCTACCACGAGGACTCCCTCGACGTGCACGACCCCGAGCAGGTGGAAATCACCACGATCCGCATGCTCGCGAAGCTCCCGGTCATCGCCGCATACGCGCACAAGAAGAGCCTCGGCCAGGCGTTCCTCTACCCCGACAACTCGCTGAGCTTCGTCGACAACTTCCTCAAGCTCAACTTCGGGGTCATGGCCGAGCCATACGAGGTCAACCCCGTCGTCTCCAAGGCGCTCGACCGGCTGCTCATCCTGCACGAGGACCACGAGCAGAACGCATCCACGTCGACCGTCCGCCTCGTCGGCTCGACGCAGGCCAACATGTTCTCGTCGATCAGCGCCGGCATCAACGCCCTCTACGGCCCGCTGCACGGTGGAGCCAACGAGGCCGTGCTCACCATGCTCGCGGGCATCAAGGAGTCGGGCGAAGGCGTCGACAAGTTCGTGCAGCGCGTCAAGAACAAGGAGCAGGGCGTCAAGCTGATGGGCTTCGGGCACCGTGTCTACAAGAACTTCGACCCCCGCGCCAAGCTCGTCAAGGAGAGCGCCGACGAGGTACTCGCCGCCCTCGGCGTGCAGGACGACCTTCTCGACATCGCCAAGGAGCTCGAAGCCGTCGCGCTCGCCGACGACTACTTCATGGAACGCCGCCTGTACCCGAACGTCGATTTCTACACCGGCGTCATCTACAAGGCGATGGGCTTCCCGTCGCGCATGTTCACCGTGCTGTTCGCGATCGGGCGCCTGCCCGGCTGGATCGCGCACTGGCGCGAGATGACCCAGGACGGCGCGACGAAGATCGGTCGCCCGCAGCAGCTCTACATCGGCGAGCCGGCCAGGGAGTGGCCGACCCGCTAGCCGTACCTACGCGTGCAGCGCCGTGTTCAGCTGCACGCCCCGGCCAGAGCGGGACAGCGCCTCGACGGCGCCGGTGGCGGAGTTGCGGCGGAACAGCAACCCGGGCACGCCGCTGAGCTGCACGGCCTTGACCGATTGGGCGCCGTCCGCGGCGGCGCCGATCACCGACACCTTGGTTCCCGCCGTGACGTAGAGCCCTGCCTCGACGACGCTGTCGTCGCCGATCGAGATGCCGATGCCGGAGTTCGCGCCGAGCAGGGCGCGCGCGCCCACCGACACGCGCTGGGTGCCGCCGCCGCTCAGCGTCCCCATGATCGACGCTCCGCCGCCGATGTCGGAGCCGTCGCCGACCACGACGCCCTGCGAGATGCGGCCCTCGACCATCGATGCGCCCAGGGTCCCCGCGTTGAAGTTGACGAATCCCTCGTGCATCACCGTGGTGCCGGGCGACAGGTAGGCGCCGAGGCGCACCCTGGAGGCGTCGGCGATGCGCACGCGCTCCGGGGTCACGTAGTCGAGCAGGCGCGGGAACTTGTCGAGGCCGGTGATCGAGATGCCCTCGCGCTGCAGCCGGGGGCGGGCGCTGGCGAAGTCCGATGGATGCATCGGCCCCGCGGTCGTCCAGGCGACGACGGGCAGGTGCCCGAAGATGCCGTCGAGCGCGATGCTGTTGGGCTGCACGAGCAGGTGGCTCAGCAGGTGCAGTCGCAGGTAGGCGTCCGGGGTCGACGCGGGAGCGGCATCCAGATCGATCTCGACGGTGATGAAGTCGACGCGCACGCCGCGCTTCGGGTCGTCGCCGACGAACGGTTCGAGCTCGGACGGCACGATGTGGCGCTCCCGGCCGGCCGGCACTGAGCCGAGCGCCGGCGACGGGAACCAGGTGTCGAGCACCGTGCCGTCGGTCGAAGTGGTGATGAGTCCAAAGCCCCAGGCAGCGCGTTCCGTCATGGCTCAAGGCTACCCAGTGCGGGTCGGCGATAAACTCGCATGATGCCCATAGCCGACCAGACCCTGCCCGTTCCCGTGCTCGACCTCAGCGCCTCATCGATCGCCCTGACCCAGCAGCTCTGCGACATCGAGTCGGTGTCCGGCAACGAGGGCACCATCGCCGACGCGATCATGCTGAGCCTCGAGGGGGCGGAGCACCTCACCGTGCTGCGCGACGGCGACGCCATCGTGGCGAGTACCACCCTGGGCAGGGCGAAGCGTGTCGTGATCGCCGGGCACATCGACACCGTGCCGCTGAACGACAACCTGCCCACCCGGTTCGAGACCATCGACGGCGTCGAATACCTGTGGGGCCGCGGCACCGTCGACATGAAGGCGGGCGTCGCCGTGCAGCTCAAGCTCGCCGTCGAGCTCACCGCGCCGACCGTCGACGTGACCTGGATCTGGTACGACCACGAGGAGGTGTCCGAGGCTCAGAACGGCCTGGCGCGCCTCGCGAGAAACCGCCCCGACCTGCTCGCCGGCGACTTCGCCATCCTCGGCGAGCCGACGGGCTCCCAGGTCGAGGGCGGTTGCAACGGCAACCTGCGCGTCGAGGTGCGCACGTTCGGCCAGCGCGCCCACTCCGCCCGCGCCTGGGTCGGCCACAACGCGATCCACGACGCGGCGCCCATCCTTGCGGCGCTTGCCGCCTACGAGCCCCGCGACGTCGACGTCGACGGCCTGGTCTACCGCGAGGGGCTCAACGCGGTCGGCATCACCGGGGGAGTGGCGGGCAACGTCATTCCCGACGAGTGCATGGTGCACGTCAACTACCGGTTCGCGCCGAGCCGCTCGGGGGCCGAGGCCGAGGCGCACGTACGCGAGGTGTTCGCGGGGTTCCAGGTCGACCTGGTCGACCTGGCCGAAGGTGCGCGCCCCGGCCTTACCGACCCGCTCGCGCAGGAGTTCCTCGCCGCCGTCGGGGCCGACGCCAAGCCGAAGTACGGCTGGACGGATGTCGCGCGCTTCTCCGCCCTCGGAACCCCCGCCGTGAACTACGGGCCGGGAGACCCGCTCAAGGCGCACGCCGATGACGAGCGGGTCGCCGTCGAGCAGATCACCGAGTGCGAACGCGGACTGCGGGACTGGCTCTCCGCCGCCCCCGCATCGTGACGAATCGGTTGCAACTGCAATACGTGTGAAAGACACTCGTTTTCACATCGCGCAAATATGCAGGATAATGGATGTAATTCCACGAAAGGGGATCCATCATGGCAGCCATGAAGCCGAGGACCGGAGACGGACCAATGGAGGCTGTTAAGGAGGGACGCCTCATCATCGTGCGTGTTCCGCTCGAAGGTGGGGGACGACTCGTCGTCTCCGTCAACGACGCCGAGGCGAAAGAGCTGCACGACGCTCTCGCCGGGGTCGTCGCTGCCGCCTCTTAACAGCAGCACCACAGAAGCCGCTGCTTCGGCAAGCATCGCCTTCTTCCCAGCACCACCGGCAGGCCAGAACCCATGGCAGGCCCAGCACTACCGGCAGGATCGACTGCTGCCGGGCCCTTCGGCCGTGCGTTCAGTCACCGCGCTTGGTGAGCTGCAGCAGGCCGTCGCCGACCGGTGACAGCGCGCTGATCACGGCGTCGGATCCCGCGATCTCCTTGAGGAGGGTGCGGTATCCGACCGTCGTGTCATCGCGCTGCACCGGGTCGGCGACCCGTCCCTTCCACAGGGCGTGGGTCACCAGCACGGTGCCACCGGCTCGCACCAGCCGCAGGCCGTGCTCGACGTACTCGATGACCTTCCCGGCGTCGGCGTCGACCAGCACGATGTCGTACGAGCGCTCGTTCATGCGCGGAAGCACGTCGAGCGCGCGACCGGTGATCAGCCTGATGCGGTTTGCGGCGATGCCCGCCTCGGTGAACCGCTTGCGTGCCTCGAGCTGGTGCTCGGCCTCGATATCGATGGATGTCAGGTGCGCCCGCACCGCGCCGGTGAGCATCCACAACCCGCTCACACCCACGCCGGTGCCGATCTCGATGATGCTCGTCGCGTCGGTCGCTGCAGCCACGACGGCGATCTGCGCGCCGACCGCGGGGGAGACCGCGTCGATGCCGAGCTCGACGGACTGCGACCTGGCGGCGGCGATGTGCTCGCTCTCGGTGACGAAGTCGTCGGCATATCGCCAGTTGGTTTCATTGATAGACACTGTGCTGCTCCTCGGTTGGCTCCAGCGTATGGCTGGCGTTCGGGGTTTCGGGATTAGTCTGATTGCATGTTCGGGCTCACGATGGACAAGCTTCTCATTCTGGGCATACTCGCCGTGTTCCTGCTCGGACCCGACCGCCTCCCGCATTACGCGGCCCAGCTCGCGAAGCTCGTCAAGACCGTGCGCACGATGGCCGACGGTGCCAAGGATCGCATGCGCGACGAGATGGGTCCCGAGTTCGACGAGGTGGACTGGAAGAAACTCGACCCCCGCCAGTACGACCCGCGCCGCATCATCCGGGAGGCGTTGCTCGACGAGCCGGAGGTGACGCCGGCGGCGGCATCCATGCCCCGTCCCGTCGTCGAGTCGGCATACGCGAAGCGCCAGCGGCTGCTGCGGGAGGCGAAACCGACCCCGTACGACACCGAGTCCACCTGAGCGGTTCTCGGGGCTCCAGCGGCCGGTCACGGCGTCGCATCGTGCTCGGCCTGCACGCGCTGTGCCTCGGTGCGCAATTCGTCGACCACCCGGCGCACGGAGGGACGCTCGGCGCGGTCGGGTCGCAGTAGCGCCGAGATCTGGCGGGTGGCCCTGATGCCGCTGAGCGGGCGCGTGATGAGGCCGTTGCCCACCGTCGTCGTGTAGCGCGGCAGCACCGCGATGCCGTGCCCGGCCGCGACCAGCGCCTCGATGATGCCGTTGTCGAGGAACCGCTGCCCGATGCGGGCCGGCGACCCGTTGGTCACCTCGATCTCGCGCAGGATGCGGTCGTACGGGTATCCGTCCGGCGTGCCCAGCCAGACCTCGTCGACCAGGTCGCTCGCGTGCAGGGTGTTCTTCTTCGCCAGCCGGTGCCCCTCGGGGAGGCCGACGTCCATCGGCTCCTGCATCAGGGGCACGACGGCGAGGCCGCGTTCCCGCCACGACGGCAGCGTGCCGGGGGAGTCGGCGACCACGATGTCGAAGTTCGGGGTGAGGTCGGCGAAGTCGGGCAGCAGGGGATCCTGGTCGCTGCAGATCAGTGTCAGGCCCGGCAGCTCGTCGACGACGGTGAGCAGGCCGGGGAGCAGCATCTGGCCGGCGGTGGGGAAGGTCGTGAGCGTCACCTCGCCCTGGGGTGCGTGCTTGAAGTTCTCCCACAGGGCGTCGGCGCGCTCGAGGGCGACGGCGACATCGGTCGCGGTCCGTGCGAGGGCGCGGCCCGCTCCGGTGAGGATGACGCCGCGCCCCGAGCGCTCGGTGAGCGGCACTCCGGCCTCGCGTTCGAGCACCTTGAGCTGCTGCGACACGGCCGACGCGGTGCGCTGCGTCGCCCGTGCGACGGCGGTGATGCTGCCGCGTTCGGAGAGCTCCCTGAGCAGTTCGAGTCGGCGCACGTCCATGTAGGAACACTACATCGTGGGCCAAGAAAGATTCGATTGTCCTTCACGCTCACGAGGTGTGGAATGGAACCAATCATCCATCACTCCCGAAACAGTGTTCCTGTCACCCGGAGTCAGAAAGGTCAATCATGTTCGCCATCATCACCCTCAGCATTCTCAGCATCATTGGCCTCGCCAGCATCGCCGGCACGATCTCGATGACCCTCCGCGACGGCTACCGCGCGATCCCGACCCGCCCGGTCTACTAGGCCCCCGCGGCTGAGGCCGCCCCTCCCCCCGACGCAGAAGCCGCGCACGCCCGATGGGTGTGCGCGGCTTCGTCGTGTTCGGGGTGCTCGCGTTCGGGGTGCTCGCGTTGGCGCGGTGCGTCTCAGCGGACGCTGAAGCCGAGGGGCCTGCCCACGAGACCGCGTCGACCGAGGCCACCCGCGACGGCGGTGATGGCGATGGATGCGGCATCCATCGGGTCGGACACCACCACGGGCACCCCGCCATCGCCGCCCGCGCGCAACGCGACGCTGAGGGGAATCGACGCCAGCACCGGCACGGCCTCATGCCCGATGGAGAGCTGCCTCGCCACCAGGGCGCCGCCTCCCGAGCCGAACAGTTCGAGCACCGTTCCGTCGGGCTGCGGCAGTCCGGCCATGTTCTCGATCACGCCGATCACGCGCTGGCCGGTCTGGCGCGCAACGGCGCCGGATCGCCCCGCGACGTCGGCGGCGGCTGGTTGCGGGGTCGTGACGACGATGACCTGGGCCTGTGGCAGCAGCTGGCCGAGTGAGATGGCGACGTCCCCGGTGCCGGGGGGAAGGTCGATGAGCAGCACGTCGAGGTCGCCGAAGTAGACGTCGGTGAGGAACTGCTGGATGGTGCGGTGCAGCATCGGGCCGCGCCACGACACGGCGGTCGCGGAGCCGTCGGTCGTCTCGGGCAGGAACATGCCGATCGAGATGACCTTCACGCCGTGCGCGACCGGCGGCAGGATCATGCCGTCGATCTGGGTCGGCTTCGCGTTCGCGATGCCCAGGATGCCGGGGATAGAGAACCCGAACACGTCGGCGTCGATCAGCCCGACGGCCAGCCCTCGGGCGGCGAGCGACACCGCGAGGTTGGCGGTGAGCGTCGACTTGCCGACGCCGCCCTTGCCGCTCGAGATCGCGTAGATCGTGGTGAGCGAGTAGGGGCCGAACTGCATGCTCTTCTCGCGACCGCCGCGGAGCTTGTCGGTGAGGGCCGCGCGCTGCTCGGGCGTCATGACGGTGAGCCGCACGTCGGCTGCGGTGATGCCGGTGACGGATGCCGCGGCATCCGTCACATCGCGCTCGATGCGGTCTGACGCCGGGCATCCGACGATCGTCAGGCGCACGACGACGGTGGCGCGCCCCGCCGCGTCCACCGCGACCGATTCGACCATGTCGAGCTCGGTGATCGGCTTGCGGATCTCCGGGTCGATGACCCTGGTGAGGGCGGTGAGGACGCTGTCCTTGAGGGGGGACGCTGCGGGCTGCTGTGCGGCGGGCTGCTCCCGGGCGGGCTGGCCTGCGGGCGGCGGGGTGGTTGGGGGCTGGTTGCCGTCAGTCACGCGCGGTGCTTCGCTCGCGGGCGTCGCGTTCCGCGCGGTCGGCCTGCTGCTCCGCCTGCTGCTCGGCGCGCTGTTCGACGTGCTGTTCGTCGAGGTCGGCGAGCAGCGACCTGAGCTCGGCACGGATGAAGTCCTTGCTCGCCACGTCTTTCATCGCGAGCCGCAAGGCTACGACCTCACGGGCGAGGTACTCGGTGTCGTTGAGGTTGCGCTCGGCGCGTTGGCGGTCCTGCTCGAACTGCACGCGGTCGCGGTCGTCCTGCCGGTTCTGGGCGAGCAGGATGAGCGGGGCAGCATACGACGCCTGCAGCGACAGGATGAGCGTGAGCGCCGTGAAACCGAGGGCGGCGGAGTCGAACCGCCAGTCGACGGGAACGTACGAGTTGTAGACCACCCAGATGATGCAGAACACGGTGAGCCCGAGCAGGAACCATGGCGTGCCCATCGCGCGGGCGACGCCCTCGGTGAACCGGCCGAAGCGGTCGCGGCTCTGTCGCTGCCCCGAGCGGCCGAGGCCGGTGCGCAGGCCCTTGGGGGAGTCGAGCCGGTTCTCGAGGCGGTTAGCTCGTGCCATTGTTCGACCTCCTCGGGCTGCGGTTCGGTGGTGGGGTCCCGACGGCGATCGGGGTGGTCTCCGTCGAGGTGTACTGCCGCGCGCGTGCCCGCGGCGGCAGCACGGGTTCATCGTTGTCGGTACTTCGCCAGTCGTCGGGCAGCAGGTAGTCGAGCACGTCGTCGATGGTGACCACTCCGACGAGTCGCTGGTTCACATCGACGACGGGGACCGACACGAGGTTGTAGCTCGCGAGGATGCGCGAGACCTCGGCCGCCGACGCGTCGGCGCGCACGGGCTCGAGGTTGCGGTCGAGCAGCGTACCCAGACGCTCGTTCGGCGGGTAGCGCAGCATGCGCTGGAAGTGGACCATGCCGAGGAAGCGGCCGGTGGGCGGCTCGTACGGAGGAAGGGTGACGCAGACCGCGGCACCCAGGGCCGGGGCGAGCTCGTGGCGCCGGATGAGCGCGAGTCCCTCGGCGACGGTCGCGTCGGCGCTGACGATGATGGGCTCTGTGGTCATGAGCCCACCGGCGGTGTCCGGCGCGTAGGCGAGCAGCATGCGCACGTCTTCGGCCTCTTCGGGCTGCATGAGGTCGAGGAGCACCTCGCCGCGCTCGTCGCTCAGCTGGGCGATGAGGTCGGCCGCGTCATCCGGCTGCATCTGGTCGAGGACGTTCGCTGCCCGGTCGTCGCCGAGCTGGTTGAGGATGCCGACCTGGTCGGTCTCGGGCATCTCCTCGAGCGCGTCGGCGAGGCGGTCGTCGGAGAGTTCCTCCGCGACCTCGATCATGCGCTGCTCAGGCAGGTCGAGCAGGGCGTTGGCGAGGTCGGCCGGCAGCAGCTCTTCGTAGGTCGCGAGCAACTGGGTGGCGGACTGCGATTCGCCGGTGACGGTCGTGTCGCGCACCTCCGACCACTTGGCGAACGTCGTCTGGCCCTTCGCGAACGGTGACGCGCTGGTTTTCGGGCGACGGAGGAAGAGCTCGGTGATCTCCCATTCACTGGGTTCGCGCTCTTCGATCGAGATGTCCTCGACGATGGCGGTTCCGGAACCGTCGACGAATTTCATGCGACGGCCGAGCATCTCGGCGATGAGGCGCAGTTCTCCACCGCGCTGCTCGAAGCGGCGGAGGTTGATCATGCCGGTGGTGATGATCTGGCCGGAACCGATGCTCGTCACGCGGCCGATGGAGAGGAACACACGGCGCTTGCCCGGGACCTCCACCACGAGCCCCACGACGCGGGGTGGCTGCGCGTTGCGGTACACCACGATGACGTCGCGCACCCGCCCGACCTTGTCGCCAGCGGGGTCGAAAACGGAGCACCCGGCGAGCCGGGCGACGAAGACTCTCGCGGCACTCACGGGTAAAACCATATCTGGTCGATGGGACAATGATTTGGTGACCATGCCCAGCCCCTTCGCCCGACGTTCACCCGTTTCTCCCAGCCTTCCCCGCGGGGACGTGCTCGGCAGCTACGAGACCTACCTCGAGGCGCAGGCTGTCGTGGACCACCTGGCGAAGGCCGAGTTCCCGGTCAAGCAGGTCTCGATCGTGGGGAGCGGACTGAAGTCCGTCGAGCGGGTCACGGGCAAGCTCACCTGGGCCAAGGCGGCTGGCGCGGGTGCCCTCAGCGGTGCCTGGATCGGACTGTTCTTCGGCCTCGTGCTGTTCCTCTTCTCGACCGAGCCGGCGTCGTTCGTGTTCGTCGGAGCGGCGGTTCTCATCGGAGCCGGCTTCGGTATGGCGTTCGCGATCGTCTCCTACGCCCTCAATCGTCGTCGCCGCGACTTCACCTCGGTGAACCAGGTGATGGCCAGTGCGTACGAGGTGATCGTCGACCCGAACCTGACCGTGCGGGCGCAGGAACTGATGGACCGGCCACTGCCGAAGGGCTGACCGGCTCGAGGAGACCGCCCGCTGCCTAGCCGACCGCGGTCGCTGCTACCGCCCAGCAAGCCACGCTTCGACCGCATCGGCGGTCCGCGGAATGTGCACCGACAGGTTCTCTGCCCCGGTCTCCGTCACCAGGATGTCGTCCTCGATACGCACGCCGAGGCCGCGGTACTCCTCCGGCACGCTCAGGTCGTCGGGCTGGAAGTACAGGCCCGGTTCGATGGTGAAGACCATGCCGGCCTCGAGCACGCCGTCGAGGTACAACTCGCGCCGCGCCTGGGCACAATCGTGCACGTCGATCCCGAGGTGGTGGCTGGTTCCATGCACCATGTAGCGCCGGTGGAACTGGTTCTCCGGCCGCAGCGACTCCTCGGCGCTCACGGGGAGCAGTCCCCACTCGGCGGTTCGCTCCGCGATGACTGCCATCGCCGCCTGGTGGATCTCGCGAAACCGGATACCAGGACGAACGATGCGGAACGCGGCATCCGCAGCTTCCAGCACCGCCTCGTACACGCGGCGCTGCACATCGGTGAACGTTCCCGAGATGGGGAAGGTGCGGGTGATGTCAGCGGTGTAGTAGCTGTCGAGCTCGATGCCGGCGTCGAGCAGGATGAGGTCACCTGGCACCACGGGCCCGTCGTTACGGGTCCAGTGCAGGATGCACGCGTGCGGACCGGAAGCCGCGATCGTGTCGTACCCGACGGTATTGCCCTCGGCTCGCGCCCGCCGGTAGAAGGTGCCCTCGACGAGGCGCTCACCACGAGGGTGGGCGACGATCGCGGGCAGGTCGGCGATCACGTCGTCGAATCCCTGCGCCGTCGCAGCGACGGCCGCGCGCATCTCGGCGATTTCGAAGTCGTCCTTGACCAGGCGGAGTTCGCTCGCGTCCCGAGCCAGGGAGTCGTCGGTGTGCTCGTCCGCCGCGGAGTCCGCCGCGTCGGCGGTGTCACCGGGATCAGCGGCGCCCGCGCCCGCCACGCTGGCATCGGTGGGAGCGCTGGGGGTGTCGCCGGCGCTGCCAGCCTCGAGCAGCGTGCGCGTGGCGTCGACCGCGTCGGCGATCTCGCGATCGGCTCCCCGCACCACGAGCGCATTGGCATCCAGGCCATCGAGCACCGCCGCGAGTTCACTCAGGCTGCGCGTCTCGATGCCGAGGTCCGCAGTCACGTGGGCAGGCGAGGGGCGCGGCCCCGTCCAGAACTCCCCGATATCGGAGTTCGCGTAGAACTCGTCGGAATCGCGACCGGCACCCTCGCGAAAGTACAGCACGGCGGTGTGCCCGCCCGCGGTCGGCTCGTCTGCGGGAGTCTCCCCGGCGACCGTCCCACCAGGAGTCGGCGTGAGCACGAGCACGCTGCCGGGCACGGTGTCGCTGCCCCACCCGGTGAGGTGCGCGAAAGCGGAATGCGCACGATACGGGTAGTCGGTGTCGTTCGACCGCACCTTGGGGTCCCCGGCCGGAAAAACCAGGGTGCGTCCTGGATGCAGCCGGCTGATCCTCTCGCGCCGGGCGGCAGCGTACGACGCCTGTTCACGGGGAGCCGGAGTCACCTCGTCGCGCTCTGCCCAGTTGCTGCTGATGAAGTCGGAGAACACGTCGGATGCGGGCGTCGTCGATCGATTCGCCGTCGCGCGCGGGGGAGTGGTCTCGGTTGTGTCAGCCATTCCCCCATTCTCTCACCGGCCGGGAAGCCTGCCGGGAGTGACTCAGCCCGCGGGAACGAGGTGCGCGACGATCGGGCGGTGGTCGCTCCCCGCCTCGTCCAGGTCGCGGATCACCGAGAACGACGTGGCCTGCCAGTTCTCGGTGGCCATCACGTGATCGATGGGGGAGCCGAGGAGGGCGGGGAGACCGGTGGGCCAGGTGCCGACGGCGGCGTCGCCAGTCGCGGCCGCGGCATCCACGCAATCGCCCAAGTGAGTGGTCGGCTCGGTGCTGAGCCCGCGGTAGTGGTCGATCGTCGAATTGAGGTCGCCGGCCAGGATGACGTCTTCGCCGACGCACGCCTCGGCCATCCAGCGGAGGTCGCTCGACCAGTCGTCCATGTACCCGATGATCGGGGCGACCGGGTGGGCGGCGATGAAGGTGGGGCCCGTGCCGTCGTCCGGCGTGATGATGACCGACGGCACGACCGAGGTGTTGCCGCGCGTGTCGTCCACGGAGTACATGCCGAGGTCTGAGCTGGTGAGGATCGAGGTGGAACGCGCCTTCGAGACGTCGTCGAACGCCACGTGGTGCACCCACATCGGGCGCCCCGCGTCGCGCATGATGGTCGCGACCTCGATGGCGACCGCTTCGGTGGTCTCGGGCAGGGAGAGAACGTCGGCCGCCTGTTCGAGGGCGAGGTCGGCGATGACCCGGGATCCAGGTTCGTCGCCGAGGGTGTTCCAGGCCAGCACCGTGATGCCGTCGTCCGGCGCATCGCCCGCGGCGTTCCCGGTGTTGTCGCCGAACCCGCGCGTGGCGAGGACTGCGCCGGTGACCGCGATGAAGGCGAGCAGCATCACGGCGAACGATGCACCCAGCCTGCGGAACGGCCGGGCCATCACCGCGAGGAGGAAGATCACGACGAGCAGCACCACCGCGATACCGCCGGCGATCGCCCGCAGCGACACCACCTGCGCGACGACGGGCAGCATCTGCGCACCGACGAGCTGCGGCCACGCGGCGAGGAGAAGCATCGCCGCCGCGATGAGCACGAGGGCTGCGGCGAGGATGCGTCTGACCATGGGATTTTCAGCCTATCGGTGGCCGGAGCCATGACCGCGCACGCGCCGCGGTCGGGCAGTCAGGAGCGTCGGCATACGATGACAGAATGCTCGGCCCCATCGACCTCCACACCCACAGCAGCGTCTCCGACGGCACCGAAACGCCGTCGCAGCTGGTGCGGGCCGCCGTCACCGCCGGGCTGGGTGCGATCGCGATCACCGACCACGATTCGACGGCGGGCTGGACAGAGGCGTTCGGCGCAGCATCCGGAACCGGCCTCACCGTGGTGCCCGGCATGGAACTGAGCACCCAGGTCGGGTGGCGCAGTGTGCACCTGCTCGCCTACCTGTTCGATCCGGAGAACTCGGGGCTCGTCACGGAGACGGCCCGCATCCGCGAGTCGCGCCTGCGCAGGGCCGAACACATCGTCGAGCGCATCTCGGCCGACTACGACCTCACCTGGGACGACGTGCTCGCCCAGTCGGGGGAGGGCAGCACACTCGGTCGCCCGCACATCGCCGACGCCCTGGTCGCCCGCGGCCACGTGCCCAACCGCAGCGCCGCATTCGAGAGCATCCTGCACCCGCGAGCCGGATACTTCGAACCGCACTACGCCCCCGACCCGCTGAAGGCCGTGGAACTCGTCGTCGCGGCCGGCGGGGTTCCAGTGCTTGCGCACCCCGGCACCCGAGGGCGCGACGCGGTCATCCCCGAGGACCGCCTCGCCGTACTCGTTCGCGCGGGCCTCTTCGGACTCGAGATCGACCACCGCGAGAACACCACGAGCGGGCGCACCCGCCTCACCGAACTGGCCGCGAAGTTCGACCTCGCCACGACCGGCTCGAGCGACTACCACGGCGACGGCAAGCCGAACCGGCTGGCCGAGAACAGCACCGCCCCCGAGGTGTACGAACGGCTCATCGCCCGGGGAACCGGTTCGCGCCCGTACACCGGCTGAACCCGCGCTGAGCCCCGCGCGCGTGGTGAACGCTGCCCGACCACCCACGCACACGACGAACGGGGCGCCCCACGATAACCACCGTGGAACGCCCCGTCAGGACTACGCGTCGAATTCTCGCCTAGCTGGCTGCTGCCGGCGGGGTCGCGCCGGGGTTGCGGCGACGGGTGCGCTGGCGGCTACGCGAGCGCGTTCCCTCGGACTTCGCTTCGGTCGAGACGGCGTCACTCGACGCACCCGACCCCGTAGAGGCAGTGGATGCCGCGGCGCCATCGCCCTGGCCGCCCGACGCCTGCGCACCGGACCCCTGCCGTGCCGAACGCGACCGCGTACGGTCGCCGCCACCCGACGCGCCGCCGCCGTCACCGCCGCGTCCGCCCGCACCGCGGCCGCCCGACGAGTCACCGCCGCGTCCGCCCGAGCCACCACGTCCACCGTCACGGCCGCCGCGATCCGACGTCTTCGACTGCGGCTCGCGCACCCGCGCGGGCCCAGCACTCGCGAGGCGTCCCCGCGTTCCGGCCGGAATGTCGAGGTCGGTGAACAGGTGAGGAGACGACGAGTACGTCTCGAGCGGCTCCGGCTGGCCGAAGTCGAGCGCGCGGTTGATCGAGGTCCACTTGTGCAGGTCGTCCCAGTCCACGAACGTGACCGCGATGCCGGTCTTGCCCGCGCGGCCGGTACGTCCCGCGCGGTGCAGGTAGGTGTCCTCGTCGTCGGGGATGGTGTGGTTGATCACGTGCGTCACGTCGTTCACGTCGATGCCGCGAGCCGCGACATCCGTCGCTATCAGGATGTCCTTCTTGCCCGCCTTGAACGCGGCCATGGCGCGCTCGCGCTGCTCCTGGTTCAGGTCGCCGTGCACGGCGGCGGCATTGAACCCGCGGTCGTTGAGTTCCTCGACGAGCTTCGCTGCAGCACGCTTGGTGCGAGTGAACACGACGGTCTTGCCTCGACCCTCGGCCTGCAGGATGCGGGCGATGACCTCGTCCTTGTCCATGCTGTGCGCGCGGTAGATGACGTGCTTGATGTTCGCCTGCGTGAGCCCCTCGTTGGGGTCGGTCGCGCGGATGTGGATGGGGCGGTTCATGAACCGGCGCGCGAGGGCGACGATCGGGCCGGGCATGGTGGCCGAGAACAGCATGGTGTGCCTGGACGGGTCGGTCTGCGCGAAGAGCTTCTCGATGTCGGAGAGAAAACCGAGGTCGAGCATCTTGTCTGCCTCGTCGAGCACCATGACCTTGACGTCCTTGAGCGACAGCATCCGCTGGCTCGCGAGGTCGAGCAGGCGGCCGGGCGTTCCGACGACGACCTGCGCGCCGGCCTTGAGCTGCTCGATCTGGCCCTCGTATGCCTTGCCGCCGTAGATCGCGGCGATCTTGGTGGAGCGATTGGATGCCGCGAGCACGAGGTCCTCGGCGACCTGGACGCACAGCTCCCGGGTGGGCACGACGACGAGCGCTTTCACGCCGGGCTCCGGGTCGGTGCCGAGCGCCTGCAGGAGGGGGAGTCCGAAGCCGAGGGTCTTGCCCGTTCCGGTCTTGGCCTGGCCGATGATGTCCTGGCCAGCGAGCCCGAGCGGGATGGTCTGGGTCTGGATGGGGAACGGTTCGACGATGCCCTTGGTTGCGAGCGCGTCGACCATGTCCTGGTCGATCTTGAGTTCGGAAAAAGTCACGAGAGAATAGCCCTGTCGTCAGTAAGCGGTTACGCCCGCTTGGTCCTGGGGCGTAGGTGCCCCCGTCAGATAGGGGGCTTGGGCACAGTTTAGTGCGCCGGAGGGGTTACAGTGCGCAGCGCGGTGTGGGGCGCCGACGATGTCGCGGCTAGGCTAGCCGCGTGGTGTCCATTTTTCAGCGGCGAGGGAACAGCGTCGACTCTCCCCGGGTTCGCCCACGCGCCCTGAAGAACGGTGCGGAGAACGTCAACCGGGTCGCCCTCGGCGAACTCACGCCGGACCCCACCACCTACCTCGGACGGGCCGCCTACCTGCAGCTGTCGATCTTCGAGACGGCGGCGCGCGCCGTCGCCACCGCGCCCACCATCCACGGCAAGAACGCGATGAGCACGGTCGCGAAGCTGTCGATGGCGAAATACGAGGGGCTCATCCACGAGCTGCACCGCACCGGTCATGAGCCCGGCGCGACCATGGAGCCGTACACGCGCGACATCGACCGCTTCCAGCGCGTCACGGTGGGCAGCGACTGGTACGAGAACCTCGTCACCTGCTACGTCACCGCGGGGTTGCTCGACGACTTCTTCATGCGCCTCGCCGGCGGACTTCCGTCGGAGCAGGCGAGACGGGTGACCGCCGTGCTCGGAACCGACATCGGCAACGAGGCCATTGTCAAGGAACTGCGCGAGGCCATCGCGGCGAATCCGCAGCTCGCATCGCGACTCGCGATGTGGGGCAGGCGGCTCGTCGGTGACACGCTGCTCGTCGCGAGGTCGGCGCTCGCCGTGCCGGAGAACACCCGCCCAGATGAAGCGCGCCTCGAGCCGGTATTCACCGAGCTGATCGCGGCGCACACCCGTCGCATGGACGCCCTCGGCCTCACGGCCTGATCGCCTGAGATTGCGGCGACCCATTCGGTCGGTCCCGACGGATCTCGCGCTAGTACGCGACCCGAGGGGTAGAGCCGAGCAGCTTCTCGTGCAGGCGCTCGTCGGCGGCCGCACGACGACCCGGCAGCATCCTCGCGGCGACCAGCGGTGCGGCTACGGCGACGGCGATGGTGATCACCCAGATCCACCCGCCGTCGAACGGCATGCCGACCCAGGTCAGCACCGTCCATACGAGCGCGGCGGCTGCTACGCCGATTGCGGGTACGAGCGCGGCTCCGTGCGTGTGACGACCCGGCGTGATGTACCGGGCGACGACGCCCAGCACCACCGCGATCACCGCGACGAAGAAGAGTTCCATCGTCAGGCGACGAACCCCACGCGCCGTGAGCTGTCGGAACCGATCTCGACGTATCCGAGGGTCGCGGTCGGAACAAGGTAGATGCGGCCCTTGTCGTCCTTGAGCGAGAGGTGACCCGCACCGGCCTCGAGGGCTGCGGTCACGAGGCTCTCGATCTCGCCTGCCGTCTGGTTGGTCTCGAAGCTGAGTTCACGGGGGGAGTTGATGATGCCGATGCGAATGTCCACTCGCTCACATTACGACATCGCCGGTGGGCGTTCTGAACCCGTTCGTTGTCAGCGGAACGGCGGCGGTCGGCGGGGTGATGTCGGTGCGGCGAGTTACCGTGGACCCCGTGAGCAGCACCGGATTCCAGCGTCGCGACGCCAGCGATCCCGCGGGCGTGAATGGAACTCCGGTCGCCCTCGACTCCAGTCAGCGGGCGGTGATCGACCTTGCGCCGTGCCGGTCGGCCGCGGTGATCGGCGCCCCGGGCTCCGGCAAGACCGCCACGCTCGTCGAGCTGGTCGCCGATCGCGTGCTCGGGCTCGGGTGGGCTCCGGAGAGCATCGTGGCGATCACCCCGAACCGATCGACTGCCACCCGGCTGCGCGACACGCTGGCGGTGCGCCTCGCGGTGCCCACGAATGGTCCGCTCGCGAGGTCGGTGGGCTCGCTGGCCTTCGAGATCGTCGCGGCGGCGGCATCCACCACCGGCGAGCCACCGCCACGCCTCATCACCGGTGGCGAGCAGGACAGCGACATCAGCCACCTGCTCGCCGGCCACCTCGACGACGGCACCGGGCCGGAGTGGCCGCCCGAGCTCGGCCCGCAGGTACGCGCGCTCGGCGAGTTCCGCACCGAACTGCGCGACCTGCTCATGCGTGCCACCGAGTACGGCGTCAGCAACGACGACCTGCGACGACTCGCCCGCGAGCACGACCACCCGGAGTGGGCGGCGGCCGCGCAGTTCTTCGACGAATACGCCCAGGTGAGCGCGTGGCTGCGTCCCGGCCAGTACGACTCGGCCGAACTGGTGGGCGCCGCGGTGCGCGCGCTGCAGTCCGGCCTGGTCAGCGAGCGCATCGAGGCGCTGCGCCTGGTGGTCGTCGACGACCTGCAGGAGGCCACCGAGTCGACCATCTCGCTCCTCGCCGCGCTCGCGGCGCGGGGGGTTACCGTGGTCGCATTCGGTGATCCGGATGTCGCGGCGAATGCCTTCCGCGGTGGCGAGCCGGATTCGCTCGGCCGACTCCCCAGCGTGCTCGGCGTGCCAGACGCCGCGGTGCTGTACCTCGGCACGGTGCACCGGCAGGGTGCCGAGCTGCGCCGCCTCACGTCGACGATCGTGCAGCGCATCGGCACGGCAGCGGCCGGCCCGCAGCGTGCCGCGCTCGCGGCGGGCGCGCCGGCGCCGAAGGCGATCGTGCGCATCCAGGCCGCCACCCCGTCCCGGCAGTGGGCATCGATCGCCCGGCTGCTGCGCGGCAGCCACCTGCTCGACGGCGTGCCATTCAGCTCGATGGCGGTCGTGCTGCGCAGCGGCGCCCAGGTGCCCGCCGTCGCGCGCGCTCTCGCCCTCGCCGACGTTCCCACCAGAACCTCGGTCGGCGGGAGGCCGCTGCGCGACGACGTCGCCGCGCGTGCCATGCTCACCGTCGTCGACGTGGGCATGGGCCGCTCGCCCCTCACCCCGGGCGCCGCGACCGACCTGCTCCTCGGACCGTTCGGCGGGCTGGATCGCCTCGGGCTCCGCCGGCTCCGGCTCGCCCTCAGGGCCGAGGAACTCTCCGGCGGCGGCGACCGCACGAGTGACGACTTGCTCGTCGACGGGCTCGCCTCGCCTGGCCGGTTCATCACCATCGACCACCGTGTCGCACGCTCCGCCGACCGCATGGCCACCATGCTCGCCTCCGTGCGGGCCGCCGTGGTGCGCGGCGGCACCATCGAGGAGGTGCTCTGGCTGGTATGGGAACGCAGCGGGCTCGCCACCACCTGGCGAGACCAGGCACTCGGGGCCGGCATCACCGCGCCGGAGGCTAACCGCAACCTCGACGGCGTGCTCGCCCTCTTCACCGCCGCCCGCCGCTTCGTCGAACGCTCGCCAGGCAGCCCCCCGAGCGTGTTCCTCGACGGCGTGCTCGACGCCGAGGTGCCAGAAGACACCCTCTCGCCCCAGTCACACGACGAGGCGGTGCTGGTCACCACCCCATCGGGCGTGGTCGGCCTCGAGGTCGACATCGTCGTGGTCGCCGGCGTGCAGGAGGGCAGCTGGCCGAACCTCCGCCTTCGCGGCTCGCTGCTCGACCCCCAGGCGCTGGTCGACATCGTCACCGGCATCGACACCAGCACCGTGAATGCCCGCGCCCAGGTGCTCGGTGACGAACTGCGCATGTTCGCGCTCGCCGTCTCCCGCGCCCGCCGCCGGGTCATCGTCTCCGCGGTCGCCAACGATGACGAGGCGCCGAGCGTGTTCTTCAGCCTGCTGCCACCCGACCTGCCGGTCACCGACACGTCGACCATGCGCCCGCTGTCGCTGCGCCGCCTGACCGGGGTGCTGCGCCGCGAGCTGGTGCTGCCACACCGGTCGGCCGCAGACCGCGCCGCCGCGGCATCCGCCCTCGCCACCATGGCCCGCGATGGGCTGCCCGGCGCCGACCCCGCCGAGTGGCACGGGCTGCTCGACCCGTCGACCGACGCGCCGCTGTACGGCGACGACGAGACCGTGCCGGTGTCGCCGTCGCAGCTCGAGAGGGTCGAGAAGTCCGCGCTCGACTGGTTCGTCGACCGTGTCGCGGGGTCGCGATCCAGCACCGCGATGGGCCTCGGAACCGTCATCCACTGGGCGATGGAGACCGCGACCGACCACACCGTCGACGGACTCGCCGCCGCGATCGAGAGTCGGTGGGCCGAGCTGAGCTTCGAGTCACCGTGGATCTCGGAGTTCCAGAAGCGCGCGGCCCGCACCCTCGCGGCCGGCGTCGCAGAGTACCTCGCCGATTTCGCCCGCGACGGCAAGGGGCTCGCCGCGGCGGAGGCCAGGTTCGAGCTCGCCCTCGGCCGGGCGAAACTGAGCGGGTCGATCGACCGGGTGGAGCGCGCAGCCGACGGCTCGGTCGTGATCGTCGACCTCAAGACCGGCAACCCCATCACCCGCGCCGACGACATCGCCCGCCACGCCCAGCTGCGCGCCTACCAGCTCGCCTACGCGGCCGGGCAACTCGACGACGTGCTCGACCCGCTCGGCGACCACAAGCCGGGAGGAGCGAAGCTGCTGTTCGTCAAGAAGGGCATCGCCGGGCGCAGCTATCGCGAGGCGGAGCAGGCACCGCTCGACGACGACGAGCTCGACGCGTTCCGGCAGCGCATCCTCGACGCCGCCGAGGTCATGGCCGCGTCGGGCTTCGACGGCGAGGTCGAGGTCACCGGCTGGGCCGCGGTCGGCAACTCCGCCGCCGCCCTCACCCGGGTGAAGGCGGTCACCAGTGATTAGCGCGATCGACATCGCCGATGCGCTCGGCCTGCCGCGCCCCACCGAGCAGCAGCAACGCGTCATCGAGGCCGACATGACCCCGGCCATCGTCATCGCCGGCGCGGGTAGCGGCAAGACGGAGACGATGGCGGGCCGCGTGCTGTGGCTGCTCGCCAACGGTCACGTGACCGCGGGGCAGATCCTCGGGCTCACCTTCACCCGCAAGGCCGCCGGCGAGCTCTCCGAGCGTATCCGCGACCGCATCGCCCAACTCGCCGCGAAGGGACTCGCGGGGGAGTACGACCCGTTCGAGCCCCCGGTCGTCGCCACCTACAACTCGTTCGCGAACACGATCTTTCGCGACAACGCCGTGCGCCTGGGCAGGGAGAGCGACGGTGCGGTGCTCGGCGAGGCCTCCGCGTGGCAGCTCGCCCGCGACATCGTTGTGCGGAGCACCGACCCGAGGCTGCCGCTGATGTCGCGCGGCGTCGACAGCCTCACGAAAGACGTGCTCACCCTCAGTCACGCGATGAGCGAGAACGTGGTCGACCCGGCCGCGGTCGCGTCGTTCGGAGCGCAGTTCGCGTTCGTCGCCGACCTCGCCCCCGGTGGCAGGGGAGCGTACGCCGAGGTCGACGACATGGCCCGCAAGGTCGGTGCGCTGCCCGCGCTCGTCAACCTCGCCGCCCAGTTCGACGCGGCCAAGGCGACCCGCGGTTTCGTGGAGTACTCCGACCAGGTCGCACTCGCCCTCGAGATCGTGCGGGGGGTGCCGTCGGTCGTCGACGACTACCGCGACCGGTACCGCGTGGTGCTCCTCGACGAATACCAGGACACCAGCGTCGTGCAGACCTGGCTGCTCGCCGAACTCTTCGCCGGCCACCCGGTGATGGCTGTCGGCGATCCGAACCAGTCGATCTATGGATGGCGCGGCGCAAGTGCCGCCAACCTGGAGGGCTTCGCCGCACAGTTCGGTGCGGGCACCGCCGTGCAGCAGTACGCGCTCACCACGAGCTGGCGCAACGGGCGCAGCATCCTGTCGGTCGCCAACGCCCTGATCGACCCGCTCATCGCCGAGAGCAGGGTCGGCGTGGAGAGGTTGACCGCGTCGGCGACCGCGTCCGACCTGCCGGTGCAGGTCGCATTCGAAGAGACGGTGCTCGACGAGGCGGACACCGTCGCCGTCTGGCTCAAGGCGAAACTCGCCGAGCCCGGAAAGGCGGGGCCGCGCTCGGCACCGCCCACCGCGTCGATGCTGTTCCGGGCGCGCAAGAGCCAGGCGGTGTTCATCGACGCGCTGCGCCGCCACGACGTGCCGTTCCACGTGCTCGGTGTCGGCGGGCTACTGGCAGAGCCCGAGATCGCCGACCTGGTCAGCGCCCTCACGGTCGCCAGCGACCCGTCGGCCGGTGCCGAGCTCGTGCGACTGCTCGCCGGATCGCGCTGGCGCATCGGGGTGCGCGACCTCGAGGCCCTGCGCCAGGTCGCGTCGTGGCTCGGCAGGCGGGACTACGCGCAGCGTCCCCTCGACGAGGAGCTGCGCGCCGTGCTGCGCGCCGCCGTCACCGACGAGCAGCAGGCCTCGGTCGTCGACGCGCTCGACTTCGTGGGAACCGCCCGCGACGGCCACACCGCCCTCGAGGGATTCAGTGCGGTCGGGCTCGAGCGGCTGCGCGATGCCGCCCGTACGTTCGCGACCCTGCGCTCCCGCACCGGCCTCGACCTGCTCGACTACGTCACCTTCGTCGAACAGGAGCTGCGCCTCGACATCGAGGTCGTCGCCAACGACACGCTGCCCCTTGGCGGGGCGAACATCGACGCCCTGTTCGATGCACTCGACTCCTACGTCGGAGTCGAGGAGCGACCGTCGCTCTCGGGGTTCCTGGCCTGGCTGCGCGAGGCGGAATGGCGGGACAACCTGATGCCCCGCCCCGAGGAGCCTGAGCCTGGCACGGTGCAGCTCATGACCATCCACGGGGCCAAGGGGCTCGAGCACGATCTCGTGGTCGTCCCTCGCATGGTGGGTGGCGAGCTTCCCGCGACGCCCAACGAAGGACACTCCGGGTGGCTCGCATGGGGTGCGCTTCCCTACGAATTCCGCGGTGACAGCGCCGAGCTGCCGGTCTTCGCCTGGCGCGGCGCCGAGACCCGCAAGGAGCTCGTCGCGGCAAGGGAAGAGTTCCGCGACGCCGTGCGGGCCCGGCACGAGAAGGAGGAGCGACGGCTCGCATACGTCGCCGTCACGCGAGCCCGCCACTCCCTGCTCATCACCGGGTCGTTCTGGGCCGGGCACTCCAAGGCGCGCGGGCCCAGTCCCTTCCTCCTCCCGCTCGCCGAACGCGGCATCATCCCCGCGCTGCCGGAGCGCAGCGAGTACGAGGAGAACCCGCTGGGAAGCGAGCCCGACCTGATGCGGTGGCCGATGGATCCGCTGGGCGGGCGCCGTCGCGCCGTTGAGCAGGCCGCCGAGCTCGTGCGCGACGCCGTTCCCGGCGAGGGCGGGCAATGGGAGTCCGACCTGGTTCGCCTGCTCGAGGAGCGGGCACGGCGCCTCGCCACCGGTGACCTCGTCACCCTGCCTCGCCGGGTGTCGGCCTCGCGGTTCAAGGATTACGTCACCGACCCGGCATCCGTCGCCGAGTCCTTTCGCCGCCCCATGCCGGAGCGTCCATACCGGGCGACCCGCCTCGGCACCCTCTTCCACGCCTGGGTCGAGGATCGCTACGGCGCCGCGGGGGCGCTCGAGACGATTGACGTCGAGCCGGGCGCATTCGACCTCGACCTCGATTACGACGTGGATTTCGCCGTCGAGATGGATGCTGCTGCCGCACCCGACGGCGAACACCCCAGTGATAGGCGCCCAGGGGGCGCTGCAGCCGACAACCCGCCGGAACACCCCGCCGACTCCCTCGCTCAGTCGGGGGAGCCTGCGGAAGACGCCGCCAGGCTCGCGAAGCTCATCGCCACCTTCGAGGCCAGCGAGTGGGCGCAGAAGCGCCCGGTCGAGGTGGAGCGCGAGATCCACCTGCCGCTCGACGGGCAGGTGATCGTCTGCAAGATCGACGCGGTCTACCGATACGGCGACCGCTACCAGGTCGTCGACTGGAAGACGGGTAAGGCACCACGCGGCGCCGTCGACCTCGAAGAGAAGCAGCTGCAGCTCGCGCTCTACCGGCTCGCGTTCGCCCGGTGGAAGGGCATCGACCCGTCGCTCGTCGACGCGGTGTTCTACTTCGTCGCCGACGACACCGTCATCGCCCCCGACCGCATCTTCGACGAGAACGAGCTCGTGGCACGCTGGCGCGACGCCATGGGCCTTGCCCCGGCCGACTCGTGATCGCCGACCACTCGGCGCTGCACCCGGGTCGCTGCACCCGGCGCTGCCCCCGGTTCGCTACCCGGCCGGCGTGAGCGAGCTCGGTCGGCCGAGGATCGCCGAGATCAGCGTGTCGACGGGTGCCCTCGCCGTCGCGGCATTCGCGAGCAGCGCGAATTCCACCTCGCCGAGGGCCGGCAGGTCGAAGGCGTTCGTCACGTCGACGAGGTCGGGCGGCACCATGGTCTGCGGAAACACCGCGATGCCGATACCCGCCCGAGCGGCCGCGATCACCCCGTTCACCTCGCGGGTGTTGCACGTGATCCGCCAGGTGCGCCCTGCGTCCTCGAGGGCACGGATCGCGGCAGCCCGGCTCATGCTGGGCGCCTGGTAGGCGATCAGCGGAACGGTGGCCGCGGCATCCAGCGACATCGCCTTGTGTGCCGCCCACACCAGTCGCTCCCGACGCACGACCCGGCCATCGGACGCGCCCGGCTCCTGCTTGACGAACACCAGGTCGAGCTGCCCTGCCGCGAGGCGCCGCGACAGCACGCCGCTCTGGTTGACGGTGAGCTCGAGGTTGATGTGCGGGTACAGCTGGCGAAAGTCGCGGAGGATCAGCGGCAGCTGGGTCAGCGCGAGGTCGTCTGCCGACCCGAAGCGCAGCCGGCCCTTCATCGCCGACCCGGTGAAGTATGCGGCCGCCTCGTCGTGTGCGGCGAGGATCGACCTGGCGAACCCGACCATCGCGTCGCCGTTGTCGGTCAGTCTCACGTCGCGGGTGTCCCTGGCCACGAGCACCCGTCCCGCCGCCTTCTCGAGTCGCCGCACCTGCTGCGAGACGGTGGGCTGGCTGATCCCGAGCAGCTCGGCGGAGCGGGTGAACGACAGCGTCTCCGCGACGGCCACGAACGTCTTGAGCAGCACCGGATCGAACATGACCGAACGCTATCATTGTCAAATCGAATAGGTGTTATAGACCGCATTCAGTTCGATGATGCTGCGGGCGCGCCTACGGTGAATCAGTGGCTACCTTCACCGATCTCCAGACGCCCGCCACCGAACCCATCCCGATGCTGCTCGATCGGCCGCGGCTGCGCGACACCTTCGCCTCGCTGGCCATCCGCAACTACCGGCTCTACGTCATCTCGCAGGTCATCTCCAACACCTCGGTCTGGATGCAGCGCATCGCCGTCGACTGGCTGGTGCTCGAGCTCACCTGCAGCGTGACGATGGTCGGCATCACCGTGATGCTGCAGTTCGGACCGATCCTGCTGTTCGGTGCCTACGGCGGCGTGATCGCCGACCGCCTCAACCGGCGTGCGGTGCTCATGACGACCCAGGCCATCGTCGGTGTGCTGTGCGCGACGCTCGCCGCGGTCACCCTCGCCGGCGTGGTCGAGGTGTGGCACGTGCTGCTCGCGGCGTTCCTGCTCGGCACCACCGCCGCCATCGACGGGCCAGCGCGTGCAGCTTTCGTCAGCGAGATGGTGGGCAACTCGCGGCTACGCAACGCGATCAGCGTCAACGCGTCGATCTTCCACCTGGGCGGCCTGATCGGCCCCGCGATCAGCGGCTACCTCATCGTCATCGTCGGATCCGGGTGGTCGATCGGCGTCAATTCCGTCGCCGCGTTGCTCGTCGTGGGCGCGCTGGCGCTGATGCGCACCTCGGAGCTGCGCCCGGCACCGCGTCGGGGGCGGTCGGGCGGCCAGATCCGCGAGGCGCTCGGCTACGTGGCATCCAAGCCCGCGATCTTCTGGTCGATGGTCACCCTCGCCTTCGTGTCGACGTTCGGAATGTCGCTCCCGGTGCTGTTGACGGCCATGGCGGATGACACGTACGCGAGTGGCGCGACCGGCTACGGCCTCTACAGCTCGGCCGCTGCGGTCGGTGCCTTCCTCGGAGCGCTCGCGTCGACCAGGCGCACCACGTTGCGGCTGCGGTCCATCGTCGGCGCCGCGATCGTGTTCGGGGTGGTCACCATCCTCGCGGCGCTCGCGCCGTCGAGCGGCGCGTTCCTCGTACTGCTGGTGGGCCTCGGGCTGTCGCGACTGCTGTTCGCGACCGCGGCCGAATCGATGACCCAGCTGTCGTCGAACATCGGCATCCGCGGGCGCGTCATGTCGCTGTACATCATGGTGCTGCTCGGCGGGCAGGCCATCGGCGGACCGCTCATGGGCTGGATCGCCGAGGAGTATGGCGCGCGCACCGCCATGGTGGTCGCGGGCCTCGTGCCGGCGATCGCGGGCGTCACGATCGCGGCGATCCTCGCGCGCACCGGGCAGCTCACCCTCCGGGTCAACCTGCGCGCCCCGCGGGCGCCGGTCACGATCGTGCGCCGCACCCGCCGGGCCAGCTGACCTCAACGGTAAGCGCGCCGACCCGCGCGTGCGCCGCCCCGCGCATGCGTCGACCGGCGACCGACCGCTACCGGCCCTCGGGGTGCCGTTCGTCGCGGTCGAGCATCGCCTCGACCTCCTCGACCGTCATGACCGGGCGGGTGTTCGTGTCGATGTTGCGGGTGCCGTCGTGCTGCACCACGTCGACGAGGTCGTGCAGCATCGCGACGGCGTCGTCGACGATGTCGGTGCTGCGCTGCTCGGTTCCGTGCAGCAGCCACTTCGCGATCTCGAGCTCCGCATAGAGCATGGCGCGCTTGCGGGTCTGCCGGTCGGTCGAGCCGCGCACGATGTTGTACGCCTCGAAGATGCCATCGGCGGCCCCGGTCGTCGTCGAGCCGAGGGCCCAGAACAGGTCGCGCGCGGGGTCGCCGACGCTCAGCGCGTGCCAGCCGAGGATGCCGGTCACCGCATCGCCCTCGTGCAGGATGACCGACGAGCTCATGTCGCCGTGGATGACCGTCGGCGCGAACTGCCAGAGCGCGGCGTCTTCGGTCGCGTGCTCCCAGCGGTCGACGAGCGCGGCAGGCACCAGCCCGGTCGAGGTGGCGCGGTCCATGATGGCTGACACCGAGGTGAGCGCGTCGAGCGGACGCACGATGGGCAGGTCGGCATCGGCGACGAAGCTGGTCGGCAGCGAGTGCACCGCGGCGATACCCCGGCCGATGTTCGCCGCGAGCGGGTCACCCCGGCCGATGCGCGTCACGTCGACGGGCGTGCCTGCCAGGTGGTCGTAGACGAAGGCCCTGGTGGGCGGGGCGGGGGCGTCGCCGAGAAACGTCGGCACCGGGAAGGGTAGGCGCGCGCGAATGCCGCCGCTCAGGGCGCGCAGGCTCGTGAGCTCGGCGCCGAGCGCGGTATCCGACGACTTCGTTCGCGGCACGCGCACGATCAGGCGCGAACCGTCGCGGGTGAAGAGCAGGGCGGCGTCGGTGGCGCTGCCCGTCGAGCCGAGCGGGGAGGCGGAGGTCACGTCGAGCGCGTCAACGGCCGAAGTGGCCAGCGCAGCTAGAGTTAAGGGGGATCTGGCCATACCGACAGGGTAGGTCGTTCCGCGGGGGCTCTGTTCCACCGCCACGCAGAATCCCCAGCCCGGTGACGGTCCGGAGACAGTCACCCTCCCGACGTGTTAGGTACGGTTATGCCCGCAGGATTCACCGACCGGCTGCCGCTCTCGCGACACCGCATCGATCGCGACTACCTGGCCAGGTCGCGGCCCGAGCTGTTCGACGAGCTGCTCGCCGACCCGACGACCCGCGTCATCGTGCTCTCGGACGGCAGCGCCCTGCTCGCCGACGGCGGCACCGGCCTCGCCCTCCGTGCGCCGAGCGACCTGCCCACCGGCGTCGCCACCGACGCGCTGCTGCTCTACCTGGGCCGGTCCCTCGACGACGGCACCGCCTACCTCGCGGCAGTGGTGATGGATGCCACGGCCGAAGCGTTCGCGGCAGCATCCTGGGGCAACCTGCGCACCCTGGGTGCGTCCCTCGGCGACCTCGAGGCGGGGCTGTTCACCGAGGCCCTTGCCCTCGCCAACTGGCACGAATCGCACGCGTTCTCGCCCCGCACCGGCCAGCCGACCATGTCGGCCGAGGGCGGCTGGGTGCGTCGCGTGATGCCCGACGGCGACGAGCTGCGGGCGACCGACCGCGACCTCTTCCCACGCACCGACGCGGCCATCATCGTCGGGATCGTCGACGCCGACGACCGCATCCTGCTCGGCCACAACGCCATGTGGCCGGCCAACCGGTATTCGCTGCTCGCCGGGTTCGTCGAGCCGGGGGAGTCGCTCGAGAACGCGGTCGTGCGCGAGGTCTACGAGGAGTCCGGCATCCGCATCGTCGACCCGGTCTACCTCGGCTCGCAGCCGTGGCCCTTTCCCGCGTCGCTCATGCTCGGCTTCATCGCGACCGTCGACCCGTCCAGGGAGTCGACGCTCGCCGCGGACGGCGAGGAGATCCTCGACCTGCGCTGGTTCAGCAGGGTGGAGCTCGCGGCGTCGCTCGACGAGATCGCGCTGCCCGGCCACGCGTCGATCGCGCGCGCCATCCTCGAGCACTGGTTCGGCGGCCCGATCCCCGACCGCGTCGACTGGTGAGCGGGTGCCCCAGGTGACCACCGCGCAGTCCCTGCTCGACGGGCTCGACGACGAGCAGCGGGTGGCCGCAGAGGCGCTGCTCGGGCCGGTCTGCCTGCTCGCGGGAGCGGGCACCGGCAAGACGCGGGCCATCACCCACCGCATCGCGTACGGCGTGGCATCCGGCGTCTATCCTCCCGGCCGCGTGATGGCACTCACCTTCACCAGTCGTGCCGCCGCCGAACTGCGCGGGCGGCTGCGGGAGCTCGGCGCCGGCGGGGTCGCCGCGCGCACCTTCCACGCCTCCGCGCTCTCGCAGCTCGGATTCTTCTGGCCCCAGGTGGTCGGCGGCAGCATGCCGCGCATCCTCGAATCCAAGGGGCGCCTCATCGCGCACGCCGCGGAGACCCTGCGGCTGAAACTCGACACGCCGACCCTGCGCGACCTCGCTGCCGAGATCGAGTGGCGCAAGGTCTCCCGCCTCACCCTGAACCAGTACGCGACGGCCGCCGAGTCGCGTGCCATGCCGTCGTCGCTCACCGTCGACCGCATGGTCGCGCTGCACGCGGCGTACGAACGGGTCAAGGACGAGCGCCGCCAGCTCGACTTCGAAGACGTGCTGCTCGCGACCGCCGGCATGATCGAGACCGAACCGTGGGTGGCGCAGCAGGTGCGCGAGCAGTACCGGTTCTTCGTCGTCGACGAGTACCAGGACGTCTCGCCCCTCCAGCAGGCGCTCCTCGAGCTGTGGCTGGGCGATCGCGAGGACCTCTGCGTGGTCGGTGACGCCAGCCAGACGATCTACTCGTTCGCCGGGGCATCCGCCGACAACCTGCTCGGCTTCGGCTCGCGGTACCGCAACGCCACCGTGGTGCGCCTCGAGCAGAACTACCGGTCGACGCCGGCCATCGTCGACACCGCGAACCGCCTGATGCGCGACCGGGCCGGGTCGCTCACGTTGCGTGCCGCGACGGCCGCCCAGGGCCGCCCGGTCGAGCCGACCGTGATCAGCTACCGCGACGACCGCTCGGAGGCGCGGGCCGTCGCCGGGCAGATCGCCGACCGCATCGCCGCAGGCGCCCGCCCGCAGGACATCGCCATCCTGTACCGCGTCAACGCGCAGGGCGCCGTCCTCGAGGCGGCCCTCGGCGATGCCGGGGTGCGATACCAGGTGCGCGGCGGGCAGCGGTTCTTCGACCTGCCCGAGGTCAAGCAGGCGATGATGATGCTCAAGGGAGCGGCGGTCGCGAACACCGTCGAGCCGTTGTTCAAGACCGTGAGCGATGTACTCAGATCCCTGGGGTGGATGCAGGATGCCCCCGATTCCCGCGGGGCGGTGCGTGACCGGTGGGAGTCCCTCAACGAGCTCATGAAGCTCGCAGAAGCGGCCACCCCGGGAACCACCCTCCGCGCGTTCTCCGACGACCTCGCCCAGCGTGCCGAGGGGCAGCACGAACCCACGATGGCGGCCGTGACCCTCGCCACCCTCCACTCCGCCAAGGGCCTCGAGTGGAACACCGTGTACCTCGTCGGCATCAGCGAGGGACTGGTGCCGATCAGCTACGCCAAGACGCTCGCCGCGATCGACGAGGAGCGCCGCCTGCTCTACGTCGGCATCACGCGGGCCCGCCAGCGGCTGCACCTCTCGTGGGCCGAGGCCCAGCCACAGCGATCCGCGGTTCGTCGACCGTCGCGTTTTCTGGAAGAGCTCCGCAGCCGCACTCCCGGTGCCGGCGCCAGGTCTCGCGCGTAGTGACTCCGGTGGCGGCATCCACCCTGAGGGAGTCCGCCGTACCCGCCTCGGCTGCACTCGCCGCGCCGGGCGCCTGCACGACCAGCCGCGCCAGGATCATCCGGCTGGCCAGCGCCGCCGCTTCCGTGGCGACCAGCCCGGCATCGTGCCGGCTGCGCCTTCCCCACAGCTGCGACGCTATCGCCGGCCACGCGGCATCGATATCCGACCTGGCCCGCTCGACGCACCACAGGCACGGCCCGATGCCCGGCTCGACCATCGGGCCGATCCGCACGCTCGCGTCGCCGAACAGCACAGCGAGGTGCGGCCGGTCCCGCCGCAGCCACAGCCCGAAGTATGCCGGGTCCACCACGTAGTGGGCGACGATCACTCCCACGCCGGCCTCGCCACTCGCCGCCTCCTCGTCATCGAGGCCGACCACCCGCGGAACCACTCCAGCCCCGGCCAGGCACTCGGCGAGCCGGTCGACCGTGGCCCCGTGTCCGACCAGCACCACGGAATGCGGTGGGGTGGATGCCGCGGGCGGCCGCATCGCGCCAGCCACGGCCCGCAGCAGCTCATCGACCTCGCCGACGTCAGCCCCCGCGGAGCGGGCCACCATCGCGAGTCCGGGGCGACTGATTCCGGAGACGAGTGCCGACACCATACGCTCCTGCGCATCGGTCACGTCGTGCAGCACGGCAGCGGGGCGATCGACACCCAGTTGCAGGCTGTGCGGGGAACGCCACACCAGGGGGAACCGGGGATCGAGCTGCAGCACCATGGCGGGAATGATTCCACGGGGCGGGGGCCCTGACGCGAGAGCGTCCACAGGCGCTGGTGCGGCAGAGGAGCCCGGGTAACGACACCGGACCCCTCAGGAACGAGACGATACCTCACTTGGGGGTCTGGTGGATGTCGGGGGACCGTGGTGTCCTTATCGCGCACCACCCGACGTGGTATACGCAAGCCGCAGGAGAACATGATGATGAGCACCGATCGCCCCGAGTCGCCCGACCGTGCTGTCGAGGATCGCGGTATCGAGAACCGCGCTGCCGAGCAGAAGCCCGGCGACGAGCGGGAGGGCGACGACGCCGCGCATGCCGGGTCGCCCGCGGCCGACGACGCCGCGACCCAGGCACTTGCGCTCGCCGCCTCGACGATGACCCCGCCCGCGGTACTCGACGCGATCGCCCGCGGCCCGGTCGACCCGTCCGTGCCGAACGCAGGAGCAGCGCGGGCCATGGTGGCGGCCAACCCGGCAGCAAGCGCCGAGACCCTCACCTGGCTCGCCGAAATCCACGACTGCCCCGTGATCCTCGGGGTACTGCTCAACCCGTCCACACCGCTGGGCGTGCTGCGCGGGTTCATCACGTCGTCGAATCCCGCGCTCTGGGATCTTCTCGTACAGAACGAGGCCGTCGGCGACGCATTCGTCTCCGAGGTGGTCGATGCGCACCCCACCCAGGAGCTGACGCTCCGGGCGCTGCGCAATCCCGGGATCAGCGACGAGACCTTCGCCACCCTCGCCGACCGGGTGGAGCCGCAGTGGCAGCAGATCGTCGACGCCCTAAGAAATTCCCGGCCCAAGGCCTGAGGCGAAACCCCCGAGCGACGACATGAGGAATTCCCGCCCGACGCCCTGAGGCGACGACCGGGAATCCGACGAGATCGAGTGCCGTCAGGCCTTCGGCTCGTCGGCCGAACCGTCGGTGTTCTCGTGCGGCCGGTCGTCGGTCGTGTCGTTGAGCAGGTCGGCGATCGCCTGGTCGACGTCGTCGGGTTCCGGGGTGCCGCCGAGCAGGCGCGCGACGAGTGCTCCCGGGTCGTCGATGTCTGCCGAGGTCGGCAGTACGTCGGGGTGCGACCACAGGGCGTCGCGGCGTTCCGCGCCCACCTCGTCGGTAACGCGCTGCCACATCGCTGCGGCCTCGCGAAGCCGGCGGGGGCGCAGTTCGAGGCCGACCAGGGTGGAGAACGCTGACTCGGCGGGCCCACCGGCGGCGCGACGGCGACGCACGGTCTCCGCGATGGCCGCGGACTTCGGCAGTCGGGTGGTCGCCTGCGCGGTGACCACGTCGACCCAGCCCTCGACCAGGGCGAGCATGGTCTCGAGGCGATCGAGCGCGGCGCGCTGCGCGTCGGACTTCGGCGGGATCAGGGCGCCGCTCACCATCGCTTCGCGCAGTTCTTCGGGGTTCGACGGGTCGAAGGTGGCGGCGAGCTCCTCGAGCTTGCCGGTGTCGACGCGCACGCCCTGGGCGAATTCAGTGATCGACGTCATCAGCCCGAGGCGCAGCCACTTGGCGTGACGGAACAGGCGCGCGTGCGCGAGCTCCCGCACTGCCAGGTACAGCTGCACCTGGTCGGTCTCGATGTCGAGTCCGTCGCCGAATGCCGCGATGTTCTGCGGCAGGATCGCGGCCTGCAGGTCGACGCCGCCCGAGGCATCGAGCAGCGGGATGCCGATGTCGCCGCCGGAGACGACCTCGCCTGACAGCTGCCCGACCACCTGGCCGAGCTGCATGGCGAACAGCGTTCCGCCGACGTTGCGCATGATGCGGCTGGCGCCCTCGATCATGCCGGACATCTCTTCGGGGGCCTGCTGCTTGAGCACGTCGGTGAGCGCGTCGGCGATGCTCAGGGCGACCGGCTCGGCGAGCTGGGTCCACACCGGCATGGTGGCGTTCACCCACTCCGAACGGCTCATCAGGCGCGGGTTCACCGTCAGCTCGGAGACGACGGTGGCCTCGCTGAGCCAGAGCGCGGCGATGACGAACGCCTGGTCGAGCTGGGCACGCTCGGCCGGGGTCGTCGCCACGGTCTCGCTCGACGCGATGGCCTTCGCCTGCTCCGAAGCGATCTTCCAGTCGACGCCGTCGCCCTGGTGCTGCATGGCGCTCTGCAGCTGGCTCATGAGCTGGGCCATCATGGCGGGATCGTTGGGCAGGCCAGCCGCCTTGGCGAGCTGGGCAGGGTCTATGTCGGAATTGCCCGAAAGCAGTTCCCTCAGCATCTCGCGGAATTCATCTTCCGGATCTTGCCGCGAATCATCAGGCATGCGATCTACGCTAGCCCGTGGCCCGTCTGCAAGACTGGGTTTTGGCCTCCGCTCTGGCATCACGCTGTGCGCCCGTGGCGAACACCGTGAAAGGACCGCAATGACTCTGTTGGGAGGCGCGGGCCCGAGCGCCCGCCTGCCGAAGCGAAGGCGCGTGGGATGGATCATCCTGTCGTCCGGCCTCGTGGCCGTCCTCGGGCTCGGCCTCCTGCCGTCGCCCTACGTCATCCAGCGCCCGGGTCCCGTCTTCGACACCCTCGGCGACGTCGTGGTCGACGACGTCGAGGAGCCGCTCATCGACATCCCCGGTGAAACGACCTACCCCACGGAGGGGTCACTGAGCCTGCTGACCGTCAACGTGGTGGGCAACCGAGAGTCGCCGCCGCCGTGGTTCGAGATCGTCACCTCCTGGGTGGATCCGAGCCGGGCGGTCGTGCCGGTCGATGCCGTGTACCCGGAGGGGGAGACCGTCGAGCAGTCGCAGGAGCGCAGCGCGGTCGACATGGAGAACTCGCAGAAAGACGCAGTGGCGGCATCCCTCGGGCAGCTCGATTACGACCTCGACAGCACCCTGACCGTTGCCGAGGTTCCGGATGGCACCCCGGCCGAGGGGATCGTCGAGGCGGGAGACGTCATCGTCGACGTCGACGGCCAGCAACCGGTCGACGTCACACAGCTGCGCTCGATCATCGCCGACAACGGCACCGGGCAGCCCGTCGCCCTGACGGTCCTACGCGGCGGCGCCGAGCTCGCCCTCGAGGTGACTCCGGTACTGGCCGACGGCGAGGGGTCACCCCCGGTGGTCGGCATCAGCGTGGCCACCGAATACGACTTCCCGTTCGAGGTCGAGATCCGGCTCGAGCAGGTCGGCGGCCCCAGCGCCGGGATGATGTTCGCGCTGGGGATCATCGACAAGCTCACGCCGGGTTCGCTGGCCGGCGGGGCCGACGTCGCGGGCACCGGCACGATCACCGCCGATGGAACGGTCGGCGGAATCGGCGGAATCCGCCAGAAGCTGTACGGCGCCGTCGACGCGGGGGCCACCGAGTTCCTCGCCCCGTCCGCGAACTGCGACGAGGTGGTCGGGCACATTCCCGACGGGCTCGACGTCTACGCCATTTCGACCCTCGACGACGCCGTCACGGTGCTCGAGACCATCGCCTCCGACGGAGACCTGAGCGCACTTCCGGTCTGCACCGTTACCGGAGAGTGACCGGCGCGGGGATACTCGCAGCGGGCCGCCCTTAAGATGGGCTGACACCGCCAACCTAAGCCAGGAGTACCCTCTTGACGTCTACGGACACCCGCCCCGCCTCCCGCGCCAGATCGACGCTCGCCATTACGGCTGGTGTCATCGCCGCCCTGGTCGTGGTCTTCTTCATCTTCGCCAGCCTGTTCACCGACTGGCTCTGGTACGAGCAGCTGGGGTTCACCAACGTGCTCACCACCGGCTGGATCGCCGGGTCGGTGATGTTCATCATCGGGTTCCTGGCCATGGCGGTTCCCGTCTACCTGAGCATCTCGCTGGCGTTCCGCGCCCGCCCGGTCTACGCCAAGCTGAACGCCCAGCTCGACCGCTACCAGCAGGTCATCGAGCCGCTCCGCAGGCTCGCGATGATCGGCATCCCCGCCGTGCTCGGCCTGTTCGCCGGTGTCGCGAGCTCCTCGCGGTGGCCGGTCGCCCTGCAGTGGCTGAACCGCACGCCGTCGGGGGAGACCGACCCGCAGTTCGGCCTCGACGTCTCGTTCTACCTGTTCGAGCTGCCGTTCTACCAGTCGGTCGCGGGATTCGCCTCGGCCGTCGTGCTGATCTCCGCCATCGCCGCACTGGCCACCTGCTACCTGTACGGCGCGCTGCGCTTCAACGGGCGTGAGGTGCGCATCTCCAAGCAGGCGCGCATCCAGCTGTCCATCACGGCCGCGGTCTACCTGCTCATCCAGGCCTTCAGCATCTGGCTCGACCAGTACGCCACCCTGTCGCAGAACGGCAGCGGGCTGCTCGTCGGAGCCTCGTACGCCGATGCCAACGCGGTCATCCCCGGCCGCCAGATCCTCGCGATCGCCGCCGCCCTCGTCGCCGTGCTGTTCATCGTCACGGCCATCATCGGGCGCTGGCGCCTGCCCATCATCGGAACCGCGCTGCTGCTCATCAGCGGACTGCTGGTCGGCACCGTCTACCCGTTCATCGTGCAGAACTTCCAGGTCAACCCGAGCGCGCGAAGCCTCGAGGCCGAATACATCGACCGGAATATCGAGGGCACGCGGGAGGCGTACGGTGTGGCCGATGTCGTGGAAGAGGACTTCACGCCATCGACGGACACCGCGGCCGGCGCGCTCCGCGGCGACGCGGAGACCACCGCCAACATCCGTATCATCGACCCCGCGCTGGTCACCCGCACCTTCGCGCAGCTCGAGCAGTTCCGCCAGTACTACCAGTTCCCCGATGACCTCGACGTGGACCGCTACGAGATCGACGGACAGGTGCAGGACACCGTCATCGCCGCCCGTGAACTCGACCTCGAGGGCCTCGGCTCGGCGAACAACTTCTACAACCGCACCTTCGTCTACACCCACGGGTACGGCGTCGTCGCGGCCTACGGAAACCAGCGTTCACCGGAGGGCCTGCCGGTCTTCCTGCAGTCGGGCATCCCGTCCGAGGGCGCGCTGGGAACCGACTACGAACCCCGCATCTACTTCGGTGAGTCGTCGCCGGAGTTCTCGATCGTCGGTGCGCCGGAAGGCACCCGGCCGGTCGAACTCGACTACCCGTCTGCCGAAGACGAGGAAGCACAGAACACCACCACGACGTACGCCGGCAACGGCGGACCGACCATCGACAACGTGTTCAAGAAGCTGCTGTACGCGATCAAGTTCCAGTCTGAGGAGATCTTCCTCTCCGACGCGGTGAACGACGAGTCGCAGATCCTCTACGACCGCGACCCCCGTGAGCGCGTGCAGAAGGTCGCCCCGTACCTGACCCTCGACAGCGACGCGTACCCCGCGGTCGTCGACAACAAGGTGCTGTGGATCGTCGACGGATACACGACGAGCGCGAACTACCCGTACTCCGACATCCAGCAGCTCAGCAACGCGATCGTCGACACCTACACGCCGGCACCCGCCTACGCGATCGACAACATCAACTACATCCGCAACTCGGTCAAGGCCACGGTCGACGCCTACAGCGGTGAAGTGGTGCTGTACGCGTGGGACGAAGAAGACCCGGTGCTGCAGACCTGGCAGAAGATCTACCCGTCGACGGTCGTTCCGATGACCGAGATGTCGGGTGAGCTGCTCAGCCACGTTCGCTACCCGGCCGACCTGTTCAAGGTGCAGCGCGCGATCCTCAGCACCTACCACGTGACCGACACCGACTCGTTCTACTCGAACGACGACGCGTGGATCACGCCGAACGACCCGACCCAGTCGGCCGCGACGGCGCAGTTCCAGCCGCCGTACTACCTCACCATGCAGGTGCCGGGAGCGGAGGAGCCCGACTTCTCGCTCTACACCACCTACATCCCCGACGCCGAGGGCGAGGGAACGCGAAACGTGCTGACCGGCTACATGGCGGTCAATGCGAACGCCGGAAGCACGGCGGGCGAGGTGGCCGAGAACTACGGCCAGTTCACCCTGCTCACCCTGCCTCGCCAGGAGACCGTGCCGGGACCAGGACAGGTGCAGAACGACTTCAACACCGACACCGAGGTGGCCAACCAGCTCGCCCTGCTGACCCGGGGTGACACCGAGGTGAGGCGAGGCAACCTGCTGACCCTCCCAGTCGGCGGCGGATTGCTCTATGTGCAGCCGGTCTACGTGCAGTCCACTGCGGAAACCAGCTTCCCGATCCTCCGCAAGGTGCTGGTGTCGTTCGGCAACCAGATCGCCTTCGAGGACACCTTGGATGCGGCCCTCGACTCGCTCTTCGCCGGTGACTCCGGTGCCGTGGCTGGCGACGGCGGAGTGCCGACGGTCCCGGATGACACCGAGGTGCCCGACGGCACCGAGGAGCCCGCCGAGGACACGCCTGACGCCGACGTGCCCGCCGACGTGCCTGCAGATGCCCCGACGCAGTCGACCGGCAACGCCGTGCTCGACGCGGCCCTGGCAGACGCCCAGCAGGCCCTCTCGGACCGCGCCGACGCCTATGCGACCAACGACCTCGTTGGCGCCGCAGAAGCCGACCAGCGGCTGCAGACGGCCATCGAGCAGGCCCTGGCCGCGTCGGAGTAATCCCCGCCGCACAGGCGCCTTCGTAAGCGCCACCGATGCCCGCCCCCGACCATCCGGTTGGGGGCGGGCATCGTCCGTTTCACTGCCGGACACCTCGCGGTAACGGAGTGCACGAACGTCTGGTAGTGTTTCTTCTTGTGCCGCGGGGTGGAGCAGTTCGGTAGCTCGCTGGGCTCATAACCCAGAGGTCGCAGGTTCAAATCCTGTCCCCGCAACAAGAAGAAGGGCCGGACCGGTCGAAAGACTGGTCCGGCCCTTCTGTGTTGGCTGGCCCTTCTGTGTTGGCTGGCCCTTCTGTGTTGGCCCGGCCACCTGCCCGGCCACACGCCACCCGCCGGAATGCGAAAGGGCCGGAACAGTGACTGTTCCGGCCCTTCTCGCTATTCGTACGTCAGCGCGCTATGACGTCGCGATGAGCCTTCCGTCGGCGTCGAGGTAGTCGCGCCATGACCGCTTCGGGGTCCAGCCGAGCATGCGCTGCGCCTTCGCGCTGCTGATGCCCGACGCGTCGACCCGGTCGATGTCGCGCAGCTCGATCGTGTCGCCGTAGTACTCCTTCAGCACCGCCGCGAAGTCGTGCCCGCCCACGTTGTCGGGCGAGGCGATGTAGAACACCTCGTGGCCTGGCAGGTCGCTCTCCGCGGCCAGCACGATCGCGTCGGCGAGGTCGTAGGCGTCGATGTAGCTCCACAGGTTGGGGCTCAGCACCGACGCGTCACGCACCTGCGGGCCGAGGTTCTGCTCGTAGTTCGCCTCGGTCTGCACCCAGCTGGGACGGATGGTGATGCACCGGATATCGGAACGGCGGATCGCGGCATCCATCAACTGCTCGCCGAAGTGCTTGGAGATCGCGTACGGGTCCTGCGGCGCGATCGGGTGCTGCTCGTCGACCGGCGCGTAGTCGGGTAGGAAGTCGCGCTCCGGAAAGAAGAAGCCGGGCACGGTCTCGCTCGAGATGTAGACGAAGCGCTGCACGCCGTACCTGACCGCCGCCTCGAGCACGTTGAACGTGGCCATCATGTTGGTCTGGAAGACGACGTGTGGCGGGTTGCCGGTCGGCTCTGGGATGGCGGCGATGTGGATGACCACGTCGGCGCCGTGCACGACGGCGTAGGCCTGGCCGGCGTCGGTGAGGTCGGCCTGCGTGTAACGCGGAGTGCCCTCCTCCTTGCGCTCGAATCCCGGGCGGCTGAGGTCGGTGGTCCACACTTCGTGGCCGGCGTCGATCGCCGCCTTGGTGACCCCCTTGCCGACCTTGCCGTGGGCTCCGGTGATGAGGATCTTCATTGTTCTCTCCATTATTCGACGCATCCGCAGCTGCGGCGGATGGCGAGTTGTGCGGGCAGTACGTCGTGGGTCTCTTCGGTCTGGCTCTTGTCGAGGAGCGCGATGAGGCGCTTCATCGCGAGTTCGGCCAGTGCACCGATGTCGGGGTCGATCGTAGTGAACCGCGGATATGCGTGGGTCGAGAGCTCGGAGCCGTCGTAGGAGATGAGGGCGATGTCCTCGGGTACCTGCAGGCCGCGGCGGCGGATCGCGCCAATGGTGCCGACCGCTTGCACGTCGGAGGCGACGAACATCGCGGTGGGCTTCGCGGTATCGAGGAGGTGTGCGGCGCCGTCGTGCCCGGTGGTCCTGCTGAAGGCGGGCGCGCGGTAGAGCAGGCTGTCGTCATTGGCGAGTCCCGCGTCGGCGAGCGCCGAACGCCACCCGTTCACGCGCTCCTCGACCGCACCGAGCTGGTTCGACGGGCCGGTGATACAGCCAATGCGGGTGTGCCCGTGCACCTCGATCAGGTGGCGCACGGCGTCTTCGGTTGCGGCCCTGCCCTCGGCCATGATCGACGAGATGCCGAGGCCGTGCTCGATGGCGCCGAGCACGATGATGCGGAGGCCCTGCTTGGCGAGCTTCTCGAGCATCTCGGTGGCGTGCGCCCCGACGAGGATCAGTCCGTCGACCTGCCGGTCGACGTAGCTCTGCAGGTAGCGCTCCTCGCGGGCCGTGTCGTGGCCGACGGTGCCGATGAACAGCACGTAGCCGCGGTCGTAGGCGATGTCCTCGATCGCCCTGGCACCCGCGGCGATGGCGGGGTTGGCGAGGTCGGAGACCATCAGGCCGATCGACATGGTGGCCGAGCGGCGCAACGCCTGCGCGACGGCGTTGGGCCGGTAGCCGAGTTCGGCGATCGCGGCTTCGATACGGGCGCGCGCCGCGGCCGAGACCGGGCGCGAACCGGGGTTCAGAACGTAGCTCACCACTGCGGGCGAAACACCCGCCCGTCGAGCTACATCCGCGCGTGTCACTGCCATGCTTTTTCCCCTGGGCTCTTGGAGATGTGAGTGTAACCCGGGAACTAGCTATGAACTGCGTCCTAGGCTGGCCGCATGACGCTCAACGACACAAACGGCACGATGGCGATCGGCGTGGCACAATTCGCCCCGGGCGACGACACGGCCGAGAACCTCCGGAATATCAGGGATCTCGCCACCCTCGCGGCCGCCAGGGGAGCCGCCCTCGTCGTTTTTCCAGAGTATTCATCATTCTTCACCCCAAAACTGGGGCCCGAGGCCGTTGCGGCCGCAGAACCGCTCGACGGACCCTTCGTTCGGGGCCTCGCAGCGCTCGCCAAGGTGCTCGGCGTGCACATCGCGGCCGGCATGGTGGAGCGGGTGGCGGGCGACGACGAGCGCCTCTCCAACACCGTCGTGGCGGTAGACACCGCGGGCGTGGTCGTCGCCACCTACCGCAAGCAGCACCTCTACGACGCGTTCGGGCAGCGCGAGAGCGAGTTCGTGCGCGCGGGCGACATCGAGCCGCCGCAGCTCTTCGCCGTAAACGGTTTCACGATCGGCATGCAGACCTGTTACGACATCCGTTTTCCCGAGGCCACCCGGGTGCTCGTCGACGCCGGCGCCGACGTCGTGCTGGTGCCAGCCGAATGGGTGCGCGGCCCGCTCAAGGAGCAGCACTGGCGCACGCTGGTCACCGCGCGGGCGATCGAGAACACCGTCTACGTCGCCGCGGCCGACCACGCCCCGCCCATCGGCGCTGGCAACAGCATGATCGTCGATCCGATGGGAGTCGAGATCGCGACCATCGGCGAGCAGTCCGACGTGGCAGTCTCGTGGATCTCCCGGCAGCGCATCGACAGCGTGCGCGAGACGAACCCGGCCCTCGAGCTGCGGCGGTACCGGGTGGTCCCGCGCTGATCGCCGCGTGCGCGGGTCGTGTCGCCGACCCGGCAGGGGGTGGATGCCGCCCGCTCAGGTGCGCGCGCTGAGCCCCGCCAGCTGTGCCGATGCGGTCTCCAGCACGTCGATGCGCTTGCAGAACGCGAACCGCACCAGTGACCGGTAGTCGCCGTGGTGCTCGGGATGCACGAACGCCGTCACGGGCACGCCGACGACGCCAGCGAGGTCGGGCAGGCGGCGGCACAGGGCGGCTGCGTCGTCGAAACCGAGGGGCGCGGCATCCGCGATCACGAAATAGCCGGCCTGGGGGAGCGTCACGCCGAAGCCCGCGGCGGAGAGGCCGGCCGCGAGGATGTCGCGCTTGATCCGCAGGTCGAGCGCGATGGCGTCGAAACGCTCGCGGGGGAGGCCGAGCCCGACGGCGATGGCGGGCTGGAACGGGGCGCCGTTCACGTAGGTCAGGTATTGCTTCACCGCGACGATCGGCCCGAGCAGCTCGGGCGGGGCGACCAGCCAGCCGACCTTCCAGCCAGTGGTGTTGAACGTCTTGCCTCCGCTCGAGATGGTGACCGTGCGCTCTCTCGCGACGGGCACGGTCGCGACGGGCACGTGCGCGACGTCGTAGGTGAGGTGCTCGTACACCTCGTCGGTCACGATGATCGCGTCGTGCCGGTGCGCCAGCTCGACGATGAGCTGCAGCGTCTCGGCGGGCAGCACCGACCCGGTGGGGTTGTGCGGGGTGTTGACCAGGATGACGCGGGTGCGGTCGGTGACGGCATCCACCAGCTCGTCGAGGTCGGGCTGGAAGTCGGGCGCGCGCAGTCGCACGGTGCGGTGCACGGCGCCGGCCAGCCCGATGATCGCGGCATACGCGTCGTAGAACGGTTCGAGGGTCACGACCTCGTCGCCCGGTTCGAGCAGGGCGAGCAGTGTCGCAGCGAGGGCCTCGGTAGCTCCGGCGGTGACGAGCACCTGCGTGCCGGGGTCGACGGGCATTCCGTAGAAGCGCTGCTGGTGGTCCGCGATCGCCGCGCGCAACACGGCAACGCCCATGCCGGGCGGGTACTGGTTGTGGCCGTCGGCGATGGCGCGGCAGGCGGCATCCAACACTTCTCGGGGTCCGCTCTCGTCGGGGAACCCCTGCCCCAGGTTGATCGATCCGGTCGAGGCGGCCAGGGCGGACATCTCCGCGAAGATGGTTGGATGCAGCATGCCGTCGTCACCGAGCAGCATCGCCGCCCGCGCGGTGCGGGACCAGGCTCCCGGAATGGTCATGTCGGTCCTCGTCATCGCGGTGGAGTTTCTCGGGCTGGGGTTCAACTGTAGGCACGTTGGCGCTGTGGAAACTTCTGGCCTGCGGAACGGACGTGACTTAGCGTCGAACCATGGTGTGGGTGCAGCGGGTTCCGGCGGCGGTGACGGCCGCGCTGGTGGCTGTCGCGCTGCTGGGCGGGTGCACGGCCGACGCGCCGGAGGTCGAGCCGACGCCGTCAGCGTCTGCAAGCGACGAGCCCGTGTTCGCGTCGGACGAGGAAGCGCTCGCCGCGGCCACCGAGGCGTACGCGGAGTACCAAGATGCGTTGGATCATGCCTTTCAGGACCTGGATAGCAGAGCTCTGGATTCATACGCGACTGACGAAGCACTGTCGGCTGCTGTTGATTCGGTTGCAGATTACGCCGAACGGGGCTGGCGTCAGGAGGGAAATAGCAGCGTTGCTAGTACCTCACTCGTTGATGCAACCCAACTGGTCGGCAGGTCTGAGCCTGAAGGCGCCCAGATCTATGCGTGTCTTGACGTCTCGGATGTAGAGATTCTCGACGAACAGGGCAACTCCGTGGTGTCAGAGGGCCGGCCGGCGACCTACGCGCTCGTGGCGTCACTCAGATGGATGACCGCGTCGAGAACCCTCACTGTCTCGCATGAGGAACCGTGGGATGGCGGGGGCATCTGTGATTAGGCGACTTTCCGTATGGGGCGCCGCAGTAGCGATGTCTCTAGCTCTTACCGTTCCGTCGGCTGCATTTGCGGCTCTTGCCTCATGTTCCCCGGGTGATTATCGAAGCGGAGCATGCACCCCATCGGTCGGCATCGGCTCCGGAGGCGTCGACCTCGGGGTCAACATCACCGACCCCGGCACCCGGCCGGGTACCGGAGGCTCCGGCAGCGCTAACGGCAACGGCGCCGGCGCCGGTGGCTCGGCGGGCTCAGGCTCAGGCTCCGGAACAGGCACAGGCGCCGGAGCCCCCGTCGGCCCCCCGGCACCGTGCGGCCTCGTCTGCCAGAACCCGTACACGATCACCGCGCCCGCCGACGCGGTTCCCGGTGAGGGTCGCGGACCGATCACCCTCGCCGACCTGGTGAACTTCCAACCGGTCGTCGGGGTGCCCCGCATGGAGCCGAACGGATGGGCTGTCGTCGGACTGCACACCAACTTCTGGGTCGACGCCGGCCCGCAGGTGCAGGAGGGCCTGCTCATCGGCCTCCCCGCGTCGGTGCGGTTCACCCCGGTCGCGTATCGCTGGTCGTACGGCGACGGCACGACCGCTGTCGTGTCCGAACCCGGTTCGTCGTGGGCCGCTGCTGGCCTGCCGGAATTCAGTCCGACCCCCACCAGCCACGTCTACTCCGGCAGCGGCCAGGTCACCGCGACCCTGACCGTCGACTTCAGCGCCGAGTACACCTTTGGGCAGACCGACTGGATCGCCATCGCGGGCTCGGTGCCCGTTCCGTCGGCACCGATGGCAGCCACCGTGCAGCGCGCAGACACAGTGCTCGTCGGCGGCGACTGTTCCTCTGCGCGAGCCGGCCTGGGGTGCTGACGCGTCACTCCGCCGGAGCACGACCGGTCCGATCCCGGGTGGCGTGACGCCGTCCCGATCGCCTCGCGTTGTCGGAGTTCGCTTCGGCCCGCTCTCAGCGCGTCCAAATAGGATTCATAGGCTGTCGGCTCAAGCTAGCAGCGCTTGGAAGGAGCACCCCATGTCAGACGGACCCGAAAACCCCTACGGCTCCCGCCCTCCCGGTGAGAACACCCCTCGCCGCGACGATGAACCAGGCGCAACGCAGCCCACTGTGCCGCTGCAGCCCACACAGCCCCCGCAGAACACGAACGGCTCCACCCAGCCCACCGTTCCCATTCACCCCACGCGGCCCGGGCAGAACGGCAACGGCTCCACCCAGCCCACCGTGCCGCTGCGACCCCAGCAGTCCGTCTACGCGCCCCCCGCGGCATCCGGCTACCTGCCGCCGGCCTCCGGACTCTCGGCGCCGCCGTACAACTCGACCTACGGATCGCCCCCGCAGCCGCCCACCGGTTCCGGCGACCAGCCAGCCCAGGTCGGTGCCGCGCCGAAGGGGCAGGCCAAGCGCGGTGCGACCGTCGGCATCATTGCGGCGCTCGCCGTCGGTGCGCTCGTCGGCGGCGTCGCGGGAGCCGGCGTGACCGCCGTCGCCCTCACCGCGGCCCAGGGCACCCTGCTCGCCGGGCAGCAGTCCGGGCCGGCGAACATCACGGTCAACGACGCCGATGACGCGACGACCATCACGGCCGTCGCCGCGCAGGCCGGCCCCTCTGTCGTCACCATCTCGGTCGCCGACGGCTCGAACGGATCCGGCGGCAGCGGCTCCGGCGTGATCCTCAGCGCCGACGGCTACATCGTCACCAACACCCACGTCGTGACCCTCGACGGCGCTACCGGCGCCCCGACCGTGTCGGTCCAGACCTCCGATGGACGCCTGTACCCGGCCGAGATCGTCGGCACCGACCCCATCTCCGACCTCGCGGTCATCAAGGTCGACAGCGACACCGAGTTCCAGCCGGCGGAGTTCGCCGACTCGTCGAAGCTCAACGTCGGAGACACCGCCATCGCGATCGGCGCGCCCCTGGGGCTCGCCAACACGGTGACCAACGGCATCGTCAGCGCGCTGAACCGCAGCATCACCGTCGCCTCGGCCGCGGCCCCCGACACCGAAGAGGCGCCGGACAGCAACCAGGGCGAACAAGGTCCGTTCGACTTCTGGCAGTTCGACACCCCAGACCAGCAGCAGCAGGCACCCACCGCCACGTCGACCATCGCGCTCTCGGTCATCCAGACCGATGCCGCCATCAACCCCGGCAACTCCGGTGGCGCCCTGCTCGACGACGAGGGACGCGTGATCGGCATCAACGTCGCCATCGCGAGCGCCGGTTCCGGCGGTTCGTCGACGGCCGGCAGCATCGGCGTCGGCTTCGCGATCACGGCGAACCTCGCCAAGCGCATCGCCAACGAGATCATCGAGACGGGCGAGGGCAGCCACGGGCTGCTCGGGGCGTCGGTGTCGGATGCCACCGACACCGAGTCCACGGTCGTCGGGGCCCGCATCGAGAACGTCAGCGCCGACGGCGCGGCGGCGAACGCCGGGCTGCGCGCCGGCGACATCATCACCTCGTTCGACGGACTGCCGATCACCGGAAGCACCGACCTCACCGCCCAGGTGCGGGCCCTCGCGGCCGGCTCCGACGCCACCGTCACCTACGTCAGGGACGGCGCCACCTCGACCGCCGACGTGACGCTCGGCGCACTGTAACGGCGTCGGCGGCGCCTTCCACGCCGCCGCCGCGAGCACGGGAAACCCGCACCTGCTACCGCAGCTGGTGCGGGTTTTTCGCCTGTTAGGCTCATCGGCGTCATCCGCACGCACGACGCGGCCAGACCACCGCGGCATTCGATCGCCACGGTACGAGACCCCCGCGGAACAGCACCGCGGCAGACCAGCCGACGACGGGACAGCATGCCGAGCGAGCACGACACGCACCCCGGAGTGTCCTACATCATGCCCGTGCTGAACGAGGTCGAGCACATCGAGGCCGCCGTGCTCAGCCTCACGGCGCAGGACTACCCAGGCCCGTTCGAGGTCGTGCTGGCCCTCGGGCCCAGCGTCGACGGCACCAACGACGTGATCGACGAGCTGGTGGCCCAGGATCCCCGCATCCGTCGCATCCCCAACGAACTCGGGTCGACCCCCGGCGGGCTCAACGCCGCCATCCGCGCGTCGACCCACCCCATAGTGGTGCGCGTCGACGCCCACTCCGTGCTGCCCCCCAACTACACCAGCGTCGCCGTCGAGACACTGCTGCGCACCGGCGCCGACAACGTGGGCGGCATCATGCTCGCCGTCGGCACCACCCCGTTCGAGAAGGCCGTCGCCCGCGCCTACGGTGCGCGGGCCGGCCTCGGCGGCACCCCGCACCACGTCGGCGGTACGGAAGGCCCGTCGGAGACCGCCTACCTCGGCGTGTTCCAGCGACACCGACTCGTCGAGGTCGGCCTGTTCGACGAGACCATCAAGCGCGGCCAGGACTGGGAGCTGAACCGCAGGCTGCGCGCCACCGGCGGACTGGTCTGGTTCACCCCGCGCCTCACGGTGACCTACCGCCCGCGGTCGAGCCTGCGCGCGCTCATCCGGCAGTTCGTCGCGACCGGCATCTGGCGGGGCGAACTCGCGAGGCGCTTTCCCACCTCGAACTCGGTGCGCTACTTCGTTCCGCCGGCGATGGTGGTGGGCGTCACGGCGTCCGCGATCGTCGGCGCTGCGGCATCCACCGGCCTCCTGCCGAAATGGGCGCGGGCGGCACTCGCCATCCCCGCCGTCTACGCGCTGTTCGTCGGCGGGGCGACCGTTCCGGTGGCACGCAGCGACGGTTTTCGCACTGCCCTCAGGTATCTCGTAGTGTTGCCGTGCATCCACTTCGCGTGGGGCTCCGGATTCGTGTTGGGCTTCCTCACGCTGACGAGGAACATCACGGCGCACACGGGAAGGTGACATGACCGCCCACTCCCAGGCCGGACCGGCCAGGCCCCCACAGGCACGTCCACGGTCGATCGCCGAGCTGCGCGACGTCACCCAGCCGCCCGAGGTGCGCCAGCGGGCGAACGCCGAGCACTGGACGGCGTCGCTCTACCTGCGCGACCTGTCGCCCTACCTGACCTGGCTGCTGCTCAAGACCTCCATCTCGGCGAACGGCGTCACCGGCCTGATGATCCTGGTCGGCTGGAGCACGGCGTTCGCGCTGCTCATCCCCGGCATCGGCGGCGCCGCCCTCGCCCTCGTGCTCGGGCAGCTGCAGATGCTCGTGGACTGCTGCGACGGGGAGGTCGCCCGCTGGCGCAACACGCGGTCGCCCGCCGGGGTGTTCCTCGACAAGGTGGGCCACTACTCCACCGAGGCGCTCATCCCCATCGCGCTCGGCATCCGCGCCGCCGGCTACCCGTTCGACGTTCCCGTCGACTTCGTGTGGACGACGATCGGCTTTGCGCTCGCCCTGGTGATCGTGTTGAACAAGGCGCTGAACGACATGGTGCACGTCGCCCGGGCCGGTGCGGGCCTCGAGAAGCTCGCCGACCGCAAGTCGGAGGCGGAGCCCAGCGGCCGCATCATCGCCCGGCTGCGCAGGGCAGCCCGGTTCGTGCCGTTCCACCGCCTGTACCACTCGGTCGAGCTGACCATCATCGCGTTCGCCACCGCTCTCGTCGGCCTCGTCATCGGCGGGCCGGAGGCCGACCGCATCCTGGTCTGCGTGCTGCTGCCGCTGTCGCTGCTGGCGCTCATCGGGCACTTCGTCGCGATCATGGCGTCGAAGCGCGTGCGCGGGTGACCAGCGCCGTTCCCACGGTGTCGGCGGTCGTGCTGACCCAGGGCACCCGGCCTGACGACCTGGATCGCGGCATCCACTCGATCCTCGCCCAGGCCGGCGTCGAGGTCGACATCGTCGTCGTCGGCAACGGATGGGCGCCCACCGGGCTGCCCGACGGCGTGCGGGCGCTCGCGTTGCCCGAGAACCTCGGCATCCCGGCCGGGCGCAACCGGGGCGCCGCCACCGCGACCGGTGAGTACCTGTTCTTCCTCGACGACGACGCGAGCATCCCGAGCCCGAGCTTCCTCGCCGATGCCATCGCCCGCATCAGGCGCGATCCAGGGATCGGGATGCTGCAGCCCCGCGTCATCGACCCGTCAGGGGCCACCAGTCCGCTGCGCTGGGTGCCGCGTATCCGCAAGGGCGACCCCGCCGAGCCCGGCAACGTGTTCTCCGTCTGGGAGGGCGCGATCGTCATGCCGCGCGCCGTGTTCGTGCGCACCGGCGGCTGGGCCGAGCCGTTCTTCTACGCCCACGAGGGCATCGAGCTGGCCTGGCGGGTCTGGGACCAGGGGCTGCGCACCTGGTACGCGGGCGACCTGGTTGCGCACCACCCGGCGATCAACCCGACCAGGCACTCGTACTACTACCGGCTCAACGCCCGCAATCGGGTCTGGCTCGCGCGGCGCAACCTCCCCGTGCCGTTCATCCCGCTGTACGTGGCATCGTGGACCGCCATCCAGCTGCTGCGCTCGGCACGACGCCCCGCCGGGCTCCGTGCCTGGTTTGGCGGCTGGCTCGAGGGGTGGCGCGAGTCGCCGGGGGAGCGCCGCCGTATCAGGTGGATAACGGTGGTGCGGATGACGCGGGCCGGGCGTCCCCCGGTGGTCTAATCGGTCTCCCCCCAACAATTCGGAGAACCACTGTGCCACTGCTCAATGACGTGACCATCGCGAAGCGGGTCGTCGGCAACCTGTGGCGCTCCCGTGTCTCCCGCCAGCGCCTCAGCCGCCGCATCGCCACGAACGAGACACCGAAGCCCGGCTCCATCACCATCGCGGTGTACTTCGCCGACAGCGAGGTGAACATGTACCAGATCCGCCAGTGGTACGCGCCGCTGGCCGAACTGTCGAAGCGCTGGCCGGTCGCCATCATCTCGCGGTCGCCTGGCGCCGCGGTGCTGCTCATGGACGAGTCGCCCGTTCCGGTGCTGTACCTGCGCCAGGTCGTCGACCTCGAGGAGTTCGTCGCCGCGCAGCAGGTGCACGTCGTGCTCTACGTCAACCAGAACCCGCGGAACTTCCAGATGATGCGATACGCCCGCATGTGGCACGTCTTCATCAACCACGGGGAGAGCGACAAGGTCTACATGGTCACCAACCAGTTCAAGGCCTACGACTACAGCCTCGTCGCGGGGCAGGCCGCCCTCGACCGGCTCGGCCGCAAGTTGTGGGACTTCGACCTCGACCGCCGTGCGATCACGATCGGCCGACCCCAGGCCGACCACTTCGCCGGCGATCTGCCGTACCTGCCAGACGGCCGCACCGTCGTGCTGTACGCCCCGACCTGGGAGGGCGACCGTGCCTCGGCGTCCTATGGCTCCGTCGCGACGCACGGGGTGGCCCTGGTCACGGCGCTGCTCGCCGACCAGCGCTACCGCGTCATCTACCGGCCGCACCCCCGCAGCGGGGTGGTCGACGCGGCATACGGGCGAGCGAACACCGCGATCATCCGCGCCATCGCCGCGGCCAACGCCGCCGACGCGACCGCGCAGCACGTTTTCGACGACGGCCCAGGCATGGGCTGGCAGCTGGTGGCGGCCGATGTCGCGATCACCGACATCTCCGCGATGGTCTACGACCGGCTCGCGACCGGCAAGCCCATCATCGTGACCAGGCCGGTGAGCCCCGAGGCGGAGATCGACAGCGACGGGTTCCTCGGCAGCGCGGTCTGGCTGACTGCGGATGCGGCGTCCGACGTCATCGCGACCGTAGACCGCGCCGCGACCGACTCCGCGATCCTCGCCGACCTCGAGCACTGGGTGCACTACTACTTCGGCGACACCGCGCCGGGGGAGGCCACCCGCCGCTTCCACGCCGCCATCGAGCGCCTCGACGCCGAATGGCACCGGCACGCCGCGCTGCACGCCGCAGACGACACGCCCCCTCCGGCACCCGCCGCCTGATCGCGGGGTACAGCCGCGACGCGAACGGGGGGTGCCGCGGGCGCCGGGCGGAGGGCTGCGACCGATAGCATCGACACAACACAATGCCGGGGGGAATTGATGGCTGGAGACGCGCGCCGTTCCGACCGCCCCGGCGCCCCCGGAACGGTAGTTGTCGAACCTGAGGCGGGCAGCCCAGGGCCCCGTACGACGCCGACCGGAATGCCGTCGCCCGCGATGCGCAACCTGCCATCCGCGCTGGCCTTCGGGGTCTGCTTCGTGCTCTCCGTCGCCTTCTCCGAGTTCTTCATCACCGACGGTGCCGCAGTCGCGGTCAGCGCCGCACTCATGCTGCTCGCGACCGTGCTCTCCGCCCGGTTCGCGGCCCTCGAGAGCCGTACCCGCTGGCACATCGTCGTGCCGGGCATCGCCCTGGCCGCCCTCGCCCTGCTGCGGCTCGGTACGGGGGGAATGGTGTCGCCGTTCACCGCCGTGCTCATCCTCCCCGTCATCTGGATCGCCGCGGAGGCCGGCAGGCGTTGGGTCGCGGTTGCCGCCTTCGCCACCTTCATCGCCCTCTGCCTGCCCTACGCCGCGGGGGCCGCCCTGCCGGACACCGCCAGGGAGTGGCTGCACCTATGGGTCGTGCCGCTCGTCTTCGCACTGGGCGCCGCCGTCGTCAACGACCTGTCCCGCCGCGGACGCGCGAGCACCGCATCCGTCCAGCTGCTCGCCGAAGAATTGCGCATCAGCCTGTCGGCCGCGACCACCGCCGCCGACCACCTCCGCAGCAACGAAGAGCGGCTGCGCACCGCTGACGAGCTCACCAGCAGCGTGCTCGACGCCGTCACCGAGCAGTCCGTCATCGGCACCGGACTCACCGGCCTGATCGACGTCTGGAACCCCGGCGCCGCCGTGATGCTCGGGCTCGCCGCCCACGAGGTCGAGGGCCGGCGTTTCGTGTTCGAGTTCCACGAGCAGCAGGAGCTGCAGGAACGCTCCAGGGAACTGAACTACCCCCCGGGCGAGACCGTGCTGAACCCCGGGTTCTCCGCCCTCGTCGAATCGGCCCGCCTCGGGTCGGCCGAGGTGCGCGACTGGACCTACGTGCGCGACGACGGAACGCGCCTGTCGGTGCGGGTGGCCGTGACGCCGCGCGTCGATGACAGCGGCGCCACCATCGGGTACATCTTCGTCGGCACCGACGTGACGCGAGACCTCGAAGTCGCCCGCCTCAAGGACGAGTTCGTCGGGCTCATTTCGCACGAACTGCGCACACCGCTCAGCTCGATCCTCGGCTACCTCGAACTGATGCGCGACGACGACATCGCGCCGCTCTCCGACGAGCAGCTCGAGTTCCTCTCCGTCGCCGAGCGCAATGCGAACCGCCTGCTGCGCCTCGTCGGCGACCTGCTCTTCACCGCGCAGGTCGAATCCGGGCAGCTGCCCCTCGACACCCGGCGCCTCGAACTGTCGACGATCGTGCAGGAGCGCATCACCTCGGCACGCCCCGCCGCGCACTCGGCTGGCGTGACCCTCGTCGGCGACCTGCCGCTGACCTCGGTGTTCGTGAACGGCGAACCGCTGCGGCTCGGCCAGGCCATCGACAACCTCGTATCCAACGCCCTCAAGTTCACCCCGCGGGGCGGAACGGTGACGATCACCCTCGGCACCGACGGCGACGAGGCCATCGTCCGCGTCGCCGACACCGGCATGGGCATCCCCGCCGACGAACTCGACCAGCTGTACTCCCGGTTCTTCAGGGCATCGACCGCGACCCGCAACGCCGTGCAGGGGGTGGGCCTCGGACTGTCGATCACCCGCGCCATCGTCACGGCCCACGACGGCACGATGGACGTCGAGAGCACCGAGGGCGTCGGCACGGCGTTCACGATGTTCCTTCCGCTACTCGACGGTGGGTCCGCCGTCGCGGTCGGCGCCGCGACCGGGCACGACTCACGAGACAGCTGACGCCCATGACATCACTGGTCCGCGCTGGCGCGGCGAAGCTCCTCATCGCCGATACGACCCCGATCCTCCGGCAGGTACCGACCCTGATCGCCTTCTCCATCGCGGCGGTGCTCGCGGTCAACGTCGACTCGATCCTGGTGACCAACCGGGCCGTGCTCTACGGGGGCATTGCGGCCATGGCGGTGGCGACCGCCGTCGCGGTGCTCTTCACCGTGCGGTTCCACAGGGTGAACCCGCGCTGGATGCTCGTCGTTCCATTCATCTCGCTGCTCGCCATCGGGCTCTTCAGGGCCAGTACCGGCGGGGGAGTCTCCGTGTTCCACGGGCTGCTTTTCCTACCCGTACTGTGGATCGCCGCGGAGGAGGGCAGGCGCTGGATCGTCGTCAGCGCGGCCGGAACGGCCATCGCGATCCTGCTCACCTACGTACTGGCCGGCCGTCTCCCCGAGACCACCAACGAGATTCTGCGGGTGTTCTTCATGCCCCTCGTCATCACCCTCGGGGCGGCCGTGGTAAACGAGCTCGCCCGCCGGGGGCGGCGCAACCTCGACTCGGTGCGCGCGCTCGCCGAGGAGCTCACCGAGCGGCTCGACCAGTCGAGCCGCGCCGCCGACGACCTCCGGGTCAAGGAGACCCGTCTGCTCGCCGCAGACCAGCTCACCCGCAGCGTGCTCGACGCCGTCACCGAGCAGTCGGTGATCGGCACCGACCTCACCGGGCTGATCGACGTGTGGAACCCCGGGGCGGAGGGCCTGCTCGGCCTCCGCGCGATCGAGACGCAGGGCCATCGGTACATCTACGACTTCCACGACCGCGACGAGCTTCGCAAGCACGTCCACCGCCTCACCCTGCCGTCGAACCACCTCGCCGACGCCGACATCAATGCCGACGCAGCCGATCCCGCAGCCGACCCCGGCACCACCGACTCAACCACCGCCGACGCCGCCGAGGTCGCCCTCCACGACGACGTCGCGAACCTCACCGATGACCAGCTCGCCCTGGGGGTGCTCGTGATCGTCGCCGCCGAGGGCAACGCCGACGTGCGCGAGTGGATCTACGTGCGGGCCGACGGCAGCCGGGTATGCGTCCGCGTGGCAGTGACCCTCCGCACCGACGCCGACGGGCACCCGGTCGGGTTCATCTTCGTGGCGAACGACATCACCCGCGAGCTCGAGGTCGCGCGCCTCAAGGACGAGTTCATCTCCCTGGTGTCCCACGAGCTGCGCACGCCGCTCAGCTCGATCCTCGGCTACATCGAGCTGCTGCGCGACGACACCGACGACGAACCGCTCTCCGACGAGCGGCTCGAGTACCTCAGCGTCGCCGAGCGCAATGCGCACCGCCTGCTTCGCCTCGTCGGCGACCTCATGTTCACCGCTCAGGTCGAGTCCGGCGGCGTCGTGATCAAGAAGGCCGACATCGACCTGCGGGCGATCGTGGCGGCATCCCTCGAGACGGCTGCCCCGATGGCCGAGTCGCAGGGCGTGCGGCTGTGCGGCGACGCGGATCGCACGCCGCTCATCGTGTCTGGCGATGGCTTCCGCCTCGGCCAGGCCTGCGACAACCTGATCTCGAACGCGGTCAAGTTCACACCGGGAGGCGGCACTGTCACGGTCTCGCTCGAGGTGGTGGATGCCGAGGCGCGCCTCAGCGTGCGCGACACGGGCATCGGCATCCCGGCCGACGAGCTCGACAAGCTGTATTCCCGCTTCTTCCGGGCCTCCACCGCCACCCGGCACGCCGTTCAGGGGGTGGGACTTGGTCTCACCATCACGCGCGCCATCGTCACCTCGCACGGCGGACGCCTCGACGTCGCCAGCGAGGAAGAGGTCGGCACCGTGTTCACGATGGTGCTGCCGCTCGGCTGAACCGGCTGCTAGCGGTTGCGCTCCGGAAGGTCGGAGGCGTCGAGCCCGTCGATGTCCTCGAGCCCGTCGAGTCCGTCAATGTCGTCGGCGAACACGTCGGAGGCGTCGGAGTCGACGGGTGGCAGGTCCTTGTCGCCGCGGAACTTGATGCGCCGCCGCAGCGCAACGAGCGGCAGGCGAGGCTTGTCGGGCGTCGCACGCGGCTCGAGGTCGATGGGGAACCAGTCAGGCGCGGGCCCGAAGGCGTCGCGCGAGCTCTTGATCACCCGGCGGCCGAGGATGTTGTTGCCCGTTCCGCCGACGACCGCGCCGATGCCGAACGGAATGGCCCGCCCCAGCACGGTCGCGCTCTGCGACGTGGCGAACCGGCGCACGAAGTCGCGCTTGAGCCGGTCGGCGATGTTGCCCATCGCCGCCTGGGGAAGGCTCTTGGTCACGAGCTCACCCCAGAAGCCGGAGCGGCTCTGGCCCTTGCCGGTCACCTGGCCGGCGAGCTGGCGCACCAGGTCGGAGCCCGCTGTGCCGAGCATCATCGCCATCACCAGGGTCCTGGCCCGCTCCGGGTCGGTCACCGCGATGCCGTGCACCTCGGTCACCGACTGCGCGAACAGGGCGCTCGCTTCGAGGAAGCCCGCGGTCTCGACGCCGGAGAGTGCGAGCGAGACCCCGACACCGACCCCGGGCAGCACGGCGCTCGCGCCGACCGCGGCCCCGCCGCCGGTCACCGCGGTGAGGTACCGCCGCTCGAGGATCTGGATCACCCGCGCCGGGCTCGCATCGGGGTGGTGGCGACGGATGCTGCGCACATGCGACAGCACGAGGGGCCGCTGCACTGACAGCAGCCGCTCGATCCCCTTCTCGACCTGCGGTGGGGTGTGTCCGAGTTGGCTCATTACTTCACTCCGTAGTCACTGTTGTAGCGGGCCAGCACATCGCCGATGGGGGCGTCGAGCACCAGGGCTCCCTTGTCGAGGTAGAGGCCCCGACTGCAGAAGCGCTTGAGGTCCTTCTCGTTGTGGGACACGAAAAACAGCGTACGCCCGCCCTCGAGCAGCTCTTCGATCCGCCGGTAGCACCTCTCGCGAAAGCCCTTGTCGCCAACCGCGAGCACCTCGTCGACGAGGATCACCGGTTCTTCGAGCCGACTGATCACCGAGAATGCGATGCGCACCTTCATGCCGCTCGAGAGGTGCTTGTACGGCGTGTCGAGAAAGTCGCCGATCTCGGCGAAGTCGATGATCTCGTCGAAGCGGGCCTCGATCTCGGGCTTGCGCATGCCGTGCAGGCCCGCGGTGAGAAAGACGTTCTCGCGCACGGTGAGGTCATCGACGAATCCGCCGGTGATCTCGATCAGCGGGGCCACGCCCGCGCCGACCCGGACGCTGCCCTCGTCGGGGAGGATGACCTCCGCCACCAGCTTGAGCAGCGTGGACTTGCCCTGCCCGTTGCGTCCGACGACGCCGATGGCCTCCCCGGGCGCGACGGAGAAGCTCACGTCGCGTAGCGGCCAGAATTCGCCGGAGCCGGCCGTGCGCCTGCTGCGCGAGAACAGGTCCTTGAAGCTGCGTCGGGAGCGTCGGTTGCGGCGGAACCGGATGCCGGCTCCCGAGACCTGGATGACCGGGTCGCTGACGGTGGCCGTCATCAGATCTCCTTCAGCACGGCGCGCTCGTTGCCGCGGAAGACCAGGATGCCGATGCCAAGCAGCGCGAGCGTGACGGCACCGCCGATGCCGACCGCGACCCAGTCGAGCTCTCCGGGGAAGAACGCCGCCCGGTAGAGCGAGAAGATGCCTGCGAGCGGGTTGAACGCGGCCCACAGCTGCAGGCCCTCAGGCAGGTCGCCGAGGCTGTAGATGATGGGGGAGGCGTAGAACAGAAAGCGCAGGGCGAGCTTGACGGCGCGTTCCAGGTCGCGGAAGAACACGACGAGGGGCGCGACGATGAGCCCGATACCCACGATGAGCACGGCCTGCATCGCGATCGCCAGCACCACCAGCAGCGCTTCCCAGTGCGGGGTTGCCCCGGTGAACAGCGCGAACACGATGATCACGGGAATGCTCGCGAGGAACTCGATACCCTTCGACAGCACCAGGCGGGTGACCCAGATGGTGCGGGGGATCTTCGTCGACCTGATGAGCTTCGATTCCTTGAGGAACGCGCGCGTGCAGTCGGAGACGGCCCCGTTGAACCACATCCACGGCAGCAGCGCCGCGAGGAGGAACACGATGTATGGCTGTTCGCCCACCGAACGGTCGAACACCTGCGTGAAGACGAACCAGTAGATACCCGCCATGACCAGCGGGTCGAGGATCGACCAGAAGTACCCGAGCACCGACGTCGAATACCGCACGCGCAGGTCGCGGCTGGCCAGGAGCCACAGCGCATGCCGGTAGCGGCCGATCGCCGTCCATTGCGGACGTGCGGGAAGAGCGGTCACGGCGAGTGGAATCCTCTACGACGGAGACATGCCGAGACCCTGGCGTCAGACGAAGAGGTTCGCCCTCTCGAGGTCCTCCGCGAAGTCGATCTCTACGGCGTAGAGGTCGGAGATGTCTATCGGCTCAAATCGTAGCTTGTCCTGCTCGATCGCCAATTCGATGCCGCGCTCGAAGTAGTCCTGGTTGTCGACCCGGCCGAGCTGGCGCAGCAGCGCCGCCTTGTCGTGCTTCGCGACGTAGTTGATGCCCACGGCCTCACCGAGACCGTTCTTCACGGTCTTCGAGAGCTCGCGGATGTACCCCTCGGCGTCGGTCGTGTACTTGACTTCTTCGTCGGAGACCTTCTCGCGGTTGACCGACACGAACGACTGCCCGCGGCGAACGACCTTGGCCGCGCGGTGCAGCGCGGTGGGGTCGAAGACGACGTCGCCGTTCATCCACAGCACGCCGCCGGTCGCCGATGCACGCAGCGCACGCATCAGGCTCTTCGAGGTGTTGGTCTGGTCGTACTGCTCGTTGTGCACGAAGGTGGCCTGGGGGAAGGCCTCGATGATGTGCTCGGCCTTGTATCCGACGACGATCGTGACGGCGGCGTCATCGCCGAATGCGTCGTGGATGTTGTCGAACTGCTGCTGCATGATGGTGCGACCATCGCTGAGTTCGGTCAGGGGCTTGGGCAGTGACCGACCGAGTCGGCTGCCCATTCCTGCTGCCAGAATGACGATCTGCGTGCTCACGGTTAGTCTCCTCGGGTTGACCTGGAGCGAGTCTGAAAGCAGTGTTCGACGGTAATTTACCGGGTGTTCATCCCATGACTCGCGGGTAGACACAACGTTGTGCACTCTCGACCATACCCGGCACCCCCCGGATTGGGCAGACTTTAGCAGATAGCCGTGTCGCATTCGTGACGCAATACCAATTTCCGGCGGCCGTCTCGAGTGCGCGTTGATACGGTGTGACCGTGGATCGTGAAACCGACAACGTGCTGGTGGTCGAGGGCCTGCGCAAGAGCTACGGGAACGTCGTCGCGGTCGACGACATCTCGCTCTCCGTGCTGGCCGGCACCATCTACGGCATCGTCGGTCCGAACGGTGCAGGCAAGACCACGACGCTGTCGATGGTCACGGGGTTGCTGAGGCCCGATGCCGGAACGGTGCTCGTTCACGGCGCGAACGTGTGGGCAGACCCGGTGGCCGCGAAGCGCAACATGGGCGTGCTCCCCGACCGGCTCCGCCTGTTCGACCGGCTCACGGGGGCCCAGCTGCTGCACTACGCCGGAACGCTGCGTGGACTGGACCGCACCACCGTTGCATCCCGTTCCGCCGATCTCGCCGTCGCGTTCGGCCTCGAGGGGTCGCTCGGGCGCCTGGTCACCGACTACTCGGCCGGCATGACCAAGAAGATCGCCCTCGCATCGGCGATGATCCACTCGCCGCGCCTGCTCATCCTCGACGAACCGTTCGAAGCGGTCGACCCGGTCTCCGCCGCCAACGTGATCGAGATCCTGCAGCGCTACGCCTCGGCAGGCGGCACCGTCGTGCTGTCGAGCCACAGCATGGACCTCATCCAGCGCATCTGCGACTCGGTTGCAATCATCGTGGGCGGCGAGGTGCTCGCGAGCGGCACCATGCGCGAGGTGCGCGGATTCCACAGCCTCGAGGACCGGTTCGTCGAACTCGCGGGTGGTCGTAAGGCCGCGGAGGGCATGGAGTGGCTGCACAGTTTCTCGGACTGAAGCTCCGACTGCTCGCCAACACGTTCCGGCGGAGCCCCTGGCAGATCGTCGGGGTCGCTGTCGCGCTCGTCTACGGCCTCGCTGCCGCATTCCTTGCGGTGGCTGCCCTCACCGGCCTGCGCCTCGCCGACGCCGACGTCGCGGGCGACATCGTGGTGGCCGCTGGCTCGCTCGTCGTGCTCGGGTTCCTGCTCATCCCGCTCGCGTTCGGCGTCGACGACACCCTCGACCCCCGGCGGTTCGGCCAGTTCGGCATCCCCACCACGAGGCTCGCCGGCCTGCTCGCGATGACCGCGTTCATCGGCGTTCCCGCGCTGGTGATCGCCATCGTCGCCGTCGCGCAGGTCGTCACCTGGAGCCGGGGCGGTGGCCCCACCTTCTTCGCGATTGTCAGCGCCGCCGTGATCGTCGTGACCTGCGTGCTCGGCGCCCGCGTCACGACGTCGCTCGCCGCGTTCGTGCTCGCCAGTCGGCGCGCGCGTGAGCTCAGCGGACTCGTCACCCTCATCGTGCTGGTGAGCATCGCCCCGGCGCTCGCCGCCATCAGCAGCATCGACTGGCAGGACGACGGGCCGGCCATGCTGGCCAGGGTGTCGGATGCCGCCGGCTGGACGCCCCTCGGTGCGGCGTGGGCCGCGCCCGCGCACGCTGCGGTCGGTGAGTACGGCGCGGCGGTGCTCGCGCTGCTCATCGCCCTCGGTTTCGTCGCGGTGCTCGCGGGCGCGTGGCTGCTGCTGGTCGGGCGCATGCTGGTGACGCCGCACCGCGAATCGCGGCCCCGCAGCTACGCGCGCCTCGGCTGGTTCCGCTGGCTGCCGGCATCCACTGCCTGGACCGTCGCCGCACGCAGCCTCACCTACTGGATGCGCGATTCGCGGTATCGCGTGCAGTTGGTCATCGTGCCCGTGGTGCCGCTGCTGATGATCGTGATCCTGTTGATCAGCGGGGTCTACTGGCAGAATCTCGCCCTGCTGCCGCTCCCGGTGATCTGCCTCTTTCTCGGCTGGACCATCCACAACGACATCGCAGGCGACAGCACCGCGCTGTGGATGCATGTCGCGGCGAACGTCTCCGGTCTCGCCGACCGGGTGGGGCGCACCATTCCGGTGCTCGCACTCGGCATTCCGCTGATCGCGATCGGGGCGCCAGTGTCGGCGTCGGCGTACGGCGACCCCGACGTGGCGTGGTCGCTGGTCGGCGTCTCGAGCTGCATCCTGCTGTGCGGGCTCGGCATCTCGAGCATCACCTCGGCGAGCTTTCCCTACCCGACGGTGCGGCCGGGTGACAGCCCGTTCAGCCAGCCGCAGGCGAGCGGTGGCGTCGCCTCGCTCGTGCAGTCCCTGGCGTTCGGCGCCACCGTGCTGCTCACCCTCCCCGCGCTGCTGCTCGGCATGTACGGACTGATCGACCCGCAGCTCACCATGCGCTCGTTCTGGGTCGGTCTGGCAGTGGGGCTCGTTGTATTCGTGGGCGGCGCGCTGATCGGCGGAGCGATCTTCAGCCGTCGGGCACCCGAGTTGCTGGCGTTCACCCAGCGAAGCTGACCCCCGGCTACTACCATCGAAGGATGGCAGGCGACACTCAGCAGGGCGGCGGCGGCACGGACACCCTCGACCGCGAACTCGAAGAACTCCTCACGCAGGAGCAGTTGGAAGACGGGGACCACGAGCGGTTCTCGCACTACGTGCAGAAAGATAAAATCCTCGCGTCTGCGCTCTCGGGCAACCCCGTGATCGCGCTGTGCGGCAAGGTGTGGCTGCCCGGGCGCGACCCGCAGAAGTTTCCGGTCTGCCCGACCTGCAAGGAGATCTACGAGAAGATGACCGAGTAGCGCGAGTCTCGCACCTCGGTCGGCTCCCGCTGAGCAGGAGACCAGCTACTCGGTGACCGGGGTCCGCGCGGATCGCGCCGGCTTTGGACGCACCGCCTCACGGAACCAGGCCGCCTCCGGCAGGCGGGCGAGCAGCGGGCCACAGATCACGGTGATCAGCACGTAGGCGGTCGCGAGCGGCGCGAGCTGCGGCTCGACGCCCGCGCTGAAGGCGAGGCCGGCGATGACGATGGAGAACTCGCCCCGCGGCGTCAGCGTCAGGCCGGTGCGCCAGCGCGCAGGCCGCCCGAATCCGGCGGCGGCAGCCGCGCGGTACCCCGTGTAGGTCTTGGTGGCCATGGTCACCGCGGCCAGCAGGATCGCGGGCAGCAGGACCGGCACGATGTCGGCCGGATCCGTCGCGAGCCCGAAGAAGACGAAGAACACCGCGGCGAACAGGTCGCGCAGCGGTGACAGCTGCTGCTGCGCGTTGTGGGCGACCTGCCCGGACAGCGCGATGCCGACCAGGAACGCCCCGACGGCCGCCGATACGTTGACGTGCTGCGCGAAGCCGGCGACCAGCATGGTGAGTCCGAGCACGCCGAGCAGCAGCGACTCCGCGTGGTTGGGCGCGAAGAGGGCGGAGACGACCCGCCCGTGCCGGAGCGCCAGGTACAGGATCACCAGCACCACGACGATCGCGATCACCAGGGCCGTCGCGCCCGCGAGCAGCCCCGCCCCGATCACCAGGGCCGAGAGCAGCGGTAGGTAGAACGCCATCGCCAAGTCCTCGATGACGAGGATCGAGAGGATGGTCGGGGTCTCGCGGTTGCCGAGCCGCCGCAGGTCGCGCAGCACCTTGGCGATCACGCCGGACGACGACACCCAGGTGACACCCGCGAGGGCCACGGCGGCCACCGGCCCCCAGCCCAGCAGCAGAGCGAACGCCGCCCCGGGGAGGGCGTTGAATGCGGCATCCACGAGTCCGGCCATGCGGGACTGACGGAGGCTGCTGAGCAGTTCGGTCGCGGTGTATTCGAGGCCGAGCATCAGCAGCAGCAGGATGACGCCGATCTCGGCACCGGTCTCGAAGAACTCGGAGCTCGCGGAGAGCGAGATCGCGCCGCCGTTGCCGAACGCGAGCCCGGCGATCAGGTAGAACGGGATGGGCGAGAGGCCGAACCGCGCGGCGATCCGGGAGAGGAACCCGAGCCCCAGCAGCAGCGCACCGACCTCGATGAGCAGCAGCGTGGACTCGTGCATGGCGCGGTTAGCCGGGTCCGACGGTGAGCAGCCGCGACAGGGCGTCGAGGCCGGCGCGGGTGCCGATCGCGATGACGGTGTCGCCGGCGAGCAGGGGGGTATCTGGCCTGGGCGACGGGATGACATCGGCGTTGTGCACGATGGCGACGATCGACGTTCCGGTGCGGGTGCGCGCCCGGGTGTCGCCGAGCCTCGCGCCGGCGTAGGGAGAGGTGGCGGGCAGCACGAGCTGCTCGGTGGCGAGCCCGGCGGCCTGCTCGCGGATGCCGACCAGCTGGCCGAGCATCACCGAGGCGCCGAGCACGTCGGCGAGGGCGGACGCCTCGCCGTCGGTCAGCTCGATCGAGTCGCTGCTGGCGTCTGGGTCGTCGATGTCGAAGAGGGCGATCTCGCGTTCCCCGGTGCGGTGCGAGACGACGCCGATGCGTCGGCCGGATTGGGTGAGCACGTCGTGCCGCGTTCCAATGCCGGGTAACTCGATCTTCTCAACTATCACGCTCACGGTCGCCACACTACCGCCACCGCAGCGGCCTCAGGGATGGGTGCCCGCCTGGTCCGCTCAGGCGTAGACGGTGGGGATCGCGGGTTCGCCGCGGCCCAGCCGCCTGGCGCTCTTGGGCAGTTCTGCGACCGCAGCCGCGCGGTGCTCGCGGGCCAGCGCGGTTCCTGCGGCGCCGGTGTACCGGGAGTCGGCGACCCCGCCCACCACCAGCGGAACCAGCAGCGCGCGGGCGCCCTCGGCGGGCTGCGGGTCGGAACCGACGTGAATGGTCTCCGATGTGGCGACGCCCCCGGCCAGGTCGCGTACCGGATGCTTCCTGCCGCCCGTCGTCGCCTTGGCGGCCGACTTCTTCGCGACCGGAATCCACTCGCCGTCGTCGTCGCGCCTGGCCACCAGCTTGTAGACCATCCCGGCCGCCGGATGCCCCGACCCGGTCACCACGGAGGTTCCGACGCCATACGAGTCGACGGGGGCGGCCCGCAGCGCGGCGATGGTGAACTCGTCGAGGTCGTTGGTCACGGTGATGCGGGTGTTCGTGGCGCCGAGGTCGTCGAGCTGGCGGCGCACCGCCGCGACCTGCTCAGGCAGGTCGCCGCTGTCGATCCGCACCGCGCCGAGCTCGGTGCCCGCGACCTCCACCGCGAGGGCGACCGCTGCCGTGACGTCGTAGGTGTCGACGAGGAGGGTGGTCGAGGGGCCGAGCGCGTCGACCTGGGCGCGGAAGGCGGCCTCCTCGGTGTCGTGCAGCAGCGTGAACGCGTGCGCGGCGGTGCCCATGGTGGGGATGCCCCAGCGGCGCCCGGCCTCGAGGTTGCTGGTCGCGCCGAACCCGGCGATGTAGGCCGCCCGTGCGGCAGCGACGGCGCCCCACTCCGTGGCGCGGCGGGAGCCCATCTCGGCGAGCGGGCGACCGTCGGCGGCGCCGACCATGCGGGCCGCGGCACTCGCCACGGAGGAGTCGTAGTTGAAGACGCTGAGGATGAGGGTCTCGAGGATCACGGCCTCGGCGAACCCGCCCTGCACGACGAGGATGGGCGAGTTAGGAAAGAACACCTCGCCCTCCTGGTAGCCCTGGATCGACCCGGCGAAGCGGTAGTCGGCGAGCCAGTCAAGGGTGGCGGAGGTCACGATCGCCTCGTCGCGCAGCCACTGCAGCTCGGCGTCGGTGAACCTGAAGTCGGCGATCAGGTCGAGCAGGCGCCCGGTGCCGGCGACGATGCCGTAGCGACGACCGGTCGGCAGGCGGCGGGTGAACATCTCGAACACGCACTCGCGGTCGTGCGTGCCGGAGCGGATGGCCGCGTCGATCATCGTCAGTTCGTAGCGATCGGTCAACAGGGCAGTCGTCATCCTGAGAGCCTAGCCAGCGGTACCCGGGTTAGCATTCGACCTCGGAGGGGTCACATGGAACGCACGCGGTGGATCTTTGCTGGGCAGCTGGGCGAGCAGTTCGACGACGGCGGGCGGATGCTGCTGGTCGAAGCGAAGTCGGTGCTGGCCCGTGCCCCCATCCACCGGGCCAAGGCCCACCTCATCCTGTCGGCGATGCGCCACCGCGCCGCCGAGCTGGGTGACCGCGTCGAATACCACCGGGTCGAGAAGTACGGCGACGTGGTTGCCGGGCGCGATGACCTCGAGGTGATCGACCCGACCTCGTACGGCGCGAGGGCCTACGTGCGGCGCATCGGTGCCAGCATCCTGCCCAGCCGGGGGTTCGTGTCGAGCGAGGGAGAGTTCGCCGCGTGGGCCGCGAATCGCGGCGGCAAGCGCATCCTGCTCGAGGACTTCTACCGCGAGGTGCGCGTGCGCACCGGCGTACTGATGGACGGCGAGGGCCCGGCGGGCGGGCAGTGGAACTACGACCACGACAACCGGCAGTCGCCGCCGAAGGGCGCCGTGTCGCTCGGGCTGCCCGATCCGTGGTGGCCCGAGGAAGACGAGATCGATGCCGAGGTGAGGCGCGACCTCGACCGGTGGCAGGCCGACGGCGACATCCACCTGGTCGGCGACGACGGGCCACGTCGCTTCGCCGCGACCGGCGCGGAGGCGGAGCTCGCCCTGCGGGACTTCGTCGAGAGCCGCCTGAACGACTTCGGGCCGTTCGAGGATGCCACGCTGACCGGAGACTGGACCATGGCGCACTCGCTGCTGAGCGCGCCGATGAACCTCGGGCTGATCGACCCGCGCCACGTGATCGACACCGTGGAGGCCGAATACAGGGCGGGGCGCGCGCCGATCGCCAGCGTCGAGGGCATCATCCGCCAGATCGCCGGCTGGCGCGACTACGTGTGGCACCTGTACTGGCACCTCGGCGAGGACTACAGCACCAGCAACAACGCGCTCGCCGCGACGACCCCGCTGCCGCGGGAGTTCCTCGAGCTCGACGGGGAGGCCATCGAGGCGAGGTGCCTCAGCCACTCCATCGGCGGCGTGCGCGAGCACGGCTGGGCGCACCACATCCAGCGGCTGATGGTGATCGGCAACTGGGCGCTGCAGCGCGGGTACGACCCGAAGCAGCTCAACGACTGGTTCGTCGGCATGTTCGTCGACGGCACCCCGTGGGTGATGCCCGCCAACGTGATCGGCATGTCGCAGCACGCCGACGGTGGCATCGTCGCGACCAAGCCGTACGCGGCGGGAGGCGCGTACATCAAGAAGATGAGCGACTACTGCGGCGGATGCCGGTTCAAGCCCACCGTGCGGCTCGGGCCGGACGCCTGCCCGTTCACCGCCGGGTACTGGGCGTTCCTCGACCGGGTGGAGCCGAAGCTGCGCGGCAACCACCGCATGGCGCAGCCGCTCGCGGGCCTCCGGCGCCTCGCCGACCGTGAGGCCGTGGTCTTGCAGGAGGCGGAGCGGCAGGGGTTCTAGAAAGCTAAGCTCGACTCCCGTGACCGATGCGCCGATAGGGATATTCGACTCCGGGGTCGGCGGTCTCACCGTGGCCAGGGCGATCATCGACCAGCTGCCCCACGAGTCGATCCTCTACGTGGGAGACACCGCCCACTCGCCGTACGGGCCGAAGCCCATAGCGCAGGTGCGCGAATTCACCCTCGCGGTGCTCGACGACCTCGTCGCCGAGGGCGTCAAGATGATCGTCATCGCCTGCAACACCGCATCGGCGGCGATGCTGCGCGACGCGCGGGAGCGCTACACCCAGGGCCTCGGCATTCCCGTGGTCGAGGTCATCCAGCCCGCGGTGCGCGCCGCCGTGCGCCAGACCCGCAACGGGCGGGTCGGCGTGATCGGCACCGTCGGCACCATCTCGTCGCACGCCTACCTCGACGCCTTCGCGGCCGCCCCGCACCTCGAGATCTTCGGCCAGGCCTGCCCCCGCTTCGTCGAGTTCGTCGAGGCCGGCATCACCAGCGGGCCCGAGCTGTTCGCCGTCGCCGAGGAATACCTCGCACCGCTCAAGGCGGTCGGCGTCGACACCGTCGTGCTCGGCTGCACCCACTACCCGCTGATGTCGGCCGCCATCCAGCGCGTGATGGGCGAGGGCGTCACCCTGGTCTCCAGTGCCGAGGAGACCGCCCAGCTGGTCTACAACACGCTCATCGAGCACGGCATCGAACGGTCGGCAGGCGACCCGCCGACCTACCAGTTCGAGGCGACCGGCAAGAGCAAGACCGCATTCCTCACCCTCGCGCGCCGCTTCCTCGGCCCCGAGGTCTCCACCGTCGAGCTCGTCGAAACCGGCGCGATCTCGTTACCCGAAAGGCAACCATGACCGACGCCACCCCCGCCCCCACCCGCATCGACGGCCGCGCCGCGAACGACCTGCGCGCCATCACCATCGAGCGTGGCTGGAGCGAGCAGGCGGAGGGCTCAGCGCTCATCTCCTTCGGGCGCACCAGGGTGCTGTGCACGGCGTCGTTCACCAACGGCGTTCCGCGCTGGATGTCGGGCAAGGGCAAGGGCTGGGTCACCGCCGAGTACTCGATGCTGCCCCGCGCCACCAACGACCGCATGGACCGCGAGTCGGTCAAGGGAAAGATCGGCGGCCGCACCCACGAGATCTCGCGCCTGATCGGCCGGTCGCTGCGGTCGGTCGTCGACATGAAGTCCCTCGGCGAGAACACCATCGTCATCGACTGCGACGTGCTGCAGGCCGACGGCGGCACCCGCACGGCCGCCATCACCGGTGCATACGTCGCGCTCGCCGACGCGCTCGAGTGGGGCCGCAGCAAGCGGTTCATCGGCCAGAACGCCAAGCCCCTCATCGACAGTGTCGCCGCGGTCTCCGTCGGCATCGTCGGCGGATCGCCCATGCTCGACCTCGCCTACACCGAAGACGTGCGCGCCGACACCGACATGAACGTCGTCGTGACCGGGCGTGGCCTGTTCGTCGAGGTGCAGGGCACCGCGGAGGCGGCCCCCTTCGACCGCGCGGAGCTCGACAGCCTGCTCGACCTCGCGCTCGGTGGCACCGCGACCCTCACCGCCATGCAGGCCGAGGTGCTCGCCGCGGAGCTCGCGCGATGACCGACGCCCCCGCAAGCGCCGCCCCTGCCGTGCGGCTCGTGCTCGCGACGCACAACGCGCACAAGGTCACTGAGCTGCGCCGCATCCTCGGGCCGCGGCTCGACGGAATCGAGCTCGTCGGGTACGACGGACCGGAGCCGGTAGAAGACGGTGACACCTTCGCGGCGAATGCGTTGATCAAGGCGCGCGCCGCCGCGGAGCACACCGGGCTGCCGGCCATCGCGGACGACTCCGGCATCAGCGTTCCGGCGCTGGGTGGGGCACCCGGCATCCACTCCGCGCGCTATGCGGGAAGCCGTGACGACGCCGACAACCGCGACCTGCTGCTGGCGAACCTGGTCGGGGAGGCCGACCGCACGGCGACCTTCGACTGCGCGGCCGCGCTGGTCGTGCCTGGGGCTGGGCAGGGCGGCACCGCGTTCGAGCACGTCGAGCTCGGCCAGTGGCCGGGCGAGGTGCTCGAGGCCGCGGTCGGCGACGGCGGGTTCGGGTACGACCCGGTGTTCCGGCCGGAGGGGCACGCGGTGTCGGCCGCCGAGCTGACCGCCGACGAGAAGAACGCCGACAGCCACCGTGCTCGTGCCTTCGGCGCCATCATCACCACCGTTCGGAGCCAGCTGGGGGTATAAAGTTTCGGCATGCCGAAACTTGCCGGTCCCGCAGCCGCACCGCCGCCGGTGCGGAGCCCCCGCGGCATCCTGCTGCTCGGCCCGGCGTTCGTCGCGGCCGTCGCCTACGTCGATCCGGGCAACGTCGCCGCGAACCTCACCGGTGGGGCCCGCTACGGCTACCTGCTGGTCTGGGTGCTCGTCGCCGCGAACCTCATGGCGTGCCTGATCCAGTACCAGTCGGCGAAGCTCGGCATCGTGACCGGCCGCTCGCTGCCGCAGCTGCTCGGCGACCGCCTCGGCCCGAAGCGGCGACGCGCGTTCTGGGGCCAGGCCGAGCTGATCGCCATGGCCACCGACTTCGCCGAAGTCGTCGGCGGAGCGATCGCGCTCTCCCTGCTCTTCGACCTGCCGCTGTTCGTCGGCGGCATCATCGTCGGCGTGGTGTCGACCATGCTGCTGGCCACCCAGAACCGCTTCGGCCAGCGCCCGTTCGAGTCGATCATCATGGGGCTGCTCGCCATCGTCACCATCGGCTTCCTCGCCGGCCTGCTGTTCAACCCGCCGAACGCCGCCGGGGTCGTCGGGGGACTCCTGCCCCGCTTCGAGGGCACCGACTCGGTGCTGCTCGCGGCGAGCATGCTCGGGGCCACCGTCATGCCGCACGCCATCTACGTGCACTCGGCGCTCGCGCGCGACCGGCACGGCCACGCCCCGGAGCCCGGTGACCGCACGCGCCTGCTGCGCGCCACCAAGTGGGACGTCGGGTTCGCGCTCGGCATCGCCGGGGCCGTCAACCTCGGGATGCTGCTGCTCGCGGCCGCGAACCTGCAGGGTGTCGACGGCACAGACACCATCGGGGGCGCGCACGCCGCGATCTCGGTCGCGCTGGGCCCGGCGGTCGCGCTGGTCTTCGCGATCGGACTGCTCGCCTCCGGGCTCGCCTCCACCTCGGTCGGGTCGTACGCCGGGGCCACGATCATGGAGGGGCTGCTGCGCCGCCGCATCCCGCTCCTCCTGCGCCGCACCATCACCCTGGTGCCCGCGCTCGCCCTGCTCGGGGCCGGGGTCGACCCGACCTGGGCGCTCGTGGTCAGCCAGGTGGTGCTGAGCTTCGGCATTCCATTCGCGCTCATCCCGCTGCTGAGGCTCACCGGCGACCGCGACCTCATGCAGGAACAGGTGAACGGCGGCATCGTGCGCTGGCTGCTGCGCATCAGCGTGCTGCTCATCGTGAGCCTCAACGTCGCGCTGATCGTGCTCACGGTGAGCGGCGGGTAGCGCGGTGGTTGGCACGCCCGTCGGCACGGTCGTCGAGGACTACGTCAAGGTTATCTACGCGCACACCGAATGGCAGCCGAAGCCGATCACGTCGTCCGAGCTCGCGGCACGGCTCGGCCTCGCCCCGTCGACGGTCACCGAGATGGTCAAGAAGCTGCAGGCCGCTGGGCTGGTGACGCACCGCCCTTACGGCGCGATCGAATTGACGATGGATGGCTCGGCCCTCGCGCTGCGCATGGTGCGCCGCCACCGTCTCATCGAGACCTGGCTGGTCGATGCCTGCGGCTACGGCTGGCACGAGGTGCACGACGAGGCCGAGGTGCTCGAGCACGCCGTGAGCGACCGCCTGCTCGAGGTGATCGCCGCGCAGCTCGGCGACCCGACGACCGACCCGCACGGCGATCCGATTCCCGCGGCCGACGGCAGCATCACGCGCCCCGCCGCCGACCTGCTGAGGGACGTTGCGGTGGGCGCGACCGGCACCGTCGTGCGCATCAGCGACCGCGACTCGGCGCTGCTGCAACGCCTGGGGGAGCAGTCCGTGGTCGTCGGGTCCGAGGTGACCGTGGTCGGGGCGGCCGCCACCGACGGGGTGCCGGGTGCGGTGACCGTGCGGGTCGGGGGCGTCGAGCGGGTGCTGGATGCGGGCGCCGCGGCATCCATCTGGATCACGCATTAGCGGCATGCGCGGTGCCGCCGCGCCGGGCGTACGGATCACCCGCTAACGTTGGGGGCCATGCCAAACCAGCCGAACCCCCGCTCTGTTCCCCTCGACCTGCCCACCGACGAGCGCCTGCACCTCGCGGTGCAGCACTACGGCAACGACGAGGTCGTCGAACGCGCCGTCGCGCTGATGGCCGGGGCGAACGCCGGCGACGACTTTCTGCTCTACGCCGGGGGCCGCCACGCGCAGGGCGTGCTCGACGGTGCTCCGCCGCTGTACTGGCCGGAGGCGTGGGGCGCCAGGGTGCTGCTGCACGTCTGGAACCAGTCCGCCGCGCCCGCGGTCATCGAGGGGCTCGAGAACCAGGCATGGCGCGTGCGCGAGGCGTGCGCGAAGGTGTGCGTCGTGCGCGAGATCCACGTGGCGCAGAAGCTTCTCGCGATGCTCACCGACGAGGTGCCCAGGGTGCGCGCCGCCGCACTGCGCGCACTCGCCGAGGTCGGCACCGCCGAGCACATCGACGCGGTCGGCGCCCTCGTGAAGGACCCGGAGAAGGAGGTGCGCCGGGCCGCCCAGCAGTCGCGCGACGCCCTCATCGCCCGCACCGGCGGAGCGGCTGGCGGTCAGGCTACTGGTGGCGGTGCTGCTGCCGGCGAGGCTGCCGCCGGCACCGCTGGGCCAGACGCAACCGCCGACACCAGCCCGGACTCGCAGGGCGCCTGACCCCTCAGTCGGGCTTCTGGTCGAAGTACCGCTTGTCGAGCACGATCTCCTCATCGGTGAGCGGCGTGACCCCGGCGCGGAGCGCAGCCTGGGCCCGCTTGCGCGACTGCAGGTAGTGCAGCCCGGTCGGGATCAGCGTCAGCACCACCGCGCCGAGCAGGATCACATCGATGTACTCCTGCACGAACCGGCTGACCGGCGGGATGTACCCGAGCAGGTACCCGGCGAAAGTGAGCCCGGCCCCCCAGAGCATCGCGCCCACGAAGTTGTAGAACGTGTACTTGCGGTACGGCATGTGACCGATGCCCGCGGCCACCGGCACGAACGTGCGCAGGATGGGCACGAACCGGGCGAGGATCACGCTCAGGCCCCCGAACTTCACGAAGAACCGGTTGGTGCGCTCGACGTTCTCGCGGCTGAACAGGCCGCTCTCCTTGCGCTCGAAGATCTTCGGCCCGAACTTGTGGCCGATCAGGTAACCGACCTCCCCGCCGAGGAACGCGGCAAAACCGATCGCGAGGCACACCCACCAGATGTCGATCTCGATCACCCGCTCCGGGCCGAAGGCGAGCAGCCCGGTGATGATGAGCAGGGTGTCGCCTGGCAGGAGGAAGCCGAACAGCAGGCCGGTCTCCGCGAACACGATGAGGCACACGCCGACCAGCGCATACGCGCCGAAGCCCTGGATCAGCGTCTCGGGATCGAGCCAGGGGATCAGTGCGAACGGGAGCGACAGCAGGTCGAGCACGAATTCTCCAGTCACGGGGAACGGGGAGACGGGGTCGCCCCGCACGACGATGCTGTCAGGTTAGCGGGTGTGTGCTGGGAGTGATACTGACGAACAGCGGGGCTCCCTAGGCTGACACCATGACTTCTCTTCACGGATCCGTTGTGCTCGTCGTCGGTTCGACCGGGGCCCTCGGCTCCCTGTTCGCGAAGGCCCTCGAGGCCGAGGGGGCGACCGTCGTCGGCGCGGCGCGGGATGCGACCGCCGGCAGCGTTGCGGGTGATCTCCGCGACGAGCTGGCCGCTGCATCCATCGTCGAGGCGGCATCCGAGGAACACGGTCGGATCGACGGCGTCATCATCGCCGCGGGAGTCGTCGCCTTCGGCCCGGTGGGCGAGCTGTCGGACGCCACGCTCGCCGAGCTCTTCGCGGTCAACGCCCTGGCGCCGATCCGCCTCATCCGCGAGTCCATGCCGCACCTGGCGGCATCGGCAACCGACGGGCGGGAACCGTTCATCGTGACGCTGAGCGGGGTCGTCGCCGAGACCCCGACCGCGGGCCTCGCGGCCTACTCGGCATCGAAGGCCGCCCTGGCCGCGTTCACGACGGCCGTGTCGCGGGAACTGCGCCGCAGCGGCATCCGTATCGTCGACGCCCGACCCGGCCACACCGAGACCGGCCTCACCACGCGGCCCATCGCCGGCACCGCCCCCGCCTTCCCGGCCGGGCTGGAGCCAGAGGCCGTCGTCGCCCGGGTAATCCGCGCGATCGTCGACAACGAGAAGGACCTGCCGAGCACCGCGTTCTAGGGGCGGGGTGGGTTCACGACGTCGTAACGGTTCGGCGTCAACCGCGGGGAACTGAACCGCGGCCCCGATCGCAGCGCTACAGTGCGAGTAATACTCAGCCAAGGAGCGGCGCCATGCGTGCACCCATCGTCCCCGTCATCATCCTCTGCGCCTTGATCACCACGGGCTGCGTCGGCGCCGAGCGTTCCGTCCTTTCTCCCTCAGGTTCCGCGCCTGTCTCTCCGTCACAGCCAGCGCCAGCGGCCGTCCCTCCGTCGCCGTCATCGTCGGCTCCGGCGACACCTCCCACGGACCCGACTCCGGGCCCGTCGGAGGATCCGGATCCTGCCGCTCCGACACCGGTCGTCGGTGCCCCTTCCGGCACGGCACTGCCCGTTCCGTATGCGTCCGACGAGTGCTGGGGCCTTCTCACCGACGAGCACAGGCAGCACCAGACCAGAGAAGCCGCCAACGGGCTCGTCTACTCACCGGACTTCGAGACGGTAGCCGTGGGCTCCAATCCTGAAACCTTGGGGCGCATGATCGAGTACGGCGGAACGCTCTGCTCGGTCGGGTTCGCCCACACCGACAACACCTGGAGGTTCGGCCACTCGCCGATGAACGACGCAGGGATTGCCGAGCTGCGTGCCCTCCTGACGTCTCGTGGGTACCAGTCCACCCCGTCTGCGGACGGCGATGTATTCTGCGTTTCCTACGATCTCGGCGACGACTGCTTCCTCCTCGGCGGATCAGGAGTGTTCTGGTCGACCGACGCGTCGGTGCTGCCCGACCTGGTGGCCGCCCTACGCAATTCCTGACCCGTCTGCGATGACGGAGCCTGTGAATCGGTTCCGAGTGCGGGAGAAGGGACTTGAACCCTCACGCCTTGCGGCACAGGAACCTAAATCCTGCGTGTATACCAATTTCACCACTCCCGCGAGCGGATCAAGTGTAGCCGGGGCGGTCGGCGCGGTCAGTGTCGACCCAGCCGTCAGCGGGGCCGCCTGATGCGGCGAACGACCACCCCCACCGGGCCCGACGCGAGCAGCACGAGGAGCGCCCACAGGTTGATGGCCGGCACGAGCACGCCCACGACGAGCGCGACGATGAACAGCGCGGTCGAGATCGTGCTGCCCGCGACGGACCCCTCGCCGATCGGATTGTCGGCCGATTCGACCCGCGGATTCGCGCGCACCGAGTAGTCGATCGTGGTGAGCGTCAGGCTGTTGAGCGTCATGGTTCCGATATAGATGCCGACGGCGAGCGGGGTGGCGTCGAACTCGCTGATGATCGCGGTCGGCAGCGGAAGCACCACTATGGTCAGCGTCCAGAGCAGGGAGAGCACCAGCAGCCGCGGTGTGTATGCAGCGACGTGCTCGAAGATGGCGTGGTGGGCGACCCAGAGCCTCGCGATGACCACGAAGCTGATGATGAAGCTGACGAAGAGCGGGCGGATCTCACCGAGGAATTCGCCGAGCGCGGCATCCATTGCTGCATCGTTCGACGCCGCTGTGGTCGCCGACTCTGCCACCGCCTCGACCAGCGGCAGGATCAGCAGCGTGATGGCGATCGCCGCCACGGCGTCGGTGAAGAACACGAGCCGCTCGAGGCCCCGCGGCGTACCCGTTCGCTCCGTGCCCATCCGCTCCGTGCCCATCCGCACACGGTAACGATGCATCACGCCGGGGTCACCGGCCAGAGTGTGGATAACTCGGGTCGCCGATCCCGCCCCCGACGCACCATGGGGCCATGGCCACCCCGCTCTCGTTCATCACCGACCAGGTGCGCCAACGCGTGCGGCTCGACGGGGTCGATCTCGGCGGCGACCAGGCCCTCGCCCGCCGGTACGTGCGCGACGAGGTGCAGCGCTACAGCGAGCGGGCGCTCGGCGGGGCGATGCCGATGCTCGGCGACGAGACGGTGGCCGAGCACCAGATCATCGCGACCATCACCGGGTTCGGGGTACTGCAGCCGTTCCTCGACGACCCCGAGATCGAGGAGATCTGGATCAACGGGCCCGACAGGGTGTTCGTCGCGCGCAGCGGGGTTGCGGAGCTCACCGACACCAGGGTCACGGCCACCGAGATCCGGGACCTGGTCGAACGGATGCTGCAGTCCTCGGGTCGCCGCGTCGACCTCAGTTCCCCGTTCGTCGACGCCTCCCTGCCTGACGGCTCCCGGCTTCATTGCGTGATCCCCGACGTGACCAGGTTCTGGTCGGTCAATATCCGCAAGTTCTCCCGCCGCATCAAGCACCTCGAGCACCTCGTCGCCCTGGGCACGCTGACCCGGCAGTCCGCGCGATTCCTGCGGGCGAGCGTTCTCGCCGGGCAGAACATCCTTGTCTCCGGGTCGACGCAGAGCGGCAAGACCACCATGCTCAACGCCCTGCTGTCGTCGGCGCCGCCGGGCGAGCGCATCGTGACCGTCGAGGAGACCTTCGAGCTCGACCTGTCGGCGCCGGACACCGTCGCCATGCAGTGCCGGCAACCCAGCCTGGAGGGAACCGGCGAGGTCACGCTGCGGCGGCTCATCAAGGAGGCCCTGCGGATGCGCCCCGACCGGCTCGTGGTGGGGGAGGTGCGCGAGGCCGAATCGCTCGACCTCCTCATCGCGCTCAACAGTGGTCTGCCCGGCATGTGCTCGATCCACGCCAACAGCGCCCGAGACGCGCTGGTCAAGTTGTCGACCCTGCCGCTGCTGGCCGGGCGCAACATCGACTCCGCGTTCGTGGTGCCGACGGTCGCCTCGGTCATCGACATCGTGGTGTTCTGCGAACTCCAGCACGACGGCCATCGCCGTGTCACCGAGATCCTCGCGACGTCGGGATCTGTCGCCGGATCTGTCGTCGAAGCCAGCACGATCTTCGCCGTGCGCAACGGGGTCATCGCGGCCACCGGAAGCTACCCCGCCAAGACCGCGGGCTACCGCCGCCGGGGCATCGACCTGCCCTCGCTGCTGTCGAGGGACTGACCGTGGTTCTCGCGCTCGGCTGCGTGCTCGGCATCGGCCTGCTCCTCGCCGTCTCGCCGTTCCTCTGGCCGCGGCCGACGGCCGGAGCCGGGCCATCGAGACTCGCGACCCTCGCGAGAGACCGGCTCACCCAGGCCGGCCTGCACTCGGTGACGCTGCCCACCCTCGTCGTCGTGTCGCTGGTCGCTGGTCTGGCGACGACGGCGCTCGCGTTCGCGCTGGTGCCCGTCACCGCGCTCGCCGCGTGCGCGGGGGCGGCCGGCGTGCTGCTGCCGGCACTCGTCATCCGTTCCCAGGCCCGCAGCCGGCGCCGCGTGAACCGGGCGGTGTGGCCAGACATCGTCGACCACCTGCTCTCGGCGGTGCGGGCGGGGATGGCGCTGCCCGACAGCGTCTCTGCCCTCGCGCACACCGGGCCGGCCTCGGTGCGCCGCGAGTTCGCCTCGTTCGAGTGCGACTACCGCGCGACCGGCAACTTCGGCCTGTCGCTCGACAACCTCAAGGACCGCCTCGCCGATCCGGTCGCCGACCGGGTGCTCGAGACGATGCGCATGTCACGCGAGGTCGGCGGCAGCGAACTGACCACGGTGCTGCGCAACCTCGCCGTGTACCTCCGCCAGGACTCCGCGGTGCGCGCCGAGGTCGAGGCGCGCCAGTCGTGGGTGCTCAACGCGGCCAGGCTCGGGGTCGCCGCGCCGTGGATCATCCTCGCGCTGCTCTCGACCCGGCCGGAGGCGGCGACCGCCTACAACTCCGCGACCGGCGTCGCCCTGATCGTCGGCGGCCTCGTCGTCAGCGTGATCGCCTACCGCGTGATGCTCGGCATCGGGCGGATGCCGGAGGAGCAGCGATGGTTCCGGTGACCTCCCTCGTCGCGTGGGGTGCGTTCTGCGGCGTGCTCCTCGGGTTCGGCCTGTGGTCGCTCGTGAGCCTCATCCCGCTGTTCAACCGACCGAGGCTGCAGTACCGGGTGGCGCCCTATCTCATCGACATCTCGGCGGGCGCCCGCGACCTGCTGGCCCGCCGCGCGGTCAACCCGCTGCCCGTCGTCGGCACTGTGCTCGGGCCCATCACCCACCGGCTGCTGACCCTGCTCGGAGGTGCGCTGGGGGACACGGATGCCACGCGCGTGCGCCTGCGGCAGGCCGGATCGACCTCGAGCATCGAGGAATTCCGCTCCCGCCAGCTCCTCTGGGGCATCAGCGGACTCGGCATCGGAACGCTCGTCGCCGTCGCCGTGTCGCGTGCCCAATCGGTATCGGTCATCGTGCAGTGCGGCATCGTGCTGGTCTGCGGCATCGGCGGCGTCTACCTCCGCGACTACCTGCTCAAGCGCGTCGCCACGGCGAGGGTCGCGCGCGTGACCGACGAACTGCCGACGGTGCTCGAGTTCCTCACCCTCAGCCTCTCGGCGGGGGAGGGCATCCTCGACGCCATCCGCCGCGTCTCCCGGGTGTGCGTCGGGGAGCTCGCGGTCGAACTCGCACACACCGTCGCCGCCGTCAACACCGGGGTGCCGTTCGGTGATTCGCTGAATCGACTGGCGAACGACCTGCGCGTCGCCCCGCTCTCGCGCGCGATCGACCAGATCGTCGGCGCACTGGAGCGCGGCACCCCGCTCGCCGACGTACTCCGCGCGCAGGCGCAGGACGCCCGCGACGAGGCGAAGCGTGCCCTGCTCGAGACGGCCGGAAAGAAGGAGGTCGCCATGCTCGTGCCCCTGGTCTTCCTCATCCTGCCACTGACCGTGATCTTCGCGATCTACCCGGGCGTCTACGTGCTGCAGCTCGGCTTCTGACACCCCACATGGCGCCCGTCCCTGACCCCACCGCCCGAACCCACCACCCGAACCCACCACCCGAACCCGAACCCACCACCCGAAAGGACCAGCACCATGGATGCATCGCTCTCCGCCCGCATCACCTCGCCGTCACCGCGGCACCGCATCGACCACCGCAGCACCCGGTTCGGCGACGACCGCGGCGACGTGCCCGGCTGGGTGTTGATCACTCTGATGACCGCGGGCCTCGTGCTCGTGATCTGGGCCGTCGCGGGCCCCGCCCTCAGCGGCGTCTTCGAGCAGGCGATCGCCCGCGTCTCCGGACTCTGATGACGCGACTGGGCAGGCGGCACGGGCGGCCCCGCGACGGGCGGCGAGCAGCGCAGTCCTGCCCGCCAGCGGGACGACCGATGGGACGGCCGGCGGGACGCCCGCCGGGCTGGCCCGATGATCGCGGCTCGTCCACGGCCGAGTTCACGCTGGTCGCCGCCCTGCTCACGGTGCTCACCCTCTCGGTACTGCAACTGGGACTCGCCCTCCACATTCGCAATACGACGCTGGATGCCGCGGCAGAGGGCGCCCGCGTCGCAGCCCTCGCCGACAACGGCCTCGCAGACGGCGCCGAGCGCACCCGTGACCTGCTCCGCACTGCCCTCGGCTCGACCTACGCGGGCGACGTGAGCGCCACCAGGGGCGACTACCTCGGCATGCCGTCCGTCGCGGTCACCGTGCGTGCGCCCCTTCCCGTGCTGGGACTCGTGGGCGTCGAGGGCGGGCTGGAGGTGACCGGGCATGCCGTCGTCGAGGAGGTGGGATGACGCGCGCGACGAGCGCGGGTCCGCGTCGCTCGAGTTCCTGACCACGGGCATGGTGCTACTGCTGCCCATCGTGTACCTCGTGCTCGTGGCATCCGCGATCCAGGGCGGAGCGCTCGCGGTGGAGGGCGCAGCGCGGCAGGCGGCACGGGTGTTCGTGCAGTCGGAGGACGCCGCGGCGGCACAGGCGGCAGCGCAGCGGGCGGTCGACGTGACGCTCGCCGACTACGGGCTGGAGGATGCGGCATCCATCGTCGAGATCGAATGCAGCACGGGGGAGTGCCTCGCCCGGCGCGGGTCAGTGACCGTGACCGTGCGGGTCACCGTGCCGCTGCCGCTCGTGCCCCCGGTGCTCGACCTCGGCGGGGCGGTCGCCGTTCCGCTGCAGTCGTCGGCTACCCAGCAGGTGTCGCGATTCTGGGGGTCGGGATGAGCGGGCAGGTGGGGCCGACCGAGCGGGCGGCGCGGGACGACACCGGCTCCACCCTCGTGCTCACGATCTTCTACGGGTTCCTGTCACTCGCGCTGATCCTGCTGGTCATCGCGGCGACGTCGCTCTACCTCGAACGCAAGCGCCTGTTCACGCTCGCCGACGGTGCCGCACTGGTCGGCGCGGAGGCGTTCGACCTCGACGACGTCACGGTGACCGAGACGGGCGTGCGTGCCGAGCTCGATTCGGTGGATGTCGCGGCCGCCGTCGGCTCGTACATCGACGCCGCAGCAGCGGGCGACTTCGATTCCCTCGTCATCGAGCGTGCCGAGAGCCCGGACGGCCGAAGCGCCACCGTGCAGCTGTCGTCGTACTGGCGGCCGCCGGTGCTCGGCATCATCGCGCCGGAGGGCGTGCGAGTCGAGGTGACCGCGGTCGCCAGGGCGGTCATCGGGTGAGGGCGGGCCATGCCGCCGCGCGCAGCCCTACAGCTTCGAGCGGGGCACGTATCGCGGCAGGTACCGCAGCAGCACGCCGGCGCCGACGATGCCCAGCACGCCCATCACGCCGCTCGCGATCGCGATCGACGACACCGCGGTCACCCCGGCGATGAGGAGCGGGGCGCTCGCCCCGCCCAGGTCACCGGTGAACCGCCACGCGCCGAGGAACGGTGCGGGGTTCCGGCGGTCGGCGAGGTCGGCGCCCATCGTCATCAGCAGGCCGCTGCCGAGCCCGTTCGCCACGGCGAGCACCATGGCGACCGCGATGAACCAGGTGACATTGCCCGGCAGGTCGTGGCTGGTGGCGAGCAGCAGGTGGCCGGCGCCAAGCCCGATCATCGACGGCAGGGCGGTCCAGAGCCGGCCGTACCTGTCCATGATCTGGCCGCTGACGTAGAACAGCGCGAAGTCGATGCCCCCGGCGATGCCGATGATGAGCGCGGTCTCCGAGCCGCCGAGGCCGATGCTGACCGCCCACAGCGGCACGATGACCGAGCGGCTCGCCCGCAGCGCCCCGACCAGTGCCGCCCCCATGCCGAGCCGGGCGAGCACGCCGCGGTTGGCGCGCAGGGTCGCGAACAGTCCGAGCCGAGGTGCGGGAGTGGATGCGGCGGCAGCCGCTGATCCGTCAGCCGACAGGTCGCCCGCGGCCGTCGACGGCGAGCCGCCCCCACCGGTGACGCGGGGCCCGAACGTCGCGGACGGGTCGCGCATCAGCAGCAGGGTGGCGGCGGCGCCGAGGCATCCAATCACGTGAATGAGGAACACCGCGGAGGTCGACCCGGTCAGCAGGATGACGCCGGCCGCGAGGAAGGGGCCGATGAACAGGCCGAGCCGGAACGTTCCGCCGAGGGTCGACAGCGCCCTGGCACGGTAGGCGAGGGGCACGAAGGTGGTCATGAACGCGTGCCTGGCGAGCGCGAAGACCGCGGTCGCGATGCCGATCACGAGCACCGCCGCGCCGAGCACCCACTCATTGGGAGCGATGGTCGCCCCGGTCAGCGCGATCACGGCGATGAACGCCGCGCCGATCATCGCGGCGCGCTCGCCGACCCTGCTGATCAGCCAGCCGCTGGGTACGTCGCCGATCAGCTGCCCGACCATGAGCATTGCGGCGATCAAGCCGGCGACCGCGAGGCTCGCGTCGAGGCGGTCGGCGACGATGGGAATGACCGGGATGATGGCGCCCTCGCCGATCGAGAAGAGCAGGGTGGGCAGGAGCGCCGGGAGAGCGATCCCACGCCAGCGGAATGGGGGCTCTTCGGTGGTCATCGGTTCGATGCTACCCGCGGGCGGAAGGCAGCCAGACGCGCGGCGGTAGGCTGTAGCCGCCATGACCGACCTTGACATCTCCGACCAGATCGCCGCCCTCCAGTCGACTTTCGCCGATATCCGCTCGGTGATCGACGTCGAGCGACTCGAATCCGACATCGCCGAGCTGAGCGAGCAGGCGGGGGAGCCCAACCTGTGGGACGACCCCGACGCCGCGCAGAAGATCACCAGCGCACTGAGCCACCGCCAGTCCGAACTCGCGAAGCTCACCAGCATCGAATCGCGCCTCGACGACCTCGCCGTTCTGGTGCAGCTCGCGAACGAGGCCGACGACGACGACTCGGCCACCGAGGCGGTCGACGAGCTCGCCAGTATCCAGAAGGTGCTCGGCGACCTCGAGGTGCAGACCCTGCTCAATGGGGAATGGGATGCCAGGGCTGCCGTCATCACGATCCGCGCCGGCGCTGGTGGGGTCGACGCCGCCGACTTCGCCGAGATGCTGCAGCGCATGTACCTGCGCTGGGCTGAGCAGCACGACTACTCCACGACCGTGCTCGACACGAGCTACGCCGAGGAGGCCGGGATAAAGTCGACCACCATCGAGGTCGACTCGCCGTATGCCTTCGGCACCCTCAGCGTCGAGGCCGGAACCCACCGCCTGGTGCGGATGAGCCCGTTCAACTCGGCGGGCAAGCGGCAGACCAGCTTCGCGGCGGTCGAGGTCGTTCCGCTGATCGAGCAGACCGATGTCATCGACGTGCCGGAGAACGACATCAGGGTCGACGTGTTCCGCTCGTCGGGACCGGGTGGGCAGTCGGTCAACACGACCGACTCCGCCGTGCGTATCACGCACCTCCCGACCGGCATCGTGGTCAGCTGCCAGAACGAGAAGAGCCAGATCCAGAACCGCGCGGCAGCCCTGCGGGTGCTGCAGTCCCGACTGCTCGTGCTGCAGCGGGAAGAGGAGGCGGCACAGAAGAAGGAACTCGCCGGTGTCATCACGGCGAGCTGGGGCGACCAGATGCGGTCATACGTGCTGGCGCCCTACCAGATGGTCAAGGACCTGCGCACGGAATACGAGGTCAACAACCCCTCGAACGTGTTCGACGGAGACCTCGACGGGTTCATCAACGCCGGCATCAAGTGGCGTAAGCGCGACAAGGAATAGAACGGTAAATCGGCCCGCAACGGCCGCGCTGCGCAGGCTATGAATGCGCTGGGGGCGGCCTGTCGGTACCTGACGGTACCCGGGCCCTCGTAGGCTCGGGTGGTCATGATTCGGTTCGATGAAGTCAGCAAGCTCTATGCGGGTACCGCGAGACCCGCCCTCAACGCGGTGACGCTCGAGATCCTGAAGGGCGAATTCGTCTTCCTGGTCGGGGCATCCGGGTCGGGAAAGTCGAGCTTCCTCCGCCTCGTGCTGAAGGAGGAGAACCCCTCCAAGGGGCGCATCCACGTGCTCGGCAACGACCTCAGTCGGCTGTCGCACCGCAAGGTGCCGTTCTTCCGCCGCAACCTCGGCGTGGTGTTCCAGGACTTCCGCCTCCTGCCGCAGAAGGACGTCTTCGCGAACGTCGCGTTCTCGCTCGAGGTGATCGGCAAGAGCAAGGGCTTCATCCAGGAGGCCGTTCCCGATGTGCTCAAGATGGTCGGCCTCGCTGGCAAGGCGTCCCGGCTGCCGCACGAGCTCTCCGGTGGAGAGCAGCAGCGCGTCGCCATCGCCAGGGCCATCGTCAACCGGCCGGCGATCCTGCTGGCCGATGAACCGACCGGTAACCTCGATCCGCTCACCAGCGCGGGCATCATGACCCTGCTCGAGCGGATCTCGCTGAGCGGAACCACCGTCATCATGGCCACCCACGACGCCGGCATCGTCGACCAGATGCAGCGCCGCGTGATCGAGCTGGTCAGTGGCCAGGTCGTGCGCGACGAACGGCAGGGCGGGTACCAGACCCAGGCCGTTCCCACGCTCGGCGAGACCGTCGACGGCACGGTATCGAACCCGGTCACCAAGGGGGCAGCACAGTGAGGTTCGGCCTGATCATGTCGGAGGTCGCTGGCGGCCTGCGGCGCAACATCTCGATGGTGGTCTCGGTGGTGCTCGTCACCTTCATCTCGCTGACCTTCGTGGGGGCCGCCATCCTGCTCCAGGCGCAGATCGGCCAGATGAAGGGCTACTGGTACGACCGGGCACAGGTGGCGGTGTACTTCTGCACCTCGGCCTCCGAGATCGGCAATTGCAACCTGACCGAGGCTACCGACGAGCAGAAGGACGCAGTAGAAGACCAGCTGGCGTCGCCCGCCCTCGCCTCGCTCATCAACGACTACGAGTTCGAGAGCCACGAGCAGGCATACGACCGGTATGTCGAGCAGTTCTCCGACAGCGAGTTCTCCGACTTCGTCTCACCCGAGTTCCTCAACGAGGCGTTCTGGGTCAACCTCAACGACCCGACCCAGTCCGACGCGCTCGTCGAGAGCCTGTCGGGGCTCGCCGGGGTGGAGGAGGTGCAGGACCAACGGCGCTACCTCGACCCGATCTTCGCGGCCCTCAACGCCGCGAGCTACACGGCCATCGGCATCGCCAGCCTGATGCTCGTCGCGGCCGTGCTGCTCATCGCCACCACCATCCGGCTGTCCGCGTTCTCCCGGCGGCGGGAACTCGGCATCATGCGCCTGGTCGGCGCATCGAACCGGTTCATCCAGACGCCCTTCATCCTCGAGGGAGTGATCTCCGCGCTGATCGGCTCGGTGCTGGCGGCCCTCGCGGTGATCGCCATCGTGCGGTTCTTCGTGATCGACTACCTCGGCTCGACCCTGCAGACCACGACGGCCTACATCGGCATCACCGAGGCCCTGCTGGTGGCGCCCGTGCTGCTGGTCATCGGTGCGCTGCTCGCTGCGGCGTCTGCCGGCGTGGCGATCAACCGCTACCTCAAGGTCTGATCGAGCCAAGGCGGCGCTGCCCGGCCGAGCTCCGGGCATGCCCCGGCCGTGACGCGCAGGCTCCGTCGGATATGATCGAAGGCTGCTCGCGCAACAGTGCGGTTCCGCAGCACCCGCGAGCAGTACGACGGAGAGTGAAATGCCCAAGGAGCGTGGCCAGAAGGTCGTCGCCAGCAACCGCAAGGCGCGCCACGACTACACGATCGAGGACACCTACGAGGCGGGACTCGTGCTCACCGGCACCGAGGTCAAGTCACTGCGGGCCGGGCGTGCGTCGCTGATCGACGGGTACGCGTTCGTCGAGTACGGCGAGGCGTGGCTCGACGCCGTGCACATCCCCGAGTACAACGAGGGCACCTGGAACAACCACCCGCCCCGTCGCAAGCGCAAGCTGCTGCTGCACAAGCAGCAGATCCTCAAGATCCACAACAAGATCAAGGAGGGCGGGTACACGATCGTGCCGCTCTCGATCTATTTCCTCGACGGCCGGGCCAAGGTCGAGATCGCCGTCGCGAAGGGCAAGCGCGAATACGACAAGCGGCAGACGCTGCGCGAACGCCAGGACAAGCGCGAGGCCGACCGGGCCATGGGCGCCCGCCGTAACCTCGGCGACTGATTCCTGCGGCACCGCTTCGAGTATGCCGACCTGGTAGTGGAGCGCAGGCATCCATCGTAAGATAGAGGGCTGCACCGCGAGGTGCGGCGATTGACAACTCAACAGCGCGTGACTGCCACCACTCCGAGCGGGTGCACATGGGGATGATCGGTTTCGACATTGCCTGCGCAACTGTGAGAAGCGGGTCGAGGACACCGGGTTAACTCGTAAACGATCCCGGTAAAACATAAGTGCCAAATCAAACAGCACTGTCTCAGCCAAGGCTGACTTCGCCCTCGCGGCGTAGTCTCTCCTAGCTACTACAGAGACCGTCAGTCCGGGAATGCTCTCTACCCGGCCACTGGCGTAATTTAGAGAGATTGCTGCTGTGTTGTGTCGTAGGGCACAGCGGGACTCGAACTACGGCTGGGCTTGTCGGAATAGGTGCCAGTGGCAAATTCCGGAGCCGAGTAGAACGTCTGCACTGGCTACACCCGTAGAAGGCACAGGACCACAGCAGTGGACGGGGGTTCAATTCCCCCCATCTCCACCACGTCGGTCAGTCACGCGCTGTTGAGTTCCTCCCTATCCATGCGGTCGCGCGTGTGGTCGGTCATACTTGCAGTGCCGGTCCGGCATTGCCGGCTGGCATGGGAGTGTGGCGGTAATCCCGGTGGGTGGCTCCTACCGGGCGAGGGGGTTTCGATGCGCAAGTCCTTGCGCTCTGCGTGGGCGGGAGAGGTTCCGCCCCGTGCGCCGCGCGCGCCCGCTATCCGCACGCCGGCTCCGCGCGAAGTGCCGCCAGAGCCCGCGGCTGCAGCACCCGCCGCGTCGCGCCAGAAGGCCGCTGCTCCAGAAGAGCCGGTGTCGGATGCCACGGAGCGGGGCACCGTCGAGCGAGCGACCCAGGAGGGGCTGCTGATCGCCAAGTCGGCGCTCACGATGGACGTCAAGAACCACATCATCCTCCGCGCGCTGCGCGACGACGCCCGTTTCGACCGTGACGAACTCGCCGAGTACGTTCGCACGGAGCTCGGGCTCCTCTCCGAGCGCCACGTCGGGTACGCGCGCCGCATGGACCACATCGGCGAGGTCGCGGGCAAGGCGCGCGGCCCGCAGTCCCACGGGCACGACTACCGCAAGGGCGACCAGCGGGCCCTGCGCAACCGCGCCGTGGTGTACCGCAGCCTCGCCGTTCAGCTGGAGCGGCTGCGCTGCGACGACGACCTGGTCAGCGACGTCATCGAGACCGCGCGCCTGAAGGCGTGGGAGGAGATCGGCTCGGTCATCAAGACCCGGCTCGACTGGTACCGCGGTACCCCGCCGGATCCCGACTATGCCAGCCAGCGCGGCATCCGTATCGCCGACCTCAAGATGATCGACATCTTCGCCCTCACCGTCGCGCCGAAGCGCCGCAGGTAGCGGAACGCACCCCGGTTGGGCGGGGTGCTGCGGGTCAGCGGTCGCCGGCCACGATCTCGAGCACGCGGTCGTGAAGCAGCCCGTTGGTCGCGATCGCCGAACCGCCCCACGGGCCCGATGCGCCGTCGGCCGAGCTGAACCGCCCACCGGCCTCCTCGACGATGGGCACCAGCGCGGCCATGTCGTAGGGCTTGAGGTCGAATTCGCCGGCGATGTCGACGAGCCCGTCGGCGACCATCATGTACGACCACATGTCGCCGTAGGCGCGGGTGCGCCACACCTCGCGCGAGAGGGTGGTGAGCTGGTCGAGCCGACCCTCGTCGTCCCAGCCCTTGAGGCTGTTGTAGCTGAGCGACGCGTCGGCCAGCTCGGTGACGCCGGAGACGAAGATGCGGCGCTCGCTCCTCTCGCTCTGCGAGACGTATTCGCTCGTCCACGCACCCTGGCCGGTGGCCGCCCACCAGCGCTGGCGCAGGGCGGGGGCACTCACCACGCCGACCACCGGCACGCCGTCGATCGCCAGCGAGATCAGCGTCGCCCACACCGGGATACCGCGCACGTAGTTGGCCGTGCCGTCGATGGGGTCGATGATCCACTGTCGCCTGCCGGCCGCGCCCACGCTGCCCGCGGCCACCGCATCGCCCCCGAACTCCTCGCCCAGGATGGAGTCGCCGGGCCGCGAGTCGGCGAGGCCACCTCGGATGGCCGCCTCGACCGCTTTGTCGGCGTCGGTGACGTGCGTCATGTCGGGCTTCATGGTGACCAGCAGGTCGTTGGCCCTGAACCGGTCGATCGCGATCGAGTCGGCCATGTCGGCGAGCTCACGGGCCAGGAGGAGGTCGGATTGCAGGCTGTACTCGGTCACCCGTCCAGAGTACTGGGCGTCCGGGTCACGCCAGGGCGGTGAGCAGGCGCTGCAGGGAGTCGAGCCGCAGCCGCCCGATCTCGCCCAGCTCGCCTGCACCGACCCGCTCGATGATGGCGCAATCCGGGGCATCCGGCAGGTGCGTGCACCCGCGCGGACAGTCGGCGGCGATCGCGGCGAGGTCGGTGAACGAGCGCAGGATGTTGTCGGGGTTGACGTGCCCGAGCCCGAAGCTGCGCACGCCCGGGGTATCGATGATCCAGCCGTCGCCGATACGCAGCGACACCGTCGACGACGAGGTGTGGCGACCCCGCCCGGTGACGGCGTTCACCCGGCCGATCGCGCGGTTCGCCTCGGGCACGAGGGCGTTCACGAGCGTCGACTTGCCCACCCCGGAGTGGCCGACCGCCACCGTCGAGTGCCCGCTCATCAGCGCGGTGAGCCTTTCGATGGGCCACTCGTTCTCGGCGCTCTCGACGACGGCGATGTCGAGGCCGGCGAAGTTCGCGAGGAACGGCGCGGGGTCAACGAGGTCGGTCTTGGTGATGCAGAGGATCGGGGTGATGCCGGCGTCGAACGCGGCGACCAGGTAGCGGTCGACCAGACGGGGCCGGGGCTCCGGGTTCGCGGCGGCCACGACGATGAGCATCTGGTCGGCGTTGGCGACGATGATGCGCTCGACCTCGTCGCTGTCGTCGGCGCTGCGACGCAGGAGGGTCTTGCGTTCCTGGATGCGCACGATGCGGGAGAGCGTTCCGTCGTCGCCGCTGGTGTCGCCGACCAGGTCGACGAGGTCACCGGTGACCACGGGCTGCTTGCGCAGTTCGCTCGCCCTCGATGCGATCGCCTCGTGCTCGTCGGGGTCGCCCGCGTTCACCAGCACGGCGTAGCGGCCGCGGTCGACCGTGAGCACCCGGCCGGTCACCGCGTCGAGGTGCTCCGGCCGGGTCTTGGTCCTCGCGCGGTTGCCCTTGGGGTTCGGCCGGTTCCTGGCCTCGTAGTCGGCGTACTTGTCGTCATCATCGTCGATGTCGTCGGGAAGCCAGCTCACGTCAGAAGATGCCGAGGGGATCGACCCTCGTTGCCGGCGCTGCGCCCACGGTGTGGCGCCACAGCTCGGCGAATTCCGGCATCGTCTTGTCGGTGGCGGCGATGTCGTCGATCAGCACCCCGGGCACCGCGAGCCCGATGATGGCCCCGGCGTGCGCCATCCGGTGGTCGTCCCATGCCCGCCACGGACCACCGACGAGCGGGCGCGGTTCGACGTGCAGGCCGTCGGGCAGTTCGGTGACCTCGCCGCCGAGCGCGTTGATGTTCTGGGCGAGCGCTGCGAGGCGGTCGGTCTCGTGCCCGCGCAGGTGGCCGATGCCGGTGATGGTGCTCGCGCCGTCGGCGAGGGCGGCGAGGGCCACCAGCGCCGGTGCGAGCTCCCCGCCCAGGCTCAGGTCGAGGTCGATCCCCGGCAGCGACCGGCCACCGGCAACGCCCTCGTGACCGTCGACGGTCAGCACGCCGCCCGAGCGGGTCATGGTCGCACCCCACCGCTGCAGCAGCGCCTCGAGGTGTGCGCCGACCTGGGTGGTCTGTTCGGGCCAGCGCGGGATGGCGACGGTGCCGCCCGCCACGAGCGCCGCGATCATGAACGGCGCCGCGTTCGACAGGTCGGGTTCGATGACCACGTCGAGTGCCGCGATGCTGCCTGGCGACACCACCCAGCGCCCCGGCTCTGGCGAATCCACGGTGACGCCGCGCGCCCGCAGGGCTGCGACCGTCATGTCGATGTGCGGCATGCTCGGCAGCGTTTCCCCCTCGTGGCGGAGGTCGAGTCCGCGGCGAAAGCGCGGGGCCGACAGCAGCAAGCCGGAGACGAACTGGCTCGACGCCGACGCATCGATGGTGAGCTCCCCGCCGTCGACCTTCCCGGTGCCGTACAGGCTGAAGGGCAGGGCGCCGCGACCGTCGTCGGAGACGTCGACGCCCAGCGCGCGGAGCGAGTCGATGGTCGTGCGCATCGGTCGCCGGCGTGCGGCGGCGTCGCCGTCGAACGCGACCGGTCCGAGCGCGAGGGATGCCACGGGGGGAAGGAACCGCATGACGGTGCCGGCGAGGCCGCAGTCGACGGAGGTGCCACCGGTGAGCTCGCCCGGCGTGACGACGAGGTCGGGACCGTACGTTCCGTCGTCACCCTCGGCGATGCCCGTGCCGAGGCTGCGCAGGGCTTCGACCATGAGCGAGGAATCGCGCGAGCGTAGCGGCGAGAACAGCGTGGACGGGCTATTCGCGAGGGCGGCGAGCACCAGTTCGCGGTTGGTCAGCGACTTGGACCCCGGCAGCTCGACCACCGCGGAGAGGGACCCGGATGCCACGGGAGCCGCCCACGGGCCGGGGTCGCTCACGGCCTGCCGCTCGTCATCGCCGTAGGGGCTGAACTCGGGTCCGGAATACCTGAATATCTGCATTGGTTACAGGGTAGCGAGGAATCAAGGAAGGGCGGGAGCCGTAGTGCAGTCAGTACTGGAGCGACCATCGCTACACCGCGGGTCGCGGGTGGAGGGCGAAGTAGACTTGCGCTCGATGAGCACCCCCACTGAAGACCCGCACACCGTCGGCGCGGCCGACCCCGAGGCAGCCGGCGCCGACCCGGTCGACCCGGAGGCAGCGGCCGCAGAGAAGCGCGCGCTGTTCGAGTCGCAGGCGATCCCGTTCATGGACCAGCTCTACGGCGCGGCGCTGCGCATGACGCGCAACCCGGCAGACGCGGCCGACCTGGTTCAGGAGACGTTCGTCAAGGCGTTCGCCGCCTTCGCGCAGTACCAGCAGGGCACGAACCTCAAGGCGTGGCTCTACCGCATCCTCACCAACACGTTCATCAACACTTACCGCAAGAAGCAGCGTGACCCCTACCAGGGCACGATCGACGATCTCGAGGACTGGCAGATCGGCGGGGCCGAGTCGGTCACCCAGGGTCGCTCTACTCGGTCCGCCGAGGCCGAGGCGATCGATCACCTGCCGGACAGCGCGGTCAAGGACGCCCTGCAGTCCATTCCAGAGGACTTCCGGTTGGCGGTCTATTTCGCCGACGTGGAGGGCTTCTCCTACCAGGAGATAGCCGACATTATGAAGACGCCGGTGGGCACCGTGATGAGCCGGCTGCACAGGGGCAGACGGATGCTGCGCGGCATGCTCGCCGACTATGCAGGTGACCGCGGACTGAGCACGTCCGCGAAAGGACAGACGAAATGACTGACTGCGGTTGCGACAAGGCCAAGGCCGAGCTCGAGGAATACCTGCACGACGAACTGCAGGCCACCGATGCCGAAGACATAGCCGAGCACATCAAGAACTGCACGTCATGCGACAGCGAGCACCACGTCGGGGTCGTGCTGACCCAGGCGGTGCAGCGCGCGTGCAAGGAGACCGCACCCGAGGTGCTGCGCGACCAGGTACTCGCCCGCATCCGCGAGATGCAGTCGCACTAGATGCACTGGCGCCCCCGGCGCTACGCACCACCCAGGGCTTCCAGCCCCCACGAACTGCCGGCCGCGGTGAGCAATCCCGCGGCCGGCTTTCGAGTTTTCCGGCCGGTTACCGGACGGTCAGTGCGCGGTCGATGATGTCGGCCTGCTCCTGGGCGCTGCGCTTGGTGGATCCGGTGGCGGGGGATGCCGCTGACGCGCGTGAAACCACAGAGATCGTGCGGCCCTTCAGATGACGCGCGAGCTCGAGTGACACGAACGGCCACGCGCCCTGGTTCTCCGGCTCTTCCTGTGCCCAGACCAGCTGCGCCTCGGGGTACCTGGCCAGCACCGCCTGCAGCTGCTCCATCGGAAGCGGGTAGTACTGCTCGAGGCGCACGAGCGCGATGCTGTCGATGTCGCGCTTCTGCACCTCGGCGGCGAGGTCGTAGTGGATCTTGCCCGCGTGCAGCACGACCCTCTTCACCGCCGACGGGTCGGTCACGGTGGCGTCGTCGAGCACGGGCTCGAACTTGCCCGACGTGAAGTCGGCCTGCTCGCTGGTGGCCCCGCGCAGGCGCAGCATGGCCTTGGGCGTGAACACGATGAGCGGACGACGGGGCCTGGCGTATGCCTGGCGGCGCAGCAGGTGGAAGTACGATGCCGGGGTGGACGGACGGGCGACCGTCATGTTGTCTTCGGCGCACATCTGCAGGAACCGCTCGATCCTCGCCGACGAGTGGTCGGGTCCCTGGCCCTCGTAGCCGTGGGGGAGGAGGAGCACGACGCTGGAGCGCTGGCCCCACTTCTGCTCGGCGCTGGAGATGAACTCGTCGATGACGGTCTGCGCACCGTTGGCGAAGTCACCGAACTGGGCCTCCCACAGCACGAGGGCGTCGGCGCGTTCCACCGAGTAGCCGTACTCGAAGCCCATGGTGGCGTACTCGCTCAGCAGGGAGTCGTAGATCCAGAACTTGGCCTGTCCGTCGCTGAGGTTCGCGAGCGGCAGCCATTCCTGGCCGTTCTGGCGGTCGTGCAGCACCGCATGGCGCTGCACGAACGTTCCGCGGCGGGTGTCCTGTCCGGCCATGCGCACCGGGGTGCCCTCGGTGAGCAGCGACCCGAGTGCCAGCAGTTCGGCGAAGCCCCAGTCGACGCCCCCGTTGCGGCTCATATCGACCCGCTTCTTGAGCAGGGCCTGCAGCTTGGGATGCACCGAGAAGCCCTCTGGCGGGTTGGCGTGCGCGTCACCGATCATCTCGATCACGCTCGCATCCACCCCCGTCGTCTCGGGCTCTCCGGTGGCGTCGTCGCGCTGCGAGTCGGGACGCTCGAGGTCGGCCACCGCGTTGTCGTCCTGCACCACGATCGGCATCGACGCGGTCTGCGCCGCGTGGGTTTCGGCGAACGCGCGCTCGAGGCGGTCCTGGAAGTCGGCGTGCGCCGCTTCGTACTCGGCCTCGGTGATGTCGCCGCGACCGACGAGCGCGTCGGCGTACAGCGAACGTACCGAGCGCTTGGCCTCGATGAGGTTGTACATCAGCGGCTGGGTCATCGACGGGTCGTCGCCCTCGTTGTGGCCGCGGCGGCGGTAGCAGACGAGGTCGACCACGACGTCGCGGTGGAACTGCTGGCGGTAGGCGAACGCGAGCTCCGCGACGCGCGTGACGGCCTCGGGGTCGTCGCCGTTCACGTGGAAGATCGGGGCCTGGATGGTCTTCGCCACGTCGGTGGAGTAGATCGACGAGCGACCCTCGCCGGGGGGAGTGGTGAACCCGACCTGGTTGTTGACGACCATGTGGATGGTTCCGCCGGTGCGGTATCCGCGCAGCTGGGACATCTGCAGGATCTCGACGACGATGCCCTGGCCGGCCATCGCCGCGTCGCCGTGCACCATCACCGGGAGGACCTGGAACGTGCCGATGGCCTTGCGGTCCTGCTTGGCGCGCACGATTCCCTCGAGCACGCCGTCTACGGCCTCGAGGTGCGAGGGGTTCGCGGCGAGGTAGACCGGGATCTGGTCGCCGGTCGAGCCGGTGAAGGTGCCCTCGGTACCGAGGTGGTACTTGACGTCGCCGGAGCCCTGAACCGTGCGAGGATCCTGCGTGCCCTCGAACTCGCGGAAGATCTGGCCGTAGGTCTTGCCCGCGATGTTGGTCAGCACGTTGAGGCGGCCGCGGTGGGCCATGCCGATCGCGACTTCTTCGAGTCCCGCCTCGGCTGCGCCCTGCAGCAGTGCATCGAGCATCGCGATGGTGGATTCGCCGCCCTCGAGGCTGAAGCGCTTCTGCCCGACGTACTTGGTCTGCAGGAACGTCTCGAAGGCCTCCGCCTCGTTGAGCTTGCCGAGCACGCGCATCTGCGCATCGTGCGACGGCTTGGAGTAGGGCTTCTCGACGTGGTTCTGGATCCAGCGACGCTGTTCCGGATCCTGGATGTGCATGTACTCGATACCGATGGTGCGGCAGTAGGAGTCGCGCAGCACGCCGAGGATGTCGCGCAGCAGGGCGGAGCGTCGTCCGCCGAAGCCGCCGGTCACGAATTCGCGGTCGAGATCCCAGAAGGTCAGGCCGTGGCTCGTGATCTCGAGGTCGGGGTGCGACCGCTGGCGGTACTCGAGCGGGTCGATATCAGCCATCAGGTGGCCGCGAACCCGGAACGAGTTGATCAGCTCCTGCACCCTGGCGGTCTTGCTGACCTGGTCGGCGAGGTCGACGTGGATGTCGGACGCCCAGTGGATGGGGTCGTAGGGGATGCGGAGGGCGGAGAAGATGCCCTCGTAGAAGCCGCGCTGCCCGATGAGCAGTTCGTGAACCTTCTTGAGGAATTCACCGGACCCCGCGCCCTGGATGACCCGGTGGTCGTAGGTCGAGGTGAGGGTGATCGTCTTGCCGATGCCGAGGTCGGCGAGGGTGGTCTGCGACATGCCCTGGAACTCGGCCGGGTACTCGAGGGCTCCGGCGCCGACGATGCAGCCCTGCCCCTTCATGAGGCGAGGCACGGAGTGCTCGGTTCCGATGCCACCGGGGTTGGTGAGCGAGATGGTGGTGCCGGCGAAGTCGCCCGCGGCGAGCTTGTTGGCCCTGGCCTTCTTGACGAGTGCCTCGTACTCGGCTACGAAGTCGCCGAAGCCCATGGTCTCGGTCTTCTTGATGCCGGGCACCAGCAGTGCACGGGTTCCGTCGGGCTTCGGCATGTCGATCGCGAGGCCGAGGTTGATGTGGGCGGGGGCGACCACCGATGGCTTGCCGTCGACCTCGTCGTAGAAGACGTTCTGGCTCGGGAAGTCCTTGATCGCCTGCACGATCGCCCAGCCGATGATGTGGGTGAACGACACCTTGCCGCCGCGTGCGCGTTTGAGGTGGTTGTTGATGACGATGCGGTTGTCGATCATCAGCTTGGCGGGGATGGTGCGAACGCTCGTCGCGGTCGGAACCGTGAGGCTGGCATCCATGTTGGTCGCGAGGCTCTTCGCCATGCCGCGGAGCGGCGAGACGACGCTGGCGTCCTCGGCGGGCGGCTCGGTGGCCTGGGCCTTCGGCTTCGCGTCGGACTTGGGGATCTCGGCGGGGATCGGCTGCGCCTTGGCCTGGATCGAGGTGGTGCGGGCGACCGGCTGCGAACCGGTCTTGGTCGAGGGAGCGACGGCCGCGACATCCACCTGTCCGGCCTCCGACTCGACCTCGACGGGAATCTGCGGCTCCTGGTCTGCGGTGTCCTTGGCGTCGGCGACCTTCTCGGCCGACGGCTCGGCTGGAGTGTGCGATTCGGGCTCCGCGGTCTTCGGCGTCGCGGAGGCTGCGGACGGCGCAGGCGTTCCGGTCGCGGGCTCCTGCGACGCAGGCGTCTCGTCGCCGCCGGGGTGGTAGCTCTCGAGGATGGGCCACCACGAGCTGTCAACCGAGTTCTTGTCGGCCACGTACCGCTCGTACATCTCGTCGACGAGCCACTCGTTGGCCCCGAAAGAGTTGGCGGAATTGTCGTCCGAATCGATTCCGGTCACTTGGCTAGACACGGCCTATCGCCCACTCTCATTGTGTTCTGTGCAGAAGCTGTGTTGTCTCCGCTGGCAACACTCCCTTCAAGCTTAATCACTTTCCCGGCGGCGGGGAGACCCGGGGAGGCAGGGGCTAGCGTGAAAGCCATGGAGTTCTACGGCGCCGCGCCCTCTCACGACCTCACCTATTCCGATGTGTTCCTGGTTCCCAGCCGGTCTGACGTGCGCAGTCGATTGGATGTCTCGCTCGCGCCGGGCGACGGCACGCCCCTCACCACGCCGATCGTCTCCGCCAACATGAACTCCGTCACGGGCCCGCGCCTCGCCGCCACCCTCGCCAGGCGGGGTGGACTGGGCGTGCTGCCGCAGGACATGCAACGGGACGAGCTCGCCGATGCGATCCGCTGGGTCAAGGCGCAGCCGGTGGCGTTCGACTCCGCCGTCGTGCTGCACCCAGACCAGCTCGTCGCCGATGCGCGGCGCCGGCTGCCGAACGGGCCGGGGCTCGGGATCGTGCTCGTCGACGGGGGTGGCGACTACGTTGGGGGTGTCGCGTCCGACCGCCTGGCGCACGCGCTGCCGGACGCGCGCCTCGGCGACCTGCTGCGGGGCGCTGACACCGCGATCGAATCCGACAGCGTCGCGTCGGGGCGGGCCGCGTTCGACCTGATGGTCGCCCGCGACGTGGACTTCGTGCCGGTGCTGCACCGGGGTGCGCTCGTCGGAACGCTGAGCCGCACCAGCGCGCTGCGATCCACGCTGTACGCCCCGGCGGTCGACGGATCCGGCCGTTTGACGGTCGGCGCGGCGGTGGGCGTCAACGGAGACATCGCGGGCAAGGCACGCGCCCTCGTCGAGGCGGGCGTCGACGTGCTCGTGATCGACACGGCGCACGGGCACCAGCACGCCATGCTGCGCGCGATCGAGACCGTCGCGAACCTCGGCCTGGGCATTCCGATCGTCGCGGGCAACGTCGTCTCGAGGAGCGGGGTCGACGACCTGGTCTCGGCGGGGGCCTCCATCATCAAGGTCGGCGTCGGGCCAGGCGCCATGTGCACGACCCGCATGATGACCGCGGTCGGCCGGCCGCAGTTCTCCGCGGTGCTCGAGACCGCCGACGCCGCCAGGGAGCGCGGCGCCCACGTGTGGGCAGACGGGGGAGTGCGCTACCCACGCGACGTCGCCCTCGCCCTCGCCGCCGGGGCATCCGCGGTGATGGTGGGGTCGTGGTTCGCCGGCACCATCGAGTCGCCGGGCGAGCTCGAGACCGACGAGAACGGTCAGCTGTTCAAGCAGAGCTGGGGGATGGCATCCACCAAGGCGGTGCACGGCCGGTTCGACCGCCTCGACGCGTTCGACCTCGCCCGCAAGACCCTGTTCGCCGAGGGAATCTCGGCGTCGAAGGTCTACCTCGACCCGCTTCGGCCGTCGGTAGAAGACCTGCTCGACATGATCACCGCTGGCCTGCGCTCGTCGTTCAGCTACGCGGGTGCGGCGACGCTCGGGCAGTTCCACGAGCGGGCGCTCGTCGGCATCCAGTCGGCTGCGGGCTACGAGGAGGGCAAGCCGGTTCCGGTGCGGGTGTGACGGGGGTGGGCAATGGGGATGCGCCTGCAGCGAATCCCACCCGTCGCGGCGCGGGAGCGAAGCTAAGCTAGCCCGATAATGGACGACCCTCCCTCCGCACGCGTGCTCCTGACAGTTCCCGCCCGGCGCCTCCGGTGAACGACTTCGTGCTCCTGGGGATCGGGATCATCCTCACCGTCGGCACCGGCCTGTTCGTCGCATCCGAATTCGCCCTCGTCAACCTCGATCGCTCAGACCTGGAGGCCAGGCAGGCCAGGGGCGAGAAGCGCCTCACCATCACCATCGCGGCGCTGCGGATCACCTCGACCCACCTCTCCAGCGCGCAGCTCGGCATCACCCTCACCACGCTGCTCACCGGGTACACCCTCGAGCCGGCGTTCAGCGCATTCCTCGAGCCGCCGCTGTCGAACCTGGGGATTCCCGAGACGGCGACGAGCGTGGTGGCCACCATCGTCGCCGTGACCATCGCGACCCTGCTGTCGATGATCATCGGCGAACTCGTACCCAAGAACTTCGCGCTGGCCCTTCCCCGGCAGACCGCCAAGCTCGTCATGCCGTTCCAGGTCGGGTTCACCATGGTCTTCCGGCCGGCGGTGGCGCTGCTGAACAACTCGGCGAACGTCATCATCCGCTCGCTGGGCATCGAGCCCAAGGAGGAGCTGTCGTCGGCGCGCACCGCAGACGAGCTCACCTCGCTGCTGCGCCGGTCGGCAATCGAGGGCAGCCTCGCCGAGAACACCGCGACCCTGCTGCAGCGCACCCTCGCATTCAGCGAGCACATCGCGGGCGACGTGATGACGCCGAGGCCCCGCGTCTCGAGCATCGACCGCACCTCGACTGCCCACGACGTCGTCGACCTCGCGCGAAAGACCGGGCTTTCCCGGTTCCCGGTGATCGACGACACCGTCGACGACGTGGTCGGCCTCGTGCACGTCAAGCAGGCCCTCGCTGTCGCACGTGAGCACCGCCGCGCTGTACCGGTATCCGATCTCCAGTCGGAGGCGCTGCGCGTACCCGAGACCATGAAGCTCGACACCCTGCTCGGCGAGCTGCGGCAGAGTGGCTACCAGATGGCCATCGTGGTCGACGAGTACGGCGGAACCGCGGGCGTGGTGACCCTCGAGGACCTGGTCGAAGAACTCGTCGGCGAGGTGGCAGACGAGCACGACCTCACCGGGGCCGGCGTCGTGCGCTCGCGGGACTGGCTCACCTTTCCCGGCAGCCTCCGCCCCGACGAGCTGCTCGAACGGGCAGACGTCGTGGTGCCGGAGGACGGCCCGTACGAGACGGTCGGCGGCTTCATCATGAGCGTTCTCGGCCGCCTGCCCGTCGTCGGCGACTCGGTCACGGTCGATGCCGGCACCTTCCGCGTCGAGCGGCTCGACGGCCGACGCATCGACCGGGCGCGGTTCACCCCGCGCCGCGATGACGACGCCACGGTGGAGAAGACGGTGATGACGTGAACGACGTGATGGGAATCGTCTGGCTCGTCGTGCTGCTGGCCGTCAACGCGTTCTTCGTCGGCGCGGAGTTCGCCGTGATCTCGGCGAAGCGCTCGCAGATCGAGCCGCGGGCGCTTGCGGGCAGCCGCGCGGCCAAGAGAGCGCTCTACGCCATGGAGCACGCCACCCTCATGCTCGCGACCAGCCAGCTCGGCATCACGGTGTGCTCGCTGCTCATCCTGAACGTCTCGGAACCCGCCATCCATCACCTGCTCGAGATTCCGCTCGAGCTGACCGGCCTCTCACCCGAGATCGTCGGAACGGTGGCGTTCATCATCGCCCTGGTGCTCGTGTCGTTCCTGCACGTGGTGTTCGGCGAGATGGTACCCAAGAACCTGTCGTTCTCGGTACCCGACCGGGCGGCCCTGCTGCTCGCGCCGCCGCTCGTGATGGTGTCGACCGTGTTCCGCCCGATCATCGTCAGCCTCAACGCGATCGCCAACGGGGTGCTGCGCCTGTTCGGCGTCGAGCCGAAGAACGAGGCGACGAGCGCGTTCACTGTCGACGAGGTCGCCACCATCATCGCGACCTCCAAGAAGGAGGGCGTGCTCTCCGACGAGAACGGGCAGCTCAACGCGGCATTCGAGTTCACCGAGAAGAAGGTGCGCGACGTCGCCGTGCCCATGGCCGACCTCGAGTGCCTGTCGGAGGCGGCGACGCCAGAGGACGTCGAGCGCGCGGTCGGCCTGCACGGGTACTCCCGGTACGTGCTCGTCGACGACGACCACGAGCCGACCGGTTACCTGCACCTCAAGGACGTGCTCGACCTCGAGGAGGTCGGCGAATACGGCGACCCCGTTCCGCCCCGCCGCATCCGCCGCCTCATCTCGGTCGCCGAGGAGACCGACCTCGAGAACGCGCTCGCCGCGATGCGACGCTCGGGGGCACACCTCGCACGGGTACTGAGCGCCACCGGAACCACGACCGGCGTGCTGTTCCTCGAGGACATCGTCGAGGAGCTCGTCGGCGAAGTGCAGGACGCCACCCGGCGCCACTGAGCGGAGACCGCCCCGGCGTTCAGCGGGCTATGACCGCCACTGTGCCCGGTGGTACTGGCGCGGCCAGTAGTCGAGCGTGACACCGAGCTGGTGAGCGGCGCGCAGCGGAAAGTGCGGGTCGCGCATGATCTCGCGCCCCATCATCACGGCGTCGGCCGCGCCCGATGCGACGATCTCGTTGGCCTGCTCGGCCTCGGTGATCAGGCCGACGGCGTTGACCTCGACTCCAGCCTGCTGCTTGACGTGTTCGGCGAATGGCACCTGGTATCCGGGGCCGAGCGGAATGGTGACCCCGCCGACGAGGCCACCCGACGACACGTCGAACAGGTCGGCTCCGGCATCCCTCGCCCAGGCTGCCACCGTGGCGGTCTGCTCGACGTCCCAGCCGTCGTCGGCGTAGTCGGTGGCAGAGAACCTCACGAACACGGGCACGTCGTCGCCGACCTCGGCGCGAATGGATGCCACGATCTCGAGCAGCAGCCTGGCACGGTTCTCCAGGCTGCCCCCGTACTGGTCCTCGCGTGAATTGGAGAGCGGCGACAGGAACTGGTGCAGCAGGTACCCGTGCGCGGCGTGGATCTCGAGCACGTCGAACCCGGCGTCGATCGAGCGCCTTGCGGCATCGCGGAACTGCGTGACCACGTCGACGACCTCGGCGGTCGTGAGCTCGGCCGGGGCGTCGTAGCCGTCGAACGCGATCGCCGACGGAGCGACGGACTGCCAGCCGCCCTGGCCGATGGGGCGGGTGCCCTTCTCAGGCCCCCACTCGCGGAACACCGACGCCTTGCGGCCGGCGTGCGCGAGCTGGATGCCCGCGACGGTGCCCTGCTCGTGCAGGAACCCGACGATGCGGGCCCACGCGTCACGCTGCTCATCGGTGTAGATGCCGGTGTCCTCCGCCGAGATGCGGCCGACGGCGCTGACGCCCGTCGCCTCGGTCATCACGAGTCCCGCGCCGCCGCGGGCGTACGAGCCGAGGTGCACGAGGTGCCAGTCGGTGGGCACCCCGTCTTCGCGGTCGACGGAGTACTGGCACATCGGTGCGACCCAGATGCGGTTGCGAAAGGTGACGGAGCGAACGGAATGGGGAGTGAACAGCGCGATATCAGGCACTCTCGGCTCAACTCCGCGCGGCCGCGGATTATGCCCGGGCCGGCGCCCGGGGAGTCCGGCTGGTCGCGCCGCCGGAGCGGCCGCGAACCATCGCCCGAACTATCGTGGAGCGGTGACCTACCGCGAATGGACCACCGCCGACACCCGCGACCACATCGCGGTGCCGACCGCCGACGACGACAAGTACTCCAGGGGCGTGCTCGGGGTGCGCACCGGGTCGACGCAGTACCCTGGCGCCGCGGTGCTGGGCGTCGAGGCCGCCATGCGCTGCGGCGTCGGCATGCTGCGCTACCTCGGCCCCGCCGTTCCGTCGCAGCTTGTGCTGCAGCGTCGCCCCGAGGTGGTGACCTCGCCGGGCCGCGTCCAGGCGTGGTTGCTCGGGTCGGGCATGGATGCCGCGGCTCGCGACACCGAGACCGAGACCGCGTTGCACGACGCTCTCGACGAGGCACACCCCGTCGTACTCGACGCGGGTGCGCTCGACCTCGTCTCCGCCGTCACCGGTCCCGCGGTGATCACCCCGCACGGTGGGGAGCTGTCCAGGCTGCTCGGCGTCGACCGCGAGCGCATCACCGCCGACCCGGCCGGCTGGGCGGCGCGCGCCGCGGACCAGCTCGGGGTCACCGTGCTGCTCAAGGGGTCGGCGACCCACGTCGCCGACCCGCACGGCTCGCGCTTCGTCGTGTCGTCGCCGGTCGCCTGGACGGCCACGGCCGGAGCGGGGGATGCCCTCGGCGGGATCCTCGGTGCCGTCGTCGCGACGAACGCGGCGTCGATCGCCGACGATCCGGCGGCGCTCGCGCGCCTGGCCGCGACCGCGGCCGTCGTGCACCGTGTGGCTGCGGCCAGGGCCAGCGCCGGCGGACCCCTCGTCGTGCTCGACCTCGCCGTCGCGGTCTCCGCCACGGTCGCCGAACTGCTCGGTCACTGACGCGGGCTACGCTTGGCGCTCATGACCGCCGGCCACCGTCGCACCCCCGCGAACGGGGAGCCGGTCTTGCCCGGCTGGGCCGGCGAGCTGGCGCGCAGCCCGATCGCCCTGTGGGCGGCCTTCGTCGCGGTGCACGTCGTCATCGGGCTGCTCGCCCTGTACGGCCGCGGCTACCCGCTCGGCGACGTGACGATCCTCTACAAGTTCTGGATCGACCAGGCGTTCACCGCCGACTTCTGGGTCGGGATCGACGGGCCGTCGGTGTACCCGATCGTCGCGATCGTCCCCATCTTCGCCGCGCACCTCGCCTACCCGATCGCCTCGGCCATCCCCGCCATCGCGCCGGCCACCGCGGGCGTCGAACTGTACGCGATCAGCTGGCTGGCGATGGTCACCCTGCTCGACCTGGCCGCATTCGCCGTACTGATGCGCAAGCGCGGCACCGGTTCGACGACTGGCCCCAACGCCGGCGCCACCGCTGCCGCGTGGTGGTGGATCGCCTTCCTGCTCGCGCTCGGCCCGATCGCGGTCGGCCGCATCGACGCGGTCACGGTGCCGCTCGCGGTCGCCGCCGTGTTGGTGATCTCGACCAGGCCGCGGGTCGCCGCGCTGCTGCTCACCGTCGCCGCCTGGATCAAGGTGTGGCCAGGGGCCATCGTGGTCGCGATGGTGGTGACCATGCGGCAGCGCTGGCAGGTGCTGCTCACCGCGGTGGCGGCGAGCGCCGGCATCCTCGGCCTCACCCTCTCGTATGGCGCCGGCTGGAATGCCGTCAGCTTCGTCGCGCAGCAGACCGGCCGCGGGCTGCAGGTCGAGGCGCCCGTGACCACCGCCTGGATGTGGCTCGCCTGGGCCGATGTGCCGGGAACCAGCGTCTACTACGACCAGGAGATGCTGACCTGGCAGGTGACGGGAGCGGGGGTGAGCCTCACCGGTTCGCTCGTGACGCCGGCCCTGCTGCTCGTGGTCGCGCTGGTGTGCGCAGCGGCAGTGCTGGCGATGCGCCGGGGCGTGGATGCCTCGGCGATCCTCCCTCCGTTCGTGCTCGCGCTCGTCGTCGGCATGATCGCCATGCAGAAGGTCGGATCACCGCAGTTCATGTCGTGGCTGGCGGTTCCCGTGATCCTCGGGCTGGTCTCGCACGGTGCAGGGCGGTGCCGGTCGTTCAGGGTGCCCGCCGCACTCTCGCTGGTCATCGCCGCGCTGACTCACGTGATGTACCCCTACCTCTACGGCCGGCTGCTCGGGCTCGCGACCCCGATGCTGGTCGTGCTCACCGTGCGCAACGCACTGCTGTTCGTGCTGCTGGGCTGGGCGGTACTGGCCATGCTCAGCGCCACGGCGGCCCGACGAACCCCGCAGCACCACCACCAGCACGTGGAAGAAAGGACACCATCATGCTCGTAGCATTCTCGGTCGCCCCCAGCGGCGGCGCAGGCGGAACGGACTCGGTGCACGACGCTGTCGCCGCCGCGGTGCGCATCGTTCGCGACTCCGGCCTGCCCAACCACACCGACTCGATGTTCACGACGATCGAGGGGGAGTGGGATGAGGTGTTCGACGTCATCCGGCGCGCCACCGAGGCCGTCGGCCAGTTCGGCAGCCGGGTTTCGCTCGTACTCAAGGCCGACATCCGGCCGGGGCATACCGGAGAGCTGACCGGCAAGGTGGAGCGGCTGGAGACCGCCATCGAGGAGGCCGGGGACACCCCCGCGCAGGCAGGCTAGCCGAACCTTCCGCTCAGTAGGTGCCGCTCGGCATGTCGGTCTGCAGCAGGATGCCGTCCTGGATGGCGCGCTTGCGCAGCGCGACCTTGGTGCCGACGTCGATGCCGGCGACCCGGTACTTCTCCCGGATGCGCTTCAGGTAGGACTTGGCGGTCTCCTCGGAGATGTCGAGCTGGTACGCGACCGACTTGACCGGCTCGCCGCCGCCGTAGAGCGCCATCACGCGGCGCTCCTGCGCGCTGAGCTTGGGCGATCCGCCGACGTCGCCGGCGCTGAGGGCGAGGTCGAGCTCGGCCGAGATGTAGGACTCGCCCTTGCTGGCCGACCGGATCGCCTCGACGATCATCACGGCGTCCTCGCTCTTGACCAGGTAGCCGAGGGCACCGGCGCCGAGTGCCTCGCGCACCAGGTTGGGGTCGGAGTAGGTGCTCATCAGCACGGTCTTGACGCCCGCGGTCTTGAGCGTCGCGATCTTGAGCGAGATCGGCAGGTTGTCCTTGAGGTCGACGTCGAGCAGCACCACGTCGACGGGGAATTCCGCGTGCGTGAGCAGCTCGGGCCAGGAGGCGACGGCGGCGACCATGGTGATGTCCGCCGTGGCGTTGCGGATCCACTCGGTGAGGGCACCGAGGAGCATCTTGTGGTCATCCACGATGGCCAGGCGGATGGGGGCGTCTGTTGGCATGGTGTCTCTCGCTCTACTCGGTGGGTGATTACTGGTCAGCGGGGTTCGCGACGACGCAGTCGATCTCGATGCGCACGCTCGAGTTCTCGGTGGAGTCGGCGTAGTGGCCGACCTTGGCTATGGCCGCCCAGGTGGTCGGGTCGATGCGGTTGCGGGCGATTCCCGAGGTGGTGATGACGATGGGGATCGTGATGGTGCGCTTCGCCGCCCGGTCGCTCGGTGGGATGACCGGGCCGAGCATGAGCTTCGCCGTAGTCGCCGACTTCTTGTTGTTGTCGGCCACCATCAGCCAGACCGCCGAGAGCAGCCCGTCGCGCTGCTGGGCGTCGAGCAGGCCAGCGAGGCTCCCCGGGTCGTGCAGCGTCGCCGACTTTCCGAGGTGCTCCGATTCGGTGATGGCGTGGTACAGCCACGTCTCGCGGCGTCCCTCGATCAGGTGCAGCCGGAGTTCGGTGGCCAGCGATGCGGCGATCGACGCGGTCCTCGGCTCGAGTGGCAGCGCGGTAGCGCCGCTCGCCACCGAGTCGAGCAGTTCCTCTGCCGCGAGGTCGAGCCGGGCGAGCTCTTCCGACGCGAGCATGCCGACCGCGAAGCGCGGCGCAGACACCGTGCTCTGCACGAGCACCCTGTCGAGTTCGAGCTGCACCATACGACGGAACCGGCGAACCACGAAGATCGCGAACAGCGCGGGGAACACCGCGAGCGAGACGGTGACCAGCTGGGTCGGGATGGTGGTGGAGTCCAGTGGCGTGGTCATCGCGATCGCCACCGCGAATGCGGCGAGCAGGGCGATCGAGACGGCGATGAGCTCGCGGGCCGGTCGCAGGGTGACGGCGGCGAGCAGCCCGAACCCGGCCGTCACCGACGCCGTGGCGTGACGCCCGATGTCGCCGAGCGGCCAGATCGCGATGAAGTCGAGGGCGACCACCCCGGCGAGGGCGGCCAGGTAGGCGACGAACATCCAGGTGGGAAAGCTCTCGCCGCGCGTGGCGATCTTGAGGCTCACGGCCGCGAAGGCGACGATGAACAGCAGCCACGCCGCGATGATGGGCAGCAGGTCGGCGTAGCTCCCGAGCTGGGACGAGAAGACGCCGAGCCCGTAGACGGCCTCGATGGAGCACAGCACGCCGGCGCCGATGCCGAGGTGGGCGGTTCCCAGGCTCGCTCCCTGTGCGGTGGCCTGCCGCACGGCCTTGGCCGCGGTGGAGCCGGCGGGCAGGCGGGTCTTGCCGCGCCCGCGACCGAGGATGACGCCGAGGGTGTTCTCCTCAGGCCGCGCCCAGCCGCTCACCGCGGAACCTCCAGCACGACGGTGGTGCCGGCCCCGGGGGAGGAGAACAGGCGGGCGTTGCCGCCCACCTCGCGGAGGCGGCCCACCACGGAGTCCTTGAACCCGAGCCGTGCGGAGTCGATGTCGTCGAGGCTGAATCCGACGCCGGCGTCGGTGACCATCGCGCGCACGGTGGTGTCGTCGTCGGTGATGGTGACGTGCGCATCGGTGACCCCGGAGTGCCTGCGGACGTTCTCGAGGCACTCGGCGAGGGCGAGCAGAAAGGCGTCGAGCACCTCGCTCGGCAGCAGCACCTGCCCGGTGCCGTGCCAGCTGACCTCGAGCCCGATGCGCCCGAACCGCTGCTTGACCGATTCGAGGGTGCGGCCGAGGGCCGACTCCTCGACCGGCTCGACCGCGGCGGCTCCGGTGGGCTGGGGCACCGGGCCACCACCGAGACGCAGCTGGCGGAGCAGGCGGGCGTCGTCGGCGGCCTGTTGCTGCAGCGCGGCGGGGGAGACCCCGACGCCGGAGTGCGCGAGCAGGGTGAGAGTCGCCAGAACGGTGTCGTGCAGCAGCCGCGCGCCCTGCCTGCGCTGCGCCTCGGTCTCGCTGGCCTGCCGTTCCGCGCGGTGCGCCCTGCCGATCGAGAAGATGCGGCGGGCGGCACGGGGGAGTGCCGCGCTCACCCAGGAGCCCAGGGTGGTGGCGAGCACCCAGCCGAGCAGCACGGTCGCGGCCTGTGTCGAGACGACGCCGGGGCCGGGCACGGCCAGCCCGATCAGCACGGTGCTCACGACGAGCCCGGCCGCCATCACCAGCACGCGGTGCACCGCACCGACGAGCACGATGCCGAACGCCGCCATCCCCCCGCCGGCGAGCGGAACCAGGGCGGTCGCGATCTCGGGGGTGGTAGCCGTGCCGAGGGGCTGCTGCGCGAGAATCAGGATGCCGGTGCCGGAGATGAGCCCGAGGCCCACCCAGATGAGGGACTGGCTGACGCCGATGCGCACGAGCGCGACCGCGAGCACCGCATAGAGGGGCAGCAGCGGCAGCAGGGACGACGGCTCGATGACCCCCGGAACGGCGAGGCTGACGAGCGAGACGGCGAGGGCACCCAGACCGATTGCCCGCGCGGCCGACTGCAGCAGTCGATCCCGCTCTTTAGCAAACTGTTCCATGCCGGCCCCGTGGTGCTGAGTGTCTGTGAGAAATACAGGGACAGCCCATACCCTCCCCCCTGCTCGACACTAGTACCACGCGTGCCTATTTCGGGGGCTCGCGGGCAACTGCGACACGCCGAATGTGCTCCGGCGTGTCCCCCGAAGTCGATTCGGAGCCGCCGAGCGGCCTCGCCGAGCCCCGCTCAGCGATCGTCCGATCCCAGCGGAATGTCACGCCGGGGTCACTCCGGGGTGAGCCACCCCTCATGGATTCCGCGCCTGCGGAGCAGGATCTTCGTGCCGACGTCGACGCCCATGTGGCGGTACTTGCGCCTGGCCCGCTTGATGTAGGACTTCACCGTCTCCTCGGTGGTCTGCATCTCATCGGCGACGGCCTTGATCGAGTGCCCGGACGCGTAGAGCATCATCGCCCGCTGCTCCTGCCGCCCCAGCCCGGGGTCTGCGGGGTGACGATGCTCGGCGGCATCAACCTCGGGGCTGGGCAATGCTGTACCCCTGGCCGCCGCGGTCACGGCGGCCATCAGCTCGGCGGCCGAGTCGGTGCGGGCGATACACGCGGAGGCGCCGGCGGCGAGCACGCCGGCGGTCGCCTCGAGGTCGGTGAGGCGGCTCAGCACGACGGTTCGCGTGCCGACCGCGGCCAGTGCGCGGATCTTGGTTCCGATGGCGATGCCGTCGCCGAGGTTGAGCCCGACGACCGCGACGTCGACGGGAAACTGCGAGTGCTCGAGCATGCCGTGCCACGACGTCTCGCTGATCACGACGTCGAGGCCCGACCGCCGCGGTCCGATCAGGGCCTGCAGTCCGTCGAGCAGCAGGCGGTGGTCTTCGACGATGGCGACGCGGGGCCCGGCAGCACGGTTTCTCCTCGTGGCCATGGTGCCGTTCACCTCCGCGTCGAGTCGCCGGGGTCGATCCCGATGGGGCCCACCCGAGCCTGCGGTGACGCCCGTCGGCGCCGGTACAGTGACACTAACTCGGATTTATCGGAGGGCGTGCATCAGGTGTCGAGAAGGCGCTGGAGCCAGCCACCGACCGCGGCGTGCTCGATGAGGAACCCGTCGTGCCCGAACTGCGACTCGATCACTACGGGGGCGGTGCCGGTGATGCTGGATGCCACTCCGCTCGCCACGACGTGCTGGTCGGGCACCGGGAACAACCGGTCGCTGTCGATGCCGATCACGAGGGTGCGCGCGGTGACCATGGCGAGCGCCGCGGCGATGCCGCCCCTGCCGCGGCCGATGTCGTGCGAGTTCATCGCGCCGACGAGGGTGATGTAGCTGTTCGCGTCGAACCGGCGGGTGAACTTGTTGCCGTGGAAGTCGAGGTAGCTCTCGACCGCGAACTTGCCACCGCCGCCGAGCGGGTCGATCGGGCTCTGCCAGCTGCGCTCGAACCGGTCGTTGAGCTCGGTGGGTGAACGGTAGTTGAGCAGTGCCATGCGCCGCGCGAGCGCGAGGCCGCGCGATGGTCCCTCGCCGTCGGGTGCCTCGTAGTAGTCGCCGCCCGCGTAGCCGGGGTCGACCCTGATCGCCTCGATCTGCACGGAGTTGAGCGCGATCTGGTCGGCGCTGCTGATCGCGGGTGCGGCGAGCACCGCGACGCGCTGCACCATCGACGGGAAGGCGACGGCCCACTCGAGTGCCTGCATCCCTCCCATCGACCCGCCGACGACGGCGGCCCACGACGTGATGCCGATGCGCTCGGCGAAGGCGCGCTGGGCGACGACCTGGTCGCCGATCGTGACGAACGGAAAGCGTGCGCCCCACTCGCGGCCGTCTGGCGCGAGCGATGCGGGGCCGGTGGTGCCCTGGCAGCCGCCCAGCATGTTGGGGGCGACCACGAACCAGCGGTCGGTGTCGATGGCCTTGCCGGGGCCGACGAGGTCGCCCCACCAGCCGGCCGTCGCGTGGCCGCGGCCGGGGTCGCCGATGACGTGGCTGTCGCCGGTCAGGGCGTGCAGCACCAGCACGGCGTTCGATGCGTCGGCGTTGAGGGTGCCCCAGCTCTCGTAGGCGATGCGCACCGCGGGGAGGGTGTCGCCGAGCTGGAGGTCGAGCGAGCCGATCGACACGAAGCGGCGGTCGCCGGGGTGGTCACCCTCGCGCCACGCCCCGGATGCGGGAGGTCCTCCCGCCATCGCCCTCGTGTCTGCCTCGGTGACGAAGGACGAGGGGATCGTGTCTTCGGGGGTCTGCCAGTCCATGTGTCTCAAGTATCGCCGCTATCGGGGCACGGCGGCGTCGTGTGACGTCGTGCCCCGCGCGGCAGCGCATCATCGGGTGGTCAGCGCACGGCTCCCTGCGCGGAGACGGCGCGAGCGGCATCCAGTCCGGCTGCGAGGTCGGCCAGGATGTCGTCGATGCTCTCGAGACCGACGGAGAGTCGAACGAGGCCCGGGGTCACGCCGGAGGTCAACTGCTGCTCCGGGGTGAGCTGCGAATGCGTGGTCGACGCCGGGTGAATGATGAGGCTGCGAACGTCGCCGATGTTCGCGAGGTGGCTGAACAGGCCAGCGTTGTTGACCAGGGCGCGGCCGGCATCCACTCCGCCCTTGAGCTCGAACGACAGCACGGCGCCGACGCCCCTGGGGGCGTACTTGTTGGCTGCGGCGTACCAGGGGCTGCCGGGCAGGCCCGAGTAGTACACGTCGGCGACGTCGGGGTGGTTGTCGAGCCACTCGGCGACGGCCTGGGCGTTCTGCACGTGGCGTTCGATGCGCAGGCTGAGCGTCTCGATGCCCTGGATGAGCTGCCAGGCGCTCGCCGGGGCGACCGACGACCCGAAGTCACGCAGCAGCTGAACGCGTGCCTTGATGACGAACGCGATCGCGTCGCCGACTGCGCCGGTGTAGCTGGCGCCGTGGTACGACGGGTCGGGTTCGGTCAGGCCGGGGAACTTGTCGACGTTCTTCGACCACTCGAACTTGCCGCCGTCGACGATGACGCCGGCGATCACGGTGCCGTGCCCGCCGAGGAACTTGGTGGCGGAGTGCACGACGATGTCGGCGCCGTGCTCGAACGGGCGGATGAGGTAGGGCGTCGCGATGGTGTTGTCGACGATGAGCGGAACGCCCGCCTCGTGCGCGATGCCCGCGACCTTCTCGATGTCGAGGATGTTGGTGCGCGGGTTGCCGATGGTCTCGGCGAAGAACAGCTTGGTGTTGGGGCGCACGGCGCGGGCCCACTCGGCCGCGTCGTCCTGGTCCTCGACGAAGGTGGTCTCGATGCCGAGTTTCGCGAGCGAGTACTTGAACAGGTTGTAGGTGCCGCCGTAGATCGACGAGCTCGAGACGATGTGGTCGCCGGCCTGTGCGATGTTGAGCACGGCGAAGGTCTCGGCGGCCTGGCCGGATGCCACGAGCAGGGCGGCGGTGCCCCCCTCGAGTGCGGCGAGGCGTTCCTCGACCACGGCCTGGGTGGGGTTCTGGATGCGCGTGTAGATGTTGCCGAACTCGGCGAGCGCGAACAGGTTCTTCGCGTGGTCGGCGTCGCGGAAGACGTATGACGTCGTCTGGTAGATCGGGGTGGCGCGGGCGCCGGTGACGGGGTCGGGTGCCGCCCCGCTGTGAATCTGCTTGGTTTCGAACTTCCAGTCGCTGGTGTTGTCGCTCATGAGGTTCTCCTTAGGGTTCGCGAGACTCCTCTATCGGCCGGGATCCGGGAGCATCGCACGCGTCGAGCCTAGAAATGCGCCAGCGACCGGTCAACGGCGGTGACATACGCCGTAATGCGGGCCCGCGAATCCGTGTAAGAGTGACCTTCTGCCGAGCGGGTCGGCAGCGTGATCGCGGCCGGTTCGCTGCCGCCGAAGGACACCCGATGACTGACTCTCCCTTGTCTCCCACCGCCACGACTCCCCGTCGCACCTGGCTCGCCCTCGTCGTGCTGATGGCGGGCGCGTTCATGTCGCTGCTCGACACCACAATCGTCAACGTGGCGCTGCAGAGCATCCGGGAGAGCCTGGATGCCTCCACCTCGACGCTCGAGTGGATCATCTCCGGCTACGCCCTCGCGTTCGGCCTCACCCTCATCCCGTCGGGGCGGGTCGGCGACCGGTTCGGCCATAAATGGGTGTTCGTCGCCGGGCTGTCGCTGTTCACCGTCGCGAGCGTCGCCTGCGGCCTCGCGCAGGACAGCACGCAGCTCATCGTCGCGCGGGTCGTGCAGGGTGCCGCGGGTGGCATCTTCTTCCCCGCGGTGACCGCGCTGATCCGCATCATGTTCTCCGGCCGGTCGATGGGCAAGGCGTTCGGCGTGCTCGGCGCCGTGCTCGGCCTCTCCGCCGCCCTCGGCCCTATCGTCGGCGGGCTCATCATCGAGTTCGCGGGCGAGGAGCTCGGCTGGAGGCTCGTGTTCGGGGTCAACCTGCCGATCGGCCTGGTCGCGATCATCGCGGCGATCGCACTGCTGCCCCGCGAGAGACCGCGCCGCTCCGCCGCGGGCGTCGACGTGGTCGGGCTCATCCTGCTGTCGGGAGGGCTCGTCGCCATCCTGGTCCCGCTCATCGAGGGGCAGACCCTCGGCTGGCCGCTGTGGACCTACCTCACCCTCGTCGGGGGCGTGCTGCTGCTGGTCGCGTTCGCGTTCTGGGAACTGCACCAGGCGCGGCTCGACCGCAACCCCATCGTGCCGCCGTCGCTCTTCACCCACGCCGCATTCTCCGGCGGCGTCATCCTCGCCACCGTCTACTTCGCGGCGTTCACCAGCATCTTCTTCGTCATCACGATCTTCTGGCAGGCGGGGCTCGGCGCGGGCGCGCTCGAGGCGGGGCTGGTCAGCCTGCCATTCGCCCTCGGCACGATCGTGGGTGCCGCGAACAGCGACCGCCTCGCGCAGCGCCTCGGCCGGTCGGTGCTCGCCCTCGGGGTGGGCATGGTGACCCTCGGTCTCATCGCGATCTGGGCGATCCTGCTGGTGGCCGGCGCAGGGGTGACGAACTGGATGCTGCTGCCAGCCCTTCTCGTCGCGGGACTGGGCAGCGGGTTCTTCATCGCCCCGAACACCGAGTTCATCGTCGCGACCGTCGACAAGGCTCAGGCGGGCGCGGCCGGTGGCGTGCTGGGAACCGCGCAGCGCATCGGCAGCGCGATCGGTATCGCGGTGATCGGAAGCGTGTTCTTCGGCACCCTCACCGTCGCGGGTTCCGGCCCCGATGCCGTCGCGGAGGGCTTCGCCGACAGTGCGACCGTCGCGATCGCGGTGAGTGCCGGGTTCGGCATCATCGCGTTCGCCCTGGTGTTCGCGCTTCCGAAGCGCGTCGACAGCCCGAGGCGCGGCTGAGGTCAGCTGCGCCGCTGTTTCTCGTCGGCGTCGAGGAACAGCCACTCGGGTTTCGGCTCGATCAGGGGCCGGAAGATGCGCCGCACGAGCGGACTCGACAGCGCGATCGAGATCGCGATGCAGGCGAGGATCATCGACAGCAGCCACACCGCCGAGGTGCGCTCGCCCGAGATGACGCCGGTCTCGCGGATCGGATAGAGGATGAAGCTGTGCAGCAGGTAGACGTACATCGTCGCCTGGCCGAAGTCGGTGAACCAGGTCTCACCGCGGGGCAGCAGCACGAAGAACGAGGCGCTGAGCAGCACGGCGAGCACGATGATCGCGAGCCGCACGCCGCCGGCCCACCACTGATCCTCGCCGAGTCCGGAGTACGAGTCGTCGTAGAAGAACCAGAACCGCAGGTCGACGTCGCGCCAGACCTGGATGTTCGCGACCACCACGTACAGCCAGGCGCCGAAGATGCCGACCGCGAGCGCGCGGATCCACCACGCGGCGGCCTTCAGCGTCGGCCACCTCTCGATGATGCCCCACTCCTTCAGCTTCCAGCCGAGCACGAAGAACGGCAGGATGCCGATGGCGCGCGACAGTGAGAACGTGCTGTCGACGTTCGGCAGGTAGCCGACTCCCACGGAGAACAGCAGCGCCCAGAACAGCGGAAAGCGCACGAGCGCGAGGTACGGCAGGATCAGCCGGAAGATGCCCAGTGCGAGCAGGAACCACAGCGTCCAGCTGGGCGAGGTGGGGTTGAGCTCCTGCTTGCCCTCCACCAGGAACTGCACGACCGTCCAGATCGTCTCCATGATGAAATACGGCAGCAGGATGTCGGTGATGACCTTCTTCAGCTGGTGCACGCCGGGAGGGCCGGATTTCGAGAAGTAGCCGCTGATCAACGCGAACGCCGGCATGTGGAACGCGTAGATGAACAGGTACACGATCAGCGCGTTGTTCGACTCGGCGGTGAGCCGCTGGACGCCGTGCCCGATCACCACCAGGGTCACGCAGGCGAAGCGCGCGTTGTCCCAGACCGGAACCCGCGGGGCAAGGCGGCGACCCGTGCCAGGGCTCTCGCCCTGCGTCGGGATGGTGCCGGTGGTCGCCATAACGCTCACAGCCTAGATGACCCCGCGCGACCGCTAGCGTTGAGCGGGGGTCGCCCCCGCCCGCCAGTCGAGGAGTGAAAATGAAGCGTGTTGTCGTCACCGGTGCCAGTTCCGGAATCGGGGAGGCCACCGTTCGCCTGTTCCGCGAGCGGGGCTGGAACGTGGTCGGCGTCGCCAGGCGCACCGACCGCCTCGAGGCGCTCGCCGCAGACACCGGAGCGGAGGTGTTCACCGCCGACCTCACGAAGCAGGCCGACGTCGACGCGCTACGCGATTTCGTGCGCGACGGCGGGCCTGTGCACGCGCTCGTCAACAACGCCGGGGGCGCGTTCGGCATGGCGTCGGTCGAAGACGGCGACCCGGATGACTGGACCCGCATGTACGACGTCAACGTCGTGGCCACCAAGCGCGTGACCAGCGCACTGCTGCCGCTGTTGCGCGCGGCCATTGCGGGAGGGCAGGGTGCTGGAGGGCAGAGCGCCGACATCGTCACCGTCACCTCGATCGCCGGGCACGTGGCCTACGAGGGAGGTGGCGGGTACAACGCGGCCAAGTTCGCGGCGCGCGCCCTGGTGAACGTGCTGCGGCTCGAGCTCGCGGGCGAGCCCATCCGCGTGATCGAGGTCGCCCCCGGCATGGTCAAGACCGAGGAGTTCAGCCTCGTGCGCTTCGCCGGCGACCAGTCGAAGGCCGACGCGGTCTACGACAACGTTCCCGACCCCTTGGTGGCCGAGGACATCGCCGAGGCGATCGTGCACGCGGTCGAGCTTCCGGCGCACGTGAACCTCGACCTCATCACCATCAAGCCCGTCGCGCAGGCCGCGCCGCACAAGGTGATCCGCGGCGAACTCCGCCCGCGCGACTGACGCCCAGCGCACGGGTCTCCGCGGTGCCGCGACGCGGGTAGCGTTGCACCATGAGTGACGACGAGCGGGCAGACACCGGGCAGGTAGTGGACGAGCGCGAGACGCTCGGCTGGGACGAATTCGGCGAGGCCGCGCGATTGCTGGCCGCCGACATCCTGCGCTCCGGGTTCAGGCCCGATGTCGTCGTCGCCATCGCGCGCGGTGGCCTCCTGCTGGCCGGTGCCGTCGCCTACGCGCTCGACGTCAAGAGCTGCGGTGCCCTCAACGTGGAGTTCTACACCGGGGTCGACGCGCGCCTGCCTGAGCCGGTCGTGCTCGCCCCGCTGCTCGACAGCGAGTCGCTCGACGACAAGCGCGTGCTCATCGTCGACGACGTGTCCGACTCGGGGCGCACCCTCGCCATGGTGGTCGACCTCGTCGCGAGGGCCGGTGCCGACGCCCGCTCGGTCTGCCTCTACAGCAAGCCGGGAACCGTGCTCGAGCCCGACTTCGTGTGGAAGTCCACCTCGCGGTGGATCGACTTTCCGTGGAGCTCGCTCCCGCCCGTCACCGCCTCGCCCGTCACCGCCTGACCCGACAGCATCATGACTCCGAAACCCCTCACCGAGCTCGTCGACCCCGGCTGGGCGTCGGCCCTCGCCCCGGAGGCCGAGCGAATCGCCGCGATCGGCGACTTCCTGCGCGCCGAGACCGCGGAGGGCCGCGGCTACCTGCCGGCGGGGCCGAACGTGCTGCGCGCGTTCGGCTACCCGATGGACGACGTGCGGGTGCTGATCGTCGGGCAGGACCCCTACCCGACCCCGGGGCACCCGATCGGGCTCTCGTTCGCCGTCGATCCCGCCGTGCGGCCGGTGCCGCGCAGCCTGCAGAACATCTACCGCGAGCTGAAGGACGACCTCGGCATCACCCCGCCGACGCACGGCGACCTGACCGCGTGGTCGCGCGCCGGCGTCATGTTGCTCAACCGGGTGCTGACCGTGCAGCCGGGCGCGTCCGGCTCGCACCGCGGCAAGGGCTGGGAGCAGGTCACCGAGCTGGCGATCCGCGCGCTGGTCGAGCGGGAGCGTCCGTTCGTCGCCATCCTGTGGGGCAAGGATGCCGCGTCGCTGCGTCCGCTGCTCGGGTCTGCGCCGATCATCGAGTCGCCGCATCCAAGCCCCCTCTCCGCATCGCGCGGCTTCTTCGGATCGAAGCCGTTCAGCCGTGCCAACGCCATGCTCGAGGAGCTCGGCGCGCCGCCCATCGACTGGGCCATCCAGTGACGGGGCCCTCGACTACAGTCGAGCGCATGCACGCTCACGTCGCCGCCCTGCTCCTGGCACACGGTCGCTGATGCTCGAAGAGGAATACCAGTCGGGCCACCGCCCGTTCGGCGCCCAGCGCAACCTGCCGCCGCTGCAGGTGCCGTTCGAGTACGAGATCCGCGATGCGACGCTCGAAGACCTGCCAGACGTGCGGGCCATCTACAACCACTACGTCGCGAACTCGACAGTCACCTTCGACGAGACGCCGATGACGCTGCGATCGCTGCGCGCGAAGTTCAGCCAGCTGCAGAAGTCCAAGCTGCCGTTCATCGTCGCGGTGAGCCCCAACGGCCACGTGCTCGGCTACGCCTACGTTTACCCGTGGAAGTCGAAGGCGGCGTACCGCTTCACCGTCGAGAACTCGATCTACCTGGGCCCGGCGGCGACCGGCAAGGGCCTCGGCAAGGCGCTGATGGCCGCGCTCATCGAGAGGTCGAAGGCTGCGGGCCTCAAGGAGATCGTCGCCGTCATCGCCGACCGGGGAGCCGACGCATCCATTCGCCTGCACGAGAGCTTCGGGTTTCGCACCATCGGGCACATGGGCAAGGTCGGGTTCAAGTTCGGCCGCTGGCTCGGCACGGTGCTCATGCAGAAGAGCCTCAAGTAGCGCGAGTTCGGCTCGGGGGCGAAACGGCCCATTCTCACTAGGCCGGGGACCGTGGATGCTGCGGCGCACCCACGATCTCGGTGAGCGTGGCCTCGATGCCGTCGATCGACTCCGATTCGCCCCGCCAGAGCATGCGCAGCAGCAGCCCGTCGATCGCCAGCGCGATGGTGGACGCGCGCTCCGCGTACCCGGCCGCGGCGACCGCACCCTCGAGGGCGCTGTACCACTGCTCGGCGGCTGCGCGCAGGGCGTCGCGGCGCATCGCGAGGAAGAACAGCTCGTACTGCGCGATGGCGGAGGAGCGCTCGGTGTGCGTCCACTCGTACAGCAGCGTCGCGAGCTCGCGCAGTGACGCGGCCCGCCCTGGTGCGCCGTCGTGCGCGCCGGTGCTGACCGACGCGAACAGGGCGGCCTGCGACTCGGCGGTGCGCAGCAGCGCGCTCACCAGCAGGTCGTCGAGGGTCGCGAAGTAGTAGGTCGCCGCGGCGACGGGCACGCCGGCCTCCGCCGCCACGGCCCGGTGCGTGACGGCACCGGGGCCGCCGCGTTCGAGCACCCGCACGACCGCGTCCTGCAGCGCGTCGCGGCGGGCCTCGCCCTTGGGCGTGATGCGGGGGGTGCTCACTCGTGGCTCCCGCCGAGTTCGAGGAGCACGACGACGCCGCGGATGTACTGTCCCGTGCTCACTCGTGGCTCCCGCCGAGTTCGAGGAGCACGACGCCCCCGACGACCAGTCCCATGCCGACCAGCTGCACCCAGGTCAGCGACTCCTGGAAGAGCAGCCAGCTGACCAGGGCGACGAGCACGACGCCGACGCCCGCCCAGATGCCGTAGGCGATACCGAGAGGAACGCCGCGCGAGAGCGACTGCGAGAGCATCGAGAACGCGAAGACGTAGCCGATGACGACGGCGGCATACGCCCACCAGGCGGAGCGATCGCCGGACGTGAACTTGAGGAACGTGGTAGCGATGACTTCGCCCACGATGGCCAGTGCGAGGAATAGATAACCCATGATGGTTCTATTCTGGTACATCTGTACCAGAATAGAAACTCCGGGGCCGAGTGCACAGCGAATGCGCAGTGCGGGCGCCCCCGCTACCGCCGCGGTTCGCCGCCGCGCCCGACGATCGCGAGCACCAGTGCGCGCGGCGAGAGTCGCACGCCGATCGTCTGCAGCAGGTTCTGCCGGCCGCTCACCACGCTGGCCGGTCGGCGCCGGTTGTCGAGCGCGCGGAACGCCGTCTCCACCACGCGCGCCGGCTGCTGCATCCGTCCGAAGACCGCGTCGTCGGAGCCCGCGGCGTCGAAGAACTCGGTCGACGTGGGGCCGGGGTTCAGGGCGAGCACGCGCAGGCGCGACGCGCGGCTCTCCCACGCGATCGCCTCGGTGAAGCTCAGCACGAACGCCTTCGTTGCCCCGTAGACGGCCATGCGGGGCAGCGGCTGGAATGCCGCCGTGCTGGCGACGTTGACGAGCGCACCGCGCCCGTCGGCCTGCAGGTCGGGCAGCAGCGCCCTGGTGAGGGTGACGAGGGTCGCGACGTTGAGCTGCACCTCGCGCTCGATGGCGGAGGGGTCGAGGGTCGCGAACTCGCCGTGGTTGCCGAATCCGGCGTTGTTGACGAGGGTCGCCGGGTGGATGCCGCGGTCGGCGAGTTGCCGCACGAGGCTGGCCGCGCCATCCGGCGATGCGAGGTCGAGCGCGATCACGGTGCACACGGCCCCGTGCGCGGTCGCGAGTTCCGAGGCCAGTTCGGTGAGGCGGTCCTCCCTGCGTGCGACGAGCACCAGGTCGGCGCCGCGTTCGGCGAGCCGCCGGGCGAACTCCCGGCCGATTCCGCTACTGGCTCCGGTGACGACGGCCGTGGTTCCCCGTGGGTCGAATCTCATGGTTCGAGCGTACGTTGGGGGAGGGTTATGGTCGTTCCATGCCAGAGGCTCCGCGTTCCCGGCCGGACAAGCACACCGTGCTGCACACCTACTCGGCGCGGATCGTGGCCGCCCCCGACGTGGTGTTCCGTTCGCTGGACGCCCGGTTGCAGCCACCGGAGGGCTCGTACACCGCGTACCTCGCCGATCCGGCCGACCTGCTGATCGTCACCCAGGGGTCGTGGTGGTACCGGGCGGAATACCGCGTCGTCCCGCACGGATCCGCGGTGCAGGTCGAGCACGTCATCGTCAACGTCGCGCAGCGCGGTGAGCGGGCGGCTCTCGTGGCGGGACGCCGGGTCGTCGCGGATGCCCCGCTGGCGTTCCACGACGTGATCAAGGCGTTGCGGGCCGAACTCGAGCGCCCCGCTCCCTGACCCGGACGCGGTGCACGGCGCGGTCACGCCAAGCTGGGAATCCGTCGCGGCGGGGGCTGCGGGCGACGGTGAGTTCGCAGCCCGCGGGTAGCGTCGACGGAATGGAAACCACAGACATCCGCTGGAACGACGAAGCCCGCGCAAAGATCCTCGACGACTCGGACCGCGTGCTGCAGGAGGCCGTTCTCGACCTCGCCAAGACGATGGTCGGCGAGCCGTCCGACGCCGCATTCGCCGAACTCAACGCCCGCCTCAAGGACCGCTTCATCGACTTCGAGCCCGGCCCCGACCTGCGCAAGTACGCCGACGCGATCGTCGCGGGCGAGATCGAGTCGTCCAGCGCCAGCTGACCTGCGCAGCTGACCGACAGCCGCAGGGGCCGGCGAGCGGTGCACGCTCTCCGGCCCCTGCGTCTGTCGCCTCGCGTCAGGGTGTCGCCCGGCTCAGCACCAGGTAGCCCAGCACGGCGCACAGCGCGGTGGGGATGAGCGACCACGCCACCACCCCCGTCTGGCCGGCGTCGACCAGCCACTCGCCGACGGCGGGCCAGCTCGACGTGACGGTGAAACCGGTGATCATTAATCCGGTGGCGAGCGTCAGCAGCACGAATGCCGCCCCGAGTCCCCAGGCGCGCCAGCGCATGTAGATTGCCGAGAAGGCGGCGCCGGTGGCCATGAAGAACAGGATGATCCCGGTGAACGACAGCAGGCGGGAGCCGAGGCCGCCGTCGTCGAAGTAGACCGCGGTGAACATGCGGCCACCCAGTCCCCAGCCGCCCGTCCAGTCCTCGATGTAGGACAGCAGGGTCAGGCCGGCGCCGTACAGCAGGGCGAGGATGCCGAGCGCGAGTCCGGTGCCGAGTGCGAAGTGCCTGCGCGTGACGCTGTACCCGAGGGCGAATGGGAACGTGAGGGTGACCGCCTGGATGGCGAGGACCATCATCCAGATGAAGATGAACCCCGTCGAGCCGCTCCAGCTCAGGCCGGCCCTGGCATCCGCCCGGTCGCTCTCGGTGGCGGCGACCCCGATGATGATGGCCCAGATGCCGAGGTTCATCAGGAAGATGGCGCCGAGGATGGCCCAGGGCACCACGAAGGTGTTGACGGCATTGGCGAAGTGCAGCCTGGTGACGGCGATGACCCGGCCGCCCGTGTCGGCGGGGCGATCGATGGCGGTGGTTGTCATGCGCTGGTCTCCAGTTCTTCCGCGCGAATCGACGTGGTCCTGATGACGAGTTGCTGCAGCGACACCGGCACGATCTCCAGTCCCGCTGCAGTGGCAGCGAGTCGGTCGTCGTAGCCAAGGCCGGGGATCGTGACCGAGCTGAGCCCTCCGATGTCGTCGCGGTGCAGCACCCGCCGACCGGCCACGAAGGCGTCGACGGAGGAGCGGGGTCCGGCGACGGCGCTCGCCGACCCTCGGACGTTCTCTGCCGTCTCGTCCATCACGATGCGCCCGTCGTCGATGAGCAGCACGTGCTCCAGGAGGTCGCTCACCTCGTCGATGAGGTGGGTCGACAGGATCACCGTGCGGGGGTGCTCGGCGTAGTCGCGCAGCAACCGGTCGTAGAACACCTGCCGGGCGACCGCGTCGAGGCCGAGGTACGGCTCGTCGAACAGGGTGAGAGGGGCGCGCGACGCGAGCCCGACGATCACGCCGATCGATGACAGCTGGCCCCGCGACAGCTTCTTGATGCGCCGGTGCAGCGGCAGCCTGAAGTCGTCGATCAGCTGTTCGGCGAGCTCCGCGTCCCACCGGGGAAAGAACAGGGGAGCGGTGGCGAAGACGTGCTTCGGCGCGAAGTCCTCCGGATACTTCTGGCTCTCCTTGATGAAGCAGACGTCGCGCAGCACCCGCGCGTTCTCGACCGGCGACTCGCCGAACACCGAGATCAAGCCGGAGGTGGCGAACTGCTGGCCGGTGATGAGCTGCATCAGGGTGGTCTTGCCCGCGCCGTTGCGGCCGAGGAGACCGGTGATCTGGTTCTCCTCGACGCGGATGCTGACGTCGTCGACGGCGAGCATCTTGCCGAATCTCTTGGTGAGGCCGGTGACCTCGATCGCTGCAGTCATGCGATCCCTTCCTTTCCGATCATCTCTGCTATCTGGTCCCGCGTGATGCCGAGCTTCGTCGCCTCGACGAGCAGCGGGCGGAGGTACTCCGCGTGGAACTGTTCGCGCCGCTCGCGCGCGATGGCCAACCTCGATCCCTCTGCCACGAACATTCCGATACCCCGTTTCTTGTAGAGGATCCCGCCCTCGACCAGGAGGCCGACGCCCTTGGCCGCGGTCGCCGGATTGATGCGGTAGAACGCCGCGATCTCGTTGGTCGACGGGGCTTGCGACTCCTCCTGCAGGGCGCCCGAGAGGATGTCGTTCTCGATCTGCTCGGCGATCTGCAGGAATATGGGCCGGCTGTCGTCCACGGTGCTCCGGATTCGCTGGTACCAGACCCGCCATCGCTGCCGGGCGTTGGTTCGTTGGTTGGTTAGTTTAGTAACTAACCAACCATCCAGCGGGAGCGAAGTCAAGAGCGACGTAGGCTCTGGGAATGTTCGAACTCCACCACCTCAGTGCGCAGGAGCAGTGGGCCTGGCTTCGCCGGGGCGACATCACCCCGCTCGACCTGGCCAGGCACTACCTGGAGCGCATCGCGCGGCTCGACGGCGAGCTCGGCGCGTTCGTGACCGTGACCACCGATGCGGCACTGCGGCGGGCCGGCCACCTCGAGGCGACGGCGTCGCGCACGGCGCCGCTGTGGGGCCTGCCATTCGCCGACAAGGACCTCACCGCCCGCGCCGGCGTGACCATGGGCAGCGGCTCCCGGTTGATGGCAGGCTACGTGCCGAGAGAATCCGACGAGCTGGCGCGTGCATTCGATGCCGCCGGCGCGGTCAGCCTCGGCAAGACCAGCACCCCGGAATTCGGGCTCAGCTCCTACACCGAGAGCGCGGTGGGGCCGCCAGCGCGGAACCCATACGACCTGTCGCTCGGGGCCGGCGGGTCGAGCGGCGGCGCCGCCGTCGCCGTCGCGGCCGGCCTGCTGCCGTTCGCTCCCGGAACGGACGGCGGCGGCTCGGTGCGCATTCCTGCGGCTGCCACCGGACTCGTCGGCCTCAAGCCGTCACGCGGGCTGGTGCCGAGCGGCACCGGCATCGACAAGCTCGCCGGCCTCGTGGTGCCAGGGCCGCTCGCGCGCACCGTCGCCGATGCCGCGATGGTGCTCGACGCGCTCGTCGAGGGCATTCCGAATCCGTTCACCCTGCGCGCACCACGCTGGGACGGCGGCGCGCTCCTCAACGCGGCGGCACGCGGGGAGGGCCGGTTTCAGATCGGCGTGATGTCGACGTCGCCGTGGGACGACGCCTACGACGTAGTGGTCGCGCCCGAGGCATCCACCGCCGTCGACGTCGCGGTGCGTGAACTCGACGCGATGGGGCACGGCCTCGAGGCGATGGCGCTCGAGCCCGACCCGACCTATGCCCCGGCGTTCCGCACCATCTGGCAGGCCGGGGCAGCCGGCATCCCCGCGGAGGGCGAGCAGCTCGACCTGCTGGAGCCCCTCACCCGCTGGCTCGTCGAACGCGGAAGGTCGTTGAGTGCCCGGCAGCTCGCCGAGGCCCTCGCCGCCCTCTCGCTGTTTGAGCGGTCGATCATCCGCCAGTTCTCCGGGTACGACGCCGTGCTGACCCCCGCGACCGCGCTCACCCCGCGCCCGGTCGGCTGGTATGACCAGCGGGATGCAGAGCGCAACTTCGCGCAGCAGGTGCTGTACACCCCGTTCACGAGCTTCGCGAACGTCACCGGACTGCCGGCGATCACGCTGCCCGTGCACGCCACGGAGAACGGCGTGCCCATGGGGGTGCAGCTCATCGGGCGCCCGGGCGGGGAGCACGTGCTGCTGTCGATCGGTGCGCAGCTCGAGCGGCGCCTCTACTGGCAGCGGCGCCACCCCGCGATGTGGTGACGGTGCTCTCGGCTCAGATCGGTGCGCGTGCGGTGAGGGTCGGGAAGACGCCGTCGGCGTTGGAGAAGTACCAGTTCGTGCCGGCGACGAGGTAACACTCGACCAGGCCGGCTTCGAGGGCGGGATTGCAGTACTGGGTGCCCTCGGCGGTCTCGGTCGTCGTCCACTGGGTGTCGACCAGGGCCTGCAGCCGGGTGTCGCTCTCGGCGGCGGGCAGCGCGACGTAGCCGAAGTAGTAGCTCAGGTCGCCTGCGGGTGGGCCCCACAGGCATTCCAGTCCTCCGTAGGCATCGAACGGCAGCACTGTGGTGGCGCCCGGGCGTTCGGACGACGGGCGGAACGACCAGTCGGCGGTGGCGTCGATGCGGGCGAGCACGTCGGCATCGACGAGGGCGCGGCACGGTGCCTCCTCGTCGACGGTGGCGACCGGGGGTGTGGTGGGTGATGGCGATGCTGTCGGCGACGGGCTCGCCGATGCGGATGGCGCGGGGCTGGCCGACGACGTCGACGTCGGTGAGGGGGTGGGGCGCGGGCTGGCGCTCGCCGCCGGGGATGACGGGGTCGGGCTCGGGGAGGCGCCGATGAGCGTGCTCGACACTGGGGAGCACCCGCTGAGTAGCATGCCGCCGAGCAGTGCCGCGGCGGCCCACGAGACGCGTGCTGGAATCGATCGTCGAACCGTCATGGAATATCCCCCCGATATGACGCTCACATTACCCAGACGCCCCGGGGGGCAGGCATCCGGCGCGCGGTCGTTGCCATGCTGTTACGCGCGTCGCACGGCGAGGCGGTGCGCCACGAGGAGCACGTCACAGCGAAGGGCGCACTTACTTAGGTAAGGCATGCCATACTTGGGCTATGACGACGACCCGAGCAGGCACCGCAGCGACCAGGGCGACCACCGCTGACTTCGTCGCCTTCGCCGTGACCGTGCGCCGCATCGAGAAAATGGGCGCCCACTTCGTGCGCGTGACCCTCGGTGGCGACGACCTCGAGCACTTCCACGCGGCCGGCCTCGACCAGCGCGTCAAGCTCATCTTCCCCCTCGCCACGACCGGGCTCACCACCTTTCCGCGTGGCGGCAGCGACTGGTACGCCGGATGGCGCGACCTGCCGGAGCACGAACGCTGCCCCATGCGCACCTACACCGTTCGCGCCGCCCGCACCGCCGCCGGCGAGATCGACGTCGACTTCGCCGTGCACGGCGACACCGGTCCGGCCACCCGCTGGGTCAACCGCGCCAGCGTCGGAGACGAGCTGCTCGTCGTCGGCCCCGACGCCAGGACGCTGGTCGTCGGCGCGGGTCCGATCGGCGGCGTCGAGTTCCGCGCCGGAGACGCCGACCGCGTGCTTCTCGCGGGAGACGAGACGGCGGCACCCGCCATCTGCAGCATCATCGAGCAGCTGCCGGCCGACACGCGCGGCCAGGTGTTCATCGAGGTCGCCACCGACGACGACATCCTGCCGGTCACCGCCCCGGGGCGCATGACCGTCACCTGGCTCGCCCGCGACACCCGCGACGCCAGCCACGGCGAGGCCCTCAACCGGGCCGTGCGGGCCTGGGTCAGCGAGATGGTCGCCCCTGCCGCCGCCGACGAACCGGTCGAAACGACGGGCAACGCCCCGCTCGGTGACGCCGATGCCGACGCTGAACCCCTGTGGGACGTTCCGCCGGCCACCGGCGAGCACCACGGCTTGTACGCCTGGATCGCCGGCGAGGCGAGCTGCATCCGCGAACTCCGTCGCTTCCTGGTGCGCGACACCGGGCTGCACCGCAACGACGTCGCCTTCATGGGCTACTGGCGCGCCGGGCGACCCGAGAGCTAGCCACCGCCCGCCCCGCGGGCACCCACTACAGCGACGGGCCTCGCCGCCCGCAGCTTGATGCCCGGGTACGGCGATCGCACCGTGGACGACGACCTGCCCTAGCGGTATCCGCCCTTGGTGAGGCCCGCCTCGACCTCGAACCTGTTGCCCCTGGCATCGGGACCCGCGGCCAGGTACAGCGGGAGCAGTGCGAGGCCGTACTTCTGCCACTGCGCGCGGTGCACTGCCTCGTGCTCGAGAACGTCGTGCGACACGTTGAACCGGGTGATGTACACGGCGCCGACCGTAGTGCCCCCGCGGCCGAAGGCCCACGACGGGCACCCGCGCGCCACGATCACGCCTCCACTCTCCTCGATCCGCCCGACGCTGAGCAACGCACCCCATGCCAGGCCGACCGCCGTGACCAGCAGGTAGCCCAGTCGCACCACCACCGGGTTCAGCACCAGCATGCGCGCGCCGGGCGTCACCCTGCCCACGGTCACGAGCACGCTGGCGACTGTCTGGACCACCGGTCGACGCTGTACGCGAGTCATATCTCCATTAGTAGCAGACCGAAAGCATGCGAACGCATCACGTGTAGCGCGGCGGTCAGCCGTGACCAAGCAACACCCGCATACAGTGAACGCATGGTCAACAGGGGAACGCGCGTCGCGCTGGTGTCGATGCACACCTCGCCGGCCGCGCGGGCTGGCACCGTCGACGCCGGCGGCATGAACACCTACATCCTCGCCATCGCCACAGAGCTCGCCGCGCGCGGGGTCGAGGTCGACCTCCTCACGCGCGCCACTGGCGCCCCCGCGGTGCACGCGGTCTCCGACGGGGTGACCCTGTGCGAGCTGCGCGCGGGCCCACCGGGGCCGCTCGCGAAAGACGACCTGGTGGCCGTGACCGACGAGTTCGGGGAGGCCGTCGCCGAGCTCGCCGGCCGTGGCGGACCCGGCTACGACGTCATCCACGCCCACTACTGGCTCAGCGGCCTCGCCACCCTGCCGGTGGCCTTCGAGCTCGGCCTGCCCTTCGTGCAGAGCTTCCACACCGTCGCGGCCATGAAGAACGCCTCCCTCGCCCCCGGCCAGCAGCCGGAGCCCGAGATGCGGCTGCGCACCGAGGCGTACCTCGCCAACCAGGCCGGCGCTGTGGTCGCCGGGTCTGCGGCCGAGGTCACCACCCTGATCGACAGCCTGCGGATGCCGCCGGAGCGGGCCTGGGTCATCCCACCCGGGGTCGACATCGCGCACTTCAGGCCCGGCCGCGCCGCGGTCGCCGACAGCCGCATGCGCGCGCGGTACGGCATCGACGCCGCATCGCCGATCGTGACGGTCGCCGGGCGCATCCAGCCGCTCAAGGGACTCGAGCTGGCCGTCGACACGATCGCCGAGCTCGGTGCCGCCGGCCGTTGGTCACCTGTGCTCATCGTGGCCGGGGAATCGACGCCGGGCGAAGACCCGTACCTGCAGTCACTGCGGCAGCGCGCGGCCCGCCTCGGAATCGGTGCGCGAGTGCGATTCGTCGGCGCGCTCGGTCGTGAGGACCTCGCCGACCTGCTCGCCGCGTCATCCATCACCCTCGTTCCGTCGCACAGTGAGACCTTCGGGCTGGTCGCCCTCGAATCCGCGGCGAGCGGCACCCCGGTGATCGCGCAGCGCGGCTCGGGGCTCACCGACTCGGTGGCCGACGGGCTCTCCGGGGTGCTCGTCGCGTCGAGGGAGCCGCGGGACTGGGCGGCCGCCGTCTCGAGGGTGCTCGACGACGAGGCGACCGGCCTCGGCTGGTCGGCCCGGTCGCGGCTGTACGCCGAGGGATTCACCTGGGGCTCGACCGGCACCGCCCTGCTCGGGCTGTACGCGAGCCTCGGCCAGGTGCGCCTGTAGCTGTAGCTGTAGCTGTCGCAGGCGCGGACCCGGCCGCGGCCGGTGCGGCTCAGGCCGTCGGGCGCCCATACGTCTCGAGCAGGCGCAGCCAGATCTCGCTCATCGTCGGGTAGGCGGGAACGGCGTGCCAGAGTCGCGCGAGCGGCACCTCGCCGACGACGGCGATGGTGGCCGACTGCAGCAGTTCGGCGACATCCTGTCCGACAAAGGTCATGCCGATGATCACCGACCGTGACTCGTCGACGACCATGCGGGCCTTGCCGGTGTACCCGTCGGCGAGCAGGCTGGCGCCCGCGATCGACCCGAGGTCGAAGTCGACGACGCGGATGTCGTAGCCCGCCTCCTCCGCGGCCGTCGCGGTCAGGCCGACCGAGGCGACCTCGGGATCAGTGAAGGTGACCTGGGGGACGGCCTGGTGGTCGGCCGTCGCGACATGGGTTCCCCACGGGGAATCCGAGACGGTGCCGCCGGTCGCTCGAGCGACGATCACGTCGCCCGCCGCCCTGGCCTGGTACTTGTCCTGGTGGGTCAGCAGCGCACGGTGGTTCACGTCGCCCACCGCGTACAGCCAGTCGATGGGGTCGCCGTCCCCTGCACCGATGACGCGCAGGGTGTCGTCGGTCGTCAGCCAGCCGCCCGACTCGAGGCCCACGGTGTCGAGCCCGAGGTCGCCGGTGTTCGGGGTGCGGCCGGTCGCGACGAGCAGCTTCTCGGCGCGCACCTCGGTGCCGTCGTCGAGCATGACCGAGACGGCGTCGCCGTCGGTGCGCACCGAGCTGGGGGAGACGCCGGTGCGGATGGTCACGCCGAGCGCCTCGAGGCCCTCCTGCACGAGTTCTCCGGCGAATGGTTCCTGCCCGCCGAGCAGGCCGCTGCGGGCGATGACGGTGACCTCGGTGCCGAATCCGGCGTATGCGGTGGCCATCTCGACGGCGACCACGCCGCCGCCGATGATCGCGAGGGTGGCGGGCGGGGTCGCGGCGCTGGTGGCCTCCCTGCTTGTCCACACGTCGACGGTGTCGATCCCGTCGATGCCGGGAACGAGGGCCCCTGAGCCGGTGCAGATCGCGACGGCGTGCCGCGCCGTGAGCTGCGTGACGGTTCCGTCCGGGGAGGTGACACTGACCGCGCGGGTTCCGGTGAGCCGCCCGCGCCCGCGGATGAGGCCGATGCCGGCGCTGTCGAGCCATTCGACCTGGCTGTCGTCGCTGTAGCCGTGGGTGAACTCGTCGCGGCGGGCGAGCACCGCGGCGACGTCGAGGTCGCCTGTCACGGCCTCCCGGGCGCCGCCGAGGGCGCGGGCCGCGCGCAGGGCGCTGGCGCTGCGCAGCATCACCTTCGACGGCATGCACGCCCAGTAGGAACACTCGCCGCCGACCAGCTCCGCCTCGACGATGATCGCCGTGAGCCCGCCCTGCACGGCGCGGTCGGCGACGTTCTCCCCGGCCACGCCGGCTCCGATGACGATGACATCCCACTCGGTTTCGATCATTTCGGTGCTCTCCCTGGTCGGTGTGTGCGTTCTGGGTCGTGCGTGCGTGCGTGCGTGCCTGCGGTGGTGCGTGTGGTGCGGCCGTGTCGTTCCGGTCGGGGCTGCGGGTGGCGGTGCGCGCGGCTCAGCGGCCGACGAAGGTCGCCGGGGTGCGGGTGAGGAACGACTCCATGCCGATGCGGGCGTCTTCGCTGGCCGCGAGCCGAACCAGCTCGGGCTGCAGGGCTGCCTCCGCCGCGGCATCCCCCTGCCGCACGGCGATGCGGGCATTGGCCAGCGCCGCCTGCACGGCGAGCGGCGCCTGCGCGGCGATGCGGCGGGCGATTTCGAGCGCGCGGTCGAACTGCTCGCCGTCGGCCACCAGCTCCTGCACCAGACCCATGCGATGCGCCTCTGCGGCATCGAACGAGTCGCCGGTGAGGATCCACCGCATCGCATTGCCCCAGCCCGCCGTGCGGGGTAGCCGGATGGTGGCTCCGCCGAATGGCAGGATGCCGCGGCTCACCTCGATCTGCCCGAACACGGTCGACGTCGCGGCGACCGCGATATCGCTGGCCAGCATCAGCTCGATGCCGAGGGTGAGGCAGGTACCGTGCACCGCGATGACCACGGGCTTCGACAGCTGCGCGCCGTCGACCTGCCACGGGTTGATGCCGCCGGTGGGCACCAGGCTGATGCCGTCGGCTCCGATGCGCGGGCCGATGTCGGCGAGATCGAGGCCGGCGGTGAAGTGCTCGCCGTGCGCGAAGACCACGGCGACACGCAGCTCGGCGTCGCGCTCGAACTCGCCGTACGCGGCGGCGAGTTCCATCAGCATGCGGTAGTCGGCGGCGTTGCGCTTTTCCGGGCGGTTCAGGCCGAGCAGCAGCACGTGGCCGTCACGCTGCACGGTGACGCGGGGAGTGGGCTGTTCGGGGGAGGCTGCGGGCGACGCTGCGGGCGAGTCCATGTGGTCAGCCTACGGCGGCGGTTGCTGGGCGTCAGCCGTGGCATCCACCCCGCCCTTCGTCCATGCACCGAGCCCGAGGGCGGGCGTCGGTCAGGCGATGGGCGGTGCGGCCTTGGTCAGGGCACCGACGACCCGCAGAATCGTCGACATCGACTCGGACGCGGAATCGGGCGACGCGGGGGCGAACTCGGTGATCGCGGCCCCGGCGAGGGGCAGTGTCGCGCGCGCGGCGGCGATCAACTCGAGCAGCGCCTGCGTGGTGATGCCGAACGGCTCGGGGTAGGTGACGCAGTCGAACTCCGCGGGGTCGAGCACGTCGAGGTCGACGTGCAGGTACACCGAGGTCGCGCCGGTCGCCCGCAGGGCCGCGGTGAGAGCCTCGGGCGTCAGATCGCCGGGAGCGAGGGTGGTGATGCCCGCGGACTCGGCGAAGTCGCTCTCGGCGTCGTCGAGGGCGCGCGTGCCGGCGAGGATGACGCGATCGGCCTTCAGCGCGGTGGGCGGTACGAGCTCGGGCGCACCGTCGCCGAGCAGCGTGCGCAGCACCATGCCGTGGAACGCGCCGGAGGGCGACGACTCGGGGGTGTTGAGGTCGGGGTGCGCGTCGAGCCACACCACGGCGACGTCTGCCGTCGACGCCGCGTGGGCGATCGACGCCAGTTCTACTCCGCAGTCGCCGCCGATGACGATCGGCAGGTCGTCGGCCGCCTCGAGGGCGATGGTGAGGGCATCGCGCACCTGGTGAACGGCGCTGAGCCGCTGCACCCCGGTGCCGAGGCTCGAGCCCGCGCCCGACGGCACGGTGACGGTGACGGTCGCGGCACCTGGCAGGTCGCCGCCGATGGCGTCACACCCGTCGATGAGTCTCATTGCCCGGGACGAACCGGAACCCTGCCACTGCGGAACGACGATGAAGGAGGCTGGCACGGGCCAAGTCTGGCACGGGTGGGGGTACGAGACCGCTCAGCGTGGCGAGGAGGCTGACAGCGCTGCCCACCACCGCCAAGTCTGGCACGGGTGAGAGGCCCCAGCGTCGTGCGGCGCTAGCGCTCGACCGGCACCGGCTTCGCCGAGCCCGACTGGCTGATGAGACGGATGGCGCGTTCCAACGGTCCGCGCCCGAGGAAGCGCTTCCACAGGCTGGCGAACACGAGCGACGCGATGGTCATGCCGATGAGCAGGGGCCAGCCCGGATTGTCGATGGTCTCGCCTCCGCTGTCGCGGATGCCGTTGATGAGGGCGAGCGCGAGGATCTGCAGGGTGTAGACGGTGAGCGCCATCGACCCGATCGCCCCCAGTGGCCACAGCACCCCGCGCGACACCGACCCGAGCGACCCGCGCTGGTCGGAGGTGATCCACAGCACGGCGCCGATCACGGCGATGGCCACGCCGCCCGACCCGAGTACTTCGGCGGTCGACCCGGAGTGCTCGGCCGCGCTGACGCCGGGCAGCACGAGCGCTGCGCCGTAGCCGAGCGCGGCCGCGATGCCGCCGCTGAGCATCATCAGTCCCTGCGTGCGGGCACTGCGGAGGTCGGAGCGGGCGGCGATGATGCCGACCAGCAGGAACGGCACCCAGACGAGCGCCGGGTAGTACCCGGTGAGGAAGTACACCTCGAGGATCTCGACGATGGCCGATGGCGGCGGGCCGGGCGCGTCCACGATCGATGCAGCGAACGGTGCGGCGAACAGCAGCACGACCGCGACGATGGCGAGGATGCGGCGCGGCATGAAGAGCAGCGGCAGCACCAGCATGAAAATGATCGCGTAGTAGTCGAGGATGATCGCGATGCCGCTGCCGAGGGTGCTCAGGGTCACGCCGAGCACGAACAGCACCATCGCGCGCAGCGTGATGCCGATCAGGCGGTCGTTGCGCGACCCCTTGGCCAGCGGGCGGGTCGACCCGGTCATGATGCCGAGCGACACCCCGGCCAGGGTGGCGAACAGGATGGACGAGCGCCCGTCGACCAGTAGTTCCCCCTCGCCGAAGCGGGGGATCGTGTGGGCGACGAACATGCCGACGATGGCGAGTCCTCGCGCGACATCGATGCCGACAACGCGCGAGGACTCACCGGGCATGGTGTCTACTCTCCCGTGCCGATGGAGCGCGGCGACGGCGAACCGGCCTTGAGCGCGGCGAGGCGGGCGTCGAGTTCGACCTGCTCGTCCGACGCTTCGAGGGCTTCGAACTGCGAGTCGAGGCTGGATGCCGCGAGCTCCTGCTGTCCGAGCACGCGGGCCTCTTCGCGCCGGATCTTCTCCTCGAAGCGACCGATCTCGCTCGTGGGGTCCATCAGGTCGATGGACTTGACGGCGTCCTGCACCTGGCGCTGGGCGTCGGCGGTGCGCGAGCGGGCGATGAGCTCGTCGCGCTTCGAGCTGAGCTGGGTGAGCTTGGTGCGCATCGCGTTCAGCCCGGTCTTGAGCTGCTCGACCACGGCCGTCTGCGACTGGATCATCGGCTCGGCCGAGCGGGCTTCCTTCTCCGCCGAGATCTGGCGCCCGATGGCGAGCTTCGCGAGGTTGTCGAACTTGTCGGCGTCGACGGTGCTGCCGGCGGCACGCAGTTCGTCGGCCTTGCGGCTGGCGGCGACGGCTTTGTTGCCCCAGTCGGCGGCGTTCGCCATGTCTTCTGCGTGGTCCTGCTCGATGAGGCGGAGGTTGCCGATCGTCTGGGCGATCGCGCTCTCGGCCTCGGAGATGCTGCTGGTGTAGTCGCGCACCATCTGGTCGAGCATCATGGCGGGGTCTTCCGCCTGGTCGAGCAGTGCGTTGATGTTCGCCTTCGCGAGCTGGGTGATGCGTCCGATGATCGATTGCTTCGTCATGGTGCTTCCTTTCGTCGTGATTCGGGTGAGTCGTGGTCGAGATCGTGATTCGGGTGGTCGTAGTGGGTGCCGATTGGTGCGGTGGCCTGCGGTGGTCCTGCCGTCAGAACCGGCCGCCGCTGCTGCGGGAGCCACTGCCCCCGCCGAAGCCACCGCCGCTCGAGCGGCCACCGCCTCCGCCGAAGCCGCCGCCCATGCCGCCGAAGCCGCTGCCGCCAGAGCGGGAACCGCCGCCGAAGCCGCCGAAGCTGCCCCCGAAGCCGCCGCCACCTCTGCTGCCGCCGCCACCGAGCATGTAGCCGAGCACTCCGGCGAGCATCGGGTCCATGCCGCCGCGCTGCTGGCCCTGGCCCTGGCCGTACTGCTGGTACTGGTTCAGGTCTGCCTTCGCCTGGCTGATCGCACTGCCCGCGAGCTGGTTCGCCTGCTGGGCCTCGGCGAGGGCGCGCACGGGGTCGGCGTCGGCGAGCCCGACGGCCAGGTCGTAGTGCCGGCTCGCCTCGGCGAGGCGGGTCCTCGGCGCATCGCCCATCGCCCCGCGCCGGGTTCCGACGAAGCCCTGCGCGGCAGTGATCTGGCTGTGCGCGGTGGCGAGGGTTCCCCGCAGGTTTGTGCGGGCACGCTCGACCGCGATCTGGGCGTCCCTCGCCTGCCCGTACACGGCGTCGAGCTGCGCGTTCGCCTCGGTGAGCCTGGTCAGCCGGGCGACCGGGTCCACGCCGCCCGTCGTGTCCGACGATGAGGCGAGTGCGGCCTCGGCGGCTGCGATGGCGGGCTGGAGGGGTACGGATGCCGCGGCATCCGTCATCGCCCTCGCCGCGTCGATGTCGTGCCGGGTATCCGCGACCACCGCGTCGATGCGCAGGTTCGCCTCGGCCAGCGCCTCCGCGAGTTCGTCGATGGAGGCGAGCAGCCGGCTGGCCTGCGCGACGCTGCCCTGGGCGGTGCGCACGGCGACGGCGGCCTCCCCGGCGGTGCCCGCGGCGATGGCCGCGTCGGCCGTGGCCGCGGATTCCACCGCCACGTCGAGCAGCGCCGACGCGTCGGCGGGGTTCTCATCGACCGTGGCGATCGCGGCGGGTGAATACGTCGACTGCAGGTTTCGCAGGGTCGACACCGCGGCGTCGCGCCGGTCGGTCACGGTGTCGATGGCGGTACGCACCTCGGCGAGGGCGGCCGGAACGTTCTGCTCGAGGTCGCGCAGCTCGTCGAACGCGTCGGCCTGCGCGTCGAGTTCGGCGTCGGCCTGTTCGCACAGCTCGATGATCCGGCGGCTGAGCGACGCGCGCTCCTCTGCGGTCTCGGGCTGCGCGTCATCCAGTCGCTGCTTGATCGTGAATGCCTCGGTGAGGTTGGCGGTCGCCGATGCGAGGGCTGCAGCGAACGGGCGCGATGCCTCGTCGCCGAACTGCGCTGCGGCGAACCCGAGCTCCTGCTGGCTCTGGGTGACCTCGTCATCGAGCTGCACGAGCACCGCGCCGACGCGGAGGTCGAGCTGCTTGCGCTCCTCCTCGAGCGCGCGGCGCTTCTGGTCGGCGCGCCCGCGCCTGCGCACGGCGATCACGACGAGGGTGATGGCACCGGCGAGCACGAGCACGCCGACCAGGATCAGGGTCCAGGGGATGCCGCTGCCATTGATCGCGTATTCGTAGCCGTCAGCGGCGGCGATGACCGCGCCTGCCCAGTCACCGTCGCTGAGCAGGGGGAGGAAGTCGGCCTCGACGCCGTCGGTCTCGCCCTCGTCGAGCTGAAAGTCTTCGGAGTAGCGCACGTCGTAGTTCTGGTCGTCGATGGCGACGGCGAGCAGGATGTCGTCGGTGCCGAGGCGGTTCTGCTCCGCGGTGGCGGCGGCCCAGCTCTCGCTGGTCGGAACGCCGTCGAAGGTGTCGACGAACACCACGAACAGCTGCGTGCCGGTCTCGGCGTACAACGAGTCGAGGGCGCCCTGCACCTCGCTCTCGCGGCCGTCGAGCGCACCCACCTCGTCGACGATGTCGGCGCCGTTGAGGTCGACCGGGTCGGCGGCGAACGCGGTGGCCGGCACCCCGAGGGCGACGGTCGCAGCGACGAGCAGCGCTGCCGCGGCCCGGCGGAGCCCCTGCGGCATCCACCCGGTCGCATTCCGGGCGAGGCCGGTGTGGGCAGGCCCCCGTCGAACGGAGTCATGTCGATCGGTGCGGTGCATGCGGATGACATTCTCCAGGGCGAATCGGCGATCAATCGGGAGCGCGGCTTTCTGCGATCCTACCCAGTCGTTGCTATGCGTCCCCGGGGTTGACGTGCGGTCCTGCGGTGTTGACCCGGGGCTGCCGTGCGCGGATGTCGCGCGTGCTGCCGGGCGGTGCTCCCGGGCGGTGCTGCCCCGGCGCTGTGCGTGCTGCCCGGTGCTACCCGTCGCCCCGGCTACTGCAGGGTCACCGGGGCGGTGGGCCCGGTGACGAGGTCGACGGGGGCGGCGGTGTTCCCGGCGGTGCCCCCGGCGGATCCCGCGGCGGCGCTGTCCAGGGTGATGTCGATCGCGGCGGAGACGTCATACGAGCCGGGCTCGAGGGCGGGCAGGTCGGTGCGGAACGACTCGGCGGAGTCATCCTCGACCGAGCACTCGACCGGGGTGAACGATGCCGGGTACTCCATCGACGCTCCGGGCGCGAGGTCGACCAGGGCGGCCATCATGATCATCATCCCGTTGCTGTGCCAGAGCACCCGCCCGTTCTGCGAGACGGTGATCGCGGGGGTCGCGGCGGTGGTGCCGGTGATGTGCTCGGTGCTCGTGTTGGTCATGGTGACCGTTCCTTCGACCGTGTTCGTGCCCGCCGGGGCGGTGGCGGCGAAGTTCGTCGTGAGGACGAGCCCGGTGGCACTCGGGGCGACCTCGGCCAGGGTGCCGCCGCAGAGGTTGAGCTTGTTCGCGGGCGCGCGGCCGATGCCGGCTCCGGATGCCGCACCCTCGGGGTCCATCGGAGCGCTCTCGCCTGCGGTTCCCCCAGCGCTGTCTCCCGCTGCTTCTTCGACCATCGAGCTCGCTCCTGTCTGGGCTGGGGTGAGGGCAGAGATGCCGGCGATACCGGCGAAGCCGATTCCCGCGACGGCGACGACGGCGGTGGCGCCGACGAGCAGCTGCTTCGGGCGTCGCCGGGCGCGGCTGCGGCGGATCACCCTGGTCGCATCAGGGGTGCTGTCGTCGTCGTCGCGGGGTGTCGCCGCGTCACGCAGCATCGCGCGGAGTTCAGCTTCGGTGGGCATGGGAACCTCCGTGGGTGGTTGGCCGGTTCGGTGCGGTGTTGGTTCCGCGGGCGGCGCGGGTGGCGGCGGTCTCGCTGGCAGCCGGCGGTCGGGCGTGGTCGCCCTCGGAAGGGTCGTCGCGGTGGGTCTCGATCGCCATTTTCGCGAGGCCGTCGCTGAGGTAGCGCTTCACGGCGCCGGCGCTGAGGCCCAGCTCGGTCGCGATGTCGTCGACCTTGAGGTCGTCGTAGTAGCGCAGCACGATGCACGCGCGCTCGCGCGGGGCGAGGGTGCCGAGCATGTGGTGCATGTCGAGGCGCGCGTCGGTCGCCGTCGCGGGAGACGCCGCCTCGGTGGGGGCCGCCTGCAGGTGCGCGATACGGCGCCAGCGAATGGCCCGGCGGGTGCCGTCCAGGTGGGTGTTGAGGATGGCACGGCGCACGTACGCCTCGGCGCTCGTCACGGTGTAACCGTTGCTGAGGCGCCCGAAGGTCTTGACCAGCGCCTCCTGCACGAGGTCTGCCGCGTCATCCACATTGCCGCACAGCATCGTCGCGTACGCGGTGAGGGCGCGCCCCCGGTGCTCGATGAGCTCGGCGACGACGCCCTCCCATGCCGGTCGTGTCATGACACCCCCTCGGTGCGATTGCGTGGCTACAGTCTGGTACTCTCACCGACTAAGACGCAGACCGTGACCGTTTCGTTGGGGGCGCCTCGTGAGTCAGGCCGGCTGCGGACCGAAGTGCTCGGCAGCCCGCCGGCCCGCCTCGACCAGCGCAGCCAGCGGGTCGGCCATCGCGGCCGGAACGGAACCAGCGATGTCGACGAGCGACGCGGTCCAGATCGGGTCGCCAGACGGGGTGTTCGGGTGCGCGGCGACCTGGCCCGCGATCACGCCGACCCGGGCGCCGCTGTCGTCGGCCAGGGTGATCAGGTGCCCGACGACCTTGCCACCGAGGGAGGTGTCGTCGAACCGGCCCTCGCCGCAGATGAGCACGTCGGCGGTGGCGAGGCGCTGCGGCAGGCCGGTCAGTTCGGCGAGGTACGCCGAGCCCGCGACGATGCGGGCGGGCCACACGGCGGCGAACCCGAAGGCCGTGCCACCGGCCGCACCCGCTCCCGGCTGGCCAGGGTCGCCCCCGAGGATGTCGGCGAAGCGGGCGAGGGCATCGTCGAGTGTCGCGACGGCAGAGGCATCCGCCCCCTTCTGCGGCCCGAATACGGCGGCGGCCCCGGTGGGCCCGAGCAGGGGAGCGGTCACGTCGGTGATGAGGGTCACGCCGTCGACCGGGGCGGGCAGCAGGTCGCTCGTGTCGACGAGGTCGAGGGTGGCAAGGGCCGCGCCGCCCGGCAGCACGGCGCTGCCGTCGGCCCGCGCCAGCCTGAGGCCGAGTGCGGCGAGGGCTCCAGCGCCGCCGTCGGTGGATGCGGAGCCGCCCAGGCAGACCACGAGCGAGCGGGCGCCCGCGTCGAGTGCGGCGCGGATGGTCTCGCCGAGCCCGGTCGTGGTGGCCCCGAGCGCGTCGAGTTCGCGCATCAGCGGCAGTCCGCTGGAGTCGGCGAGTTCGACGACCGCGATGCCCCCTGACAGTTCGAGCCATTGCCCGTCGACCTGGGCGCCATCCGGTCCGGTGATGCCCGGAACGGCGTGGCGCCGCGAGCCGGGGGTGGCGGCCTGGATGGCGTCGAGGGTGCCCTCGCCACCATCGGCCTGCGGGAGCATGGCGATCGTGTCGGCGGGGCGCCTCTCGCGCCAGCCGGTAGCGATCGCGGCGGCGACGTCGGTGGCACTCGCCGAGTTCTTGAACGAGTCGGGGGCGATGACGACCGAGAGCGGCGCCGTGGTGGTGGGCTCGCCGGTCATTCCGCGAACACCATCACGAGCTGGATCACGGCGGCGGCGAGCCCGACCGAGACGAGCACCCAGCCGCAGACCCTGAGCACCCGGCCGTCGGCAGACGGGTGGTCGAGGCGCCCGTTGTGCGGGTTGCGCCGGTCGAAGTAGACCTTCACCTCGTCGCCCAGCGCGAGCTCCTCGTCCGCGTCGGGCGGAATCGGGGCAGACTGCAGCTCGCGCTCGAGGTCCATCCAGCGAAACCAGAGGTGCGACGTACCGGCCGGGGACTCGACGATGATGCCCCAGGTCTCTTCGAACCGCGTCGCGAGGATGCGGCGCAGGTAGCCGAGGCCAAGGAGCAGGATGCCGGGAACGAGCCCGAACCAGGTGAACACCTCCAGCACGAGTGCGAGGGCGTCGGGAATGGTGGTCACGCTCCGATAGTAGGAGAGCGCGGCAGGGGATGTGTCCGGGCCCCGTGCCGGCGGGCGGGACGCGGATCGAAACGACGGGTTAAATTGTGCCGGCCACGCGACAGGGGGGATGTCGTGTGGCCGGCATGAGCACTCGCCCGATCGGGGGATGGCGGGGAACTCTGGTGGGTTCGACCGTGAACCGAGGTCAACACTAGGGACGAGGTACGCCGGTGTCCACCTTTCGGGGGCCCTTGATTCCGACAGTACGAATTGATATAGCTCGGCGACAGATCGTGCGATTCGCGGATGCCGCGGCGGCACCATACGGTCGAGTAATGCCTCCCCGCTCGCCCGTCACCGCACCGGGCAGATCGTTCGGTGCGGCGTCGCTCGTGATCGTCGGACTGCTCTGCCAGGACGTCGGGGCATCGTTCGCCGTTCTGCTGTTCCCGGCGGTCGGCCCGTTCGGCATGGTCGCGCTCCGGCTGGCGTTCTCCGCCCTGATCCTGCTGGCCATCTGCCGGCCCTCCCTGCGCGGCTACACGCGCGGCGACTGGCTCACCGTCACCGTGTTCGGCGTCGTGCTGGCCGGCATGAACGTGATGTTCTACGAGGCGCTCGACCGCCTGTCGCTCGGTGCGGCCGTGACCATCGAGGTGCTCGGGCCGCTCATCCTCTCGGTCGTCGTGAGCCGGCGGGCGGCGAGCTGGCTGTGGGCGGTGCTGGCGTTCATCGGGGTCGCGGTGCTGGGTCGCGGCGGCCTCGGCGAGCTCGATCCCGTCGGCGTGCTCTTCGCGGCGGGCGCGGGTGCCCTCTGGGCGGGGTACATCCTGATGTCCGCCCGTACGGGAGCCAGGTTCCCCAGGCTGGACGGGCTCGCGATCGCGATGTGCATCGGCGCGGTCGTCACCCTTCCGCTCGGCATCGCCAGCGCGGGCAGCGCTCTGCTGGTGCCCTCAGTGCTGCTGCTCGGAGTCGCCGTCGCTGCGCTCTCGTCGGCCATTCCCTACGCGCTCGAGCTGCTGGCCCTGCGCCGACTGCCCGCGTCGACGTTCGCGATCCTGATGAGCCTGTCGCCCGCCATCGCGGCGGCAGCGGGGACCGTCATCCTCGGGCAGCCACTCACCCCGATCGGCATCGTCGCCATCGTGCTCGTGGTGATCGCGAGTGCCGGTGCGGTGCGTTCCGCCGCCGTGCACGCGCAGCGCGAACAGCTGGCGCAGGCCGCGCCGTAGTCCGAGCGGCAGGCCGGGCCGTGCCGCTCCCGCTCCCAGCGGATGGGCCACACGACCATGCCTACGATGTCCTTCACAACACGAGGAGCATCGAATGCGCGTAGTCATCGTCGGGGCAAGCGGCAACCTGGGCACGGCGATCCTGGGCAGGCTCGGGTCGGTCGAGCCCCGCATCGACCTGGTCGGTGTCTCCCGCCGTGCCCCCGACCTCACGACGAGCCCATACGCGGGCGCGTCGTGGCGACAGGTCGACATCGGCGCGCCAGGGTCGGTGGCATCGTTGACCGCCGCGTTCCGGGGCGCCGACGCCGTGGTGCACCTCGCCTGGGCGCTGCAGCCGAACCGCGACGAGCGCGCGATGTTCCGCACCAACGTGACGGGCACCGCGCACGTGCTCGCGGCCGTCGCTGCCGCGGGCGTACCGCAGGTCGTCGTGGCATCCTCCGTCGGCGCGTACAGCGCGGGACCGAAGAACCGCCGGGTCGACGAGTCCTGGCCCACCGGCGGACTCCACACCTCCCACTACTCGCGGCACAAGGCGCTGAACGAGCGGGCGCTCGACGCCTTCGAGGCGCAGCACCCGTCGGTCGTGCTGACCCGCATGCGACCCGGCCTGGTCTTCCAGCGTGGGGCGGCCAAGGAGATCGCCGGCCTGTTCCTGGGGCGGTTCGTGCCGACCAGCATCCTCCGGGCCGTGCGCCCCCCGGTGCTGCCGTTGCCGCTGCGAATGATCACGCAGGCGGTGCACGCGAGCGACCTCGCCGATGCCGTCTGGCGCGCCATCGACCGCAAGGCCGCCGGCGCGTTCAACATCGCGGCGGAGCCCGTGCTGACACCGGCGCGCATCGCCCGCGCGATCGGGGCGCGGCGTCACATCCCGGTCAGCGCCGCGGCCATGCGGTGGCTGGCCGGTGTCACCTGGAAGCTGCGCCTGCAGCAGACCGACCCCGGGTGGATCGACATCGCGGTAGCGACGCCGCTGATGTCGACCGAGCGCGCCAGGACCGAGCTCGGCTGGATCCCCGCCATCCGCTCGACCGACGCCATGGCCGAGCTCATCGACGGCATGGCCGATGTCGCGTCGACGCCGGGGTCGCCCCAGCTGCGGTAGGTCGATCAGGTGATGGATGCCAGCAGCTCGCGCACCCTCGCGTCGATCTGGTCGCGGATCTCGCGAACCCGGTCGAGCGGCAGCCCCACCGGGTCGTCGAGCTCCCAGTCGAGGTAGCGCTTGCCCGGGTACACCGGGCACGCGTCGCCGCATCCCATCGTCACGACAACGTCGGCGGCCCGCACGACCTCGTCGGTGAGCGGCTTCGGGAACTCACCGCCGACGGCGACGCCGATCTCGTCGAGCGCCCCCACGATCACCCCGCGCACGGTGTCTGCGGGAGCCGATCCCGCCGAGCGCACGCGCACCCGGTCACCGCCGAGGTGGCGCAGGATGCCGGCGGCGAGCTGCGAGCGTCCCGCGTTCTGCACGCAGACGAACAGCACCTCGGGAACATGCGCCGACGCCTCGGTCTCGCTCGATGCCGCGGTCTCGCTCGACGCGAGCGCCTCGAGCCGGTCGGCCGCGAACCGCGACGTGAGCGACGGCAGGTAGCGGGTGACCCGCGCGCGGTCGGCGAGCAGAGCGTGGCTCTCGCGCACGTAGCGGTCGACGGTCTCCGGCGAGAAGGTGCCGGCGAAGCGGTCGGCGAGGTCGGCCGAGATGCGTTCGAGCACCCCGGGGGTCATCTCCCCGCCGGGCGAATCCTGCAGCAGGTCCTGCACCCGCGAGATGCGCGCGGGGGAGACGGAGTATCCGACGGTGCGACCGACCGGGTGGCGGTCGAGAAAACCACCCTCGTGCAGCACCTTGAGGTGGTGGCTGACCGTGGGCTGACGGAGCCCGAGTTCTGCGGTGAGGGCGCCCACCAGCATCCGTCCCCCCGTGCTCTGCAGGATGAGGTTCACGATGCGGGCGCGGGTCGGGTCGGCGAGCAGTCGCAGGTCGTCGGGGAGGGTCGTTCCACTCATAGATGCGAGTCTATGCAGCCGCGGTTGAGCTTTCATTATTCAGGAGGGGTGAGGGGCTGCAGTGGCAGATCGCGTGATTTGCGGCGCGTTTGCGGCACAACACACGCCGTGCCGCCGCATCCCTCCATCAGACACCCGAGGGCTCCTGAATGATGACAGCGACTAACCGGGCGCGAGGTAGCCGTGCGCGATGGGGCGCGGCCCGTCGGGCGCGAACCAGGTGGCGCGGTACGTCGAGATGCGCTGCCAGCCGCGTCCCTCGTACAGGGCGATGGCACCGAGTGCGTCGCCCGCGACTTCGAGCACCAGCGGCACACCGGCGGCGGCCGCGAATCGCTCCGCCCGGTCGAGCAGAATGGATGCCGCGCCGCGCCCTCTCCACGCCGGGATCACGAACAACCGCGTGAGGCCCAGTGCCGAACCCGACCGCACTCCGACGGCCTCGGCCAGCCCTGGCACGTCGAATCCCCGAACCACGGATACGTGCGCCACGACCTCGTCGGCCACCACCGCGACCCAGGCACCGGCGACGTCGCCGCCGAACAGCCAGCCGGCGTGCGCGTTGCCCGCGCGCATCGGGTAGTTGTCGGTGGGCTGCGCGTCCGCGAGGGCGCGGCCGAGCGCATCCGCATCAGCGTCCCGTCGATCGCGCACTACGACGCTGGGCACGGCAACCCCGGAGGTGCTCACGGGGCCACCGGGGTTGGGAAGCCGGGGTGCTGGCGTCTCACAGGGCTCAGGCTGCGACCGTGCTCATGGCGTCGGCGGTGAGCTCGACCGAGCGCAGCCTCGACGCGATGTCGATTGACTGGTGCGCCGTGATCAGCTCGTCGGCCTTGGTCGTCGCGGCGAAGTCCTCGAGGTACGTGCGCACCTGCGACGGGGTGCCGACGGCGGTGTACTTCATCATGTTGGCGATGTACATGCCGTCGCGCGTGGTGAGGAACGCGTCGATCTCGTCGTCGGTGAACGCACGCGCTGCCGGTCCACGCGAGATCATCGCACGCACGCGGTCGCGGCGGGTGGTGATGAACTGCTGCTGGGCGTCGTCCTCATCTTCGGCGGCGATCACGTTGACCCCGACGATCATGTGCGGTGCAGAGAGCTGCGCGGAGGGCCTGAAGTCGCGGCGGTAGATCTCGATGGCGTCGAACAGCGAGTCCGGGGCGAAGTGCGAGGCGAATGCGAACGGCAGTCCGAGTGCCGCGGCGAGCTGCGCGCCGAAGGTCGACGATCCGAGGATGTAGAGCGGAACGTCGGTACCGCCGCCGGGAACGGCCTGCACTCCCGGCACGATCGATTCGCCGCGCAGGTAGGCCTGCAGTTCGAGAACGTCCTGTGGAAACTGCTCGGAGGCCATCGGGTCGCGGCGCATTGCGCGCGCGGCCTGCTGGTCGCTGCCGGGGGCGCGGCCGAGGCCGAGGTCGATGCGGTCTGGAAACAGCGTCGCGAGCGTGCCGAACTGCTCGGCGATCACGAGCGGGGAGTGGTTGGGCAGCATGACGCCGCCGGAGCCGAGGCGGATGGTCGAGGTGTGCTCGGCGACGTGCCCGATCAGCACGCTGGTGGCCGACGAGGCGATCGATGCCATGTTGTGGTGCTCCGCGTACCAGACGCGGGTGTAGCCGCTGCGTTCTGCCGTCTGGGCGAGCAGCACGCTGCTCGCGAAGCTCTCGCGAGCGGTCTGCCCCGGGGTGATGGGGGCGAGGTCCAGGATGGAGAGCGGGATAGTCATGCGGCGTGCCTCTTTCGTAACTTGGCGTCGTGAGGGGTAACCGACGCGGGCGCCGAAACGTTCCCGAAAGGTGAGTGCCTAGGAACACCCGGCGAAGAACGCGGCGATGTCTGCGGCGAGCAGCTGGGGTTCTTCGTGGGGTGCGAAGTGCCCGCCGCGGGGCATCGCGGTGTAGCGCTCCACCGCGTAGCAGCGCTCGACCCATTCGCGCGGGGGCCGGGCGAGGTCATGCGGAAAGACGGCGATGGCGGTAGGTACCGACACCTCGGTCACCGGCATCGTGTACCCGTTGCCGGCTTCGTAGTAGGCCCGGAAGGAGGTGCCGATCGAGTTGGTGAACCAGTAGAGCGAAGCCTGCGTCACCAGGAAGTCGTCAGTGAACCGGGAGCTCACGTCACCGCCGCAGTCGCTCCACGCGCGGTACTTCTCGACGATCCACGCGAGCAGCCCGACGGGGGAGTCGGCGAGCCCTGGGGCGAGCGACAGCGGGCGGGTGGCCTGCTGGTGCTGGTAGGCGCCTTCTTCGGCATGCCAGCGGTCCTCCGCCTCGAGAAACTCCCGTTCCGCGTCGGTCGCGGTGGCGCGATCGACCTCGGTGGAGTTCGCGACTGCGAGCAGGTGGATGCCCGCGACGGCCTCCGGATGTTGCTGCCCGAGGCGCGAGGTGATGCCTGACCCGAGGTCGCCGCCGTGGGCGCCGTAGCGGGCGAACCCGAGCTCCCCTGCCATGAGGCGGTGCCACAGCTCGTGGGTGGGCTCGCCGAGCGTGGGGCGCTGGGGTGAGAACGGCAGGCCGGGAATCGCCGGCACGATCACGGTGTGGGTGGCCGCGGCATCCACACCGTATCTCTGTGGGTTCGACAGCCGCTTGGCGAGCTCGACCAGTTCGAGCATGGTGCTCGGCCACCCGTTGGTGAGGATGAGGGGGATGCCGGGCTCGCCGTGCGCGTCGAAGCGCAGGTACCGCACCGCGACTCCATCGAGGTCGGCGTCGAACGCGGGGAGCGCGTTGATGCGTCGTTCCTGTGCACGCCAGTCGTAGGCCGTCGACCAGTGGTCGACGAGGCGACGCAGCGTCGCGGCATCCATTCCCGCCTGCCAGGAGTCGACCGGCCAGTCGGGCGTCCACCGGGTGTTCTCGAGGCGCGAACGCAGGTCGGCCAGGTCGGCGTCGCTGACCTCTATCAGGGGTTCTGGCATCGGATGCTCCGCGCGGCGCCTGTCAGCGCTTGCGCTTACGCGCCTTCGGCTTGACGGTCGCCCGCACGCGCGACCACAGGTCGGCGAAGGCGACGGCAGCTTCGGCTCCCGGGGCGTAGCTCGCGATCGGGGCGCGCATGGTTCCCATCCTCTCGACCTGCACGGTCGCCGGAATGACCACGTCGGTGACCGCCTTGTTGTCGCGGGGCAGGTTCTCGATGGCGTCGCGATGCATGGTCTTGCGCCGGTCGACCATCGACAGGAAGGCCACGATGGGCGCTGTCGAGATGGATGCCGCGACGAACTCGGTCACCTGCTCGAGCGAGCGCATCGACAGCGGGGACGGCACCAGGGGCACCACGACGGCATCGGCGGAGAACAGCGCGTTCTCCGCGACGAGCGACGCACCGGGCGGGCAGTCGAGGATGACCAGGTCGTAGTCGTCGGCGACTTTCTCCAGGATGCGGGCGACCCTGCGTTCCGATTTCTTCGCGCTGTCGAACACGAGGTCGAGGTCGCGGTAGCTCGCGTCACCCGGAATCACGTCGAGGGCGTCGTTTGACGTCGATCGGATCACGTCGCCCACCTTCGTGTCACCCGACACGAGGGCGCCCACCCCGCCCTTCACCTTCGGCTTGACCTGCAGCAGAAAGGTGGCGGCGCCCTGGGGGTCGAGATCCCACAACAGCACCCGGAACTCGCGCGCGGCCTCCCAGGCCAGGTTGACGGCCGTGGTGGTCTTTCCTACCCCGCCCTTGGTGCTGTAGACCGCGACGACCTTCATGCCGAAGGCGACGACTCGAGTGCCGAGACGAGGGTGGCCTTGCTCATGCGCGAGTAGCCGACGATCTTCTTCGCCTTCGCCTGCTGGCGCAGTTCGACCAGCGTGGGCCCGGTCGAGCGGGGGCGCCCGGGGCGTGCCGCGCGGGTGGGGGTCACGGCTGCTGCGGTGGCGGCTGCTTCAGTCTCGTTCGGTGCAGTGTCGGCTGCCGCGGAGTCGACCGGTGCCTCGGTGGCTGCTGCAGCCTTCCTGGGTGCCGCTGTCGTGACGGCTTTCTTGGGTGCCGCAGCCTTCGCGGCCTTCTTCGCGTCGGACGCGGCTGTGGCATCGGCCTTCTTCGCCGCGGCTGCCTGAGCCTCCGACTCCTTCGTCGCGGCGGCGAGCTTCTCGGCGGCCTTCGCGTGCTTGGCGGCCAGCTTCTCGGTCTGCTCCGAGAGCGCCAGCGCGCGCTTGCGCAGCTTCTTGTTCGAGTCGACGACCGCCTTCTGCGCGGTCTGCACCGCGCTCTGCGCCGCCGACAGTGCCTTCTCGGCCTTCTTCTCGACTGCCTTCTTGTCTGCAGTCTTCTTGTCTGCGGCCTTCTTCTCGGTCGCCTTCTTGTCGGCAGCCTTGCTCGAGCTCTTCTTCGCGCTCGCCGTGCTGTCGGACTTGGTCGAATTCTTCTTCTGCGCCATGGTGCGCACCTCCTGGGGGTAGCCGTGACGGGTTGTGAGTTAACCGTAGTGACTGCGGCGCCGGGGGAGGTGAACTCTCGCTGCACTGGTCGTCAGCCGAAGTCCGTGCACGAACACGAACACGAACACGAACACGAACACGAACACGAACACGAACACGAACACGAACGCGAACGCGACCGGCCCCGCGACTGGTTCGCGCGCTCCATCTCTGCTGCCTACCCTTGAGCCGGTGGAGATGACCGAGAACAGAACGCGCCCACTCGACGCACCCGCACCCTGGTGGAGCACCGCGGTCATCTACGAGGTCTACCCGAGATCGTTCGCCGATTCCGATGGCGATGGTGTCGGCGACCTCGCCGGCATTCGCCAGCGCCTGCCGTACCTCGAGTCGCTCGGCGTGCATGGCATCTGGCTCACGCCGTTCCAGCGCTCCCCGCAGGTCGACCAGGGCTACGACATCAGCGACTACTGCGCGGTCGACCCGCTGTTCGGCACCCTCGCGGAGTTCGACGCGCTGCTGGCCGATGCGCATGCCCGAGGCATCCACGTGCTCGTCGACATCGTGCCGAACCACACGTCGACCGAGAACGAGCTGTTCCAGAAAGCGCTGGCGGCGCAGCCGGGGTCGCCGGAGCGGGCGATGTTCCACTTCGTCGATTCGATGGATGCCGCGGGGCTGGTGCCACCCAACAACTGGATCAGTGTCTTCGGCGGATCGGCCTGGCACCGAGCGCACCCCGCATCGACCACCGACCTGCAGTGGTACCTGCACCTGTTCTCATCGGCGCAGCCGGACTGGAACTGGAACAACCCGGCCGTCGTCGACTACTTCGACCGGGTGCTGCGGTTCTGGTTCGACCGCGGGGTGGACGGCATTCGCATCGACGTCGCTCACGGGCTGTTCAAGGCGCCAGGCCTGCCCGACGCCGACAGCGTTCCCGTGGTGATCGACGGGCTGCGCTCGAACCCGCTCGCGATGGACCAGGAACCGGTGCACGCCATCTACCGCCGCTGGCGGCGCCTCGCCCAGTCGTACGACCGCGAGCGGTTGCTGGTCGGCGAGGTCAATCTCGAGCCGCAGCGCGCGGGCCGCTACACGCGCCCCGATGAGCTGCACCAGACGTTCGCGTTCGCCTTCGCGCGGCTCGGGTGGGACCAGGAGGCGTGGGTCTCGGTCGGCAGCGAGCTCGAGCGGGTGCGCGTCGAGACCGGTGCCGACCCGAGCTGGGCGCTCGAGAACCACGACCTCGTGCGCACGGTGACGCGCTTCGGCGGGGGAGAGCTCGGTGCCGCACGGGCCCGCGCCGCCATCGTCGCGCTGCTCGGCTTGCCCGGGTCGGCGTACGTGTTCCAGGGGCAGGAACTCGGCCTGCCCGAGATCGACGTGCCGCTCGCCGACCGCGCAGACCCGATGTGGACCCGCGGCGGCGTGAGCCGCGACGGTGCCCGCGTGCCGCTGCCGTGGGACCCCGACCCTGCCGGGGCGTTCGGGTTCTCGCCCGTGGGGCCAACGGTGGGATCTGGGGTGGGATACGAGGTCGGGTCTGGGGTGGGGCCTGCGCGGCCGTGGCTTCCGCAACCGGAGGGGTGGGGTGACTGGGCGGTCTCGAAGCAACTCGGCGACGCGGCATCCACCCTCTCGGTCTTCACAGGGGCGATGCGTTCGCGCGCCGAACTGGTGGCGTCTGGCGTGTTCCGCGCCGGGGCCGCCGCGCGGTGGAGCGGCACCCCCGACGGGCGGGTGATGTGCGAGCGGCAGGGCGGCGTCACGGTGGTGGTCGCGATGGGGGATGCCGCGGTGCCCCTGCCGCCCGGACGTCCGCTGCTCACTTCGGCACCCCTGGTCGCCGGGCTGCTGCCCCCGAATGCGGCGGCGTGGGTGCAGCGCTCCTAGATGAGTGAGTCCTAATGGTCGTAGGCGATGAGGGAGCGTTTGTTGGGTGCTCCGATGAGCCAGTTGTGCCAGATTCCTGCGGCGAGGGCGAGTAGTCGGCCTGCGATTCGGGAGTAGACGCCG
>NZ_JAALGE010000029.1 GCF_011057645.1 Marisediminicola senii | reverse complement strand
GGCGTCCCGGCGGGTGGCGTGGGCACGGCGGTCCCGGCTGCGGGTGACGTGGGAGACGGGGGGGGGGTGGATGCTGCACCCCCCCCCGCACCGACCCCGGTGCACCCCGCCAGCGTGATCGCCACGCCGACGGCCGCGACCAGCGTCACCGCATGGTGGCGAGCGTCACGTCCACCGCCGCGGGATGCCGAAGGGCGCACGGGACAGCCGGGCGAACGGGCGAGCCGCGACCCCCCGGCCGAACCGTGCGCACTCATCAGGAGTCCAGCGCCGAGCGGCGACGCAGGGCGGTGACGCCGACGGCGGTGAGCAGCAGCGCACCGAGTCCGGCGGCGCCGGCGATGACGCCGGTGCTGTCGGCCGAGGTGGTTGCGGAGGCCGCTGCGGTGTCGGCCGATGCGGTTCCACCGCCACCGGTCTGCACGCCGCCCACTGGCACCTGGGTGAGCTGTCCGCGCACGACACCCGCGGCGAAGTCGACGGTGTGCGAGTCACCGGTGAAGCCGGCGGGGTTCGCCTCGATCGCGGCGAGGTCGAATCCGTCTCCGGTATCGACGCCGTTCGCGAGCACTCCGGTGGTGAACGGTCCCTCGAGGCAGCCGGAGCTGGTGCGGGGTCCGTCGCCGACCGGAGCGGGGTTCGGGAACGAGATACGCGGCGGGCCGGCCTGGCCGACGGCCGCCTGGTGGATGTGGGTCGCGGTCTTGGCCGGGCTCATGTAGTCGCCCGAGACGCCGGTGAGGGTGATGTCGTAGCAGATGATGTCGAGGTCGGAGTTGATGCGGAACATGAACTCGCCCGCGGCGCCGGGCTGGCCGGGGGTCGCGATGCCATCGTTGTTGATGACCTGGTCGGGAGTCGCCATCACGGTGAACGCGCTGGTGAAGGTGTCGGGCTCGGCGACCTCGGTCTCGGCGCTGGCGGGCCCAGCGACGGCGAGCATGCCGACGGCGGTGGCGACAGCGACACCGCCGAGCGAGAGGGTGCGTGCGGTGGTGCGCTTGGTCATTCTCTGGTGCGACATGGGTGTGCCTTTCGAGAGGGGGCGATGGGTCGCCCGTTTCAGGGGCATACGACGCAACCGGGTCACGCGTTCACTGGTCGCGAAAGTTTTTTCGCAGCAGTTTCGTGCCGGTGGTGAACGGCACGGGCCCGCGGGTCGTATCCCCCTCAGGTGCAGGGAGTGCCGGTGGACTGGGTACCGTGGAGCGGAGGCGAATGCAGATGGGCATCGTCCTGACGATGGAGAGCGGGAGCGTGGTCACGCTGGAACCCGAGGGCACCGCTCGTGAGGCCTCGCGGCACCTGCGACGCGTCGAGCCCGCGGCTGTACGACCGGTCGCCGCCCAGCCTGTCGCACCCGACTCGCCACCCGCATCCGCCTTCGACGTCACCGTCGCCTACGACGAGCACGGGTCGTCGCTGTTCGGCTTCGCGCTCAACATGCTGCGCGACCGCGGACTCGCCGAGGACTGCGTGCAGGAGACCTTCCTCAGGGCATGGCGCGCCCGCGACCGGTACGACGGCTCGGTGGCCAGCACCAGGACGTGGCTGTTCTCCATCGCGCGCAACGTGATCATCGACCAGCAGCGTTCCCTGCAGCGCACGCCCCGCCCGGTCGGCGCCGACGCCATCGACGACAGCATCGCCGCCCCGCCCGACGACACCCTCGAGCGGCTCCGGATGACGCAGGCCATCGCCGCGCTCACCCCCGAGCACCGCCAGGCCGTGGTCGAGATCCACCTGAACGGCTCCACCTACGCAGAGCTCTCGGAGAGCACCGGTATTCCGGTCGGCACCCTGCGCAGCCGCACCTTCTACGGCCTCCGCGCGCTGCGCGACAATCTCGATGAGAAAGGGGATCAGCATGACTGACCCCACCGATACCCCGACCCCCTGGTCGCCAGGCGACCGTCGCGCCGAGCTCGTGGCGGCAGCGGTCGCCGGCGACCTCACCCCGGCGGAGCGCGCGGAGCTCGACGCGCTCGCCGCCGCAGACGCCAGCGTGGTCGATGAGATCGAGGGCATGCGTGCTGCCGTGGCGATGGCGGCAGCATCCATCGGCCGGTGGGATTCGAGCGCCCCGTCTGGCGCACTCGCCGACCGGATCGCCGCGATCGCCGGCAGTACCGGGAACGAACCCGTGCCCGACATCACGCCAGCAACACGCCGGTTCCGTCCCGCGTCGATGGTGCTCGGCGCCGCCGCCTGCGTCGCCCTCGGTGCGGGCGTCGTGCTGGGCGCGCAGGCGATCCAGCCAGGGCCACCGTCCGGGCCGCCCGGCACCCTCGGGGCCGTCGAGTCCGTCGACTTCACGGGCGAGCCAGGGGGAGTGGCCATCGACGGTTCGGTGATTGCCCATACCTGGGGAACCGAGACGGTGCTCGAGATCGACGGACTGCCCGCCGGCGACAGCTACTCGGTGGTGCTCGTGGGCGACGACGGCGTGGAGTCGCCGTCTGGCACTTTCTTCGGCAGCGAGGTCACCATCGACTGCCGCATGAACGCCGCCGTGATGCGCGACGACGTGTCGGCGCTCGAGATTCGCGACGACTCCGGCGATGCGGTGGCGGTTGCGATGCTGCCCGCCGCACAGAGCTGAGCCGAGCCGAGCCGAGCTGAGCTGAGCTGAGCTCGGTCACCCCGCGTCGGCAGGCGACGGGTTGAGGGGGGTGTGGGCGGCCCAGGCAGCAGCGAACTGTCGCACCCCGAGGGCGAGCGACACGAGGATGTACGCTACTCCGGCAACGATTCCGAACGCGCTCGCGACGACGGCTCCCGCGACGGTGAAGATGATCGCCGCCACGAGCAGCCCGACCAGGGCGGCATTGACGGCCACGATGAAGATCGTCGAGCTGCCGAGCAACTGGCTGGCGCCGCTGCGGCGGCCGAGGAAGTAGTAGGTGCGCGTGGTTCCCGCGAAGTCATCGTGGGTCGACGCCATCAGGTACGGCGCCACGCCGGGATCGATATCGACGTAGGCGGCGCGCAGCCGGTTCATCGCCAGCACGTACATGAGGTCGTCCATGCCGACGTTGGACACCCGCACCTGGGTGAGGACGCCCATCAACGCCACGATCCCCAGCACGGCCACCGCGAAACCCGGGAACGGCCCGGCGAACCGGGTGACCTGGCCCAGCAGCGCGAGGCTCACCAGCCCGGCCGACACCAGGGTCAGGAAGATGCTGATGCGGGTGAGTACCTCGGCCTGTGTCGTCGACCGGGATGCGAGGAGACCCCAGTGCTCGGTGGCGAGCAGCTGGGCCCGAACGGCGAGTGGCACGGGCGGTGGCGCAGGCTCGTCACCGGGCAAAGGCATGTCCATGCCGACAGTGTGGCCCTGCGGACTCCGGCACGACAGTGCCGATCAATATAGAGGGGACGACGAGAATCGAACTCGCATCATTAGTTTGGAAGACTAAGGCTTTACCACTAAGCTACGTCCCCGCATTCCCCGACTCGCCACCCCGAGGGGCGCTCACCGAAGCGCGTCCTGCAATCGTAACCCATCCTGGGAGGTGCCCCGTGCGGCGAGTGGCCATGACGCGCTGGCCACTCGGCTAGACTTGCGAAGGCCATTTTTTGGACGATCCCCAATCATCCTCAGCACGGTGGCCGCATGAGTGGCCCGAGACGCACCATCCTCGTGGTCGCGGTATCCGGGGCGTAGCTCAGCTTGGTAGAGCGCTCGGTTTGGGACCGAGAGGCCGCAGGTTCGAATCCTGTCGCCCCGACACGACCACAGAAAACCAGTACTGATTCGCCCGGCTGGGACCCAGTACGTCGAGCACAGGAGAGTCAATCGTGAAGACCACGGTCGAGAAGCTGAACCCCACGCGCGTAAAGCTGACCATCGCTGTTACCCCCGAAGAGCTGAAGCCGAGCGTCGACCACGCCTACGGCCACATCGCCGAATCCATCACCATCCCCGGATTCCGCAAGGGCAAGGTTCCGCCGCCCATCATCGACCAGCGCGTCGGCCGCGGCGAGGTGCTGAACCACGCGGTCAGCGACGCCCTCGACACCTTCTACCGCCGCGCGGTCGAAGAAGAGAAGATCCGCCCGCTCGGACGCCCAGAGGCCGATGTCGCCGAGCTGCCGGCGCTCAAGGACTTCTCCGGTGACCTCGTCATCGTCGTCGAGGTCGACGTGCGTCCCGAGTTCGAGCTCCCCGCCCTCGACGGCATCGAGCTCGTCGTCGACACTGTGACCGTCGAAGACGACGAGGTCGAGACCGAGCTGCAGAACCTGCTCGCCCGCTTCGGCACCCTCGTGACCGTCGACCGCCCGGCCAAGACCGGCGACTTCGCCCAGCTCGACCTCGTCGCCACCATCGACGGAGCAGAGGTCGACACCGCCAACGCCATCTCGTACGAGGTCGGATCCGGAGACCTCATCGACGGCATCGACGAGGCCCTCGACGCGCTCAGCGCCGGCGAGACCACGACCTTCGAGTCCAAGCTGCTCGGTGGAGACAACGAGGGCCAGACCGCCCAGATCACCGTCACCCTCCTCGCCGTCAAGGAGCGCGAGCTTCCCGCCGCCGACGACGACTTCGCGCAGATCGCCAGCCAGTTCGACACCATCGACGAGCTCAAGGCAGACATTGCCGAGCAGGTCAGCAAGTCCAAGGTCTTCGGCCAGGGCACGCAGGCGCGCGACATGGTCGTCGACAAGCTGCTCGAATCCGTCGAGATCCCCGTCCCGGCCAAGCTCGTAGAAGACGAGGTGCACCGTCACCTCGAGAACGAGAAGCGCCTCGACGACGACGAGCACCGCGCCGAAGTCACCGAGGCCAGCGAGAAGACGTTCCGCAGCCAGATCCTGCTCGACGCGGTCGCCGAGACCGAGAAGATCAAGGTCAGCCAGGACGAGCTCACCCAGTACCTGATCCAGGGCGCCGCCCAGTACAACATGGAGCCGGGCGAGTTCATCAAGGTGCTCGACCAGAACGGCCAGATCCCCGGAATGATCGGCGAGGTCGCTCGTGCCAAGGCACTGGCCGTCGTGCTCAGCAAGGCGAAGGTCGTCGACGAGGCAGGCAACACCGTCGACCTCTCCACCTTCACCGCCGCCGCGATCGGTGACGACTCCGACGACGACGCCGACGACCTGATGGCCGACGACGACCACGAGGGCCACGACCACGACGACCACGCGAGTCACAACCACTAGGTCGCACTGATTGGATGACTCGGCCCCGACGCACTTGCGTCGGGGCCGTTTCTGTCTGACACGGTCTGCGCAACTGGGACCAGCGTCGGGGCCGTTTCTGTCTGACACGGTCTGCGCAACTGGGACCAGCGTCGGGGCCGCTTCCGTCCCTGGCCACCGGCACCCCACGCAGCCCGTAGCGTTAGCGGATGCCCTCGCGCCCCGATGCCCATGACCCGTCCACGCTGCGCGTCCTGACCCAGGCCGTGCACGCGGGCAATTCCGTCGACGAGGGCTCCGGCGCGATCCGCACCCCGATCGTGATGGCCAACTCCTACGCGTTGCCCGACGACCCGTCCGGCATCAGCTGGTCGGGCACCGACATTCCGCTGTACACCCGCAACAGCGGCGTCAACCAGCTCGCGCTGCAGCAGAAGCTCGCCGCCCTCGACCACGGAGAAGACGCCGTCGCGCTCGCCAGCGGCGTCGCCGCCCTGCACAGCGTGTTCTTCACGTTCCTCTCCTCCGGCGACCACGTCGTCGTATCCGACGTCGTCTACGAGGCCACCCACCGACTGTTCACCGAGCTGTTCCCGCAGAAGTACGGCATCCACGCCACCCTCGTCGACACCGGCGACCCGGAGGCGGTGCGCACCGCGATGCGCGAGAACACCGTGCTCGTGCATGCCGAGAGCCCGGCCAACCCGACGACGCGCATCGCCGACATCGAGGCCCTGGCGAAGATCGCCCACGCCGGGGGAGCGCTGCTCAGCGTCGACGCCACCTTCGCCTCTCCGATGCTCATGCGCCCGCTCGACCTCGGCGCCGACCTCGTCGTGCACTCGCTCACGAAGTACATCAACGGCCACGGCGACGCCATGGGCGGCGCGGTCATCGGCTCGCGCGAGCTCATCCAGCGCATCAAGAGCGACGCGATGGTCGACGTCGGGGGCGTGATCAGTCCGTTCAACGCCTGGCTGATCATGCGCGGATCGGTCACCCTGCCGCTGCGCATGCGCCAGCACAGCACCTCCGCGCAGGCCGTGGCCGAATACCTCGAAGCCGACCGGCGCGTCGACTTCGTCGCGTACCCAGGGCTGCCGTCGCATCCACAGTTCGACCTCGCCAGGCGCACGATGCCCGATGGATGCGGCGGCATGATGGTCTTCGCCCTCAACGGTGACCACGATGCACATAACCGCTTCGTCGCGAACCTGCGGGTGGTCACGTCGGCGGTCTCGCTCGGGCACGACGAGTCGCTGATCGTGCATTCCGATGCCTCATCGCCGCGGGCCGAGCACTGGCCGGTGCGATTCCGGCGCAACGACCGCTACGGGCGCACCGGGCACCTGAGGTTCTCGGTGGGGCTGGAGGATGCGGCAGACATCATCGCCGACCTCGCCGCGGCGCTCGATGCGACGGACGGGTTGTAGTACCTGACGCCACTGCGCGGCACCGCTTCGCTGAGCTGCGCTCTGCCCACGGCACTGTGCTGGTCGTCGCCGTGGGCACCGCTTCGCTGAGCTGCGCTCTGCCCACGGCGAACAGCGGGATATGCCCGGAACCTTCCCGATAGATTCGACACAAGCGACAACTGAAATGGAGCGCAACAATGGCCCAACCGGCATTGGTCAACAGCATTTTCGACCAACTCCTCAAGGACCGCATCATCTGGCTTGGCTCAGAGGTGCGCGATGACAACGCCAACGAGATCTGCGCAAAAATCCTGCTGCTTGCAGCCGAGGACGCCGAGCGCGACATCTTCCTGTACATCAACTCACCCGGTGGCTCGATCACCGCGGGCATGGCGATCTACGACACGATGAAGTTCGTACCGAACGACATCGTCACCGTGGGCATCGGACTCGCAGCGTCGATGGGGCAGTTCCTGCTCTCGTCTGGCACCAAGGGCAAGCGCTACATCACGCCCAACGCACGGGTTCTCCTGCACCAGCCGTCCGGTGGCTTCGGTGGAACGTCCGCCGACATCCAGACGCAGGCCAAGGTCATCCTCGACATGAAGCAGCGCATGGCGGAACTCACCGCCGAGCAGGTCGACAAGCCGATCGAGCAGATCCTCATCGACAACGACCGCGACAACTGGTTCACCGCCCAGGAGGCGCTCGAATACGGCTTCGTCGATCACCTGCGCGAGTACGCGACCGACGTGATCGGCGGCGGTGGCACGGACGAGTCCGTGACGGAGAAAGAGGTCTCCACCACCCCCGACCTCGACACCCCCAACTCCGACCTCCCCAAGTAAGGCTCAGTCATGGATATCTCTTCCTTCGGCGGGAGCGCCGGCCCGGTGGCCGAATCCCGCTACATCCTCCCCACGTTCGAGGAGCGCACCGCCTACGGGTACAAGCGCCAGGACCCGTACGCGAAGCTCTTCGAAGACCGCATCGTCTTCCTCGGCGTGCAGATCGACGACGCGTCCGCCGACGACGTCATGGCCCAGCTGCTCGTTCTCGAGAGCCAGGACCCCGACCGCGACATCGTGATGTACATCAACTCGCCCGGTGGCTCGTTCACCGCGATGACGGCGATCTACGACACGATGCAGTACATCAAGCCGCAGATCCAGACCGTCGTGCTCGGCCAGGCAGCATCCGCCGCCGCCGTACTGATGGCCGCGGGCTCCCCGGGCAAGCGCCTCGCGCTTCCCAACGCCCGCATCCTGATCCACCAGCCGTCGACCGGTGACGCCGGCCGCGGGCAGGCGTCGGACATCGAGATCCAGGCCGCCGAGATCCTCCGCATGCGCGGCTGGCTCGAGGAGACCCTGTCGCACCACTCGAACCGTTCGGTCGAGCAGGTCAACAAGGACATCGACCGCGACAAGATCCTCAGCGCGGCCGAGGCCCTCGAGTACGGACTCATCGACCAGGTGCTCGTCACCCGCAAGAACGTGCCGGCACTCGTCTCGTAGCACCACGCAGTAGCAGTACCACGAAGGCCCCGCTGGATCGTTCCGGCGGGGCCTTCGTCGTGCGTGCGTCGCGGCATCCATTCTCGGCGGGTGGATGCCGCGGCGCGGCGTCACTCGGTCGGGGTGCCGCTCCCGGTCGCCCCGGTGCGCTTCCGGCGCATCACCAGCACCGTGACGCCCACCGCGGCGGCCACCGCGAGCACCGCGCCGCCGATCCACAGCGCGGTCGAATCGGCTGCGGTGTCGCTGGACGCGGTGTCGACGTCGATGGTGCCCGCCTCGGTGCCGTCGGTCGAGCCGGTGTCGGTGCCCGCCTCGGTGCCGCTGCTCGCGCTGGGACTCGCCGAGGGTGCGGCGTCATCGGTGGGGGAGGCGCTCGGGGAGGCGCTCGGCGACGCACCCGGAGCAGCCTCGCCGCAGACCGGGGCCTCGGCGAAACCGGCGACCGCGCCCGAGGCATCCGCCGGCTGCCAGGTGAACGGCAACTCCTCGGAGATCGTGTGGCCGTCGGCCGAGACCACCTGCCAGATCATCGTGTAGGCGCCGGGGGCGCCGAGCGCGGGGATCGCCGCGGACATGCTCGGGCCGTCGACCGCGACGCAGCCGTCTTCGAAGTGCGCGCCCGCCCCGTCGACGACCTGCAGGGCGAACGCCCCGGCGCCGTCGCCCGCCGCGAGCAGGGCGTCGTTGGTCGTGATCGAGAACTCGGGGGGCAGCTCGGTGAGCACCGAATCGGCCGCGGGGGTCGAGGAGACGAGGTAGTTGTGTGCCTGCGCGGGGGAGGCGACACCGACACCCATGCCGACCGCGAGCAGCGCCCCCGCCGAGATTGCGACAAATGATGGGAACCGGATGCGGTGCGAAAGAGGCATACCCGCAGGATATCGGGGCCATCCGCACGGCAGGTGGGTGCCAAAGCCACACATCAGGCGGCGCGCCGCCACCGCCGTCGAACCCGACCTGGCGACCCACCGCGTTCACAAACCAACACATGGGAACGCGTGTCGGTGGCACGGGTTAGGCTCATCGTGACAATCACGACGTCTTTACGGCCACAACGAGGTGTGCCGCAACCAGGAGGAGGTAAGGCGCATGGCTCGAATAGGGGAGAGCGCAGATCTGCTCAAGTGTTCGTTCTGCGGAAAGAGCCAGAAGCAGGTGCAGCAGCTCATCGCCGGGCCCGGCGTCTACATTTGCGACGAGTGTGTCGAACTGTGCAACGAGATCATCGAGGAGCGGCTGGCCGAGGCGGGCGAAGAGGTATCGACCGAGTTCGACCTGCCCAAGCCGAAGGAGATCTTCTCCTTCCTCGAGGAATACGTCATCGGCCAGGAGCCGGCCAAGAAGGCCCTCTCCGTCGCCGTCTACAACCACTACAAGCGCATCCGCGCCCGCACCGCCATCACCTCGGCCGACGCCATCATCGACGACGTCGAGATCGCCAAGTCCAACATCCTGCTCATCGGCCCCACCGGCTGCGGCAAGACCTACCTCGCTCAGACCCTCGCCAAGCGCCTCAACGTGCCGTTTGCGGTGGCCGACGCCACCGCCCTCACCGAGGCCGGCTACGTCGGTGAAGACGTCGAGAACATCCTGCTCAAGCTCATCCAGGCGGCCGATTACGACGTCAAGCGCGCCGAGACCGGCATCATCTACATCGACGAGATCGACAAGATCGCCCGCAAGGCCGAGAACCCGTCGATCACCCGCGATGTCTCGGGCGAGGGCGTGCAGCAGGCGCTGCTCAAGATCCTCGAGGGCACCGTCGCGTCGGTCCCTCCGCAGGGTGGGCGCAAGCATCCACACCAGGAGTTCATCCAGGTCGACACGACCAACGTGCTGTTCATCGTCGCCGGTGCATTCGCCGGCCTCGAAGAGATCATCTCGAACCGCGCGGGTAAGAAGGGCATCGGCTTCGGTGCACCACTGCACAGCAAGGGCGACGACGTCGACCTGTTCGGCGAGGTGCTGCCAGAAGACCTGCACAAGTTCGGGCTCATCCCCGAATTCATCGGGCGCCTCCCCGTCGTCACCACCGTCACGCAGCTCGACCAGGTCGCCCTCATGGCAATCCTCACCGAGCCGAAGAACGCCCTGGTGCGCCAGTACCAGCGCATGTTCGAGATCGACGACGTCACGCTCGAGTTCGAGCAGGACGCCCTCGAGGCGATCGCCGACCTCGCGGTACTGCGCAAGACCGGAGCCCGCGGGCTGCGCGCCATCATGGAGGAGGTGCTCGGGCCGATCATGTTCGACGTGCCGTCCGACCCCGATGTCGACACGGTCATCGTGACCAAGCAGTCCGTGCTCGAGAACGCCGCGCCCACCATCGTGCCGCGGGCCGTCGAGCGCACCGAGAAGTCGGCGTAGCGCCGGGCTGGGTGGCTGGGCGGTTGCGCGGCTGAACTGCCCGACGGGCCCCCCCCCGCTACTCCAGACCGCGGCGGCGCAGCAGCGGCTCGATCGCGGCGTCGCGTCCGCGGAACGCCCGGTATGCCGCCAGTGGGTCCATTGATCCGCCGACGCCGAGCACGAGCTCGCGGAAACGGTCGCCGTTCTGGCGCGTCATTCCGCCGTTCTCGGTGAACCACTCGACTGTGTCGGCATCGAGCACCTCGCTCCAGATGTACGAGTAGTACGCGGCCGCGTAGCCACCCGAGAAGGTGTGCGCGAAGTAGGTGCTCGAGTAGCGCGTCGGAACCGCGGGGTTGTCGAGGCCCGCGGCAGTCAGCGCGGCGGCCTCGAACGCAGCCACGTCGGTCACGTCGGCGTCGGTACCGATCGCGTGCCACGCCTGGTCGAGCAGCGTCGCCGCGAGGTACTCGCTCGTCGCGAATCCCTCGTTGAAGGTGGATGACGCGGCGATGGCGTCGACGAGGTGCTGCGGCATGCGCTCCCCGGTCTCGTGGTGACGCGCGTAGTTCGCGAGCACCTCGGGCCACAGCATCCACATCTCATTGACCTGGCTCGGAAACTCGACGAAGTCGCGAAAGACCCGCGTGCCGCTGAACTTCGGGTAGGTGACCCGGGCGAACAGGCCGTGCAGGGCGTGCCCGAACTCGTGGAACAGCGTCACCACCTCGTCGAAGCTGAGCAGGGTGGGCGACCCGGGGGCGGGCTGCGGCACGTTGAGGTTGTTGACGACGACGGTGGGATGCCGCAGCAGGTCGCTCTGAGAGATGAGCGAGTTCATCCACGCTCCACCGCGCTTCGAGTCACGCGTGTAGAGATCGAGGATGTACAGGCCGACGGGGGAGCCGTCGGCCTCCGCCACCTCGAACACGCGCGCCTGCGGGTGGTAGGCGGTGAGGTCGGGCCGCTCGGTGAAGGTGACTCCGTAGACCTGGCCGGCGGCGAAGAACACGCCGTCGCGGAGCACCCGCTCGGCCTCGAAGTACGGCCGCATCGACTGCTTGTCGATGTCGAACTCGGCCCTGCGCACCCGCTCGCTGTAGAACGCCCAGTCCCACGCCTCGATGGTGTCGACGTCGGCCACCGCCAGCAGCGCCTCGCGCTCGCGGTCGGCGTTGCGGGCGGCCGCGGGGGCGAGGCGGCCGAGCATTGACGCGACGTTCCCGGGGGTACCGGCGGTCTGCCCCGCGGTGACGTAGGCGGCGTGCGAGGAGAACCCGAGCAGCGCCGCGCGCTGGGCACGGATACGGGTGATGTCGAGCACGAGCTGGCTGTTGTCGTTCTCGCCACCGCGGCCGCCCCGCGAGCGTGACGCCTCCATGATGCGGCGCCGCACGTCGCGGTTCGTGAGCGACGCGAGGTAGGGGTGCCCGGTCGGCAGCACCAGCGTGATCACGTACTTGCCGTCGAGGCCACGCTCGGTGGCGGCCTGCGCCGCCGCGGAGATCTCGCCGGCCCCGAGTCCGTCGAGCTCGGCGACGTCGTCGATGACGACGGCCAGCGCGTTGGTGTCGGTGAGCAGGTTCTTCTCGAACCGGGTGGTGAGGGTCGACAGCTGCTGGTTGTAGCCGCGCAGGGTGGTCTTCGCCGCCTCGTCGAGGCCGGCCCCGGCCTGCGTCAGCTCGATGGCATACCGCTCGATGAGGTAGCGGGTCTCGGCGTCGAGTGCGGGAGCGTCGTCGCCCGTCGTGTCGTCGCCCGCCGCGTCCAGTCCATCGTGCAGCACCACGATGCGGCGGTACAGCTCGGGGTCGAGGCGGATGGCGTCGGAATGCGCGGCCATCATCGGCGCGACCGTCTCCTCGATGGCGTTGATCGCATCGGACGTGTCAGCCGAGCTGCGGTTGTAGAACACCGCGGAGACCCGCGCGAGCAGCCGGCCGCTGCGCTCGAGGGCGACCAGGGTGTTCTCGACCGTCGGCTCGTCGGCCTGCCCGGTGATGGCGGCGACCTCGGCGAGCTGCTCCTCGAAGCCGCGCTCGAACGCCGGCAGGTAGTGCTCGTCGGCGATCTCGGCGAACGGCGGCAGGCCGAACGGCAGCGTGCTGGGGGCGAGGAACGGGTTGGTATCGGGCATCCGCCAAGCCTAGGGCGCGGCGGTCTGCCCGTTCTCCCCGGTGCAATATGCTCCCGGCATGAGCGACGCCCGCGAGCAGTACACCCACGGCCACCACGAGAGCGTGCTGCGCTCGCACAGCTGGCGCACGGTCGAGAATTCCGCCGCCTACCTGCTGCCGTACCTCGCGCAGGGCTCGTCGGTTCTCGACGTCGGCTCGGGCCCCGGCACCATCACGGTCGACCTCGCGTCGCGCGTGCAGCCCGCGCCGGTGATCGGGGTGGATGCCTCAGCCGAGGTCGTCGCGAAGGCCGCCGTGCTCGGCGCGGCGATCGACAACGTGAGCTTCGTCACCGGTGACGCCTACGCACTCCCGGTCGACGACCACAGCGTCGACGTGGTGCACGCGCACCAGGTGCTGCAGCACGTCGCCGATCCGGTCGCGGTGCTGCGCGAGTTCCGTCGCGCGGTGCGGCACGACGGCGTCGCCGCGGCCAGGGACGTCGACTACGCCGCTGTGGCCTGGTACCCGCTGCTGCCCGGGCTCGACCGGTGGATGAGCGTGTACCGCGCCGTGCACCGAGCCAACGGGGGAGAACCCGACGCCGGGCGGCGCCTCAAGTCGTGGGCGCTCGAGGCCGGGTTCACCGACGTGCACGCCACCGCATCGGTGTGGTGCTTCTCCACCAGCGAGGATCGCGACTGGTGGGGCGGCACCTGGGCGATCCGGGCCCTCGAGTCGGGGTTCGCGAGCGACGCGCTCTCGCTCGGGCTCGCGACGGCCGACGACCTGCGCGAGATCTCCGATGCGTGGCTCGAATGGTCGCAGACCCCGGACGCCACGTTCATCATGCCGCACGGCGAGATCATCGCCCGCGGCTGACGGTTGCGGTGCGCCGACTACTCCGCGTCGTCGGTGGCGTCGGCCCCGATGACCCGGGCGGAGTCCGTGACGGAGTCGTAGCGGATCACGGTGCCGTCATCGAGCTCGACCACCGGGCGACCCTCGAGCCACGTGAGGGTCCACCGCCAGGCACTGGTGTCGATGTCGCTGATGTCGGTCTCGACACCGCGGATGGCGGCGATGACGGTCGGGGGGAGCTGTGACGGCGCTTCTGCGCCGACGCCCCACCGGGTTCCGAGTTGCATGGGTGTGTCCTGCCGGTTGAGTGCGGTTTCGGGGAGTGCTGGGTGGCGCATCGCACGCGGTGCGTCCGGCACTGGGCGTGCAGGCCCCAAGTGGATCGGCGCTGGTTGAATCAGCACAGCAGGAGGACCTTCGGTATCGGGTGGATAGAAACCGCACCTCAATCGATCACGCGAAGGTCCTCGCTCGACACTGTACTCCGGGCGCCCGGGGCTGGCTAGGCCTGCCTACACCGCGGGCTGCGCAGCCGTGGGCTCGTCGACCTCGGCCAGCTCCACGCCGGTGACGCTGAGCTCGGCGCCCTCGACGAAGAGCAGCGTCTCGATGCGGCCGACGTCGCGCAGGTCAGCCTCGGCGAGGCGCAGCAGGTCGAGCTGGGCGGCGGGCGCCGCGATGGTCGCGGAGCGCACCTGCGCCTTCTGCGAGGCCTTCGCGTCTGTCTTGGCGCGGCGGATGCCGATGAGGGCGGCACCGACGGCCGGCAGCAGTCCGGTCGGGGCGGCGCCGCTTCGGGGGGTCGGCCAGGCGGCGGTGTGCACCGAGTCGTCGTGGGTCCACGACCACACCTCTTCGGTGGCGAACGGGATGAACGGCGCGAACAGGCGCAGCAGCACGTCGAGGGCGGAGCGCAGCGCGGTCACCGCGGAGGCCTGCTCGGCGGGGGAGTCCGTGCTGTACGCACGCTCCTTGACGAGTTCGAGGTAGTCGTCGCAGAAGGTCCAGAAGAACTTCTCCGTGGCCTCGAGCGCCTTGGCGTGGTCGTACTGCTCGAGTGCCTCGGTGGCGACGGCGACGACGCGGTCGAGCTCGGCGAGCATGTCGACGTCGAGCGGGGAGCTCACCGCCTGCGCGGCGTCACCCTCGATGGCGGGGGCCGGGAACGAGTACACGAACTTCGCCGCGTTGAGCACCTTGATCGCCAGTCGTCGGCCGATCTTGATCTGCTTCGGGTTCTGCGGGTCGAATGCGGCATCCGTTCCGAGCCTCGACGACGCGGCCCAGTAGCGCACCGCGTCGGAGCCGTGCGCCTCGAGCATCGCGGCCGGGGTCACGACATTGCCCTTCGACTTCGACATCTTCTTGCGGTCGGGGTCGACGATGAAGCCGGAGATGCTGGCGTTGGCCCATGGAGCGACGCCGTGCTCGAGCTGCGACCGCAGCACGGTGGAGAACAGCCAGGTGCGGATGATGTCCTGGCCCTGGCTGCGCAGCGAGTAGGGGAACACCAGGTCGAACAGCTCGGGGTCGCTCTCCCAGCCCCCGGCGATCTGCGGGGTGAGGGACGAGGTCGCCCAGGTGTCCATGATGTCGACCTCGCCGACGAATCCGCCCGGCACGCCGCGCTGCGACTCGTCATAGCCGGGGGCGGTGTCGGATGACGGGTCGACGGGCAGCGCCGACTCGTCTGGCACGATCACGTCGCCGGTGTTGCCGTCGGCGTCGAGGGCGTACCAGACCGGGATCGGCACGCCGAAGAACCGCTGGCGCGAGATGAGCCAGTCGCCGGTGAGTCCGCCGACCCAGTTCTCGTAGCGCACGCGCATGTGGCCGGGCGTGAAGTCGATCTCGCGGCCGCGCTCGAGCAGGTCGTCGCGCAGGGCGGCATCCCGTGCGCCGTTGCTGATGTACCACTGCAGGGTCGAGATGATCTCGAGTGGCTTGTCGCCCTTCTCGAAGAACTTGACCGAGTGGGTGATCGGCTTCGGGTCGCCCTCGAGCTCCCCGCTCTCGGCGAGCAGCTCGACGATGCGCTTCTTGGCGCTGAAGACGGTCTTGCCCGCCAGTTCCGCGTAGGCGGATGTCGCGGCGTCGGTCACCAGCACATCGGGGGCGTCGGGCACGATGCGCCCGTCCGCGCCGATGATGGTGCGGTTCGGGAGGTCGAGTTCGCGCCACCAGATGACGTCGGTGACGTCGCCGAAGGTGCAGATCATGGCGATGCCCGAGCCCTTGTCCTTCTGCGCGAGGTGGTGGGCGAGCACGGGCACCTCGACGCCGAACAGCGGCGTGGTGACGGTGGTGCCGAACAGGTGCTGGTAGCGCTCGTCGTCGGGGTGCGCGACGAGGGCGACGCAGGCGGGCAGCAGCTCGGGGCGGGTGGTCTCGATGTGCACGGGCGTGCCGTCTGGCTGGTGGAACGCGACCCGGTGGTACGCGGCGGGCTGCTCCTTGTCTTCGAGCTCGGCCTGCGCGACGGCGGTGCGGAAGGTGATGTCCCACAGCGTCGGTGCCTGGGCCTGGTAGGCCTCTCCGCGCTCGAGGTTGCGCAGGAACGCGCGCTGGGCGGCGCGCTGGGCGTGGTCGCCGATGGTGCGGTAGCTCTGGGTCCAGTCGACCGAGAGGCCGAGGGTGCGCCAGACGTCTTCGAACTGCTTCTCGTCCTCGATCGTGAGGCGCTCGCAGAGCTCGATGAAGTTGCGGCGCGAGATGGGCTGCTGGTCGGCCGCCTTCGAGGAGGAATTCTCGCCGCCCTCGAGCGGCGGGGTGTAGTCGGCGACGTAGGGCAGCGACGGGTCGCAGCGCACGCCGTAGTAGTTCTGCACGCGGCGCTCGGTGGGCAGGCCGTTGTCGTCCCAGCCCATCGGGTAGAAGATGTGCTGGCCGCGCATGCGGTGGAACCGGGCGGCGAGGTCCATGTGGGTGTAGCTGAAGACGTGGCCGATGTGCAGGCTGCCCGAGGCGGTGGGCGGGGGCGTGTCGATCGAGAAGACGGAGTCGGAGCCGGCCGCGAGCGCCGCATCCCGGTCGAACCGGTGGGTGCCGCGGGTCTCCCATGCGGTGCCCCACTTGCCCTCGAGGCCCTCGAGCGCGGGCTTGTCCGGCATGCGCGAGTCGACGGAGGATTCGGGAACGACCGGAGTCTGGGTCGGCTCGGTGGCGGCGGGTTCAGCTGGGGACACGGGGAGCTCCGGTTCGATATGTGCGGCACCGAGTCAAGGTGCCTGAATGGGGTAATCGCCCCCAGTCTAAAGGGTGGGCAATTCGCGGGTAGGCCGGGGCGCGCTGCGCGCGGGCGGGTGGCGGCGGTCCTAGGCTGACCTCATGCCAGACCCCGGGGAGAGCGCGCAGCAGTCCGGTGACAGCTACCGGTTGCGCCTCACGCTGCGCAAGCCGCGCATCGCGCTGTGGTGGAACGTGCGGCCGACCGTGGTGATCGACGGCTTGGGGCATCCAGCCCAATGGGGCACCGGAACCTGGCAGGTCACCCGCGACCGCACCGGTGCCGCGGGTGCGAGCATCGGCGTCTACCTGTTCAACCGGGTGTGGCGGTTCGGGGCAGCGCAGCTCGACCTCGACGGGTACCCGGAGGATGTCGAGTACGTCGCCCCCGTGCTGCCGTTCCTGCCAGGACGGCTGCGGCAGGCCTAGTCGGCGCGCAGCTCGCTCGAGCGCGGTCGGGCCGCGTCGGGGGTGAGCCACGGCACGAGCCGCACCAGCACCACCATGCCCACCAGCTCGACCAGGGTCTGGGTCACCACTGCCAATGGCACCAGGCCGCCCGCGGTGGGCATGGCCAGGGCGAGCGGCAGCACGACGAGCGAGTTGCGGGTCGCGCCGGAGAACATCACGGCACGGGTCGCGGGTAGGTCGAGCCGGGCGACCCGGGCGGCGACGAGACCGAGCGCGACCATCACGGCGAGGAACCCGACGTAGAGCGGCACCACGCGCAGCAGTGCGGCCGCCTCGGCACCGACCGCGGCGACCTGCGATCCGATCACGACGACGAGGGTCAGCATGACGAGGGGCACCATCGCACCCGCCATTGCCGCCTCGACGGCAACGCCCGCCCGGTGGCGGCGCGCGACGGCGTGCACGACGGCCGCGGCCACCAGCGGGGCGACGATGAGCATCAGGAACGCCTGTACGAACGGCCATGGCTCGATCGCGGCGGCGGCGTCGGCTCCCGCGAACAGCAGGAGGTAGGCCGGCAGCAGCACGAGCTGCAGCACCATGAGCAGCGGAGTCGCCGCGAGCAGCCGGTCGCGGGCGCCGCCCGCGAGGCCGGTGAACACGATCACGTAGTCGACGCACGGCGTCAGCAGCACGAGCAGCACACCGATGAGCAGGGCGCGGTCGTCGGCGACGAACCGGGAGAGGCCGAACACCACCGCGGGCACCACCACGAAGTTGACCACGAGCACGGTCGAGAGAAAGTGGATGTCGCGGCTCGCGGCCCGCAACTGCCCGAGCGGCACGGCCAGGAAGGTCGCGAACAGCAGGACCGCGAGCACCGGCGTGACCGATGCCTCGAGGGCCGGTGCCACCGCGGGGGCCGCCAGGCCGACCACGGCGCCCAGCGCGATCGCGGCGAGGTACAGCGCGACCTGGTGGGCCTCCCACCACCGGATCACCCCGCGCACCGTTCCCGTCATACGGCCAGCGTAGGCATGGCGGAGGTGCAGGGCGGGCCGGGCGGGTCGGGGCCACGCGGGCCGGGGCCGGGCGAGGACCGGGCAGGGCGGGCCGGGCGGGTCGTCCGTGCTGCGTAGTCTGGAGGTCCCCGATGAAACGAGAGAACCGTGACCGTTGACGAGACGCTGGACACCATGACCGACGCGTGGGCTGGCCGCCACGGGTTGCGCCGCGATCCGGGGTACTCGGGGCGCACGACCCTGCAGCCGCTGTTCACGGCGACGACCGAGCAGCTCGTCGCCGACGCATCCACCGCTCATCTCGCCGACCAGCTGCTCGTAAACTCGCGCGCATTCAAGGCCATCGGTGCACTGCGCAATTCGGTGATGGTGTCTGCCCCGATCGAGCGCACGCTGCTGCGCCACGTGGGGCCTCCCGCCCGCATCGTCGAGCAGGCCTGGGCGCTCGCCGAGGCTGTCGGGCTGCGCGTGCGCATCGGCAACCCGCTCGACCGGGTCTACGACGAGCGCATCGAGGGCGTGTTCGTGCCCATGGTGTGGTGGGACCCGGAGCGCATCGCGCTGCCGTACGCGCCGCTGGCCTGAGCCGTTCCTGCCGGGCGCCCTAGTTCGCGGGCGTTGGCGCAGCAGGATCGGTTGTTGTCGTGTCTCCAGCCGGCGGAATTGTGGCCTCCGGCGTGGGAGTGGCGGGGGGCGGCGTCGGCGTCGGTTCGATCGTCGGTTCGGGCGTCGGCTCTGGCTCCGGCGTCGGCTCCGGCTCTGGTTCAGGCTCGGGAGTGGGGGTCGGCGCGGGCTGCGGCTGCGGCTGGGGCTGCTGCGTCGGTGCGGGTTCCGGTTCGGGCTCAGGTTCTGGTTCTGGCTCCGGTTCCGGCGTGGGTTCGGGAGTCGGCGTGGGCGTCGGGTCCGGGGTCGTCGAGGGCTCCGGTGTGTCGCTCGGCGAGGAGCTGGGCGCCGGTGCTGGAACGGTCGGCGTCGAATCGTCGTCGGTGTCGCGGGTCGCGAAGACGAAGATGAACGCCACGACGGCGAGGGCGAGGACCGTGCCGACGACGATGAGGGCGATGCGCTGCGCGCGGGTCAACCCGGATTCCGGTGGCACGGCGTTCGCCCCGGTGTTCTCGGTTACGGCGGTGGTCTCGGAGACGAGCGGTGCATCGGCGGGGGCGTCCCAGGCTGGCGGGTTCCAGGTGGAGGCCCGGAGTGCCGGCACGGTGGCGTCGTTGGCGGCGGATGCCCCGACCGCACCGGCGCCGAGCACCCCGGCGGCCCCGGCAGCACCCGCTACCCCGGCGATGCCGGCGGTGCCCGTGGTGTCGGCGAGGTGGTCGTAGCGGTCGGTGAACGGGTCGGTTCCGCTCACGCCGAGGGTGTTGGCCTGGCTGAAGCCGCGCAGCGGCATGATCTCGGTGGCGGCGCCAGCGTCTGCGGCGCCCAGTCCCGGCAGGGCGGGGTCGGCGGGCGGCACGGCCGCGGCAGGGGGCGTGGAGCCGATCGCCTCGGTGGGACTGTCTGCGTCGGTGGCGTCGGAGGCGTCGGTGGGCACGCTGGGCACGTTGGCATCAGCGTCAGCGGCAGCTGTAGCGCCAGCGGCGGCCCCGGTGAATGCGATCGGCGCGGTCGGGTCGACGGGCCTGCGCCCGGTGAGGTCGTTCCAGTCGACGGGAGCGATGCGGTCGACCGGTGCGGTCGGGTCGACCGGGCGGTCGACGGGCACGGCTCGGTCGATCGGCGCGGTGCGGTCGCTGGGCGCGGTGCGGTCGGCTGCGGTGCGGTCGGCCGGGGTGACCGAGTTCAGCGGGGCGGTGCCGTCGACGGGCTCGTCGGGGTCGACCGGGCGCCGTTCCCTTGCAGCGGCGAAGATCTCCATCCAGCTGTCGTCGTCCGACGGCAGGTTCGGGGGCACCTCGCCCGGCAGGTCGGAGTCGCCGGAACGGTCAGAGCCGCCGGAGTCACCGGAGTCACCGGAGTCGGCTGGCAGTTCGGTGTCGTTCGGTGCCTCGTGGTCTCGGTCGCCGCCCGCGGATCCGGACTCGTCGTTCGGGGTATCTCCGCTCACCATGTCTCCAGTATCCCCGGCTGGGCCCGCATACCCGGCCAGACCGCCCCGGAACGGCGTGCCGTGTCGCCTCGCGGGGTCACGGCACCTGGCGGACGAGGGTCACGGTGGCGTGGGTGACGGTTCCCGCCCCGTTGTCGAGGGTCACGGTGAAGTCCTCGGTCACCAGCGAGCAGTCGAATACCAGGCCGTCGTAGCTGCCGTTCGGGTCGACCTCGGCAATGGGCTCCGCCTGGGCGTCGTCCGTGGCCGCGCCGATCCAGGCCTCCGCTGCGCCGTCGCTGGCCCACTCGAAGAACAGCGGAACCGACGACTCCTCGTCTGGGCACTCCACGACGGAGTTGTCCTCGGGCGCGAAGCTCGTGAAGGTGGCGCCCGCGATCGGCGACGGCGTCGGAGTGGGGGTGGGGGTCTCCGACGGGGTCGGCGTCGGCGTCGCGGCGGGGGTCTCGGCGGGCGCCGGCTCCGCGGGGGCCTCCGCCGTGGGGGTCGGCGTCGCCGATGCCTCGGGGGCGGCGACGGTCTCGTCGTCGCGGGTGGTGAAGACCAGCACGAGCACGATGATGGCGGCGGCGATCAGGGTTCCGACGACGATCGCGGCGACGCGCAACCGGCGGTGCGACGTGGGCTCCTCGGGGATCGGCGGCGGCGGGGGAGTCGCGGCAGCGGGTTCGGGGGCCCGGGGTGGCGTGTACGGAACATACGCCTGGGTCGGGGCATCCGACCCCACCGGCGCAGCGGGTGCGACACCCGAGTAGACCAGGCGTGCGGTGGGCATGTCGTCACCGGTCTGTGCGTCCGGCACCTGGTCGACGAGTTCGGTGGGGGTGTCGTTGCCGTTCGGCGTGGGCATGGCCCTGGTGGCATCGTCGGCGGCGGTACCGTCAGCGCCGCTACCGTCACCGTTCGCGCCCTGTGCCGGGTGTCTTTCGGTGGGGGTGTCGTCGCTCATTCGTGCCTCCGCTGGAATCTTGCCGTTCGTGCAAGCCTAGGCGGCGGTGGCAATCATCCTGACGCGCGCGGGGTGGCGGCGCCGCGGGCAGCGGCGATGAGCTCCCGGGTATATGGATGCTGCGGCTGCGAGAACACCGCCTCGACCGGGCCGCGCTCGAGCACCCGCCCGTGCCGCATCACCAGCACGTCGTCGCTCATGTGGCGCACGACGCCGAGGTCGTGGGAGATGAACAGGTAGGCGATGCCGAGCGACCGCTGCAGCTCGTCGAGCAGGTCGAGCACCTGCGCCTGGACGAGGGTGTCGAGGCTCGACACCGGTTCGTCGCACACGATGACGTCGGGCCGCGGGGCGATGGCACGCGCGATCGCGACGCGCTGCTGCTGCCCGCCCGAGAGCAGCCGGGGGCGCCGGGCGATGACGCTCTCCGGCAGGCCCACCATGGCGAGCGTCTCGGCCACCTCCGGCCCCGGTGACCCCGAGCGACCCCCGCTCAGGGCGTCGGCGATGATGCGGCCGACGGTCCAGCGCGGATCGAACGAACTCAGCGCGTCCTGGTAGATCGCGCCGATGCGGGGGCGCCTGCTGCGGCGCTGCGACTCGGCCAGCGCGCTCCACGGGGCGCCGTCGAGCATGACCGTGCCTGCGTCGGGCCGGTCGATGGCCAGCACGATGCGCGCCACCGTGGTCTTGCCCGACCCGGATTCGCCGACCACGCCGAGCGTCTGGCCCCGGCGCAGGGTGAACGACACGTCGTCGACCGCGAGCCGGTCGCCGAACCGGCGAGTGAGGCCATCGGCGCGGATCAGCGCGGGCGCGGTCGCGGGGGCGGTGCCGGTCGCGGGTGCGGTGCCTGGCGCGGGTGCCGCGGTCGACGGTGACGTTGCCCGGGGCTGCGCGGTGGCGTTCGCCGCGGCATCCACCCGGTTCATTTCGACCAGCCGGGAGCCCCTGGGCCGGCCGGCGGGTATCGCCTCGATGAGCTGACGGGTGTATGGATGCCGCGGCGCCCGCAGTACTGCCGCGGTGTCACCCTGCTCGACCACCTGCCCCCGACGCATCACGACGACCCGCGACGCCAGCCGTTCGATCACCGCGAGGTCGTGGCTGACCAGCAGGATCGCCGTTCCCGCCTCGCGCAGCCGCGCGAGGAGGTCGAGGATGCCGGCCTGCACGGTGGAATCCAGCGCGGTCGTCGGCTCGTCGGCGATGAGCAGCCGCGGGCGCAGCGCGATGGCCGACGCGATGATGGCGCGCTGGCGCAGTCCGCCCGACAGCTCGTCGGCGCGCTGCCCCGCCCTGAGCGCCGGTTCTGGCACGCCGACGTCGGTGAGCAGTTCGAGCACGCGATCGGCGCGTTCGCCCGCGCCCATGCTGGTGTGCAGGCGCAGTGCGTCGCCGATCTCGCGGCCGACCGGACGCAGCGGGTCGAGGGCGACGAGCGCGCCCTGCGAGATGAAGCCGATGTCCCGGCCGCGCAGTGCCTGCGCGCGGCGGGCCGACATGCGCAGGAGGTCGACGTCGTCGAAGCGCAGTCCGGTCGCGTCGACGCGGGAGCCCGCGCCGGCGAGGCCGAGCAGGGAACGCGCGGTGACGCTCTTGCCCGACCCCGATTCGCCGACCAGGCCGACGCACTCGCCCTCGCCGATCGAGAACGACAGGTCGGCGACGACCGGGTCGGCGGCGCCGAAGCGCACCGATAGGCCCGACACCTCGAGCAGGGCGGTCACGACCGCCTGCTCCTGGCCTGGATGCTGCGGCCGAGCAGGGTGGTGGCGACGGCGCTGATCACGATGAAGAGACCGGGAAAGAACGTCATCCACCAGAAGCTCGTGATGTAGGTGCGGCCGGCGGAGAGCATCGCGCCCCACTCTGCGGTGGGGGGTGCAGCGCCGAGACCGAGGTAGCTGAGCGACGACGCCCACACGATGGACTGCCCGATGCCGAGGGTGACGAGCACGAACAGGGTCGCGGCGACGTTGGGCAGCAGGTGCCGGGTGATGCGCCAGGCCCGACCGCGCCCGAGTACGGTCGCCGCCTCGAGGTAGGGCGAGCGGCGGGCGACGAGCACCTGGCTGCGGATGATGCGCGCGTACCCGGGGGCGGTCGAGAGGCCGACCGCGATGGTGGAGGTCACGATGCCAGGGCCGTAGACGACGATGAACAGCAGGGCGAACAGCAGGCCGGGAAAGGCGAACAGCACCTCGAGTAGCCGGGTGGTGCCGAAGTCGAGCCAGCGCGGGCCGAGGCCGGCGAGCAGGCCGAATACCAGGGCGAGCCCGACGCCGATGGCCGTGGCGGAGACGCCGATGAGCAGCGACGGGCCGGCGCCGTGCACCACGCGGGTGAGGATGTCGCGACCCGACTCGTCGGTTCCGAACGGGTGCGCGAGCGACGGTGCCTGAAAGCTGGCGGAGGGGTCGATGGCGAGCGGGTCGCCGGGGGCGACGAGGCCGGGGAACAGGGCGGCGATGGCGAGCACCGCGAGCACGGTGGCGGAGGCGGCCATGGTGACGGTCGGGCGCGGCATCCATCGTCGACGGCCCCTGGCGGCGGTGCCTGGCCCACCCCGCGTGGCGGGGGTCGGCGACGCGGCCGGGGTGGTGGTGGCTGTCAGGCCGTCGGTCGGGGGGAGGAGCGTCATCGGGCTTCCTCGCGCAGTCGGGGATCGACGAGCCGGTCGGCGAGGTCGGTGAGGGTGGTGACGATCATGTAGACGATGGCGACGGAGATGACGATGCCGGTGACCAGGGGCACGTCGCGGCCCTGCACGGCGCTGAGCAGGCTGCGGCCGATGCCGGGCCGCGCGAAGATCGTCTCGACGACCACGGCGCCGCTGATGAGGGCGCCGAATGCCCAGCCGGCGAGGCCGATCGCGGGGATGGCCGCGTGGCGGAGGGCGTGCCGCCAGAACACGCCGCTGTCACCCTCGCCGCGCGCCCGTGCCGCGAGTACGAAGGGGGAGGAGAGCGCGGTGAGCAGCGACTCGCGCATGACCTGGCCGAGGAAACCCGACAGGGGCAGCGCGAGGGTGACGACGGGGAGTACCAGGCCGAGCGGGCCGGGAACGCTCACCGGGGGCAACCAGCCGAGGGTCGAGCTGAACAGCAGGATGAGCGAGATGGCGAGCCAGAAGTGCGGTACCGCAGCCGCGACGATCTCGAGCAGGGAGGTGACGGCGCCGGCGGCGCGGCCCCCACGGGCCGACCAGACCGCGAGAGCGAGCGCGATGACGCTCGCGAGGGCGAGCGACGCGACCGCGAGGGTGAGGGTGCCGCCGACGTTCTCGCCGATCACCGTCGTCACGTCGTCGCGCAGCGCGTAGGAGCGCCCCAGGTCACCGCGCAGCAGCCTGCCGAGGTACTGCAGGTACTGGACGGGAAGCGGCTGGTCGAGGCCGTAGTCGGCCCGGGCCTCAGCGAGGGCCTCGTCGCTGGCCTGCGACCCCGGGCCTCCCACGATCGCCTCTGCCGGGTCGCCCGGGATCAGCCGGATGGCGAAGAACGTGACGGTCGCGACGGCCCAGACCACGAACACCGCCCCGCCGAGCCGGAGGAGAAGCCACCGCAGGGCGGGCAGCCGGGTGCGCGGCCGCCCCGCCCCGCCCGGCCGCGCCGTGGGGTGCGCGGTCGGGGTCAGCGACCCAGCCATGCGTCGTACAGCGCGGGCGTCGACACGGTGGGCAGCGCGCGCATTCCCTGCACGTCGGTGGAGTGCAGGTAGTGGTTCTGCTGGTCGTAGAGCGGCAGGATGTAGAACCCCTCGAGCACGCGCTGCTGCACCTCGGCGTAGAGCTCGGCGCGTTCACCGGCATCGGAGGTCGCGCTGGCCTGCGCGAGGAGGGCGTCGACCTCCGGGTCCTTCACCTGCGCGTGGTTGGCGAAGTAGCCGCTCGGCGCGGGCACCGTTCCCGAGGTGTCGAACAGGATGCGCAGCACGTCGGCGCCGACCTTCGTATAGGGGGCGCTCACCAGGTCGTAGTCGTTCTCGCCCAGTGCTGCGTACCAGCTGGCGAGGTCGAGTGGTTCGAGGTCCACGCGAAAGCCGGTCTCGGCGGCGGTCGACTGCAGCTGCTCGAACAGCGACTGCTCGGCGGGGATGGACTGGTTGGTGCTGACCGGGAAGGTCAGGGCGAGCGTCTCGCCGTCCTTGGTGCGATAGCCGTCGGCGTCGCGGCCGGTCCAGCCCGCCTCGTCGAGCAGGTCGTTCGCGGCATCGGGATCGTATTCGAAGAGGCTCTCGTCGGAGACACCGAGCGTCTCGACGCTCGACAGGGCCGAGTACGAGCGCTCCGCGGTGCCGAAGAACAGGCTCGACACCGCGTCGTCGACGTTCGCCGAGCGGATGAACGCCTCGCGCACGAGGATGTCGTCGAACGGGGTGACGCTCGAGTTCAGTTCGAGGCGGTTGGAGGCGCCGGGACGGGGCGCGTCGATGTGGTCGATGGCGTCGTCGTCCTCGGCGGCCACGATGGTGTCGGGTTGCACGTTGTCGATCACGTCGACGGTGCCGGACTGCAGCGCGGCGTAGCGGGATGCGGAGTCGGGGATGAAGCGCCATTCGATGCCGTCGAGGTAGGCGGCCCCGGTGTGGGCGGCGTCGGCGGGCGGCGAGCTGTAGTCGTCGTTGCGCGAGAGCGTCACCGACTCCTGCCTGTCCCACGCCTCGACCATGAACGGGCCGGTGCCGACCGGTGCCTCGCAGTTCTCCTCCTGGGTGCGCTCGAGGGCGGTCGGCGACTGGATGGCGAGCCAGGTCTGCGAGAGGGAGTCGAGCAGGCCGCTGTCGGGCGACGACAGGGTGATGCGCGCGGTGAGCTCGTCGACCTCCTCGACGCCGGTGACCTTGGCGAGCGCGAGGTAGCCGGTCGACGATGCGGTGGCCGGATCCTGCACGTGGGCGACGTTCGCGGCGACGGCAGCCGAGGTGAGGGGGGTGCCGTCGGTGAAGGTCACGCCCTCCTTGAGCGTGAACTCCCAGCTGAGGCCGTCGTCTGACACCTGCCAGGAGTCGGCGAGCCAGGGGATGACCTCGCCGTCGGTGTCCTTCGACACCAGTGACTCGAGGTACTGCGTCGCGATGAGCGCCTGCGGGTAGTTGCCGCCGACGTGCGGGTCGAGGCAGGTGGGTTCGGCGTCACCGGTCGCATAGACCAGGGTTCCACCCGTGACGGGGTCACCGGACGCTGGGGTGGCTTCGGCGGTGCAGCCGACGAGCAGCGCCGCGGCCGCGGTCGTGGCGAGCAGGGAGGTGAGGCGACGGTGCACGACAGGTCTTTCTCGAGATTGCTAATATTGGACTCAGTTCACTATTAGATCACGGGGGATGCTGGATGAAGCCCGCTGGAGCAGGTCGCCCCCGCCTGTCGTCGCGCCAGATGCTGCAGTCCGCCGCGGAGGAGCTGTTCTTCGAGAAGGGCTACGCCGCCACCACCGTCGACGACATCACCCGCAGGGCGGGCGTCGGCCGGTCGACGTTCTTCAACTACTTCCCGGCCAAGAGCGACCTGCTGTGGGTCGAACTGGATGCCGCGATCGACCGCCTCGCAGACGAGCTCGCCGCGGTTCCGCCCGGCGCCGCCCCGCTCGCCGCGGTGCGTGACGCCGCCCTGCGGGTGGCCGCCGACATCGGCCTGAACGACGTGCCCCTGGCCCTCACCCAGGACGACGTGATGGGCACCCGCGAGGAGACCCGCAGCTCGGGCCTCGCGCGCCTCGCCCTGCGCTCCGACGTGATCGCGGGGTTCCTCGCCCGCCAGTGCGGCGGGCGACCAGACGACCTCGCGGTGCTGGCCGCGGCGAACGCGCTCTCCGGCGCCATCTCGGCGGCGTGGACGGCGTGGGCGCGCGAGGGGATCGGACGCGGGCCACTGCTCGACTACATGACCGCCGCCATCGACATCGTGTCGCGGGGCCTCGAGGAGTCGCTGGTCTAGGTGCCCCTGTCGCTACGGTGCGGTGGTCAGCACCGGCAGCCGCACCGCAACGGTGGTTCCGACCGAGATCTCGGAGGTCACCGCGATCTCGCCGTCGTGCGCCTCGATGAGGCTGCGCACGATCGCGAGGCCTAGTCCGGTGCCAGGGGTCGCGGCGGCGGTGGCGTTCGAGGCGCGGAAGAACCGGGTGAACAGCTGCGGGAGCTCGCCCTCGGGGATGCCCATGCCGGTGTCGGTCACCCGCACGACGGCGACCGGAAGGCCGGTGTGCTCGTGCTCGATCGCGATGCTCACCTGAACAGAACCCGCCGACGGGGTGAATTTGACGGCGTTGTCGGTGATGTTGGTGAATGCCCGCTCGAGCTGCATCTCGTCGCCGAACACCACCGGGAGGTGCTCGTCGTGGGGCTGCACCTCCACGCCGAGCGCGACGCCGCTGCCCGCCGCGAACGGCTGGATGGCCTCGATGACCCGGGAGATCAGCTTGTCGAGGTGGATGGGCACCGCGGTCGCGGACGGGATACCGGCTTCGAGGCGCGACATCGTGAGCATGTCGTCGACGAGGCCCTGCAGCCGGGTGACGTTGTGCCGCACCACGCCGAGCATGGCGGCCGCGTCTTCTGGGATGTCGCCGCCGTCGCCGTCGAGCGTGATCTCGAGGTAGCCGGCCACCGAGGTGAGGGGGGTGCGCAGTTCGTGGTTGAGCGTCGCCATCATCTCGCTCTTGGCCCGGTCGAGGTCGCCGAGTCGCTTCACGAGCTGCTCCTGGCCGGCGATGAGCCTGCCCTGCATGATGCCGTACGCGAGGTTCTGCGCGACGTGGCTGGTGAGCGACGCCTCGAGCGGCGCCCACTTCCGGGTCTCATCCACGGTGGCGACGATGATGACCCCGAGCACGGACCCCAGGTCGCCGACCGGGAACGCCGCGACGGAGCGCAGGTGGTGCACTCGTGCCCATTCCGCCAGCTGACCCCCGGGAGCGTCGGCGGGAAAGGCGTCGACGTTCTCGATGAGCAGCGTGGTGTGCTTCTCCCAGAGTCGCGTCGCGACCTGCTTGGCCTTCTCGTGGTCGAAGATCGGCCGGTTCTCCTCGTCGCCGACGTGGGTCGGGTATGCCGCGCTCATCGGCGGCACTCCCTCCTCGTAGAAGGTGGTGAACCACACCCGGTCGACGCCGAGGGTCTCGCCGAGGCCGGCGACCATCGCCTCGGTCATCGCATCGGGCTCATTGGTTGAGCGGATGTCGGTGGAGATGTGCCGGAACGCCTCGCGCAGGGCCTCGGCCGCCGCACGCTTCTCTGCCGCGGCGTGGGTGCGGCTCACCAGGGCGAGTGCCCGGCGTGCCACCTCGCGCGGGCAGGCGGGGATGCTGACCCAGTCGGAATTCTCTCCATCGGTGACGGATGCCGCGGCATCCGTCTGCGCCAGGTCGACGAGGTAGATCACCGGAACCCCCATCGGCTCGACTGGGCTGCCAGCGCCGTCGGCGACGATCAGGTCGGCGCCGGTCTCGCGCAGGAAGCGCTCGGCTTCGGGTCCGGAGGTGACCCGGGTGATGGCGAAGCCGGCCTCCACGAGCGCGGGCGCGATGTCGGTGCCCGCACGGCACCCGACCGGCGCGTCGGTCACGAGCATCGCCGACCACGGGCGATCTCGCTCGGTGGTTCGGGGTGCGACCTCAGCCGGCGACGACATGGCGGTCTCCTCTCGCGGTGAGCCAGGCGCCGAGTTCGTCAGCGGGAACGGGGTGGAGCAGGTAGAAGCCCTGGGCGACGTCGCATCCATAGCCGACCAGCTTCTCGTAGGACTGCCGGTCTTCCACGCCCTCGGCGACCATGGTGATGCCGAGGTTGTGGGCCAGGTCGATCGTCGACGACACGAGGGTGGCCGAGCGGGAATCGTCGGTCATGGGAATCACGAACGACTTGTCGAGCTTGAGCTCGTCGATCGGCAGGTCGCGGAGGTAGCTCAGCGAGTTGTACCCGGTGCCGAAGTCGTCGACGGCGATGCGGACGCCCGCGGTGCTGAGCAGCTGCAGGATGTCGCGGGCCGTTGCCTGATCGGTGAGGATCGACTCCTCCGTGATCTCGACGACCAGCGCCTGTGCGGGAAGGTCCCGGTCTGCCAGCATGCGGATGATGGTCGGTGCGAGGTGCCGGTCGGCGAGGGACGTGCCGGAGAAATTGACGGCGACGGTCATCTCACAGCCCTGCGCGCGCCAGGTCGCGACCTGGTCGAGCGCCTTCTGGAGAACGACCCTGGTGAGCCGGGGCATCAGCCCGAGCTCCTCCATGTCGGGGAGGAACGCCGCGGGTGGCAGTAACCCGCGGGTCGGGTGCATCCATCGCACCAGCGCCTCGACGCCGGTGACGGAGTCCGTGCCCAGGTCGATCTTCGGCTGGTAGTGCAGCAGCAGTTCGTTCTCGCGGAACGCGCGCTGCAGCTCCTGCGAGGTGCGCAGCCGGGATTCACCGTCGTCGTCTTCGTCGTGGAACACGCGGTGTCCGGACTGGGTCGTCTTCGCCCGGTACATCGCGAGGTCCGCGCGCCTGAGCAGTTCGCTGAGGTCGGCTCCGTGGTCGGGTGACAGCGCGATGCCGATGCTGGCGCGAACGTGGAGGGTGACCCCATCCAGGTCGAGGGGTTCCGAGAGCGCCGCCTGCAGTTTCGACGCCACCGCGGTCGCGTCAGCGCGGTCGGCATCGTCGAGCAGCACGGCGAACTCGTCGCCGCCGAGCCGCGCGATCAGGTCGCTGCCCCGGAGGGATGCGGTGAGCCGCTCGCTGAGCGCCACGAGCAACCGGTCGCCCATGTCGTGGCCGTAGTTGTCGTTGACTTCCTTGAACTTGTCGAGGTCGATCAGGAGCAGGGCAGTGGCGGGAGCGGCCGTCGACTCCCGGGTGGAGCGCAGTCGCGGGGGAGCGTCCGCGATCAGTGCCCGGCGGTTCAGGAGCCCGGTGAGGTGGTCGGTCCGCGCTTCGTCGTGCAGCACGCCCTGACGGAGGATGAGGGGGAGTGCCGCGGTGCCCACGGTCAACACCGCGAGCACCGTGGTGACCAGCGGGAGATTGGCGAGGGTGCCCAGGACGAGCACGGACAGACCCGCGATGACCGCGATCGCCGGCCAGAACACGGCGGCCTTGCGCGGTGCAGGGTGGTGGGGCCGGTCGCCATGCAGGGCGCCCTCGGCCCATACCGCGATCAGCAGGAACCCGACACCGCCCCCGGCGCTGATCGGGGAGCCGACCGGGTAGCCCCCCTGGAGCACGGCGAGCATGAAGGCCAGGTCGGAGATGGCGAGCACGCCGATACCGGCGAGCAGGGCCTGCCACCGTCTGCCGATATCCACCTGGGGCGACGCGGAGATCGCCACGATGGCGATGATGAAGAGCATGTTGAAGATCGGGTAGGCGAGGCCCACGACCGGAGCCACGTCCCTGGCCTCCTCGGTGCCATTCTCGATGCCGGTCTCCACGGCGCTGGCGATCACCGCCGCACAGACGGTCGCCGCCCCGAGTCCCGCCACGACGCTGTCGAGAACGGCCCATCTGCCGGGTCCTCGCGAATGCCGCCGGACGAGCACTGCGACCGCCCCGAGGATGAGGGGGTAGTTGGTCAGGTACACGATGTCGACGATGAGCGGAACCGAGTCGACCTCCGAGAGGGTCTCGACCCCCTGGATCCAGGCGGAGACGATGTAGTAGGTCCTCACCGTCGCCCACATGGTGGCAGCGAGGGCGACGAGGAGCACATCCATGCGCCGGAATCGCGTGCGGTAGGCCACCAGCCACAGGAACAGCAGCAGCACGGTCTGGGTGACGAAGGGAATGACCGTTTCGATGACGATGCCGCCGGGGTTGCCGGGGAGCATCAGCACGGTCACGCGAATGAGCACCAGCAGTGCTGTCGCCGAGACGAGTACGCGCGACACACGATCGCCGAGAACGCCGCGCAGTTGCTCGCTTGCGGTCATCACACCCCTATCCCCGTGCTCAGCGTATGCGGCGGCGCACTATCGCATCCCCGGTTTGTACCCCCATTTCGGGCGCGATGGCGCACTGGGGCGGGCGCCCGATCTGGCGCCCGTCGCGCCCTCCTGCTACGCATGATGTTCGCCTCGATGCCATAGGGTGCGTCGCATGAGTTCGACGCCTCTCGCCCGACGACTCGGGCTGGGCGACGCGGTTGTCATCGGACTCGGCTCGATGATCGGTGCCGGCGTGTTCGCCGCCCTGGCCCCCGCTGCGCAGGCCGCGGGCGGCGCCCTGCTGTGGGGGCTCGCGATCGCCGCGGTCGTGGCGTTCTGCAATGCAACGTCGTCTGCGCAGCTCGCAGCCGCGATGCCCCGCGCCGGCGGAACCTACCTGTACGGGCGGGAGCGCCTCGGCCCGTGGTGGGGCTTCGCCGCGGGGTGGAGCTTCGTGATCGGCAAGACCGCGAGCTGTGCGGCGATGGCCATGACGTTCGCCGCCTACGTCGCGCCCGCGGGCTGGGAGCGCCCGATCGCTGTGGCAGCGGTGATCGGCGTGGCGACCGTCGGCTACCGCGGCGTCACCCGAACCGCCAGGGTCACCCGCGTCATCGTGGTCATCGTTCTGGCGGTGCTCGCGCTCGTGGTGGTCGCGGGGGCCTCGACGCCATCGCGGTCCTGGTCGTGGTCGACCGACACCGGCGACGCGGGACTCTACGGGGTACTGCAGTCCGCCGGCATCCTGTTCTTCGCCTTCGCCGGCTACGCGCGCATCGCGACCATGGGCGAGGAGGTGCGCGACCCCGCCCGTGTCATCCCGCGCGCCATCGTGATCGCCCTGGCCGGCGCGATGGTCGTCTACGCGGTCATCGCGACCACGGCGCTCGTATCGCTCGGACCGCCCGCGCTCGCGGCATCCACCGAACCGCTGGCCGACGTGGTCACCACCCGCGGCTGGGACTGGGCGGTGCCGGTGGTCATGTTCGGTGCGGGTGCCGCCACCCTCGGTGCGCTGCTCGGCCTCGTCGCCGGCATCGGCCGCACCGGTCTCGCCATGGCCAGGGAGAGCGACCTGCCGCGCTGGCTCGACGCGGTGCACCCGCGGTTCTCGACCCCGCATCGTGCGGAGGCGACCCTCGCCGTCGTGGTGTGCGCCATCGTGCTCACCGTCGACCTGCGCGACGCCATCGCCTTCTCGTCATTCGGCGTGCTGCTCTACTACCTGGTCGCCAACATCGCCGCCCTGACCCAGGGGATGCCGGAGCGCCGGTACCCCCGCGCGCTCGCCGTCACCGGGGCCATCGGGTGCGTGACCCTCGTCGCCACCCTGCCGGCCCAGGCCATCGCCGTCGGCATCGCCGTGCTGCTGGTCGGGGTGCTCGGCCGGGCCGTCGTTCTGCGCAGGCGGCCGCGCGCTCCGTGAGAGTGCTCTCATGCCCGCGGGTGCCGCGCGGCGGCGAGACATACTGGGATCATGCGCGAGTCGGCCAGAATTCGCCGGGCCCTGCCGCGGTGGTCGGTGCGGTCGCGGATCCTGGCCTCCATCCTGCTCGTCACGGCGATCGGCATGACCGTCGCCGGTGCGACCGCCTACCTGCTGCAGCGGGAGCGCGCCCTGGCCGAGATCGACGACCGGCTGCTCTCCCGCGTCGAATCCGCGCGGTTCGTCGTGACGGGCGACGCCCCCGTCACCGACAGCGAGGGCACGGTCGCGGCGACCGCTGACGACGTGCAGTACGCCTCGACCACCGAGGCCTTGCGCGGTGTGCTCGCGCGGGTGACCCCGCGGCTGAACGAGAGCTCGCTGGGCATCATCGACGGGGTTCCCGCGATCATCCCGGGGTTCCCGCTCGACTTCCACCTCGAAGACGACCCCGAGTTCATCGAGCGGGTGGTCGACGAGACCAGCGACGGATCGGTGCGCATCGGCACCGCGCTCTCGGCGATCGGGCACCTGCGCTACGTGGCGACCCCGATCGCGCTGGAGGGCGACACGGAGACCGCCATCTACGTGACCGCGGTCGACCTCGACGTCGAACTGCAGCAGCTCAACACCGGCTTCGCCACCTACGCCGCGGTGGCGACTGCCGCGCTCATCGCGATCGGCTCCGTCGGCTGGTTCGTGGCGGGCCGGCTGCTCCGCCCCATCCGGCAACTGCGTGCCGCGGCATCCCGCATCACCGTCAACCAGCTGCACGAGCGCATCGCCGTGCACGGGCGGGACGACGTCTCCGACCTGGCGGTCACCGTGAACGACATGCTCGAGCGGCTCGACACCGCGGTGACCAGCCAGCGGCAGCTGCTCGACGACGTGCGGCACGAACTCAAGACGCCGATCACCATCGTGCGGGGCCACCTCGAGCTGGTCGACTCGGCCAACGTCGCCGACGTCGAGGCCACCAGGGCGCTCGCCCTCGATGAGCTGGACCGGATGACGCGGCTCGTCGACGACATCGAATCCCTCGCCGAGACGGCCACCGCCGCGCCCGCCCGCATCCAGACCGACGTGGCCGACCTCACCACCGAAGTCTTCGCGAAGGCGTCGGTGCTGCCCGACCACCGGTGGGTGCTCAGCGCGATCGCGCACCGCACGATGCCCCTCGACCCGTGGCGCATCACGCAGGCGTGGCTCCAGCTCGTCGACAACGCCGCGAAGTACTCGCCGGAGGGCACGGTGATCGAGATCGGCAGCACCGAAGTCGACTCCGCGGTCGAATTCTGGGTCTCCGACAGCGGCCCCGGCATTCCGCGCGGATCGGAGGAGCGCATCTTCGAGCGGTTCGGCCGCGTCGACGCGAGCCGCGGCATCCGCGGATCCGGCCTCGGCCTGCCCATCGTCAAGGCCATCGCCGCCTCGCACGGCGGGGACGTGAGCCTCGCCACGACGAGCACGGGGTCGCGGTTCGCCATCGTGATCCCCATCGACGACTCCGACCCCCCGCCCGAGATCGAGACCGAGAACCGAGACCAGCCATGAACCGGATCACCGCATGAACCGCATCCTGATCGCCGAGGACGAAGACCGCATCTCGGGGTTCGTCGAGAAGGGCCTCCGTGCCGCCGGGTACACGTCGACGGTGGTGACCACCGGTGCCGAAGCGCTCGACCAGGCGCTGAGCGGCGCGCACGACCTCCTGCTGCTCGACATCGGGCTGCCGGGAATCGACGGGTTCGAGGTGCTGCGCCGCGTGCGGCAGCGCGACACGGCGCTGCCCGTGATCATGCTCACCGCGCGCACCACGGTCGGCGACACCGTGGCCGGCCTCGACGGGGGAGCGAACGACTACATTCCGAAGCCGTTCAAGTTCGACGAGTTGCTCGCCCGTATCCGGCTGCGCCTGCGGGATGCTGGCCAGATCGTGTCGTCGACGCTCACGCACGACGACCTCAGCCTCGACATGCTCACGCGCCGGGCCACGGTGGCGGGTCGCAGCGTCGACCTCTCGGCGCGGGAGTTCGCGCTCGCCGAGGAGTTCCTGCGGCACCCGGAACAGGTGCTCAGCCGGGAGCAGCTGCTCAGCCGGGTGTGGGGATACGACTTCGACCCAGGGTCGAACGTGGTCGACGTCTACGTGCGCTACCTGCGGGGCAAGTTCGGCGCCGACCGCATCGAGACGCTGCGCGGCATGGGGTACCGGCTGCGCTGAGCCGCCTCCCAGCGCAGCCGGTGGTTCGGGGCTACCCGTTCGATGGCGGGGACGACACCGATGCGGCAGAGGCGGGCGACGCGGGTGACGCGGGTGACGCCGCGCCGTAGGCGCTGCTGACGGCGACCGGCGCCGGCTGCACGGGCTCGACCGCGACCGGGGGCGCGGGAGCCGGTACGGGTGCGGGTGCGGGTGCTGGCGCGGGCGCCGTCGTCGCCGAGCCGGGCGTCGAGGCCGACGGGGTGCCGGACGGGGTGGATGCCGACGGGGTGCCGGACGGGTTCGCCGCTCGGCTCTCGTCGAACGGGGTCACCGGCGATGGCGCGTTGTAGTCGGGGGTGCTGTCCGACGGCACGCCGGCCGAGGTGGCCGAGCCCAGCCCGCCCTGCCGCAGCACGGGCGACTCGTTGGAGCGGTCGCCGACCGAGGTGATGCTGGCGATGCCGGTGTCGCGGCCGGTGCTGTCGACCAGGGTCATGGCGTTGGCGCTCGCGAGGGCGCCCCCTCCGAGCAGGCCGAAGCCGAGTGCCGATGCGGCGCCGACGGCGGTCCACTTCTTGCGTGAGTCCATGGTGCGAATCCTCTTTCAGTCCGTGTCGTCCCTGGGGCGGGACCGTCTGTACTCCCATGGTGCGAGCACCGCATGAGACGGGGACTATACGGCGGTGAGAGGTCTCTCATGCTGTCGGATCGCGACGAGTTCGGTGGCGAGGGCGATTGCGCGGGCCACCGGAATCGTGCCGGAGAGGGCGTGCCCGAGCAGCTGGGTCGCCGCGATCGCCGTTGCGCGGTCGGCGAGGCCCGGTTCCCGGTGACCGGGCCACCGCGCCTGCAGGCGCGCCGCGAGACGGGTGGCCGCGCCGGCGTCGCGTGCGTCGCCCTGGTCGAGGCGGTGCTGCGCGAGGGCGTGGCAGTGCGCCCAGAGCGCGGCGCAGTCGTCGGCCGGATCGCCGGTGCCGCTGGTGTCGATGTCGAGCACCCCGGTGATGCGGTGCGGCTGGGCCGGGTCGACGAAGAGCTGCGCCAGGTGCAGGTCGCCGTGCACGGTGACGTTCGGGGTCGGGTCGCCCCCGCGCCGGTACAGCGCCTCGATCGACGCGCCGAGGTCGCGGATGCCAGCCGACCCGGCCAGCCACTCCGCCCTGCCCAGGTACCAGTCGAGGCGGCTGACCAGCGACGGGCGGGCGGGGGCATCGCTCGGGATGATGCCGATCCGCGTGGTGATGGCGTGGATCGCGTCGATGGTCGTTTCGATCGCGGCGTCGTCTGCGGCGATCGCCCCGACCACCGATGCGGCCTCGACCCCGGCGAGCGGGGACATCGCCACCAGCCCCTCCGGCGAGAAGGCGAGTACCTCGGGCACCGGCAGGCCGCATGACGCCCAGCCGGCATGCGCGTCGGCGATCAGCGCGGCGGAGGCGGGTCGCACGATCTTGAGGTAGAACGTGCCGGATGCCGTCGTCATGCGCACCACGGCCCGCTTGCCCGGCCGGTACGTGGCGACCTCGAGGGTGAGGTCGGTGGCGTCGAGGGAGAGCCGCGCGAGGAGGGCGGCCGCGGCTGCGGGGAACACCGAGGCGGGGAGCGCGGGCAGCTCGGGGTCGGCGGGGTACAGCCAGACGGCGACGACCGACCCGGTGTCGTCGTCGCGCAGGTGCAGCACCCCGGCACGATCCGTGCTGCGCGGGTCGGTCTCGAGGTACACCGTCTCGGAGCGCCGGGTGCCGTCCGCCGCCTCGAGCACGACCTCGTGCCCGCTGATGATCCCGCCAGCGCCCGGCTCCACCTGCACGGTGCGCGCCTCGACGAGGCTGTGGCCGATCGACTCCGCCACCGCGAGCAGGATGTCGCCGGTGCCGTCAGTCGTCATCGTCGTCGTCGACGTCGTCATCCCCGTCGTCGTCATCGAAGTCGTCGTCGTCGAGGTTCACCGGCGGCGGTGCCTGCACGGGAGCCGGTGCCGGCGCGGGGGCCTGGGTGGGGGCCGGGGCGGGTGCGGGCTCCGCGGGCGCGGGTGCCGCAGGTTCGGCCGGCACCGCGGGATCGACCGGATCCGCCGGTTCGGCAGGCAGTTCTGCACCGTCGGGCGGTTCGGACCCGGAGGGGGGAACGGGGGTGACCACGATCGGGTCGACGTCCTGCACCTGCCCCTCCCGGTCGATGGGAACCATGGCGAGCACGAGGGAGACACCGCCGACGCCGACGAGCACGCCGACGACCAGTGCCGCCAGCATCGTGATCATGGTGCGGCGCATTTATCTATCCTGCCCCGCGCCGTCCCACGCGTGGTGAAGATGAGAGCTATCTCACGTGCGCCGGAACGGGAGGCCGGCCCACCGAGTCGGCTACCATTGCAGCAACGACACCGATCCGGCCATCACCGGGGAGTCTTCGGAAGAACAGGGGCCGCGAGGCTCCCCAGTAGACCCGAACGGGGCTGGCCCGTCATCGCCAACGAACAAGCGGCCACCCTCCGGGGCGGCAAGCGGGGTGGTACCGCGATGGATGCCCGATCGGGCAGTCGTCGTCCTCGTACAGCAGAGCGTCTCGCGCTCACCGTCTGTCCAGGAGAGAAATGACCTACCCCAAGGGATCGAATCCCGCGGATGGCTCGCCCCGCACCGTGTCCCCGTCGCCGAGCTTCCCCGGCATCGAGAACGGCATCCTCGCGTTCTGGAAGGGCGACGACACGTTCCGCGCCTCCATCGAGCAGCGCGAGGGCAGCCCGGAGTGGACCTTCTACGACGGCCCCCCATTCGCCAACGGCCTCCCGCACTACGGCCACCTGCTCACCGGGTACGCCAAGGACCTGTTCCCGCGCTTCCAGACCATGCGCGGCCTCCAGGTGCACCGCCGCTTCGGCTGGGACACCCACGGCCTGCCCGCCGAGCTCGAGGCGATGCGCCAGCTGGGCATCACCGAGAAGCACCAGATCGACGAGATGGGCATCGCGGCGTTCAACACCGTCGCCCGCGAGTCGGTGCTGAAGTACACCGGCGAGTGGCAGGACTACGTCACCCGGCAGGCGCGCTGGGTCGACTTCGAGAACGACTACAAGACCCTCGACGTGAACTTCATGGAGTCGGTCATCTGGGCGTTCAAGCAGCTGCACGACAAGGGCCTCGCCTACGAGGGCTTCAGGGTGCTGCCGTACTGCTGGCACGACCAGACGCCGCTGTCGAACCACGAGCTGCGCATGGACGACGACGTCTACAAGATGCGCCAGGACCAGACCGTCACGGTCTCGTTCCCGCTCGACGGGGCGAAGGCCGAGGCCCTCGGGCTCACCGGCGTGCGGGCCCTCGCCTGGACCACCACCCCGTGGACCCTCCCCACCAACATGGCGCTCGCCGTCGGGCCCGACATCGACTACGCCGTGCTGCCCAGCGGCCCGCTCGGCGCCGGGGACGGCTCTGCCGAGGGCGTCGCGTCCTACCTGCTCGCCTCCGACACCGTCGGCGCGTACGCCAAGGACCTCGGCTACGAGACGCCGGCCGACGCGGTCGCGGCGGTCGTCGCATCCATCCCCGGCCGCGACCTCGAGGGGGTCACCTACGACCGCCTCTGGGACTACTACGCCGACACCGAGGTCTGGGGCACCGAGAACGCCTGGCAGATCCTCGTCGCCGAC